>CAZAQA010000003.1:0-174454 GCA_964487375.1 uncultured Anaerolineae bacterium | reverse complement strand
GCAGGATTGTCCCGTGTCCCATGTACATGGTCTGTGCAAGCACAAGATCTCACTTCTCTGGAACCCGACCTTGTCATCGGCTCCGTGCCCATGCGTGAGCAGAGCGTATCCCAACTCCTGCGGGCAGGGTTGAACGTCCTGCTCCTCTACCCCACCACCTTGCCCAGCATCTATGCCAATATCCGTCTGCTGGCCGCGCTCACGGACGCGCGGGACCGGGGCGAGCAGATCATTGCCGACATGGAAGCGACCTTTGCTCGACTGCGCGAACAGGCCGCGGAACGCCGACGCGTGCGGGTTTTCATGGAGGTTTGGCCTCGGCCGCTAATCAACGGGCCGGCCTGGCACGTGGACCTGTTGAACATCGTCGGAGCAACGTTCGTGCCTTCCGGTCCTGACCGTCAATTGAGAGCGGAAGAGGTGCTGGCCGTCGACCCCGAAGTCATTGTGGCCATCTGGCCGGGGGTCGAGCATCCTCCCCTGGAGAAGATATACGCCCGCCGAGGCTGGGAGGACGTCTCTGCCATTCGTTACCGGCGGGTCGTCACCATGCCGGAGATCCAGATCAACGCACCAGGTCCTAACCTGGCCCGAGGTGCGGAAATGTTGGCGGACGCTATCTGGCGACTGGACCTGTAACTACCGCATGATATCCTTTTGGAGGTGTACGGATGGATAAACTTTCTCGACTCATCACGTCTATTCCCGAGTTGGATGTGAGGGCCATGCATGCAGCATCTGAGCGGCAAGACATCCTTACCAAGCCCCTGGGTAGCCTCGGCCGTCTGGAGCATCTTTCTGTCCAGGTGGCCGGCATCATGGGCACGCCACGCCCACGCGTCGGGCGCAAGGTCATCATTACCATGGCCGGTGATCACGGTGTGGTCAGGGAAGGCGTCAGCGCCTACCCGCAGGAAGTCACTCCGCAAATGGTGCATAACTTCCTGCGCGGGGGAGCAGCCATCAATGTACTGGTCCGCCACGTAGGCGCGCGCGTCGTCATCGTGGACATGGGGGTGGCCACAGACCTCGAACTTCACCCTAACCTAGTGAACAAGAAAGTGGCCAAGGGGACGAACAACATCACTCGAGGACCGGCCATGACGCGCGAACAGGCCGTTCTGGCCATTCTGAACGGGGCTGCGGTCGTGGAGGCAGAAATCGGAAAGGGCCTGGACATCCTGGGAACGGGGGACATGGGTATCGGCAACACGACCCCTTCAGCGGCCATTGCCGCGGCCATCACCGGTCGTACTCCGGCAGAAATCGTAGGGCGAGGCACGGGTGTGGACGATGTGGGCCTGGCCCGCAAAATCGCGGCTGTCCAGCGCGCACTCGCGGTCAACCGTCCAGAACGCTATGACGGACTGGACGTGTTGAGCAAAGTGGGGGGATTTGAAATCGGCGGGATAGTCGGTGCTATCCTCACGGCGGCCGCACACCGAAAACCTGTGGTTATTGACGGCTTCATCTCCACGGCCGCCGCTCTGATTGCTGTTACCCTGGCTCCTCGCGTGCGCCCGTATCTCATCGCCGGCCATCGCTCACAGGAAAAAGGACATCGCATCATGTTGGAGTGGCTGGGACTGGACCCCGTGCTCGATCTTGATTTGCGGTTGGGTGAGGGCACAGGTGCGGCTCTGGCCATCGGCATCGTCGAGGCCGCGTGCAAGATTCTAGATGAAATGGCAACCTTTGCAGAAGCAGGTGTTGCGGGAAGGTGACATGCGCTCCGTTCTCCTGGCTTTCCAATTCCTCACGTTGCTTCCCTGGCATGACGACACGCCCATTACTCCGGCCATGATGGGGAAGGCCACGGTCTACTTTCCACTCGTTGGAATCGTCACGGGCGCGATTCTGGGGGGCATGGCATGGGGCATGGTCCTCTTGTTCCCGGCGGGGGTGGGCGCTGCCCTGCTTCTGGCCGCATGGGTTGTCATGACCGGTGCCCTCCACCTGGACGGATTCCTTGATGCTTGTGACGGGCTGTTCGGGGGGCATACCCCTGAGGAGCGGTTGCACATCATGCGCGATGAGCGAGTAGGCGCGTTTGCTCTGGCGGGCGGTGTCCTCCTGCTTTTGATCAAATACACCGCCCTTAGAGCCCTGCTTCTCACTTCCCCCACAGTCGCCATTCGCGACCTCCTTCTTCCGCCGGTCCTTGGCCGCCTGGCTATGGTCTTTGCCATCGTTGCCTTTCCCTATGCTCGCGAAGCGGGTCTGGGTCGATGGATGAAGGATCAGGCAGGATGGCGAGAGTTCCTGGGCGCCGCGATAGTAGGCCTGGGGGGCGCCGGTTTGATTTTAGGCGTGGTGGGGGGACTTCTGGGACTGGGAACGCTCCTGCTCACCTGGTGTATCGCCAGATTTATGATGAAACGTATCCCGGGATTGACGGGGGATATTTACGGGGCCATCTGCGAAGTCGTAGAAACGTCGGTCCTACTGGTCCTGTTGTTGATTTAAGGGATAGGGAGCGCCATGATTCTGGTCAGCATCAGAACCGGGACGGTGTCTGAACCGGTAGGCCCAGGCACCTGCTGGATGAGCCCCCGTCCGCGCTTTGTAGAAAATTCTCCGGAGGACATCTACGATGAAAACCCTACTCCTGGCTCTGCTCATCGACCGGCTCTGGGGCGATCCGCCCAATCGCTATCACCCTGTGGCCTGGATGGGCCAATACATCGCCCAGGGGGGGCGACGTGCCCCCTGGGGACGGGTATGGCGACTCCTCCATGGTGCGAGTGTGCTCTTGGGTGGAGCGGCCTTGAGCGCACTGGCCGGGTACGCCGCGGAAAACCTCACGAGCCGCTTCCCCGGGCCACTGGCATCCGTAGCTCGCGCTTTTGTCCTCAAGACCACATTCTCCTGGCAAGGACTGGAGCAAGCAGCCACCGGCGTACAAAAGGCTCTCCAACGTGAAGATTTGGCCACAGCGCGTCGCCTTCTTGCCTGGCATTTGGTTAGCCGGGATACGAGGCAATTGTCCCCTTCACAGGTGGCTGCAGCCACTGTCGAATCGGTGGCCGAGAACACGTCTGATAGCATTGTGGCCCCGCTTTTCTACTACATTCTGGGGGGCCTGCCGGCGGCTCTGGTTTACCGCTTCATCAACACTGCAGACGCGATGCTAGGTTATCGGGACAAAGAACACGAGTGGCTGGGCAAAGTGCCTGCGCGGGTGGACGATATCGTGAATATTCTACCTGCCCGACTCACCGCAGCCGGATTTGTCGCCGCCGCCTGGCTCAAAGGCGCAAATGCGGTACGTGTTTGGCGCGTGTGGCGCCGCGACGCACATCTTACGTCCAGCCCCAACGCTGGCCATCCCATGAGTACCATGGCCGGCGCCTTGGGCGTAGAATTAGAGAAGGTTGGGCACTACCGACTGGGGCGAGAATTTCCTTCTCCCCAACAGGAAGACATCGGACGGGCCCTGCGTTTGATGCGTGTGGCCGTGTCGGTGTCTGTGCTTGCTCTGGCATTTCTCTCTCGATGGAGAAGGAATGGGCGCGTTCTTGTAGAGGCAGTTTGCAAAATTTCGGATGAGATGGCAACCTTTGCTGAGGCGAGTGTTGCAATCGGGGAAAGTAGCCCCCGAGCCTCTGATATTTGTCTATAGGCACACTGGAGGGAAGCTTTCATGAAACCCGCTCCTGAGATTTTGCTCATTGCCTCTACCTTCCTTCTGGGGGTGCGGCACGGCGTGGATTGGGATCACATTGCTGCTATCAGTGATATCACTCTCTCCCAATCCACTCATCGCCGAAGTGTATGGCTGGGTACGGTGTACGCGATAGGGCATGCGACCGTCGTTGGCCTCCTGGGCCTGTTGGCCATCTTCCTGGACATTGCGCTGCCCAACTGGGTTGATCAATTCATGGAGCCTGTGGTAGGGGTCACCCTCATCTTGCTGGGGATTTATGTCATGTATTCCCTTCGGAGACAGGGAAGTCACTTCCAGTTGCGCAGTCGCTGGATGTTGCTCTGGGATTGGATCCGGCGTTCCTACGATAGATGGCGGGGCCGGTCTCCCTCCACGTCCCCTGAACGAACATACGGCATGCTCTCTGCATACCTCGTCGGTGTCATCCACGGCATTGGAGCAGAAACTCCAACCCAGGTGATACTGTTCATCGCGGCTGCAGGAGTGGCCGGGCGTCTTACCGGGGCCTTGTTGGTGCTCACCTTCCTGGCCGGATTGTTCACGTCCAACACATTGATTGTGCTGACGTCCACCTACGGTCTGGGACAGGCGCGTGAACACGCCACCGCCTGGGTGGTCTTGGGGGGAGTGGTTGGTGTGTTCAGCATTGCAGTGGGGGCTCTGTTTGTCATGGGATATGGCTCCCTCCTGCCCCGTACTTTTGGGGGATAGGAATCCTGATGACGCCTTCGTCCCCGCGCCTCCGGCCCAAGCGACGATGCCTATGGGACTTGAAGCAAAACCAGGAAACGAGCGCCCTCTTGAGGACACAACTGGCGACCGGATTACTCTCGTGCGCGATAGTTGGGTGCTTCTTTTGTAATGACCACATCGTGAGGGTGTGATTCGATTAGCCCTGCGTTCGTGATGCGAGTAAATCGGGCCCGGGCATGCAAGCTATGGATATCCGTCGCGCCCAGGTATCCCATGCCGGAGCGCAGTCCTCCCATGAGTTGGAAAACGTAATCGGCCACCTTGCCCTTGTACGGAACCATCCCTTCAATGCCCTCAGGAACGAGCTTTTGTCCCTCAGACTGGCCACTGGCGTATCGGTCGCGGGCCCGGCCTTTCATAGCTCCGAGGGAACCCATTCCTCGGTAGGTCTTGAAATGTCGTCCCTCGTAGATTATGAGCTCCCCGGGGGCCTCTTCCAATCCGGCCAGCAGGGAGCCTAACATGACTGCGTGGGCGCCTGCAGCCAAGGCCTTAGTGATGTCTCCTGAGTACTTAATGCCGCCATCGGCGATGATGGACACCCCGAAGGCCTGCCCCGCCCGGGCGCATTCCCAAATAGCGGAAACCTGAGGCACACCTACGCCGGCGACCACCCGAGTCGTGCAAATCGAGCCTGCACCAACGCCCACCTTGACGACATCGGCTCCCGTTTGGGCCAGAGCAGCGACGCCTTCGGCCGTGACCACGTTGCCTGCCAAGACAGGCAGGTCGGGCCAGGCTGCCTTGAGCTCCTGGATCATTTGCAGGACGCTTTTCGAGTGTCCGTGAGCTGTATCGATGGCTACAGCATCGACGCCTGCTGCCACGACCGCCTCGGCCCGTTGCATTCCCTCTCTTCCCACGCCCACGGCAGCGGCCACCAGAAGTCGTCCCTTCTCGTCCTTGGCTGCGTGCGGATATGTTTCTTGCTTGAGGATGTCCTTGTAGGTGATGAGCCCTTTGAGTTTTCCTTTCCTATCCACGAGAGGAAGCTTCTCAATGCGGTAGCGGTGTAGAATCTCACGCGCTTTTGCTAACGTGGTTCCCACCGGGGCGGTAATAAGTCGCTCTGCCGTCATGTATTCCCGGATCGGACGGGAGAAATCACGGGCGAAACGAATGTCACGGTTAGTAAGAATGCCCACCAGGGTACCGTCTGCCAGTGTGATTGGGACGCCAGAGATGTGATAGCGAGACATAATCGACTCCGCTTCTTCCAGAGTTGCCTCGGGGCCTAATGTTACCGGATTGACAATCATCCCCGCCTCTGAGCGCTTCACCTTGTCGACCTCCGCGGCCTGTTCGGCAAGGGAAAGGTTGCGATGAATGACCCCCAGGCCTCCCTGACGTGCCAGCGCAATAGCCATCTCTGATTCTGTAACGGTATCCATGGCCGCCGAGAGGACGGGAATGTTCAAATGAAGTCGGGGATGCAATTCGATACTCAGGTTGACTTCGGACGGCAGGACCTCTGAATAGGCGGGAATGAGCAGAACATCATCAAAGGTCAAAGACATGGGCCCCAGGGTGGCATGGAGCTCATCCAGATTTTGTCCGATAGGGTGGGGATGGGCCATAGGAACCTCCAGTTCTCGCTTTTGTTCTTGAAGGTGTCTGAGCTTGCCGTATTGTGCCCTCCAACCGAGAGAAGATGCAAAATGTATCCTCGTTGGAGATATCCCGAGGGTCTTCTTGGGTTATACAGTACATCGCGTAGTCTTTTAGCTATCCCCCACAACCATACAAAACACCCACCAAAACCACCTCAAGAGCTTGCCCACGGGGAGCGCGCGTGGTAGACTGACACCATGGCGATGACCTGAGGAGGAGATTCCACAAATGAGACGGCTGGCGTATTGGGGAGGGCTGAACGTGCTGGCTTTGTGGTTGGCCGTATGGCTCGTCCCCGGTGTGCGTTCACACACAACGTTGGACATCCTGTGGGCAGGACTTATCCTGGCGCTCATCAACGGCAGCGTGGGACCCATTCTGCGCCTCGTCACTTGTCCTATGCGCCTACTCACCCTGGGGCTCTTCTCGTTGGTTGTCAATCTACTTGTTTTCCTGCTCGCCACCTGGGCAAGCCAGAGCGCAGGGATTTCCCTGCAAGTGACCGGCTGGTTGGCTGCAATTGAGGGAGCGTTGGTTGTCTCCCTGGTTACTTTTGTGGGCGATCGTCTGGGCTCCCCCTTCTACAAGGTCGAAAGGAAGTAGCCCCTCTCGTTAAGGCTTGATACGCACTACTCCGAGACGCAACGCATTTCTGGAACGGCCGACCAATGATAAACGTCGGCCTGATTTCCAATCGTACAAGCCGACCTCCAGACTATACGTGCCTGGTGGGGTACCGTCGGGAATGTGTATCTGGTATTCCGTTACGATGCGTTCCCCGTCGTGCCATCGGGAGGTCGGGTAGCTTCCACACCCGGGCTCACAGTCCTTGCCGGTGACCTGGCGTCCACTTGCGTCCAAGAGGTGGGTGAACACGGTCCAACGCCGAGAGGGGGTACCTCTTTCGGGCGTCCACCAGAGCTGCAGATAAAGGATGCTCCCCGGTCGGTAGGTGCAACAATGGATAGGATCCGCGCCAACAAGGGCAATGTGGTCCTGCCAACGGGCATGTATGGCCCACAAGGGAGTACGCAGAGCAGTCCTTGCCGGAACCCGGATGACTTCTGCGTAGAGTTTCCCCTTGCGATCTCGAAATACCCGCGTTGTCTTGTACCCGCCTCGCGGCCAGAGCCAATGGGCCATCAGATCAAAACGGAAGTCCTCGTGAGTGATGACAATATAACGGGCATCTTGCCCTGGTGCGACTACGAGAACGTGCCGACCGTCGAAGGAGCGCGGCCAGTGGGTGATCCCTCCCGTTTCGAGGAAGAATCGTAGAGTCGGGTGAGAAATATCTCGGGGAGTAAGGTAAACAACGTCGTTTTGAGCTGGATGGGTGACGATATGGCGAGCAATACGAGTAAGCCCCTCGTCGAACGCGTAATACAGGTCGGGCAAGGATGCCCACCGGATGAAGGCGACGAAACCGGCAACGCTCTCTCCTGCCAACAAAAGCGCTATCAGGATCGACCAGACTCGCGGCGCATGGAACCGTTTTCCCCACCGGACCAATGCGGCCGTCCCCACACCCATGAGAAGCATGAGCGGGGGGACGGATCCAACTGCGCGCTGAAAGTGCGGTGCGTGTTCCGTCAGGAGCGTGGGGAGCAACATGACTCCTAACCACAAAAGCAAGAACCCTCGCCGGAGGCTGCGCCGCTCGACCGCCGAGAGGAACCCGGCCAGGAACATGGGCAAAGCGAACCAGGTAAAGACCGGACGGCCAGGGATATTAGACCGGGGATTCGCATCTCCTTTGAAGAAGAACATGGCCAAGATGCGACGGCCATTTTCCATCAGTGCCAAAGCGCGATTGGGGGCTGCCATTTGCCCTTGACCGCCAACAAGAGCCACCTGACTCGTACGTGTGAGAAAATCCTGAGGATGGTGGCCGAAGTAGAACAGCAGCGGGAACATAACCGCCAGGGCCATCAGGACCGTGACCAGAAGAGGACGGCGGCGCGCGGCCAAGGCATCACGTCGCCAAAAAAATGCGCCGCCCAAAAATCCCAGGAAAACGAGCGGCAAGAGGCGATTGGCCAGGTACGTGTAAAAAGCCAATCCCCCAAAAAGGCCTGCCATACCTCCCCACACGAGGCTATTGCGGTTCCAGGCCCGCCACAGGGCCGTGAAGAAGAGTGTTTCCAACAACACGAAAAGATTGGTGCGAATGGCGTAGTGTGCGCTAATCCCGTACCAGAGACTTGTCATCAGGAGTATAAGGGATGCAACGCGTATCCACTCCCTCCCCTCCTCTTGCCGGAAAAGTTCATCTGCCAGCCACCAGAGTGCAGGCATGGTCAAGCCCCAGGCCAGGGCGACGGGAAGGCGCACACTCCACATGGTGGGGCCGAAAAGGTCAAATGCTCCTCGCATCAGGTAGACCAGCAAGGGCTCTCGACCGAAATTTCCAGGGAGAAAGACAGGCCAGTGCATGTCTTGCAGGTGCAGCGCGTCGAGGGCGTTGAAGGCTTCATCGTAGAAGAGCCCTGCGGGAATGTGCCCAATCGTTCGCAGGTGTTGGCCCCATAAGACCAGCCACAAGAGCGTCAGTCCCCCGTAGAGCAGAGGCTTGAACGTAGTTCGTCCTCTTCGAGTCACTATTTCTCTCCACACAGCAGCGCGACGCCGTCGATTCACCGATCCTTTTCCAGGAGAACGATTTGCCATGGAAACGCGATACGATGAATGAGCACACGCGCCTGAGGGTGCAGGAAGCGCCGAAATTGTTGTCCACTCCAGTGGTTGACATGTTCCGGATCGTCACCCAAGCGCTTAACGTTCTTGAGGCGCAATGCGTTCGCCAGGCGGAACCAGGGCTCCCAGGGCACGCTCAGGAGCACATAGCGTCGGCCGACCCGAAGGAGCTCGTGCAACGCGTGGGCCGGATCAGGGATGTGTTCCAGCACTTCGGTACAGAGGACGAGGTCTGCACTTGCTTCCTTGATGGGCAACTGCATGATGTCCCCAATGCAGGTGGGCATATGAGGGTGGAGACTTCTCCCTCGCAAAAGTGCCGCCGCGTCTCTGTCGAGGCCCCATGGTTCTATCCCAGGGATTTGGTGTCGAATGTAGGCACTGACAAATCCTTCCGCACAACCGATATCCAGAAGGGTGGTCGATCCCGAAACACGCACGAGCTCGGCAACCGCATTGAGGAAATTGCGGATAAGACGCTGTTGGATAGGGTTCGGATTGGTGTACTTCTGATAATTGCCGTGGGTCATGGTCCCACCTGTAAAGTCATGAGGGTAACGCCATTATCCACCCAGGGATTGGCCGGCCCCCTGAGCAGCGGCAAACGCTGGAGGGTTTGAAGCTGGTACACGCCCGCCACCAGGTTGTACGTGCCGGGCTGTGCATTCTTCGGTACAGTAATCCGGTAGGTATCCTTGACCACTTCTCCCGGGGCCCACGCCAGAGTAGGATAATCCCCCTCCAGAGGAAGCTTGTCATTCTGAGCAAGTGGGCGGGGATCGCCTGTACGGATGAAATGGGTGAAGATGGTGTAAGAGGCACTGGTAGGACGCAAGGCCTTCCAGTACAGGCTGAAAGTTAGAGTTTCGCCGGGCTTGACGTGTAATGGTGGGGGATCCATTCCCACCAGAGCCATTTCGTTGCCAAAGGTCGCGTTTAACGACACTTTGGGAGTGTACACTGGTGCCTGACGATCGACCAACCGCAGGCTGCCCAAAAGAGAGATGGTCGGAGTTCCTTCCAATGTCTTAGCGTTTAGGTGACGTTTAGTCCAGTAATTGAAGAAGCCGATCTCAACCCGCATGAGGGTAGGGGTGTGTGCACGAGGACTTACTTTGACTCGATAGTGATCGACGATGATCTCGCCGTCCTTCCACAGACGTGTGGGATAGGTTCCCCAGCCGGGAAAAGTGTTGATTTGCCCTACATCTTCTCGTTTGCGCCCCAGCAAGTGGACATAGAGAGTGTAATCCACAGGGAGATCGCCCACCTTCCCCATGTAGAGGGTAAGGTCAATTGTGTCTCCCGGGTGTGTGGTGATTTGCTTGATGTTCACCGCCCAGACGCGAATTCGATTGCCGAAAACCAGGTCTACCGGCTTGGCCGAGGCGGGGATCTGGTCGGCGTGAATGCGAGGAGGTTTCGCGTACGCAGGTGCTATCCAACGACTGGGAGCAATGGCGGTCAGACCCAGCAAGAGAAGGGGAAGAAGGGCTGACCAAAACGGCCGCCAGGAACGAGGAAGCCAGCGGGTCCATCCCAACACGAACAACAGACCAATGGCGGAAATGGCCGGGAAGAGCAAGCGGCCCTGGGTCCCTGGGGTCAAGGATGTCCAACGCACCAACGCGGCCATGAGCAAAGTCAACCAGGCGGGCAGGAGAAGCAGCGCCCAAACACGCGAATCCCCTAGATTGAGGGTATGGCGGACAAGGCCCAAAATAAGCCCCAGGGTGGCAAAAAGGGTCAGAGCATCCAACAAGCGATAAGCGCGCAAACCCATGGGGATGTTAAACCAGCCAAACAGTCCCCAGAAAGACCAACGCAGCCCCCGAAACTCCGTGGGAATGTCCGCGACGGTCAAAGGAGGATGGCGATAACCTACGTATTGCAGCATGCGATTGAGGCCGGTTGCATCACCGTAGAGGACAAAGTTACGAGCATACCACCAACCTGCGGTGAGCAAGACAACCAAAGTGAACAGAAGTATCATAACCCAAAGGCGTTTACTGTTCTCACGATGGCGGCCGTGGAGGCTCAGGGCCACTAGGCCCAGGAGGAAGAGCCCAAGTCCGCTAAGCTTGCTCAGTGCAGCCAGACCGACCAACAGGCCCAGAAGGAGAACCTGTCGGTACTTCCCATTTTGCAAAACTAGCCGAACCATTTGCAGGATGGCTAGGGTGGCAATGAAATTAATCATATTATCGTTGGTGACTGCTGCACTAATGAAGATGAACTGCGGGATGAAAGCGACCGTGGCTGCCGTCGCCAGGCGCAAGTAGGGGAGGTCCGGGCGCAGGGAACCCACAATAGCGTAGGTCCCCAGAATGGTGCCGACACCCAACAGAAGCGACAACCAACGGGCGATGTGGACAGCCAGCGGGAGCCCGCGGTAAGGCCAGTCTTCCCTGTCCGTGTGAATGAAGTAATTCTTGTTCCCGGGCTGGAAGGGAACGCCGACGTTGCGATGAGGGTTCTCCCAAAGGTAATCAACGGCCCGGTCGGTGTTGATGGGGCTGATAACCAAAGCAACCAGAGCGTAATACAAGGGGGGTTGGCTTCCTTCCTGAGCCCAGAAGCTGGGGGCTTTCGGATTTTGTACGGGCAGACTGTGGGTATCCGCTAGATGCTTGGCGTAGAAGAAATGGTGTACTTCGTCTGGTGCTTCGAAGATGGGGACGGTGACCGAGTAGTACACTCCCAACAGGATGAAGAGAAGAATGATTGCACTTAACAGCGTCCGTTCGTGTTTCACGCGTCCCTATGACCTGTGGTATGCAGTGTTGAAGTCTGAGGGGACAAGAATAGACAATGCCCCTCTTGCCTAAGCTTAGCACAAAGGAAGAGGGGCGTCCAAACGTGGAGTTTTAGAAAAGTGATCTCAAAGGGGCGCCAGTGTCGGACCCTCACGATCTCCTGCGCTCAATTGGCCTTCTTCCGACGGCGAAATCGCACGCGAGTAGGAGAAGGACGGGCAGCCCCCATGCCATGCAAAATCCGCGGATTCGGCGTGAGTAGTTCGATATCGAATGCTCGGAAGAGCAGAGCCGTGATGATCATCATCTCGTTGTTGGCGAAGTTCATCCCTGCACATTTGTGCGTACCACCACCGAATCCAATGAGGGAGAACCGGAACTGCTTATCCTCCTCACGGCCAGGGGCGAAACGGAGAGGGTCGTACTGCTCGGGGTTTGTGAAGACGCCGGGCAGGAAGTGCGAGATGGCGGCAGTTGTCTGGACCAACCAGCCCTGAGGGACAACATAATCCCCAAAGGCAACATCTTCCTCCACATAACGCATGAGCACATCAGCCGATGGACGCATGCGCTCGGTCTCTCGTAGGGCCCACAGGATGTGGGAAAGTTGCCGCATGTGTTCACCATCGATGGGCGCATCGGCCGGCAGGTGTGTATCGATTTCCTCGCGCACCCGAGCCAGGTAATCGGGGTGCTGGAGTAAAAGGATGATCGTCCAGGCTGCCTGCCCGGCTGTGGTTTCATGCCCGGCAAAGTTAAATCCAAGGACAAGGGAGATGATCTCGTCGTCATTCAGTGGAGTGCCGTCCTTGTACGCTGCGTTGGCGAAGTCCTGGAAGAAGTCGTCATACTCATCAGGGTGGACACGACGCTCTTTGATGAGTGGGCGCAGAATGTCCACCATACGCGCCTTGGCCCTATCGCGGCGGCGAAATTTGGGCAGTGGCCAGTGCGGTGGGATGAGCGGGTCCAGGGCTGCACTCAGGTCCGCGTATAGGTCCCAGAACTCACGTCCTACACTCTCCTGAAAGTGCTTACCCATCAGCGCGTATCCGGCAATATCCTGTACAAGGTGGGAGATGGCGGAAGTCAGCTCCATTTCTCCCTCATCGGGCAGACCATCCAGCCAGCGACGCGTCCGTTCTTCCATGATGCGGGCATACGCCAGCATTTTCGTGCGCCGGAAGGGCGCGTGGATGATGTGGCGCTGCTTTTGGTAGGTCTCGGGGGAACTCAGAAAAGCCAGATCGCCGAAGATGGCCCGGATGAAGCGGTAGGGTTTATCCATGGTCAACTTGTGGTCAGTTTCACCGAAGAAAGTGGCGTGGTACTCGGGCCCTACGACGACGGCAACGGGCTGGTTGACAAGCCTTAGCGCGAAGACGGGACCCTGCTCTTCGTACCCGCGGCGCAGGAGAGCGTCCCGGTCTTTGTGATACGCCCACGCGTGGCCAAGCAAGGGTAGTCCACCTGATGCAAACGGGGGTGTTTCTCGGTTCATCACAAAATCTCCTTCCAGTTTGTTGTAGTTGCGAGGACATGCAGGGAAAATACTGATTCACACCGGGGAGCCAGAGAGGAGTGGTATTCTTCAGTTTGCCTTGCTTCGCAACGAGGACATTGTAGTCGGAGGTATGCCAGGGGCCAAATGAACCGTCCGGGTTGGAGGATGAAATCGGGAGTGAGGGCAGAGACTTAGGTGCTGAGGCGCTGGTACACATCCTCGTGTTGTTGGGCAATGATCTCCCAGGAGAACTGCCGGGCCACCTCGCGGGCACGGGCCTGAAGCGCGCGTCGGAGCCCAGGAGCACGCATCAGGTGGCGGATGGCGTAGGTGAGCGCGTGGGGGTCAAAAGGAGAAGTAAACCAAACGGCCTTCTCAAGTTCGGGAATAGGCACATGGGGCCGGGTGGTCAGGATAGCCGCCCCGTTAACCAGGGCCGCGTGCAATGTGCCGCGGCGCATTGAGGCACCATCCCGGTAGGGAAGCACAACGAGATCTGCCAGAGCAAATCCGACAGAAAGCCCTTCATCATCGAGAAAACCGGTCCAATGTACACGGTTCTGCAGCTTCTGTGCAACAACCAGTGCCGTTACCTCCTCCATGTAGGCTCTATTGGTGGGATCACTGGCACCCAGTGGTTCTCCCATCATTAAAAGGTGGACGTTCTCCCCTTCGTCCACCAGCCGTCCAACAGCACCGAGCAGGTCCGTTACCCCTTTGCTGCGATTGAGGAAGCCAAAGTAGCCGATGACAAACGCGTTGGCGGGAATCCGCCATTTCTCTCGAGCACGGCGTACGACGTCGGCGGTGACGGTTACAGGATGGACATTGGCTCCAATGGGGATGCGTGTAGCCGTTATTTCCTGCTGTTGCAGCCGGTGTTGATCTTCGCTGTTGGTGGCAATGACCAGATGAGCATGGCGTGCCGGGAAGAAAGTGATCCACTCCCGAAGTGGCCCTGCCTTCGGGAAAAGGTAGGGAACGCGTAAATCGTGATAGGTGATGGCGATCTTGGGCGTTGTGCCCATGCGAGTGACAAGCCAGGGCAGAGCGTTGATGGCAGGATGCATCCTGTAGGCCGCGGTTTGATATTGGATATGCAGCAAGAGAACCCTCTCTTCCTTGAGAAACCGAAGTACCCGGTAGAGGCCTTGCCAGTTCCATGCAGGGACAATGGGATGGACGCTGATGTGCTGGCTCACGCGCTCATCCCGCAATGCCCCTCGTGCTTGCAGATGAGCGATCACGTGTACCTCATGGCCCCGTTGCGCCAGAGCTACAGCCAGCTCGCGTGTGTAATCCCCCATCCCTCCTCGCATAGGGGGAAATTCGCCGGTGACAAAGTAGATGCAGTGCATAAAAAGTCCATCTTCCCCGGTACGGAGTGCAACGCAGAGAGGGCCGTACCACTACAGCTTCAATCTCTTGAATATGCCCTCCGGCAAATGGGTGATAACGCCCATAATCAGACGCCAGTACCAGGGCGTGTAGACCACATCTTTGCCCTTGAGAATGGCGTTGTAGATGTCCTGGCCCACTTTTTCCGGCGAGGCGAAAAAGGGGCCCTTGCGCATGTGCGCCGTCATAGGGGTATCCACCATGCCAGGCTTGATGGTAATGACCTGGACCCCGGAACGGGAGAGGCGGTTGCGCAGACCGGACGTGAACGCGGTGACCGCGGCCTTCGCAGCCCCGTAGACGTAATTGCTCTGGCGCCCCCGGTCCCCAGCCACGGAGGATATAACAGCAATCGTGCCCCGCCCCCGCTTTTTGAAACGGTTGGCAAGGAGGGTGAGCAAGGCCACGACACTGGTTGCATTGGTGCGAAATGTGTCCAGGGCCAGCTTCACGTCCTGCTGAGCGGCCTGTTGGTCAGGGAGCATGCCATGGGCAATCAAGACCACATCTAGAGGGCCAAGAGACGTTTCCGCGGCCCGCAACATCTCCTCGTGCCGGTCCACATCGTTGGCATCCAGAACGAAGGTCTCGACCTTTTCTGCGCCTCGGACGCGCATGTCCTCTGCAACGGCCTTCAATCTTTCACCGTTGCGCGCGACGAGGAAAAGCCGATCTCCCGCGGCGGCAAAATGCCCGGCGACTTCCTGAGCAATTGCCGACGTGGCACCGATAATGAGCACGTTTGTCATGGTAGCCCCTCGCGTTCAACTTTGATTCCGTCCATCACCCGGCGCCAGAAACTGGAAGAGAAATGTGGGTCCACATATTGGCCAAATTCCTTCCAGCCGGGATAGGCATGCCGGAACTCTTTCGGACTCATATGTGTGTCCTTGGCCGGATAGAAGGCTCCTCCGGCCTCACGCACCAACGCGTGCAGGTCGTCGAAAAGGTGCATGGTGGACAGACCCTCGTAGGGGAAATCCAACGTCAGAGTGACCCCGGGGCGGGGGAAGGACATCAGCGCCGGGGAGGAAACGTGTCCGAATTCCTTCAGGACGGCCAGGAAAGAAGCCCGTCGGCTGCGGGCAATGCGCTCGATGATGGTACGAATGACCTCGCGATGGTCGCCGAACGGGACGACGCACTGGAACTGGAGCATCCCGCGCTTGCCGTAAATGCGGTTCCAGTTGCGCACTGCGTCCAGGGGATAGAAGAAAGGTTCATAGTGAACCAAGACGGTCTTCCGTTTCTCCCGTAAGCGGTGATAGTAGAGGGTGTTGAAGAGCTTCATGGACAAAGGGTTGAGAACGAATTCGGGAAAATCGAAAGGGACCCCCAAACGGCGCTCGCTGTTCGCGTAGAGTGCTCCCGGCACATCCGCGTGATTGCCTCGCATGAAAATGCCTCGTCCCAGTCCTTCCCCTTGGGCCAAGCAATCCACCCAGGCAACAGTGTACTCATAATCCACATCTGATTGAGCGGATATTTCGAAGAACTCGTCCAGGTCCCGAAAGCGAATGAGCTCTTCCTCGATGAGGGCGGAAGGGATGGGTTTGAGACGGAATTCGACCCAGGTGATAAGACCGGTTAAGCCCAAGCCACCGATGGTTGCCCGGAAGAGGTCCGAGTTTTCGTCCGACGAACACACCAGGCGTGAGCCGTCAGAACGGACGAGCTCGAAGCGGGTGACGTAGCGCCCAAAGGTGCCACCGTGGTGATGGTTCTTTCCGTGCACGTCGTTGGCAATGGCTCCACCTACGGTGACATACTTCGTGCCGGGTGTAACGGGGAGAAACCAGCCTCGCGGGACCACGAGCTCCAGGATTTGGTCGAGTCTTACTCCGGCCTCACAACGCAAAAGGCCGGTTTCCTCGTCGAACTTGATGAAACGGTGGAGTCCGACCGTGTGCAACAAGACGCCGTCCTCGTTTAAACACACATCACCATAACTGCGTCCCATGCCGTGGGGAAGCACAGGCGCGTCGAACATGTCCAGACGTGGAATCTCGTCTCGCCAACGAATGGGTACGACCGTCCGGTGCTTCACCTTTGGAAAACGACCCCAGGATTCATATGTGGGCATAATCACTCCTGTTTTTCCGCTCAAAAGTGGCCAGTCTGACGCTATCCGACAGCCTTATTTTACTGTAGGGAGAGGGGAGAGACCAACCCCAGGGAAGCGAAGTGAGGGGATAAGCCCGCCCACTCTTCCCCAAAAAGCGGAAGGTATGAGCAGACTGCTTTATCCCCGGTGATGAAGTGTCACTTACTCACTCCGGTGGGCCCAGTGCCTCCTGAATGACCGCCCAATAGACGCGCACTCGCTGCGCGCGCAAGGAACGCTTGTGCCCCACGAGCCACTTGACCCCCTCAATCAGCAATTGTACGCTGTATTGCAGCCGAAGCCCCCAACGCACCAGGTGGGCGGCCAGTGGGCCATGGTATTTATAGAAGTAGCGCACCTTGCTGCGGTTGAAGTTCACATCCCGGGAGACGATGGCTTGCCCGCTCGACTGCCCTTCGTGGTGGGTCACGAGAGCATCCGGAATATAGACGACCTTCCACCCTGCATCCCCGGCACGGCGACACAGGTCGAGTTCTTCCGAGTACATGAAGAATCCTTCGTCAAACGATCCCACTTGTTCGATAACCTGACGACGGACCACCAGGCAGGCTCCATTGAGCCAGTCCACGGCATGAGTCCGGTCGGGAGGACAATCTGCGTAGTGATAGTGACGCACCCACGGGTTGTCGGGCCAGGCCCAGGCGATAGGGGTGCTCTCCATGAGTGCAGCCATAAGTGTGGGGAAACGATAGCGTGAAAGCTGCAACGTGCCATCTGCATAGCGCAGTTGCGGACCCACAATGCCAACGTGAGGGTGGGTATCCAGATAATGCACCAGAGTCTCCAACGCACGGGGCTGGGCTACTGTGTCCGGGTTGAGAAAACAGATGTGTCGTCCCCGAGCGAGGGTGAGTCCCTGGTTATTGGCTCGGGTGAAGCCTACATTCCTCTCGTTCTGGATCCAGCGCACAGCCGGGAAATGTTCGGCCAGTTCCCCGCTGCCGTCCGTCGAGGCATTATCAACGACGATTATCTCATACTTGAGCTCATGGGCGGCGGAGGGGATACTCCTGAGGCAGCGGATTAGGAGGTCTCGCACATTCCAGCTAACGATGATGATGGAGAGGTCCATTGGCGAGTCGACCCGATGCCCCACAGGGCCCTCAAGCTCCTCTAATAGGTGCGTTCGACCACATAGCTGGCGATCTGCTTCAGCGCACGTCGGTAAGGACTGTCCGGAATCTCCGAGAGCCTTTGTTGGGCTTTCTGAGCGAAATTCCACGCTTCATCCCGGGCCGCGTCCACTGCCCCCGAAGTGCGAATCGCTTCTACGGCCCGGGTCAGAGCCACTTCCTTGCGCTCAGGATCCCTCTCGTTGAAGACCTGGACGATGAGATTTGAGTCCCCTCCCCTTTGTAAGAAATAAAAAACGGGCAGGGTAATGGTCCCTTGACGCAGGTCGCTTCCTACCGGCTTTCCTAAAACGTCTTCATTGCCGATGAAATCGAGGATGTCGTCCACGATTTGGAACGCCATGCCCAGGTAATAACCGAAATCGCGCAGTGCATGTTGGTGGGGTTCCGGTGCTGCGGCCAGCATAGCCCCAAGCTCTGTGGAGGCAGAGAAGAGTGAGGCCGTCTTGGCGTAAATACGGTCGTAGTATTCCTGTCTGGGCTGATCCAGGTCGTAGTACTTGAACATTTGGTCGAGCTCACCGTTGCAGATGACGCTGAGCGTACGGGCAAAGAGACGTACCACAGGAGGATTGTCCGTCAGCGTGGAATAGACGGCGGCCTTAGCGAAAATGTAATCTCCGGCAAGGACAGTCGCGCCCACATTCCAACGGGCATTCAACGTGGGGTTGCCCCGTCGTAGTAGGGAACCGTCAATGACGTCGTCATGGACTAACGTAGCCGTGTGAAGCATTTCTACGGCGGTTGCCAGATAAATGAGCTTCTCCTCGTTCACCGGATAGCAGCGGCCGGCTGCAATGGTGAGGGCAGGACGTAACCGTTTGCCGCCACTGCTAACCAAGTAAAGAATCGCGTCTTTGAGTGGCCCTGTTGCATCGCGGGCGGCCTGACGCATCTGCTCTTCGACTCGTTGTAAGTCTTCATGGATCAAATCGAATAAAAGCAGCCCGTTCAAGGAAGCACCTTTTACACATGAGATGTAGATGACACGTTCGCCGAACGAAGGAGCGTCCTCACCTCCTCCCATTCGATTCTGAATTGTACCGTTACCGGCGCGACTCGCCAAGTCCGACACTGAAATGCGTGAAGACAGCCCTCACAGATGCGGATTTCGTCCGCTGCGGATAGACGTTCTTCCTGCTATTAGGTCAGTACCTTCCTCTGGACCAGCTTGCCGAACACGGCCTGGGCCGTGGCTGTCGTCGTCCTGGCCACTTGTTCTAAAGAACGCCCTTGCAGTTGAGCGATAGCTGCGGCAATCAACGGAATGCGGGCGGGTTCATTGCGTTTACCCCGGTAGGGATGCGGGGAGAGGAAGGGGGCATCCGTCTCCAGGAGAATGCGTTCCAGTGGCAGTTGAGGAACGAGTGCGCGCAGGTCTCGTGCATTCTTGAATGTCACCGGCCCTCCCAGGGAGATACACATGCCCAAGTCGAACACCCGATAGGCCAGGTCCTGGTCTCCTTGGAAGCTATGCCATACGGCCGGGAAGGGGCGGTCATTCAAGGGCAGGTGGCTTCGCCGCACCTCGCGGAGCCAATCACTCAGCAAAGTATACGTATCTGTCTGAGCATCACGACTATGGATAACTGCCGGTAAACCCAGCTCCGCCGCCAGCTCCAACTGACTCCGAAAAGATCTCATTTGCACCTCTCGGGGATGGACGTTCCAGTGATAATCTAAGCCGACTTCCCCAATGGCCACGACTTTAGGGGTTTGAGCCCAAACGCGCATATCTCGGATGGTGGCCGGCGTCACTTCTTGGGCGCTATTGGGATGGATACCAACCTGGGCATAGACAGATGCGTAGATACGCGTCATGTCTATAGCCTGCTGTGAGGTGGCTACATTGACAGCCGGATTGATGATAACTCGTACGTTGACATCCAGCGCGCGTTGCACGACCGCGTCACGATCCTCGTGGAATTGCTCGAAATTTAAGTGGCAGTGGGTGTCAACAAAGGCAAAGTTTTGTTCTTCTTTCACCATCTTACCTTCCTACCAGGAGGCCATGTACCGGCCGCGTGGCGGGAGCCCCCACACGGCCGGGTGCTCCTGTTTATTCCTGTATCCCGGCCAACTGGAGGCCTGCCTGAAGGAGCCCGTCGACTTTGTTTTCGTGCGTGGTCTCGCAATAGACTCGAATGAGTGGTTCTGTGCCGGAGAAACGAACCAACAACCAGCCGCGATCCTCGAAGGCAAACTTGTAGCCGTCCACTGTGATTTTGTCGACAACCTTCAAGCCGGCCAACGTGTCTGGTTGAATGGCGTCCAGGCGCTGGCGGGCCTCCTGCTTGACGATGTTGTTGACCAATGGCACATCGATGCGCTTGTAGAAGAATTCGGCCCCCACCTCTTCGAACAACATGCGCAGCAGCTCTGTGGGCTTCTTCCCTGTCTGTACCATGAAGTCCAACAGGTAGAGTCCTGCCAGGATGCCATCTCGTTCGGGGACGTGGCCGCCGAACGCGTACCCTCCCGATTCCTCTCCCCCGAGCATCGCGTTCACTTCCAACATCTTGGGTGCCACATATTTGAACCCTACCCCTGTCTCGTAGACGGGCACACTGTATTTTTCTCCCAGAATGTTGAGCATGGATGTGGTGGAAATGGTCTTGACGATAGGCCCTCGTTGTCCACGGATTTTCAAAAAGTAAAGGGCCAGCAGGCCGTATACCCGTAACTGGTCCACGAACTTACCGTTTTCATCACCCAGGCCGACTCGATCCGCATCCCCGTCGGTGATGATAAGTGCATCGGCTCCAATGCGCTTACTGAAGGCTAATCCCGCGTCCACGTTCGGAGGAATAGGTTCCGGTCGGCGCATTTCTGGGAAGATCGGATTGCGCTGGTTGTGGAGTTCATGGACTTCTGTCCGTCCTCCGTCCAGAATGTGGGGAAACCAGCCGGCACCATTGCCCCACATGGGGTCTACGGCGACCTTGAGTCCGGCGTCCCGAATGGGCTGTACGTCAATCAGGTCCTTCAGATGGTCAAGATAAGCCGGTTTGGGGTCAAAACGGCGAAGCATTCCTGTAGCTTCAGCGATGGTGGCAGGCACCCGGTGGACCTCTCTCATATCATCCGGAATGCGAGCCTCAATTTCTTTCAGTCCTTCCGGGTCGATGGCTCCCCCATGTTCATCACGCACTTTGAAACCGTTGTCGGTGGGGGGGTTATGACTGGCCGTGATGTTCACCGCACCCAGAGCGTTCTTAGCGACCACGCTGTACGAGATGACGGGCGTCGGCGTGGCCGTTTCCGTGAGCCAGACGGGAATTCCGTTGGCTACCAGGACTTCCGCTACGGACTCGGCGAAGTGCTCCGAGTCAAAACGCTTATCGTGCCCGACGACAACGCCTCGGGCCATCTCTTTGGGATGCAAGGAGTAATCGAGCAGGTAGCGGGCGAAGCCCTGGGCACAACGGCGTACGTTGTCAAAGGTGTACTCCTCGGCAATTTTGCCTCGCCAGCCGTCAGTACCGAACTTGATGGTAATCACGGGTCATCCTCCTTCTTAAGGGAATTTTCTACAGGTCAGGGCAAGGGCATCGTTCCTTATCTTCGGAGTTCAGGGGTTGGATACGTTAAACGCAGGGAAGTTCACCGGTTTCTCGCCGCGCATTTCGCGTTGCATATTTTCCATGTCTGCATCGACCATGAGCTTCACCAGCTCTTCAAAGGAGACTTTAGGTTCCCAACCCAGCTTTTCTCGGGCCTTGCTCGCGTCTCCTACAAGGAGGTCCACCTCAGCCGGACGGTAAAATCGAGGATCTTGCACCACGTAATCCTTGTAGTCCAGCCCCAAGTGCCCGAACGCAATCTCGCAGAGTTCGCGTACAGAGTGCGTTTCACCGGTGGCAATAACGTAGTCCTCCGGCTTATCCTGCTGAAGCATGAGCCACATGGCACGCACATAGTCAGGCGCGTATCCCCAATCGCGACGCGCATCCAGGTTGCCCAGGCGGAGCTCATCGGCCAGCCCTAATTTAATTTTGACGGCCCCGTAAGTGACCTTATGAGTAACGAACTCCAACCCGCGGCGAGGGCTTTCATGGTTGAACAGGATACCTGAAACGGCGAAAATGTTATAGGATTCTCGGTAATTGACTGTGATCCAATGTCCGTAAACCTTAGCCACCCCGTAAGGACTGCGCGGGTAGAACGGAGTTTTCTCGTTTTGGGGCACCTCACGTACCTTGCCAAACATCTCTGAAGAGCTTGCTTGGTAGAAACGAACGTCCGGCTTGACCAAGCGAACCGCTTCGAGGAGACGAGTTACCCCGAGGGCGGTGAATTCCCCAGTGAGGACAGGCTGTTTCCAAGACGTGGGCACGAAGGATTGGGCAGCCAAGTTGTACACTTCGTCCGGCTGATACTCGGCGATGATATCCATCATTGAAGATTGGTCCAGGAGATCGCCCTGGACAAGGGTGATTTTCTCTTGAATGTGATGAATGCGGTCGAAGTTCACTGTGCTGGTGCGACGCACCATCCCGATGACGTCGTACCCCTGTTCTAGAAGGAATTCGGCCAGGTAGGATCCGTCTTGTCCTGTAACGCCGGTAATCAATGCTCGTGGCATAAGTCACGCCTCCTTATCCATGTTTTATTTGAACGGGTTCCTTCGCGAGTACATTCGTGTCCGTCCTTCACATCTGAAAGGAGTGTTCCTGACGCACGCGTTCTCGCCATTCATCCAATGTGTCCAGGACAGATTGGCGAAAAGGGATATTCGGTTTCCACCCGGCCTGAGAGCGCAATTTGCGGGCGTCACACACCACCTCCGGCACATCACTGGGACGCATTCGTTTGGGGTCTCGTTCCACACGTATAGGCACCCTGCTCGCGTCCAACAGGATGTCCAGAATTTCCTGAATGGGATGGGCTTCCCCTCGTCCTACATTGTAGACCTCACCAGGAGTTCCCTGAGTAAGGGCCAGCACATAGGCTACGGCGACATCTCGCACATCGGTGAAGTCACGACGGGCACTCAAATTGCCCACGCGAATGACAGGCTTTTGCAGACCGGCTTCAATGCGGGCGACCTGGCTGGCGAAGTCCGGGCAAACAAAACCCAGGCTCTGTCGCGGACCAATATGATTAAAAGGGCGCACTCGGATGACTGGCAACTTTCTGGCCAGATAATATTGCTGTCCCATCAGATCCTGTGTTGCCTTGCTCACCCCGTAAGGGGTCACAGGCCGAAAAGGATGATGTTCGTCAATGGGAAGGTATGTTGGGTGTCCGTACGCTTCGTTGGAACTTACAATGAGCACGCGAGGTGCCAGACCTGTATTGACCAACGCTTCGAGGAGGGAGAGTTGAGCCTTTAGGTTGGCTTCATAGGTGTCCCAAGGATTGTACCACGACGCGCCCACATTGGCCTGAGCGGCAAGATGGAAAACTACATCTGGCCGAACATCAGCCACCATTTGCTGAGTGGCTATGGGGTCACTCAAGTCGCAAGCGACTGTGTGGATTATCCCTTGTAGATGTGCGACACGCCGTCGTGCTCGACGAACTGTGCCCCAAATCTCCCATGAGGTGTGTTCGACAAGGTAATCGGCGAGGTGGCTACCGGCAAATCCTGCCACTCCGGTGATCAGGGCGCGCACGCCTTCTCCTTCCTTGCGCAGGTATTGGATTTCATGCACTCGGGTTGCAGTCTCATGAGTCGAATTATACCGTTCGGCGGGATGTTTAGACAAAATAGAGTTCGCTGAAGTAAAATAGGCATAGTGTAATCGTATTCAAACGGATCCTCTTTGACCGCAATGAGGAGGCATGCCATGCAAACCCGCCGCCTGGGTCGGACCGACCATATGAGTACTGTGGCCATCCTTGGTGCGGCCGCGTTCTGGAATATCACCCAAGAAAAGGCTGACGCCGCCATGGAACAAGTGCTGGCTGCCGGGGTCAATCACATCGACGTGGCCCCTTCGTACGGCGTGGCCGAAGCACGCCTTGGTCCCTGGATGCGCACGTACAGGCATCGGTTTTTCCTCGGGTGCAAAACTTTTGAACGGGAGGCCGCGGTAGCGCGCGCCGAAATGGAGGCCTCACTTGAACGGCTAAACACGGACGCTTTTGACCTCTACCAGTTGCATGCGGTGACAAACATGGAAGAACTGGACAAGGCCACCCGTTCTGGAGGTGCACTGGAAGCTATCATTCGTGCTCGTGAAGAGGGACTTACCCGTTATATAGGCATTACAAGCCACGGGTTGGAAGCCCCTGCTGTGGTACTGGAAGCGCTCCGGCGGTTTGACTTTGACACGGTTATGTTACCGCTGAATTCGGTTATGATGGCATATCGGGACTATCGTAAGGCAATGGAGACGCTCTTACAAACATGTCAGGAAAAGGATGTGGGCGCGATGGCCATCAAGACTGTGGCCCGTCGTCCTTGGGGAGCCCGAGAAAAGCGCTACACCACCTGGTATGAGCCTTATGACACGCCGGAGGACATTCAGAAGGCCGTGAACTTTGTGCTCTCCTATCCGATCGTCGGGCTCCCCACGGCCGGGGACATTACATTGCTTCCCCGGATCCTGCAGGCGTGTGACCACTTTACCCCCATGAGCGAGGCGGAACGAGAGGCGATGATCAGGGCAGCCAATCCAGAAGATGTGATCTTTGTCGGGGAGTGAGTCACATCCGCTGACCCAAGATGGACGTTGAAATAGGTGGAAATCCATGGCAGACATGACGACCGGACTTTTCCTTTTGGCCGCAGGTCTATTTTTGCTCTGGCGGACACGTCCGTACTCACGCGAACCTTTTGGCGCTCAATGGAGCAAACGCGGCTTCTTCCGTTGGTTGGGTAGCATTGGGACAGCCTTAGGAGCTTACGTGACGATCAAAGCGATATTCGGCCGATCCACCTCGTCCCAAGTCATCTACACAACGGCAGGCGCTTTTCTTCTTGCCTATCTGGTGGTGGGACTTGTCTACAAGACAGGGAGGGTTCTACTCCGCCAGTAGTGGACCCTCTCCCTGCGCCTTCTTACTTGCAAACCAATGCTTCGTTCTACCCTTTCACCGATCCGGCCAGGATACCTCGGACGAAGTAGCGTTGAAGGGAGAGGAAGATCACCAGAGGTAAAGCCATGGAGATAAACGCAGCAGCGGTAAGCAAGTGCCAGTTTTGACCCAGAGAGTTCACCAGACTACTCAAACGCACCGTTAACGGTGCCACTTTCTCTGTGCCACCCAGGTAGACCAGAGCGACGAGAAGATCGTTCCACACCCAGATAAATTGAAAAATGGCCAACGAGGCCAGCGCCGGGACCGAGAGGGGGAGCACGATTTTGGTAAACGCTGTCCAGCGGGAGGCTCCATCCAGAAACGCGGATTCGAACAAATCGCGTGGAATTTCGGCGAAGAAATTGCGCAGGAGATAGACGGCCAAGGGGAGACCGTAACCCGTGTGGGCCAGCCAGATGCCGGGAAAGGTTCCGGCCAGGTGTGTCCTGTTGTACAATCGCAGGATGGGAATGAGCGTCATCTGCAAGGGGACAACGAGCAGGCCCACGACAATGATAAACAAGGTGCGGCGAAGGGGAAAATCCATCCAGGCAAACGCATAGGCGGCCAGTGCCGCCACGAGCACAGGGAGCAAAGTGCCGGGCACCGTGATAATGACGCTGTTGAGGAAAGCTCGGCCCATGCTCTGTGCCGTCAGTACCGAACGGTAGTTCTCCAGCGTAAATTGCCCCGACAGGAAAGGGTTGCGGAATACTGTCCACCAGCCTGTTGACAACACCGCGTCCCGAGTCCTAAAGGAGCTGATGAGTAGGCCCAGTGTAGGCATGAACCAGGCTACTGCCATCCCCACTAAAATAAGATGTAACGGCGTACGGGCGACTGTAGTCTCGATTCGACGAGTCATCGCGAGCTCTCCTCCTCCTGGAATCGCCGGACATTGATAAGCATGACGGGAACAATGGCCAGCAACAGAATGACCGCAATCGCACTGGCCCGCCCATAATTGCGGAAGTTAAACATCTCCCTGTACATGCGATTCGCCAGTACTTCTGTGCCGAAATTGCCATTGGTCATCACGTATACGATGTCGAACACCTTGAGTACGTTGATGATCATTGTCGTTGTCACCACAGCAATGGTGGGCACCATCAACGGTAGGGTCACATGGAGAAAAGTTTGCCATTCCGTCGCTCCATCCACTCGCGCTGCCTCTAGAAGTTCTCGCGGAATGCCCTTATACGCTGCGGAGAGGATCACCATGCAGAACCCTGTCCACACCCAAATGCCGACGGCAATGAGAGCAAAGTTGTTGATATTGCGGTTGATCAGCCACCCTACGGGTTGCCCCCCCAACGTGGTGATGATGGCGTTGAGCAAACCGATTTGAGGGGCTCCTTTAGGGCGAAAAGCGTAAACAAATTTCCAGATGACGCCTGCGCCCACAAAAGAGATGGCCATGGGGAGGAAGATGATGGATTTTAGCGGGGATTCATATCGAACCCGGTCGGCCAAAACGGCCAGTAGAAGGCCAAATCCCACCACAAACAAGGTGAAGAAAATCAGCCAAAGGATGTTGTTACGCACGGCAGTGTGCATGATTTTGGCCATCAAAGCCCATTTGTAATTGGCAAGGCCGATGAAATGCTCCGAGCGTTGGTCGAAAAAACTGTAATAAATGGTGCCTATGATGGGATAGACCAGGTAGACGCCCAGGAGCAGCAACGTTGGGCCAACGTAAAGCCAGGGGATCCAGTCGTGCTTTCGAGACATGGAGGGGCCTCCTCATGGGAAAGGTCGCTGGCGGGGTAATGGGGTGGCTCTATCAACCTCTCGTAACTACCCCGCCAGTCAACCACGGGGTCCTTGTTTACCCCTATTTCTTGTACGCGTCCTTTGCCGCGGCCTCGATCTCTTCAAGAACGGAGTTCAGGTCCGTACCTCCTACATAGTCAAGTACACCTTTCCAGAAAGCACCAGATCCTACGGCAGCAGGCATCATGTCCGACCCGTCGAAGCGAGCAACCTTAGCGCTCACGATCATTTTGGCCATCTTGCGAGTCAGTTCGTCTGGATAGACATCCAGGGAGACGTTCTTGTTGGCAGAGATGAAGCCCCCTTTCTTGGCCCAGGCTGTCTGTGGCGCCGGTGATGCCAGATATTGTACCAGGTGACGGGCTTCTGGCGTGTTGTTGAGCATCACGATTACATCGCCTGCGACTAGGGCCGGGGTTCCCCACTTCTTATTGATGGGTGGGAAGGGGAAGAAATCATAATCCTTGCCTGCCTTCAACCCCTTGGGGAAAAAGCCCGTGATGAAAGACGCCTGACGGTGCATGTAACATCCGGGCGGATTATCAAACAGCGGTCGTGGTGCATCACCGAAGTTCGTAGAAAGCTCGCCCGTGGTTCCGCCGTACACGTACTTGTCGTTGCGCGCGATCTTGCCGAAGTACTCCCAGGCCGTCTTGACCGCTGGGTCGGTCCACGGGATCTCGTGGCGTACCCATTGGTCATAGACCTTGGGACCGGCTGTTCTCAGCATGATGTCCTCGATCCAGTCGGTGCCGGGCCAGCCGCTGGCCGATCCGCTTTCCAAGCCAATACACCAGGGTGTGCCGCCGTCAGCCACAATCTTGTCGGAAAGGGCCATCATTTCATCCCAGGTTTTGGGGACCTTGTATCCCTTGGCTGCGAAAGTTTTCGGATTGTACCAGACCAAACTTTTCACCGCCACCTTGTAGAAGATACCGTACACGTGCCCGTTGTAACTGGCGATGTCCACCCAGGACTGACCGTAATCTTTGACCAACTGATCCTTGTTCATGAAGGAATCCAGGGGAACCAGTTTCCCCTCGGCGGCCAGTTCATACAGTTGGCCAGGGTTAGGAAGAATGGCCAAGTCAGGAGGATTGCCCGCTTCGATACGGGTAGTCAACACCGCCGCCAAGTCACGGGTCCCCTCAAAGGCCATGCCGATGCCTGTCTTGTCGGTAAAGGGCAGGACTGCGTCGCGAAAATTAGTGTACTCGTCCCCACCCCAAACGCCCAAGACAGTCACGACGCCCTTAGAGGTAGGAACCTCTTTGGTCACGATTTTCTCCACTTCCTTCGTGACAACCTTCTGCACTTCCTTAGTAACAACTTTTTCCACTTCCTTCGTGACGACCTTCTCAACTTCCTTTGTGACGACGACCGTCTGCTTGACCACTTTCTTCACCACCTTAGGAGTGGGGGTCGCACAGGCTGTCAACAGTACTGCCATGATTAGAATAGGGACAACCCAAAACTTGCGCATGGCTTCTCCTCCTTTTGACAAAAAGTCAAAGCGATTGGAGTGAAAACATAGAGGGCAAAAGGCCCCATGGGCAGCCATGCCCATCGGGGGGCACTCCCGGCCCAATACCCATGGGGCGGACCGGGGACCAACCTCCTCCGACCGGCAAGTCTCAAAGAGTTCTCTTTTTCTTGCTCTCACCTCCTTTCCGCCGACACCGCGCCGCACGACCCGCGCACGATTAGACGGGTTTCCAAAAGGATGTGACGCTTCTCAGGCTGTTTGTCCTCGATAATATCCATGAGCAAGCGTGCTGCTTGACGTCCCAGGTCGTACGCGGGCAGGCGGACAGTTGTCAACGGGGGATCGACATATGCCGCCAAGGGGATGTCATCGAACCCCACAAGAGCCACATCTTTCGGAATGCGGAGGCCGTGGCGGCGTAAAGTCACCATTGCCCCCAGGGCAATGGCATCGCTGGCCGCGAATACGGCCGTTGGACGCGGATGAACGGCCAATAATTGTTCCATCGCTTCGCGCCCACTTTCCTCCAGAAAAGCCCCTTCGGCAATTAGGTCAGGGTTGTAAGGAAAATTATGGACCTTCAACGCCTTCTGGTAGCCCCTGAGCCGATCCTGGCTGGCTGTGTAATCCAACGGGCCATTGGTGATCAGGCCGATACGTTGGTGACCGAGATGGATGAGGTGATTGACGGCTGTAAACGCTGCAGATTCATTGTCTACGTCCACGAAGGGAACGTCCGTATCCCTCAGTTGGCCCAGAAGTACAATGGGGAACCCATCCTGGTGCAAAGAGCGCAACGCTTTGTCATCAGACCGTGGGCCGGAGAGGATGAATCCGTCAATACGTTTTTCCAAAGCCAGCGTGGAGTAACTCCCATCCTGGGGCGAAGCCACCGTTTCCAGCAGGATGCGATAGCCGTGTGCCTGGGCGATGGTGTTGACACCACGCAAGACTTGCGGCAAAAAAGGGTCGGCAAAGACTTGCTCGGGGGTCTGGCAAAGAATCAGCCCCAGGGTCATGGTGCGCTGGCTGACCAGGCTGCGGGCCATTGCATTGGGATGATAATTGAGCTGGTGAGCGGCTTCCAGGACGCGCCGGCGTGTCTCTGGAGAGATATGAGCGTTAGGCGCATTGTTGAGCACCAGGGACACAGTAGTCCGAGACACCCCTGCCAAACGGGCTACATCGTGGCTTGTTACCCGTTTCTTGCGTGATTTCATCACTGCTCTACTCCCGGCTTCCTGCTGCCTCTAAGCCGCTGCCGGCTAGTAACACGTGTTACTCAACCAGTATAGCAGAAAAAAACGTCCATGTCAACCATTTTACGGCCGATTTTTCCTCCAAAAATCTGCGCCCTGTTCCCCCTTTCCACCACGGTAGGTCGACTGGCAATCCGGCAGGCCTCCACAACCCTGTCGGGAGCGAGGGGAACTGAAGGGCTGTTTGGCAGTGAAGGCCGCCATCGGGTAAACTTGAGATGGAATGTGGAGCATGAGCCCAGAAAGGGCGGCAGAAAAAAATGCGTTGTTCAGCAGGAGAACGCTTCTTGCTATGTGGAGTCGACGACACAATGGCGGGCAACAGAAGCGAGAGGTCGAGCGTGCAGCGGATCTCCTTGCCCGAGCGCGAACAGCGGTTGCCCTCACTGGCGCCGGTATGAGCACGCCTAGCGGCATCCCCGACTTCCGTACACCGGGCAAGGGCGTATGGGAATTTGTGGATCCAGCAGAGGTAGCCAGTATCTGGAGTTACAAGTCTCATCCCGAACGATTTTATGCCTGGATACATCCCTTATTGGACAAAATTAAACAGGCTCGCCCCAATGCGGCTCATGTCGCCCTAACTGAACTGGAGATCCTAGGAGTCCTCAAATGGATCATCACCCAGAATATCGATTCGCTGCATCAGCAGGCGGGCAGCCAGCGTGTTCTGGAGGTCCATGGGCATACGCGTACAGCCACGTGTTTGCAGTGCGGTTACCAGACCTCGGCGGAAACGCTTTGGGGGCAAATCGCCCATGGAAATGTGCCCCATTGCCCGGAGTGTGGCGGGCTGATGAAGCCTGACGTCGTCCTGTTTGGGGAGCTTCTCCCTCCGGAGGCACTTATCCGAGCACAGGAAGCAGCCATGTTCGCAGACGTTATGCTTGTCGCCGGTTCATCTCTAGAAGTTATGCCGGCGGCCGATCTGCCCCGCCTCACAAGGCGGAGTGGCGGTAAACTCATTATCGTCAATTTAGGGCCAACCTCAGCCGATCATTTGGCTGAAATCTTGATTCGCGGAGATGTCGCCGATATTCTGCCTCAATTGGCCAAAGCGGTGAAAAAGCGCATAGGCGTACAATCCCGTCGCCAAGATGCGAAAAAATAAAGGGAGACGGCAATCAAGGCTTTCGTGGCCCGGCAGTTAAGAAGTGGGGAAGCATTTGCTTACAAAGGGATGCGAGGAAGAGGGCGCTTCTCCCCCTCGCATCCTTCCTACTTTCGCCGGTCTCCCTTTACCTCATCCCCCAAGGAGATGCCCGACTTGCCCCTGGCGCACTACACTAACGTCTCAGGCGATTCCAGATAATGTCTGACGCTCTGCAAGAAGGCTGCAGCCGGAGCCCCGTCCAAGATGCGATGGTCGAAGGAAAGACTAAGTACCATCATAGCCCGTTGCGCTACTTTCCCCTGATGGATAACCACTTTATCCACAATCCGCCCTATGCCCAGAATGGCGACCTCAGGTGGGTTGACAATGGGGGTAAAGCCGTCGACATCGTACATTCCCAGATTGGTGACCGTAAACGTACTGCCACTTATTTCCTCTGCCTCCTCTGCCGAGATCTTTCCCGCGCGCACCCGTTCCACCAAGGCCTTGCGCATGCGAGCAATCTCGCGCACGTCCTTCTTGTCTGCATCGCGCACAACGGGCACGACCAATCCTTCGTCAAGAGCCACAGCGACACCGATGTGGATGTGGGGAAGAAGACGGATACGATCGCCTTCTAACCTGGCGTTGACCCGTGGGTGTTCGCGCAAAGCTAACGCGCACGCCCGGATGATGAGGTCCGTATATGTGACCTCCTCCCCGCTTCCCTTTAGTCGAGTACGCAAGGCGACCAGTTCGGTCACATCGGCCTCTGTGAAAAGAGTAAGCTGGGCCATGGTTTGCAGACTTTCGTGCATTCGGCGGGCGATAGCGGCACGCATTCCGGCGAAGGGAAGAGTTTGTTCTCCCGCCGCCATTGGGGCTTCCGGTGCAGGTTTTTGAGAGCCTTTCTGGGCCTGAATGAAAGCGCGCACATCCTTCTCTGTGATACGTCCGCCTCGACCGGTCCCTTTGATCTGGTGCAAGTCGATATGGTGTTCTCGCGCCAGGCGACGGGCAATGGGCGAGGCCAGCACACGCGATCGCTCGGGAGCCTTTGCCGAGGAAGGCGAGGACCCCTCGGCGGGGCCCTGCTCTTCGCTGGGACCTCTCCCCGTCTCGGCGGTGACTTCGATCCGGGCCAGCGCCTGGCCGCGGCGGGCAACCTGACCCTGCGGTACAAGAATCTCCACCAGACGGCCCTCGACCGGTGAGGGAACGTCATAGGAAACCTTCTCCACTTGCAGTACAAGCAGATCTTCGCCTTTCTGAACCTGATCTCCGACCCGCTTCAGCCATGTAACAACGACGCATTCTTCCGCGTCACCGATGATATCGGGAACCGGGATCTCCACAATGGCCATAAACGCCCCTCCTTATCAAACGCACATGGCTGCGACGGCAGGAACCATCGCAGCCATGAAATCTCTCATCTCTCATTCAGCCATCAGATCACGCACGGCCTGGGCGATGCTCTCTACTGAGGGGGCGATGAATTGTTCCAGGGGCCGGCTGTACGGGATGGGGACATCGGGCACGGCCAAGCGCTTGGGAGGGGCATCCAGGTAGTCCAGAGCCTCTTCCGCGATGAGGGCCAGCAGTTCTCCTGACATGCCGAAGCTCTTGTAGTCCTCGTCCACGACCAGAACACGATGTGTCTTCTTCACCGAATTGACAATGGCTTCTTTGTCCAGGGGGACAAGCGTGCGTAGGTCGACGACCTCCACATTGATACCCTCATTGGCCAGTTTCTCGGCTGCGTCCAAACTGCGGTGAACCATCAGGGAGACGGTCAGAATCGTCGCATCCGTTCCTTCCCGCTTGATGTCCGCCTTGCCAAAGGGAATGGTGTATGCCTCCTCAGGCACGGGGCCCGTGGCCCTCGGGTTAGGCGTCATCCAGCCCAGCCCCATGATGCCCTTGTGGAAAAAGTACATCACCGGATCATCATCACGAATGGCCTGAATCATCAGTCCCTTGGCATCGTAAGGCGACGAGGGGATAACGACTTTGATGCCAGGGACATGGGCGAAGATGCCATATAGACACTGGGAATGCTGGGCTGCGTCGCTGTAGCCTCCCCCCATGGCGGTCATCAATACCATAGGGACCTTCACGTTGCCTCCCGACATGTAGTGAATCTTGGCCATATGATTGAAAATCTGGTCCATGGCCACGCCGAAAAAGTCGGCAAACATCAGCTCCACAATCGGGCGCATGCCCTCTGTGGCTGCGCCCACACCGGCACCGATGAACCCCATCTCAGAAATGGGGGTGTCCATCACGCGTTCCGGCCCAAACTTCTCTAACAATCCCTGCGTCGCTCCAAAGATGCCTCCGTAGGCGCCGATGTCTTCGCCCATTACAAATATCCGGTCATCGCGCTCCATCTCCTGAGCGATGGCCTCTGAAATTGCCTTTGCCGTGGTCAAAAGCCGTTCTGCCATGGTGTACGCTCCTTCCTTGAGACGCTGCGAGACGCTGCGAGACGTTACACGTCGAAACGCTATGCGTTCACAAACACGTGTTCCAGGGCCTCCTGCGGGGCCGGATAGGGACTTTGACGCGCAAATGCTTCCGCCTCGGCAACGAGGGCGGCCATTTTTTCTTGAATCGCCTGGGCCTGTGCGTCGCTGAACCATCCCTGAGCCTTGAGCTGATCTCCCAATAGCGTGATCGGATCGCGCTGCTTCCACTGTTCTTTGAGGCCTTTGGGGAGGTAAAGTTCTGGATCACCCTCGAAGTGACCCCGAAAACGGTAGCACACAGCCTCAATCAGGCTGGGCCCTCCTCCTTTGCGTGCCCGTTCGATGGCTTCCTGGGCGGCCTCATAGACGGCCAGGACATCCTGCCCATCTACTTGAACAGCGGGCATGTCGTAAGCTGCCCCGCGTTCCGCGTTGCTTCGCACGGCCGTGGAAGCACTCTTGGGCACAGAGATCGCATAGAGATTGTCTTCCACGACGAAGACAACGGGGAGCTTCCAGATCGAGGCCAGGTTCAACGATTCGTGGAACGCACCAATGTTGGCCGCTCCGTCCCCGAAGAAGGAGACGGCAACCCGATCCTGCCCTTGTCTCTTGATGGCCAGGGCGGCTCCCACGGCGTGAGGAATCCCCCCACCGACGATTCCCCCGCAGCCGAAGTGGAGGTTGGGATCGAAAAGGTGCATGTGCCCTCCCTTACCACGGCATAGGCCGGTCTCCTTGCCGAAGATCTCGGCCATCATGGCTTTCAGGTCGACGCCCTTGGCAATCAGATGGCCATGAGGCCGGTGAGTACTCGTCACCGCATCGTCAGGGCGCAAGTGGGCGCATACGCCCGCGGCCACGGCTTCTTGTCCACTGTACAAGTGCATTTCTCCGGGGACTGGACCGGCTGCGATGTCGAAGACGGGGGTCTTGCCTTCCGCATAGATTTCGGCCACCCGCTCCTCGAAGGTGCGAATCTTGACCATGGTCTCATAAAGTTGAAGAAGAGTCTCCTGGTTCAAGCTCATGATACACGCTCCTTTCTACCTTGATGCAGGCCTGGAAAATGTTAGCGGAACGTCCGTGTTCTCACCTCCTTTCGTCTGTCTTACTTGCAAAAATTTCGTTCGCGTCAGCGCGTGAAGAAACCGGCCTGGATGGCCCTACGTACGGCCTCGCGGATGTCAGCGACGAAAGGACCTTCGTCGCTCAGTTGGATTTCAACATGGTCCCCGGGATAAACAGGTATCTCGCGTTCCCCATCGAGGGCCAGCACTCCCGGTCCTCCCGAGATCACACCTCCCTCCCCCACCTTGAGCCAGCGCAGAGCACGAATGGACACAGGAACGATGAGGCCAGGGCCGAGGGGCACAGTGACCTGTCGGCCGTCTGGGCCCAGGTCAAGCCACACTCCTTCGGTGTGGCCGGAGAGCATTTCTGGGAGATAAGCAGCGATGGCGGAGGCGCCAATAGTAGCCGTATGAGGGGACGCCATCACAAGGGTCCTCATTTTGTCTGCCTTCCAGATGGCGCGACTGGCCACGAAACGTTCGTCGTAAAGAACTACGTCGACTAGCGCACTGTCAATCTCTCGACCATCTCTGACGATAACCAGCTTACGAGCACGTTGAATAGCCCGCTCGCGCACGCCATCGACATCGAGAGCAACGACGGCCGCGGCCAACCCGGCCAGGGTTCCTTCCACCATAGTAGGGAAGACATTATTTGTACCCGTAGAAACGGGAACCAGGGGCACATGAGCACTGGCTTTGGCGACCACGCGGTTGGTGCCATCGCCTCCAATTGTGACAATACAAGAGACGCCCGCTGCGACCATGCGTCGCGTCGCGGCTGTGGAGTCTTCGCCACTGTTCGTCAGGGGAATGTCGACGAAATCCACGCGCAGGTTCACTTGACCGTTCTCCAGTGCCCGCAGGACGAGTCCGAATACATCCGGCATAGCCAGCACGCGTTGGACGCCGAAGGCATCCAACGCGCGAAGGACGCGGCGAATGATGCTCACTTTTTCTTTATTATCGAAAACAGAGCCGTGTGCGACCAAGCGGCGGATATCCTTACCGGATGCCGGGTTGGCGATGATGCCGACGGATAGTGTCATTTGGGCCTCACCAGGAGAGGAGTCGGGAGCGGTAACCCAAGATGCGCAACGTGCGTGAAGCCGCGAGGGCCGCTCCCCTTACTTTAGGTATCAGCGTTTCATGATATTTGTCGTATCGCGCTCGCGGGAGAGAGATGGCTATGGAGGCAGTGATGTGCTTTTCCGCGTCGAAGATCGGCGCACCAATGCAGCACACATCGGGCAGAAACTCCTCGATATCCAAGCTATAACCGAGTCGGCGAATTTGGGTCAAAAGGTGCTTCAGGGCCTGTGGATCTGTACACGTGTTTTTCGTGTAAGCGGGCATGCCCCTGGCCGCCAGAAATGTATCTACATCCCGCTCCGGCAAATAGGCCAGAACGGCTTTGCCCAGAGCCATGGCATGGTTGCCTTCACTGTAACCAACCGTCAATACCTTTACGCGCACGGAAAGGGCACTCTCCACGATAGCCGAAAGCACGATGTTATTTCCATCCCACAGGGAAAGGTAAGCCGTCTCTCGGGTTGATTCTTGCAGAGAGCGAACGTGGGGGGTAAGGTGACGAACCAGTTGGGCCGGGGAGGCGGTGCCATAGGCGGTGTATCCAATCTTACCGGAGAGCCGGAAGAGTTGGGTTTCCGGGTCCTTGACCACATAACGAGCGTCTAACAGGGTGTTCAACAGGTGATAGGTCGTGCTCAGGTGCAAGCCGACACGGCGACTGACATCCTTGGCCGTGAGCCCCCTGGGAAAATGGGCAAGAAGTTCCAAGATGCTCAGGGCGCGAAGCACCGAACGGATGCTATCGTGTCGACGGGTATCCACATGAATGCTTAATGTTGGCTGAAGGTTAGTCATTGTCATTTCATATGTTGAAATAGAGATTTCCTTACGCTCCGATCTTACCACGAATTCCCGGGGATTCAAGGGGGAGTTTTTCATATAATGAAAAAACGCCGCTTTGGTTCAAGGGGTACACCATTACACACACGCCCTGGTTTTCCCCTGCGCGACACGGACGATATGGATTGCCCCGGAGCCGTTTCCACGTTATACTATGTGCGGAGTATCCGTTCAGGTTGACGCGATGCCCGTACGGGACTGGAGTGAGGACAAGGGAACCTCTTCGATGAGCATACAGAATAAGTTGGGGGGGCTGTTCATCGTCTTCTTCCTCCTGGTGGCCATCTCCGTCAGCGCGACGTACATTGCTCTCAGGCGTCAAAGTGAGGATGCTCTGGTCATCAACCTGGCAGGGCGACAGCGCATGCTCATTCAGGCGATGACTCGCTACACCCTGGAGATCGAGCGACATCCAGACGACCTCACCTTGCGTGACCATCTCCATTCTGCCATGAAGCAGTTCGACGCTACCCTGACAGCGTTGGCGGCTGGGGGATCGGCCCCCTATGTCTCTGGAACCACGGTACATCTGCCCCCGGCGCCCAACCCGGATGTGTATGCCCGGCTTATGCGGGTCAGAGCCCTCTGGAGCACCATGCGCCCCCAGTTGGAACGTGTGCTCTCCGGCAACCGGAAACCTTCGGGCATTGAGCGCGAGACCGTCACCACCATTGAAAGGGAGTCCACTCCTCTGGTTGCGGCCATGGATGATGCCGTCCGGGCCTTCGAACGGGCAGCTACAGCCAAAATTCGGTATGTGATCTACATCCAGATCCTCTTCCTCAGTGTGGCAGCGCTTCTTGTCCTGGTAGGATATACCCTGACGCACCGGCACATTATCGCTCCTATTCGACGCCTTGAGAGCAGGGCGGACGAAATGGGCCAGGGACGCCTGGAAACTCCTGTGCCGGCCTTGGGCCACGACGAGATCGGGCAACTGGCTCAAAGTCTGGAGAAAATGCGCCGTCAGCTATACCGGGCTCGCGAAGATCTAGAGTTCCAAGTCGCGCAGCGCACGCGGGAGTTAGAAGCCCTCTACGAAGTCAGCCGTGACATTTCCTCCCGTTTGGAGGTCGAACATGTTTTACGGTCAGTGACCGAAAAGGCTCGCGAGCTTCTCGGCGCGGATATTGCTACCTTGTGCATGCTGGACGCGTCGGGCGCTACACTACAACTCCAGGCTTTTGCTGGCGATGCGCGAGCCGTTCGGGCGACGGCCTCCCCCAAAGATGAGCCTCTGGCTGCAACCGTCCTCTCCGGTGAGTGCGCTTTGCGGTGTTCCCTCTGCAAAGGGTGGTGTCACGTCCTCGAAACCCGGTTTCAGGCGGATCATATGGCAGCATCCCTGCGTGCCGGATCGCGAGTAATCGGCGCCCTCTGCGTGGGGAGCACCCGGCCGGGACGCTTTTCCCCTGAGTCTGAAGCCCTGCTCACCCGGTTGGCAAATTCTGCAGCCGTAGCCCTAGAGAACGCCCGCCTCTATGAGCAGGCAGAACGCGTCGCTGCTCTGGAAGAGCGACAGCGTATTGCTGCTGATATGCATGATAGCGTAGCTCAGACGCTCAGCTACCTGGCATTGAGGGTGGAACAGATAGCCGAGCGCGTCACCACGGGGGACCCTCGTAGCGCAGCATCCGATTTGGAACGACTTCGGGACCAACTGGACCGAACTTTGCAAGAGGTCCGTACCATTATTGCAGACCTCCAGCGTCCAGCCCTCGTACGCCAGAACTTTCAAAACATGTTGGAACGCCTCGTGTCCGCCCTTTCAGTGGAGAGCTCTTTTTCTGTGACACTGGATGTGTGCACGTCGCAACCCGTTTATCTTCCCCCGGATACGGCGGAACAAGTGCTGCGGGTTACGCGCGAGGCCTTGCTCAACGCCTTGCATCATGCCTCCCCTTCGTCCATCACGGTGCGTTTTGGATGTACGGCGAATGAGGGGGTTGTGGTTGTAGAAGACGATGGGCGCGGTTTTGATCTTAATCATCCGCCTCAGGACGGCCAGAACCATTTTGGGCTGAAAATTATGAAGGCAAGAGCAGCACACATACGAGGCACTTTGACCATAGAAGCCGCCCCGGGCCGGGGAACACGTGTCCGACTGGCCTTTCCTCTGCCTGATGGAACTGCGGCCCCTTTCGCCTGTGTACGTCCTTACAATACCCCAATGCCGAGGAATAGCTGATGAGCCGAATACGTGTCCTCATCGTCGATGATCATGCACTCTTTCGGGAAGGATTAGCCAGTATCCTGAGTGCACAACCTGATTTTGAAGTCATTGGGGAAGCCGCAGATGGTCTGGAAGCGACGGTCAAGGCACAAGAGTTGCATCCCGATTTGATCCTCATGGATGTGAGCATGCCTGCCTGTGATGGGCTGGAAGCAACGAGGCGCATCAAGCAAGTTCTGCCTGATATCATCATCGTGATGTTGACCGTTCGAGATGAAGAAGAGAAACTCTTTGAGGCCATTCGCTCCGGAGCTCAAGGATATCTACTGAAAAACATGCGTGCCCGAGACATGCTGAACCTTCTGCGAGGGGCCGTGCGCGGGGAAGCTGCCATCACCCCTGCCATGGCCGGACTCATTCTGGAGGAATTCAGACGTCTCAGCCGGGTTTCCTTGCCTCCGGACGAAGCGGAAGCGCTCTCTCTCACGTCACGCGAACGGGAGGTCCTTAGTCTCATTGCCGAAGGGGCTCTGGACAAAGAGATTGCTGAAACTTTGAATATCAGCCTGTACACCGTCAAGAGTCACGTGCGCAACATTCTCGCCAAACTCCATGTCGGAAACCGTTACGAAGCCGTGCGTCATGCCCGACATCGCGGGCTTGTATGAACTGGCGAAAGAACTAGTTCTAAAACGCCCCCTCCCTCCCTCTTTTTCCCCTCCCCAGAACGAGCGACGAGCGATTGTCCTCCGGCCCATCCGTTGCTAAGGTAGGAAGTGAGAGGTGCAAAACGGATTGGCCAGGGCATACGGCGACCCCAATATGTGGCCCGGAGGACAGGTGCCTTCAAATGAAGGGAACGCGGAATGCAGATATGAGACGGTGGCGGGCGGTTCTTTTCTCGAACACGGGCATTTGGGGCGATGGCGTCCAGAGCCTGTTACAACAGGAAGAGGATTTCCTCTTGGTTTCGGCGCTGCCCCTTGAGTGTGAAAATCTGGCCTCAATCGTCGACTTGCGCCCTGATGTCATTTTCGTGGCCGAAGGCGCGGATAAAGAACATATGCAGGCGTTTCTGGCAAGATTGATCGACACGGTCCCTGAAGTGCCCGTAATTTTGCTCTCACTTTCCCAGCCACGTGTGCAGGTTATCCATATCCACGCCCTTCCTTCCCGCTGGGAGACGGTTCTCGAATCTGTGCTCAGAGATCTGGAGAAAAAAGGTGGCCTTGAGACTGATCCGACAGGGTCGGAAGAGGGTTCAACGTCAACGCCGGTGTCCTATCCAGAGGATAAATCCACATTGCAAAAGGGAGGTCTTTATGAAGAAACATGACAGATTGTGGATAAGACAAAGCGTCCCTCATTGGGGATGGATCATGCTCCTGGCGGTCATGGTGTGGGCCCTGGCAGTCACTCCCCTGCCCCTGAGTGCCGCTCCCCTTGGACAATCATCAAGTGATGGCAAGACCATTTTCGAACAGAAGTGCGCTTCCTGTCACACCATTGGAGGGGGCAAGCGAGTCGGCCCGGACTTGAAGGGGGTGACCCAACGCCGCGACCGGGACTGGCTGATGCGCTGGATTGCGGAGCCGGACAAGATGTTGGCCGAAGGCGATCCAACGGCCAAGAAGCTTCTGGCCGAGTACAATAACGTTCCCATGCCGAATCTGGGCCTCTCGAAGGCGGAAGTGGCAGCCGTCGTTGCCTACCTGGAGAGTACGGGCGGTGCTCAAGGCGCGGGTGGCGCCAAAGCCCCGGTGCCCGCGGCGGCTCCCCCCCAACCCTCGCCAGTGTCTCAGGGGGATGCAACCCGGGGTCGGGCGCTGTTCATGGGAGAACAGCCCTTGCAAAATGGTGGCCCGGCGTGCCGTTCCTGCCACACGTTATCGGCTCTCGGCGTGCCCGGCGGGGGGACACTTGGCCCCAAGCTTGACGGTGTTGTACAACGTTACAATGGCGCTGATGCTCTCTACGCCTGGCTGCAATCTCCCCCTACTGAGGTTATGCGGGCTGTCTGGGCCGATCATCCCATCAGCAAGCAAGATCGTGCAGACCTGGTGGTCTTCTTGCAAAACGCTCCGACAGGCGCGGCCGCGTCCAGCACGACTTTGATCCTTCTCGTGCTTGGTTTCGCCCTTTTTATCATCTTCCTTGTGGTCATTCAGCTTGCGTGGCATCACCGCTTGCGAGGAGTCCGGCGTGCCATCATCACCAGGGCATAGTCCAAAGAGGAGGAAATAACCATGAGTTGGATTCAAGATCTCATTAACCCCAAAGCACGCCAGTGGGAAGAATTTTATCGTAACCGATGGCAGCATGATAAAGCTATCCGCAGTACCCACGGTGTCAACTGTACGGGGGGCTGTTCATGGATGGTGTACGTGAAGGACGGCATCGTCACCTGGGAAATGCAAGCAACCGATTATCCCCAACTGGAGGATGGCTTGCCCCCTTATGAACCGCGCGGCTGTCAGCGCGGCATCTCCTTCTCCTGGTATATCTACAGTCCCATTCGAGTCAAGTATCCTTACATGCGCGGTGCCCTCATGGACTTTTGGCGGGAAGCCCGAAAGACCCAGGACGACCCGGTAGAGGCCTGGGCATCCATCGTAGAAGATGAGAATAAGCGCAGACGCTATCAGCGAGCACGCGGGAAGGGTGGATTCCGCCGCACCTCGTGGGAAGAGGCGCTGGAATTGATTGCCGCCTCCGTGCTCTACACCGTACGCAAATATGGCCCAGATAGGGTGATCGGGTTTTCGCCTATCCCGGCCATGTCTATGCTTAGCTACGCCTCAGGAGCTCGGTTCCTTCAATTGTTGGGAGGCGTCGCGTTGAGCTTCTATGACTGGTACAGCGACCTTCCGCCAGCGTCGCCTGAGATTTGGGGCGAACAGACGGATGTGGCTGAGAGTGCAGATTGGTATAATAGCAAGTTCATTGCGGTCACCGGAACCAACTTGAACATGACCCGGACACCGGACGTCCACTTTGTAGCGGAGGCTCGCCACGGGGGCAGTAAGCTGGTCGTTTTCTCTCCAGACTTGAGTCAAATCTCCAAGTACGCGGATTGGTGGATTCCAGTAAACGCCGGGCAAGATGGGGCGCTATGGATGGCTGTGAATCATGTTATCCTCAAAGAGTTTCATCACGACAGCCAGATCCCCTATTTTGTGGACTACGTCAAACGCTACACCGATGCGCCTTTCCTGGTCGTTCTGGAACAGAAAGATGGAGATGTGTACACTCCCGGTCGCTTGTTGCGAGCTGATCACGTAGCAGAGTATCGGGATGAAGAGAACAGCGACTGGAAGTTCCTGGTGTGGGATAGCAAGAGTGATCGACCACGAGCACCTCAAGGCACGTTGGGATTCCGCTGGCAATCGAAGAAAGGGCAGTGGAATCTGGAGATGAAAGACGGTAAGACGGGTGAGGAACTGGATCCGATGCTGACCTTCCTGGAACAGGCAGACGATGTGGTCATGACCCGTTTCGTCGAATTTGCCGATAAAAAGACCTTCCAACGAGGAGTGCCTGTACGCTATGTGGAAACGACAGACGGCAAGGTGCCCGTTGCTACCATTTACGACTTGCTCATGGCCCAATTTGGAGTTAATCGTGGTCTGCCCGGTGATTATGCCAAAGATTATGACGATGCCGATGCGGCTTACACACCCGCTTGGCAGGAACGGTTCACCGGCATTGACCGGAAGACGGTGGTCCGCTTTGCCCGGGAGTGGGCATCGACCGCGGCGCATACCCAAGGCCAATGCACCATTGTGATCGGTGCCGGTATTAACCACTGGTATCACAACAATCTCATTTACCGGGCGGGCATCGTTGCTCTTATGCTAACAGGGTGTGTGGGACGCAACGGCGGAGGACTCAATCACTATGTGGGTCAGGAAAAACTGGCTCCTGTGGCCGCCTGGGCACCTATTGCGTTTGCGCTGGACTGGATCAAGCCACCTCGGCTTCAGAATACCCCCTCTTTCCACTATGTTCACACCGATCAGTGGCGGTATGAAGGTAGTTTCACCAACTATTATCCGGTCCCGGACGATGACAAGAAACTGGCTCAGGGCCACACGATGGACATGGAGGTCAAAGCCGTGCGCATGGGTTGGCTCCCTTTCTATCCTCAGTTTAATCGCAATCCCATCGATTTGGTACGGGAGGCGGAAGCGGCCGGGGCGAAGACAAACGAGGAAATTGTTCGCTGGCTGGTGAACCAACTAAAGACAGGGAAGGTCAAATTCTCGGTACAAGATCCAGATGCACCGGAGAACTGGCCCCGCGTTTGGTTTATCTGGCGGGGGAATGCTCTCCTCTCCAGTGCCAAGGGCCACGAATATTTCCTCAAGCATTATCTGGGCACCCATACCAATACCGTGGCGGAAGAAATTGCGGGTGAAGAGGTAGAAGAAGTCGCGTGGAGGGACAAGGCCCCAGAAGGAAAACTTGACCTGGTGGTGGATATCAACTTCCGCATGGACACATCAGCCCTCTATTCAGACATTGTTCTGCCTACAGCGACGTGGTATGAAAAGAATGACCTCAACAGCACGGACTTACACTCTTACATCCATCCGTTGTCTGAAGCTGTTCCTCCCTGTTGGGAATCCAAGAGCGATTGGGAGATATTCAAAGAGGTGGCAAAAGCCATCAGCAACCTTGCTCCCCGCTATTTCTCCGAGCCTATCCGGGACATCGTAGCCACGCCTTTGGCTCACGACACCCCGGCAGAAATGGCACAATCCGAGGTGAAGGATTGGGGCAAAGGGGAGTGCGAACCCATTCCGGGTAAAACGATGCCTAACTTCACCGTCGTGGAACGAGATTACAGGAACCTGTATCACCGGTTCGTTTCCCTTGGACCTAACGTGCGTGAAAATGGCATCGGAGTGCATGGTAATCGCTGGGATGTCTCCGATCTTTACGACGATCTTAAACGTCACCAGCCAATTCGCTGGAACGGGCAGGAGTATCCTTCCTTGGATGACGCGATACAGGCGGCGGACGCTATTTTGTATCTGGCGCCGGAGACGAATGGGGAGTCTGCATACCGAGCCTTCAAGGCTGAGGAGAAGAAAGTAGGGCTTCCCCTTGCCGATCTGGCGGAGCCTTACCGGGGTGTCCGTTACACCTTCAAAGATTTGGTCCGTCAGCCTCGACGTCTCTTAACCAGTCCCGTTTGGTCAGGGATTACGAATAACGGTCGGGCATATGCTGCCTACTGTCTCAATGTGGAACGATTGGTTCCCTGGCGTACCCTGACGGGCCGTCAACACTTTTATCTCGATCATGAGGGGTATATTGCCTTCGGCGAAAACTTGCCCACATACAAGCCCAAGCCGGCTCCTCGTGCTTTTGGTGATATCACCACAACAAAGCCGGAGGGGAAGAGCATTTTACTCAACTACCTGACGCCTCATGGAAAGTGGCACATTCATTCGACATATGCCGATAACCATCGTATGTTGACTCTGTCACGGGGGATTGATCCCTTCTGGATGAACGATAAAGACGCTGAGGAAATCGGTGTCCGAGACAACGATTGGGTTGAGGTATACAACGACCACGGCGTGGTGGTGACCCGAGCGGTGGTTAGCGCCCGGGTGCCGAGAGGTGTGTGTATTTTATACCACTCCCCGGAGCGCACCATCTCTGTCCCGAAGTCTCCCCTGAGGGGTCACCGCCGCGCGGGTGGACACAATAGCCTGACCCGAACACGACTTAAGCCGGTGCTTATGGTTGGTGGGTATGGCCAGTTCACGTACGCGTTCAACTACTGGGGACCAACCGGCGTGAACCGGGACACCTATGTCTATGTGCGGAAACTGGAGCGAGTAGAGTGGTAGGCTCAGGGGAAAAGCAAGTGTCGATCTAGTCACTATAAACGGTAGACGATAAAACATCATCCGACGTTTCACTCTTGTATGAACGTTCCGAGGAGAAGAACAATGGACGTACGAGCGCAAGTGTCTATGGTCTTTCATCTTGACAAATGCATCGGATGTCACACGTGTAGCATTGCCTGCAAGAACATCTGGACCGATCGGCCAGGCACGGAATACATGTGGTGGAATAACGTAGAAACGAAACCGGGCACAGGGTATCCTACCCTTTGGGAAGATCAGGAGAAGTACAAGGGAGGATGGGAGAAAAAGGACGGCAAGCTTAAGCTGAAGTTGCAAGGGCGCCTGGGCGCGTTGGCAAATATTTTCTACAATCCTAATTTGCCAACCGTCGACGATTACTATGAGCCGTGGACATATCGTTACGAGGACTTGTTCAACGCTCCCGAGGGGGATGATCAGCCTACGGCTCGCCCGATTTCTCTCATCAGCGGGAAGCCCATTGAGATCGAGGCAGGACCGAACTGGGATGATGATTTGAGTGGGTCGACTGTATATGCAGCTAATGACCCCGATCTGGATGCCTTAACCGAACAAGAAAGACAACAACTTTTCGAGCTAGAGCACATTGTGCACTTCTACTTGCCCCGTATTTGTAATCACTGCTTGAATCCGGGATGTGTGGCGGCTTGTCCGGCAGGGGCTATCTACAAGCGCGGCGAAGATGGGATCGTTCTTGTCAGTCAAACTCAGTGCCGCGCCTGGCGGATGTGTATTTCTGGCTGCCCTTACAAGAAGGTATATTTTAACTGGTCCACAGGCAAGTCAGAGAAATGCATTCTTTGCTTTCCGCGCCTGGAGACGGGGCAGGCACCGGCTTGTTTCCATTCCTGCGTCGGCCGTATACGCTATTTAGGCGTCGTTCTCTATGACGCAGATCGCATCGAAGAAGCAGCAAGCGCCGATGATAAGGACTTAGTAGCCGTACAGCGCGATATCATCCTCGACCCACATGCCCCTGAGGTTGTTGCTGCCGCACGGGCCAACGGCGTTCGTGAAGACATGATCGAGGCGGCTCAAAAATCGCCTGTGTACAAATTCGTCAAGGACTGGAAGCTGGCCCTTCCATTGCATCCTGAATTTCGCACCTTACCTATGCTGTTTTATATTCCTCCCCTTTCTCCCGTCATGGCAGTCAACGGTGAGGACGAGCCGTATCGCCTAACGGAAGAAGGCTTCTTCGCTTCGCTGGACAACGCCCGCTTGTCCGTGCGTTACATGGCTCGACTCTTCTCCGCCGGCAATGAAGATGAGATTGTCCAGGTGTACAAAAAACTACTTGCTGTACGGATCTACAAGCGAGTTCAGAATGTGGGAGATATTCCCGAGTCGGAGGCTCACAGGGCCCTGGCTGAGGCGGGCATTACTGCGGAAGAGGCGGAAGCCATTTATCACCTTACCTCTCTTCCCACGTTCGAGGAGCGTTTTGTCATCCCGCCTCTGGCTCGTGAGGAAGCTATTGAGACGGTCCTCGATCCATTCACCCATAAGCCAATGGCTGGCTTCGGTTTCCGTCAGCCACCACAGCGAGGAGCGTAGGAAAATGGTGGAAGAGAGAATTTACCAGGCGTGTGCTCATTTCGTTCCTTTGCTGAAATATCCAACGGCCCTGTTGCCCGTCCAGACACACACCTGCCTGACCTGGCTACGGCAAGAGTGGCCTGACGCTGCATCCCACCTGGAGGCTTTTTGCACGTTCGTTGATGAAAGTCCGCAAGGGGAATGGGAGGAAGTCTACACACATACGTTCGACCTGCAGGCAGTGTGCGCTCCTTATGTAGGCTATCAGTTATTTGGAGAGAGTTACAAGCGCGGGAGTTTTATGGCCAAGCTGCGAAGCACGTATCGTGCTTGTGGATTCCAGGCCACTGACGAGCTTCCCGACCATCTTGCTGTTGTCCTCCACTTTCTGGGCGAAGCCTGGTCTCAAGAGCCGGATGTGGCGGCGGATCTTTTGGAACTTTGCCTCAAGCCGGCATTGAGTCGCATGCTCTCCTCGTTGGGAGAGGTACGGACTCCCTACCGGGAGATCCTAGAGGCGCTGGCTGTGGTGCTGAGTGTTGCTCGGACAGAGGGAGTAAGAGGGTCGTCGGGGCAGTCTCCGAGAATGTCCATCGCGTCATCGGCCAAAGCGATGTATCTACCAAACGGGGCTGGCCTGAGGCCCAGATGAGACGCTGCCTCTCCATTGAAAAAAAGTCGAGTGGCAAAAAGGAGGATAGATCATGAGCGATATGGCTCTTTTTGTGGGGTTTCCTTATGTCGCCCTGATTCTGGCCATTGTCGTGGGTGTCTACCGTTATTTCGACAACAGGTTCAGTTATTCCAGTCTCTCCTCGCAGTTTCTGGAGAATCAGAGCCTGTTCTGGGGGTCTGTCCCCTGGCATTACGGGATCACTTTCATTCTTACCGCCCACCTGCTCGCGCTTCTCTGGCCCGCGGGGTGGTCGGCTTTACTGGGAGGAGTCAGACTTTACGTGCTCGAGATAACCGGCTGGGCGCTCGCCCTGATGACCATTTTAGGAGTCGTCTTGTTCATTATACGGCGTCTGGACAACGCGCGCGTGCGTGCGGTGACGACATGGGTCGATTGGCTCCTGTTGATTTCCCTGTTGGTACAGGTGGGATTGGGACTATGGGTGGCTTTCTTCTACCGGTGGGGAGGATCGTGGTACGTCCATACGGCTGTACCCTGGCTCATTTCCTTGTTTACTTTACAACCCCATCCTGAGTACGTCGCGGCTCTGCCCTTAATCCCTAAGCTCCACGTGCTGATGGGGGTTTTTGTTATCGCTCTGTTCCCGTTTACGCGATTGGTGCATCTGGTCACATTCCCCATTACTTACCTGTGGCGACCGTATCAGGTTGTTATCTGGAATCGTCGTGCGTAGCGAATGTGATTCCCGCTGTCTGGAGATACCGGGCCCTTCGTTCGAGCCCGTTATCGGCGTGAAATATGCGTAATGAGGAGGGACGTATCCATGTACAAACTTAAAGGTAACCCGACGGAAGGTCTTTTTGGTGCCACATTAGGGTTCTTCATCGGCTTTGCGGCGGTCTCTCTTTATGGACCGACCGCTCATCGATTCAAGGAAGTCATGCAATTGAGCCCCGTGCTGGTAGGGTTGCTTGTCGCCATGCCCATGCTCTCGGGCTCGTTGCTGCGTATCCCTTTCTCTGCCTGGGTAGACACTACCGGCGGACGCAAACCGTTCCTGGTTCTCCTCCTTTTATCCATCGTCGGCATGGGGGGCATTACGGTGGTGCTCTATACGCTCTACCCTGAACACCTGACCTCTGCTTATTATCCCCTCATTCTGCTCTTAGGACTCCTCAGTGGCTGCGGTATTGCCACATTTTCTGTGGGCATTAGCCAGGTTTCCTACTGGTTCCCTCAATCCCGACAGGGATGGGCCTTGGGGACTTACGCCGGGCTGGGGAACATCGCTCCGGGGTTGTTTGCATTTCTTCTTCCTCTGGCCCTCGGGGCCTGGGGGCTGGCCGGATCGTATCTGGCCTGGCTGGTCTTCCTCGCCATAGGCACCATTCTGTACTGGTTCACGGGACGTAATGCCTGGTATTTCCAGCTACGCGCCCAGGGTGTCCCCCCCGAAGAGGCTGAACGTATCGCTCGTGAGCACGGGCAGGAGCTCTTCCCCGCGGGGAGCCTTATGGATAGTTTGAAGATCTCGGCGAAAGTATGGAAGAACTGGGTGTTGGTCGTCTTGTATTTCACCACATTTGGTGGATTCATTGCCCTGACGGCCTGGTTTCCCACGTACTGGAAATCTTTCTTCAGCGTTAGTGTCGTCATGGCCGGCACACTGACCGCCCTTTACTCGATTCTCACTTCCGTCATTCGTGTGTTTGGAGGATCCCTCTCCGATCGCATTGGGGGGGAAAATACAGCCTTGCTTTCCCTGGCGACCATGCTCGTTGGTGCGTTGCTGATGACGCTCTCTCACAATTATGGCCTATCCATCGTCGGAGAAATCCTTATGGCACTGGGCATGGGCGTCAATAACGCGGCCGTATTCAAGCTCGTCCCACAAGAAGTCCCGGAGGCTGTTGGAGGCGCAGCGGGCTGGGTTGGCGGTCTGGGGGCTTTTGGAGGATTTGCTATCCCTCCGGTGATGGGGGCATTTGTAGCAGCCCAGGGGGCCGCCGGTTACGCAGGGGGGTTTGTGACCTTTATCGTCCTTTCCATTGTGTCTCTGCTCCTCGCTTACGTGCTGAAGCGTACCCATGTGAGCGCCACATCGCCCGCGGCCGCGCATTGAGCCTGGAAAATGATCAGAGTCAAACGAGTTTATGCCCCACCCGAACCCGCTGATGGCAGGCGATTCCTCGTGGATCGGCTGTGGCCGCGTGGGGTCCGGCGAGAAGCGTTAAAGATAGATGGATGGTTGAAGGAAGTAGCTCCTAGTTCGGATCTCCGCCGCTGGTTCGGTCATGATCCGGCAAAGTGGGGCGAATTTTGCCGACGTTACTTCGTAGAGCTAGAGAATAAGCCGGAGACGTGGGCTCCTCTGGCGTCTGCAGCGCGTGAGGGAGATGTGACATTGCTCTATAGCGCCCGTGACGAGCAGCATAACAACGCGGTGGCCCTCAAGGCTTTTCTCGAGGCACGTCTCCAGAGAGGGCTTGAGGATGCCCAGAGAAGGACATGAACAACCGAAGTCCCGCCCCCCACCCCGGTAGGAGTGGAGGACGGGACTGGTTTTGCCTCTAAATCATCCTGACGTGGTTCCGTTATCTCACGGCTGTGCTCAATTCCGCAAAAATGCCGCTCAGGTCAGTTAAGGTGACACCTTCTTCATCGGCCATAGGGCGATGCGAGGGGGAAGCCTCCCGATAGTTGGGGATGCGCTGGGTCAGTCGCTCCTCGTAGGAGGAGACGTTGCGGTTGATCAGGAAAACGCCGGTTGGAATGCGTTCTCCCCACTCATGCGCCTTCTCAATGAACTGAGATAGTTTAGCTTCGATGGTTTTTTCGTCTGCCCCTTCGGGGATGAGGGGATCATAGCCCTCATCCTGCAGATTGTAAAGGCGAGAATGCCCCATGTCCGCACCTGCAAACCATTCTTTCGTGTGCAGGTTATTGTATGTCGGGCAAGGCTGGAGAATATCCAAGAAAGCAAGCCCGGGGTGGGAAATGGCCTGAGCAATAAGGTCCGCCAGGCGTCGAATGTCATAGGCATAGCCGCGACCGATCCAGGTGTAACCGACGGTCATTGCCAGCATTAATGGATTTACGGCCCCATTCATGTTGGGCTCAGGCAGGCTTTTTGTTTGTAGCCCCAGGGGCAAGGTTGGACCTGCCTGCCCTTTGGTCAGCCCATAAACTTCGTTGTTGAACATCAGGTGGGTAATGTTGGGGTTACGACGTCCTGCGCCGACAAAATGTCCGGCACCAATTGCCATACTATCACCGTCTCCGCTCACGACAACGACGGTCATCTCCGGGTTGGCCAGTCGAATCCCGGTAGCATAGGGAAGCGGTCTGCCATGAAGGGTATGGACCCCGTAGGCATTTACGTGATACTGACCTTTGCCTGAACAGCCTATCCCTCCCACTACCGCGACCTTATGACGAGGAATTTGTAGTTTGGCCAGTGCTTGCTGGAGAGCGTTCAAGATGCCGTAATCCCCGCAGCCAGGGCACCAGTCAATAGGGAACTCTGTCTTATATGGTTTGGCGCTCACTCTGCCTTTTGTTGTCACAGCCATTGGATTGCCTCCTTGCTTGTTCCCTAACATCCTGAGATGTGATCTTATTCCATAGAATTGCGAATCACGATACGCGCTTCGGCCTGGCCCTCGTAGATCTCTTTGAAGGCGTTGTAGAGGGATTCGCCCGAGAACGGACGTCCGTTGTACTTGAGCACCATGTGGTCAACGGGTGTGCATGTCTCCTCACGCAGAAGTTGAGCGAGCTGCCCTGTATAGGTTAACTCTGCCAGCACTAATGGCTTGGCTGTTTCCAGATAGGGCTTGAGTGCCCGGCCAGGGAAGGGCCACAGCAGCCGCACGTGCAAGAAACGAATATGAATCCCGTCCTTTTCCAGACGCTTTATCGCGTCAAGGATAGCCCCCTTCGTGGAACCCCAGGCGATGACGGTAAAGGGAGCGTCCGGATCTCCGAAGAGGCTGAATTTCTCCCTGTCGGGAATTTCGTTACGCGCGGTCTCCAATTTCCGCATGCGCTTTTCCATCATCGTTTCTCGAATGACGGGATCCTCGGTGACTCGTCCCACCTCGGTATGCTCACCACCGGTCAGCCAATGGGTGTGGCCCGGTTGTCCCAGGAATGGCCTCGGAGACACGCCCCTTTCTGTGGGTTGAAAGCGAGGAAACGGGTGACGTCCATTGCTCTCAGATGCGGGCTCAGCCAACACGCCGCGTTCGATGTGGACTTTTGATACATCCAACATGTCCACGGTCTGGGTGGTGCTGGAAAGAGCCTTGTCTACCAGGTGAATGACCGGCATCTGGTAGCGTTCGGCGTAGTTGAGCGCCTTTGCCGCATCATAGAAAGCTTCGGTCATGTCCCCAGAGGAAATGACCATGCGCGGCACCTCGCCATGTCCCGCTCGGATGGCAAATAACAAATCTCCCTGGTCAGTGCGGGTTGGCATCCCTGTAGATGGGCCTCCGCGCATGTAGTTTGTGATGACAATTGGTACCTCGTTGATCCCAGCCCAGCCCAGGGCTTCCACCATCAAGGAGAGGCCTGGACCCGAAGTGGCTGTCGCTGCCCGTGCTCCTGTAAGGGCTGCCCCAGAAGCCATAGTAATGGCAGCCAGCTCATCCTCCGTCTGGACCACCACGACCGAGCCCATTTCCCCGTTGCGCAAGGGAAAGGTGCTATGTGCCTCAAGGAAGACACTCTCGTCGGTGGCCGGACTAATAGGATAATAGGTTTGCATGGTCAGTCCTCCGGCCAGCTTTCCCAGAGCGACAGCCTGATTCCCGTTCAGGAGCAAGCGAGTCGGATGCTCATCTTCGACATTCATGCGGAATTCAAAACGCTCGGTGTCGAAATTCTCCTTGACGTACGTGTAGGCCAAATTGATGGCTTCAACGTTGAGATCGATAATTTTCTGCCGTCCGGCAAAGATCCGCTCGAGCCCTTTAACCACATACTCGGCCGGGAACTCCAACAAAGCCGTTGAAATGGCGACGGCCAGGGTGTTGAGAGTTCTGTCAGCGACTCCCTTAGGTATGCTCAAGTTGTCAGCCAGTTTCCGGGTAATCTCATCATACGGCACGGGGTACAATTCCACACCTCGTTGCTGGGCCTCCGCCAAAAGTCCGGCCGTCGAAAACGGAAGTCCCATCGTTTGCAGGTGAGCCTTCAAATCGGCCTTCAAACGGGCGTCGAGGAACACGATGCGGTCCAGCGGCACCTCTGCCGTCTTGGAGTTGTAGACAATAGCTCCCCCGCTCACGACCGACAAAGCGTGTCGAGTGAGAGTCTCCGCTTCAAAAGTCGTCAGAAGGTCCACGCTGTCCCGGTGGGAGGTGATAGGATAGTGAGCCACTCGAACGTCATAGTAGCTATGGCGTCCTTTGATGTTAGAAAAATATTCGCGGCGGCCGTAGACGTGCAGTCCACCAATGGCACACGCCCGCTGGAAAATGCCCGCCGCGGTGTCGACCCCACTTCCCTGGGGGCCGCCAACTCGCCAAGCCAGTTCGTCCTGTTGTTTGACCATTGGGTCCCTCGCTTCTTTGTCACTTCGGATGTGTGATAACTGGGTTTGTAAAGACGCCGCGCTCTATTTTGTCTGTAATGCCTTACAAAGCATCACCGTTGCGTACTCAATGTGCGAATGAAGCTGGGTGATATTTTACTGCAGATAATCGAAGGCTTCCAAAAGGAAGTGCATTTCTTGCGTGGCGAGTTGTGGCAGGGCGGACCGGTAATGCGTGTCGGTGGCTCCCTCTTAATGGACGAAGGCAAAAGGGGGCGAAGCCCACTGCACCATTTTCCCGTCAGTTCTTGCCCTCTCCGGCTGTACCGGATATACTCTGTTTCTGACCGACCGGTCGGTCAGAAACAGACTGCGTGAAGGAAAGAGGAGGTTATATTTATGGATCTGGACAAGCGCTCTCGAAACCGATTACTTTCCGTCCTTTTCTTGGGGGTATTGATGGGGGCCCTGGACATTGCTATTGTCGGGCCCGCCTTACCAACCATCCGGGCAGCATTCGGCATTGACGCACGGACGGCCGCATGGGTTTTTGCCATGTACGTGCTCTTCAACTTGATTGGTAATCCACTGATGGCCAAGTTGTCCGATGCCTTCGGTCGTCGGTCCATCTACGTCCTGGATGTGTTGCTGTTCGCGTTGGGATCTTCCATCGTAGCTTTGTCTCCTACATTCTCTGTGCTTCTGGCCGGGCGCGCGGTTCAGGGCCTGGGAGCGGGAGGCATTTTCCCGGTGGCGAGCGCCGTCATCGGTGACACCTTCCCACCGGAGCGCCGTGGAAGTGCATTGGGGCTCATTGGTGCCGTGTTCGGCCTGGCGTTTCTTTTGGGCCCCATGTTGGCCGGGATCGTGCTCTATTTCTTCAACTGGCACTGGCTTTTCCTCATTAATCTACCCGTCGCTCTGGTTGTCATCTTGCTCGCCTTGCGCCTTGTTCCTGCTGCTCGGCCTGAGATGCGACGTCCCTTTGATTGGGTGGGGATGGCGGTGTTGAGTGTCTTCCTGGCTGCCCTCTCTTTCGCCATTAACCACCTGGATGCTGCTCATCTTGGCAGGAGCTTGCTTTCTGTGGAAGTCTGGCCTTTTCTGGCCCTGACTCTCGTCTCCCTCCCCGTTTTTGTAAGCATCGAGAGACGGGCTGAAGATCCTGTCGTCCACCTCCTTCTATTCACGTCCAAACAGGTCGTACTCGCTTCTGTCCTTGCTTTAGGTGCTGGTCTGGCGGAATCTTCCACGGTTTTTGTCCCGGACTTACTGGTTCACGCGTTTTCAGTGACCACGTCACAGGCCAGTTTCATGCTTCTGCCCATTGTGCTTGCCATGGCATTCGGCTCCCCCACTTTCGGTCGCATGCTGGACAAGATGGGGTCCAAACGCGTTGTGCAAGTGGCCACCGCTTTGTTGACACTGGGCTTGTTGATGGTGGGACTTTTGCCCATTACGCTGGCCATGTTTTACAGCGCCGCCATCCTGGTTGGCTTGGGACTGTCCGGGCTCCTGGGGGCTACCTTGCGTTACATTATGCTGAGCGAAGCTCCACGATCTGAACGGGCTGCTGCTCAGGGCATTCTCAGCCTGTTCACCAGCATCGGACAATTGATTGGGGGCGTGTTTGTCGGTGCAATGGCCACCTCGCGAGGAGGAGGCGTTTCTGGTTATCAATTCGCTTTTGCTATTATGGGCGGTGTGGTTCTCTTCCTCTGGCTTTCCGCGACTCAATTGAAGGCCCGAGAGGCAGAATTGGCAACCGCACGGGAGCGGGAGACTGTTGTCGAGCAGCCGTAATGGGCGGCTGCTCCGCTCCAGATAAACCTGTTATCAGGAGGAGAATCGTGTATCCGTTGGTCTTGGCTGTGCATTCCTTCACCCGTTGGATTGTGCTGATTCTAGGCGTGTGGCTTGTGGGCCGGAATGCTCTAGGGGTCATGAAAGCGTGGCCCTGGACCTCGCTGGATGAGCGGCTGGGGTCCTGGTGGACTCTGGTGTTGGACGTTCAACTGCTATTGGGGTTGCTCCTTTTTACCATCTTGAGTCCGACGACAGCGCGTCTATTGCAAGGGGGAAACACGTCCCTGCACGATCCTCATGTCGCACATTGGACTGTAGAGCATGCTATCCCCATGATTCTAGCTGTTTTTATCGCCCACGGAGGACAAATGGTTGTGCGTCGAGCCGAGGAAACGCGCCGACACCGTTTCGCGTTCGCGGCCTTTGGAGTGGCCCTGGTGATAATTCTCGTCTCCATACCCTGGCCTTTCCGCCCCTTTGGGCGCCCTTTGTTGCGATTACCCTGACTCCTCCCGTCTCCCGGCATCTCTTGGAACGGCCTTTAGGCCAGGAAATGCCGGAGTATTTCTTTTAAGGAAGAAGGGGGGGGAGTGTTCGGCGTGTCTCATGTGGTATAATTAAAAACAGGGAACGTATGGTCAATCATGAAGATGTTCGACAACATATCATTGCTGTGGCAACTCGCCTGTTCGTGTCAAACGGGTATCACGGCATCTCCATGCGTGAGATTGCGGAGGCCGCAGGGGTTTCAAAAGCGGGAATTTACTACCACTTCCGCGACAAGGAAGCGCTTTTCCTGGGGGTTTTGACGGCCAATTTAGAACGGATCGGAAGCATCATCGAGGAAAGCCGTCAAAATGAGGAGAGCACGGAAGCACAGGTGCACTACTTCATTCGTGGTATTTTTGCCCTCACACCTGAGCAGAGAGCTATCATCCGACTGGCCACCCAGGAAATGGCTCATCTGAGACCGGAAGCGAGGCAGACGTTTGCAAGCACTTATCGGCACAAATTTGTCGACCGGGTAGAAGGTTTGCTCCGTGAGGGGATCGAACGTGGTGAATTGCGTCCCGCAGACCCCCATGTGGCCACATGGGCTTTGTTGGGCATGTTCTACCCGCTTCTTTACAGTGCCCATCAACGTGACGTAGAACCGTCGCCTGAGGTTTTGCAGACCATGCTCGCCATTTTTTTTCATGGTGTTCTGAAGAAGACACCGTAGTGGAGGGCTCGTGTGACTGGAGATGTGATGAATACGGTATTTTTAGGACCGACGGAGATCCAGATTAGTGCCCTTGGCATTGGCACCTGGGCCTGGGGCGACAAACTGGTGTGGGGATACGGAAAGAACTATCGCGAGGGCGACTTGGAGGCAGCCTTCGTGGAGAGCCTTGCCAGGGGGATTACTTTTTTCGACACCGCGGAGGTTTATGGCTGGGGAATGGCTGAGCGCTTGCTGGGAAAATTCATGAAACGTCACGATGTCCAACCTGTCGTTGCGACCAAGTTTTTCCCCTACCCCTGGCGACTTTGGAAAGGCTCCTTACGTCGAGCTCTTCGAGGCAGCCTGAAACGATTGGCAGTTGAGCGGGTCTCCCTGTATCAGATTCACTGGCCCTTCCCGCCTCTGTCCATAGAAACGTGGATGGATGCCTTGGCTGATGTGGTCGAGGCAGGAGGGGCTCGTGCGGTTGGGGTCTCCAATTATGATCTGCAGCAGACGCGTCGTGCATACGATGCCCTGGCGAGACGAGGTATCCCCCTGGCCTCCAATCAGGTACAATTCAATCTTTTACACCGTCAGCCCGAGGAAGACGGCCTGTTAGATTGGTGTCACGATCATAAGTGTACGCTATTAGCATATAGCCCGTTGGCCATGGGAATCCTCACAGGAAAGTACACCCCGGAGAACCCACCACCCGGCTTCCGAGGTCGTCGTTACCCGCCGAAGCGGCTGGCTAAATTGGAACCCCTCTTCGTTGTATTGCGCGAGATCGCTCAGGCACGAGAGAAAACGTCCGCCCAAATCGCATTGAATTGGGTCATATGCAAGGGGGCCGTTCCCATTGCAGGAGCCAAGAAGGCTCATCAAGTTGTCGATAACGCCGGGGCTCTGGGTTGGCGTCTGGAGCCGGAAGAAATCCGAGCCCTGGATTTTGCAAGTACGCGCGCATTGGCGTAGACGCGGCCCACAGCTCCTTTGTTTCTTTCCTACTCAAGAAATGACACCGCTCACACTTATTCTCCGTCTCCCTGCGAAGCAAAACGCAGTTCTTTCCACGGATCAGCCAGGTTATTGTAACCCGCTCGCTCCCAGAACCCCAGTGAGTCTTCTGCCATGAATTCTATGCCCCGGACCCACTTTGCACTCTTCCAAAAATATTTCTTCGGGACGACCAGCCTCAAGGGGTAACCATGTTCTGGGGTTAGGGGGGCTCCTCCAAAATGAGTGGCCAGGAGAACATCATCCTCTAGCATTAGAGCAAGGGGTAGATTGGTGGTGAACCCGTATTCCGCGTGTACCATCACATAACGGGCCTCCTCGAGGGGATGAATGGCACTTGCCTCGAGAAAATCTCGAAACCGTACCCCTTCCCACACAGTATCCAACATGCTCCAACGCGTGACACAATGGATGTCGGCGGTTATCCGAGTTCTCGGGAGACGATCCAACTCCTTCCAGGTAAACCGTTTCTCTTCCTCGACCAGACCAAAAACACGCAGGTCCCATACCCTCAAATCCTCATAGTGAGGTACGGGACCGTAGTGGAGAACCGGAAATTTTTGGGTCAAGACTTGGCCCGGAGGCAAACGACCCGCATCTCGGGCCTGTTGTTCACGCTGCCTACGTAAGATCGACATTTTTCTTCTCCAATCACCTCTCCGTACAAGGGCCGAGTAACGTACTTTCCCCACAGGGTCAGGCATTCACTTTCACTGCCTGGTATCTTAGAGAACCCTCCTCGGAGATTTCTTCAGACGTCACGATTTGCTCGATTGATCTCCGAAATAAGGATGCCCATGATCATGGCCGCAAGAGATTGTTGTTACGCACTCATTTAAGGAGTGATTCTATCCGGATTATAGTTCGTCTCGACCATACTTGCCAATTCTGGGCCCGATTCTAAAGGATGCCGGTGAGGAGTGAGCAAGTAGATTTGGCAAAGGGGAGGGCTCAACGATCTTGCAAAAGCAACATACAGTATTCTAGATGGACTGAGGTAATCAGACCTACGCTACCCCGCTGGCTTTGGACAAAGCCAGCCGCGTCTCGTACAATCATCGGCAGCATAGTAGTACTTCCTGGGTGAAGAGGCTGGTGACTATAAAACCCGTTGAGGAGAAGACCGAAATGAAACGAATAAGACGCCTGGCCGTATTTCCGCGCTTACCTGAACCTGTCCAGCAACTCGAGGATCTGGCGTACAACCTTTGGTGGGCATGGCATCCAGAGGCTCAGTCGCTTTTTCGAGAACTCGATGAGTCTCTTTGGGAGGAAACCGGACACAATCCGGTGAAGTTGCTACAGCGGGTGGACCAGGCACGCCTGGACCATGTGGTTCACGATCCGGGCTACATCGCTGAGTATGATGCAGTCATGGCCGCTTTCGAGGCTTACCTTCAAGATACAGATACCTGGTTTGCCCGTACATATCCGGAACATCGAACAGACACCATTGCTTATTTCTCAGCCGAGTTTGGTTTGCACGAGGTTCTGCCCATTTATTCGGGTGGGCTGGGAATCCTCTCCGGCGATCATTGCAAAGAAGCAAGCGACATGGGGATTCCCCTGGTCGGGGTGGGATTCCTTTACCCTCAAGGATACTTTACCCAACGCATCACTGACGATGGAACCCAAGAGGCCATTTACAGGAAAATCAACTTTGCGGAAGTTCCTGCCCGGCCCGCGTACACACCCGATGGAGAGGAAGTTCGCATTCATGTTGATTTGCCAGGCCGACGCGTCTATGCCAAAGTTTGGGAAATCCGTGTCGGCCGTGTGCCCTTATACTTGATGGACACAGATGTGCCCGAGAACGCCCCGGAAGACCGACAGTTGGCGGCGCGCCTTTATAGTGCCGATCCCGAGATGCGCATTTCACAAGAAATCATCTTGGGAATAGGAGGCGTCCGTGCCTTACAGGCGCTGAACTTAAAGCCGGCCATTTATCACCTGAACGAAGGCCATTCAGCCTTTCTTGGCTTGGAGCGTATACGCCTTCTTATGAAAGAACACGGTCTTTCTTTTGACGAGGCGTTGGGAATCGTGCGCGCCACGTCACTGTTTACCACCCATACCCCCGTGGCAGCAGGTCACGACACCTTCCCTTTCCCCATGATGGACAAGTACTTTGGCTTTTATTGGGGAGACCTGGGCCTGAATCGAGAAACTTTCCTGGGGTTAGGTCGTCGCGAATATCCGTGGGGATCTCAATTCAGCATGACTGTTCTGGCCATCCATCTGGCCGGATACATTAACGGTGTCAGCAGGTTACACGGACAAGTCTCTCGTAAGATGTGGAAAGATCTGTGGCCAGGCTTATCGGAAGAGGAGATACCCATTGGTCAAATTACCAACGGGGTTCATTTGGCATCCTGGTTGGCACCGGAACTGGTGTCCTTACTTAATCGTCACTTGCCTGCGGATTGGCAAGAGCATGTGGACGAGGAAGCCGTGTGGGATCCCGTCACAGAGATTCCGGACGAAGAATTGTGGGAAGTCCGATTGGTGCAAAAACAACGTCTGGTACACTTCGTGCGCGCGCGTGTTCGCGAACAACTGCGGCGCCAGGGGGCTTCACCATCACGCATCCAAAGGGTCGAAACGCTCTTTGATCCTAATGCTTTAACCATCGGCTTCGCCCGGCGTTTTGCTACGTACAAGCGTGCCACGCTTATATTCCACGATTTAGACCGCATCCGACGCCTGTTAAACGATCCCAAACGCCCTGTTCAGATTGTCTTCGCGGGCAAGGCTCACCCGGCGGATGAGCCTGGGAAAGAGTTCATTCGTTTCATTCATCAACTTTCCCGACAAGAAGGGTTTGAGGGCCACGTCATCTTTCTCGAGAACTATGACATTGACATCGCCCGCCATTTGGTCCAGGGGAGCGATGTATGGTTGAATAACCCACGACGCCCAATGGAGGCCAGTGGGACTAGCGGACAGAAAGCGGGCGCAAACGGCGTTCCCAATTTCAGTGTCCTGGACGGTTGGTGGCCAGAAGGGTACACCGGTCACAATGGATGGGCCATCGGAGAAGGGGAGGAATATCCCAACGAGACAGCCCAGGACGAAGCTGATGCTCTTTCCCTGTATCGTACCCTGGAGGAAGAGATTATCCCTCAATATTTCTCCAGTCAGAAGGGTGAAGCCCGAGCCTGGTTAAGCTATGTACGCGAATCGATCCGTACGATTGCCCCTCGATTTTCCACCCGACGCATGTTGAAGGACTATGTGTCCACCTATTACATGCCCGCGGTGCAGAACTGGCACGCTTACACGAGGGACCACTTTCGCCTGACCCGGGAACTTGCCGCTTGGAAGCGCCGCGTTCGCGAACACTGGGATCGTGTTCGGGTGGAAACAGAGGGGCCCGAAATGGCGCAACTTCGGGTCGGTGATACGGTTCATGTGCAGGCACGCGTCTTTTTGGAAGGATTAGAGAGAAGCGACGTTCGGGTCGAAGTCGTATACGGGAAGGTAGACGAGGAGGGGGAGCTGCATCAGCTTGCGACCTCCCCCTTGCAGGTCACCCGCCACGATGGGCCAATCACTTGGTATGAAGGTGACATTTCATTGGATGAAAGTGGACAATTTGGCTATGCTGTTCGCATTCTTCCCTATCACAGCGCATTACCGAATCCGTTCGACATGAGGTTGATCTTGTGGGCCTGAAGGAAGGATCTCTCATCGTCCTGTCCCGTGCCGAGGTGGCTCCCCTGCGGGAAGCATATACCAAAGGAGTCCGGCAGATGGAGAGCAGCCCGGATCTAGGGAAGACACGGGTAGAGGTCGCTTTGACATCAATCGGCGTGCATTATCCAACAGGCGATGTCCTCCAATGGGGAGACGTGACCGAAATCCTGCGGCACCCGAACGCGTGCTTTTGTTTGCAAAATGGGCGATTGTCCCGATTACAGATATTCTCACCGTTGACCGGACGGCTCGTGGCCCTCTATTCAACCGGCACAGCCCCCACGATGACGCTATCCGGCATTCCCATGCATCGTATCCAGGACACAACCCCTTGGCAAGATGCCGCCCAGAAAGTTCAAGCCGCTCGGCCAACAGGACGGGTCTTGGACACCTGCATGGGATTAGGCTACACGGCAATCTTGGCTGCCCATAGGGCGGACCGAGTACTAACAGTGGAGCTGGATCCTGCAGTCATCTGGCTCGCCCGTCAGAATCCCTGGTCTGCCGCAGTTTTCACAGCGAGTAATGTGACGACCGTACAGGCAGATATACGGGAACTTGTCACTGGTCTCCCAGAGGGGTATTTCTCCACAGTGCTTCACGATCCCCCTGTGTTTTCGCTGGCCGGAGAGTTATACAGCGAAGCCTTCTATCGCCAGATCCGTCGTTTGCTACGTCCCCATGGTCGGCTATTCCACTATGTGGGCAACCCTGAAAGCAAAATGGGGCGTAGTACGACTCGTCAGGTCGTCCGGCGCTTGTACAACGCCGGCTTTCGACAGGTACGGCCCGCAAAGCGAGCTTTTGGTCTGCTCGCGTTCAAATGAATTCCGGCCGAATCCTCACTCTTATCGCTCATCGATCAGGAGAGCTCGGGCCGGAGCGCCCTCCCCGCCAACCAAGTTTAGGGGCAAGCAGATGAGATCGTAATCTCCTGGGGAGACGTGGACCAGGTAAAGGCCCTCGACGACGATAATCCCGGCACCGAGCAAAATCTGGTGTGGTTCGACCTCTTGACCGTAGGGAGCAACGGAAAGGTAATCCACCCCGACCAGACGGACACCGTGCTCGACGAGCCAGCGGGCTCCGCCCGCATCAATGGCGACGAAATCCGTGCAAAAGTGCCAGGGGCGCCTCTCCCACAGTCGGGTGTTGTCCGTGAGGAAGATTACACGCTCACTACCGCCAGGAATTCGTAGGCGATCCAGGGCCTCGGCTGTTAGCCGCGCAACGCCGCGAGCATCAATAACCTGAACTCGTCCAATCAGCGCACGGAGATCCAGTTGCTCTACCGTTTTGCCATCATTGAAAACATGTCGGGGGGCGTCCACATGGGTCCCTGTGTGAGCGCTCATGCTTAGTCCCGACACGGTGAAAGGAGAGTGGGCATCCGGCTTGGCGACCACGCTAGCCTCAAATGGGGGATCCCCAGGCCACACGGGTAATCCTGGTTCAAGGGGCAAGGAAACATCGTATATCATGTAGCATCCTCCAGAAGGCCGACTCATGGTCGATAGATTCGCGTGTCCGGGCGAAAGGCGACCCAGGAGAACCAGAAATGATTGATGGCAACGACAGACCTCAACTGTTGACCAGCGAGGGAACCGAAAAGTGCCCTACCTGTGATAGTCCAGGTACTCCCTGTCGAAATGTCGCGTATGCGACCTTGATCCTCCTCAAACTGCAGGATCCGGTTACCAAGATGGCGTGAGAAGGCAACCGGCTCTCCGCCTACGGTATCGTTAACCACAGGGTGCCTCGAGAGTACATCGTAGGGGTAAGCAACGGCCTCGCCGTTCACAGAAATTGTAAGCACACGCGCTTTGGGTGGCAACTTATCTGGGATGGGTGGACCCTGGTAGAGAAAGGGCGTACTGTCCACACTATCGTAGCCCGTGTATGGATTTTCTCCATAAGGGCGTCTGAATCCGGTTTGGCGGGAGAGAACCTGTCCTCCCGGATAGGCAGTTTTGAATGTCTCCCAGGCGATGATCTCGGCAGGAAGGAATGTCAATTGGGTATCTGTCAGTGTCCCTGCAATGGCCCTACCACTCGCCTGTTGCCACCAACTCTCTGTCTCCCTGTCGTACATAATAAGATTACTGAAACGCAAACGGCCCGTAGTACCAAAGGTCAAGGTGTGCGGGCTCACACGCCGATCAAAAACAATAGCGGTGTTGCACAAAGGGCAGAAGGTAACCGCGACGGGGGTTTTCCCGACCACGTCATCGACAATCTCATGCCATATCAGAATCTGGATGGGATAGGCTCGCACGTCGTGTTGAATCTCAACGCGAATGATGGGTTCACGCGGAGTCAGCCATTTGTCTGCTTCAGGGATGGATACGAATTTAGGCCGGGTGATGGCAGGAATCCCGTCTTTAGGAGGTCCCCCGGAAAGGATCTCGCTGTAAGGAACACTGTGAATGGTAAAATCCGTCTTGAACTCTGCCTGAGCACCGACGGGAGGAGGTTCCTCCTGCGGTCTCGAAGTGGCTGCGACAGGTGCTTCTGGCGTTGGGGATGCAAGAACTGGCTCTGACAGAGGGGACGTCACTGCACATGCAGACAGAAACAGGCCCAAAAAAATGAGGAGCATGGTCATCGTACTGCCAGAATAAGAGGACATGCGCTTGCTCTCCTTCCTTTTCCCTGTTGAAGTTCAGCATCTCCTTTTCTACGCATATTCTACCTCTCCGAGCCCTGCCAGACTGTGAGCCTTCTTACCCTTTACTTCCGAGGCAGCTAATACAATTAGTAACGTCTTCATATTTCCACAACAGGGATGGCCTCGATTCCAACGTTTCTACTACAAATAAAGTCGCGATAAAATTTGTCTGATCAATCCTCCTGCTGTATACTTTCTGTTGTCCATTTGTGGACGGGGGAATATCAGCAAAGGGGGTTGAGCATGATGAATAACGGCCGTAAGAAACGAGTCAACCGGGACTACAAAGTCCTTGTCGTGGACGACGATCAGTCACTTCTTTTTATGTTGAAGCAGCAGTTGGAGCAGTCGGGGTATGAGGTTTATACGGCGAGAAGCGGGGGCGAAGCCCTGAAAGTGTTCTTCGATTATCGACCAGACCTTGTCATCCTCGACACGCGAATGTCGGAAATGGACGGGTATACGCTCATCAGTCGCATCCGGGAGATTTCCGATGTTCCGGTGATGGTGTTGAGCGCGTATGGGGAAGAGGACGATGTGGTACGCGGCCTGGAAGCCGGTGCGGATGATTATGTGCTGAAGCCATATCGTCTGCGAGAGCTTCTGGCCCGGATCCGAGCTCTCCTACGCCGTTACATGGCCTACAAACAAGAGCCTCCCATTACGTACGAGGATGATTTCCTCTCTATCGACTTGCGCACCCGGCGGGTGGAGCGAGAAGGCGAAGACGTCCACTTGACGCCGACAGAGTTTCGGCTCCTGGCCGCGCTCCTGGAAAACGCGGACCAGGTGGTGAGCAATGTCGAACTGTTGAATCGGGTATGGGGCGGCAAGAAGTCCAATGAGGAAGTGGATTATCCGCGCATCTACATCTGGCACCTGCGCCGGAAAATCGAGCCGGATCCCAAGCGCCCCACGTACATTCGCACAGAATACGGTGTTGGATACCGATTCGTTCCTCAAAACCGCAAAGGATTGCGCCGAGGCTTTCAGGATATTCTGGAGAATGCCTGATGACTTCAAAATGGCAGTAGAGCGTGCGGCCGCGGCGGACGGTTGAACCGCACGCTCTCTGCTCACCCTGGCTGCCGGGCTACAGAGAAACGACTCCCGATCAGACGCAAGATCATCTCGACAGACGTTTCTATGTCCAGGTTTGTTGTATCGATGACCACGGCGTCTGAAGGAATGCGCATAGGAGCTGCCTTGCGTTCAGAATCTCGCCGATCGCGCTCGGCGAGTTCTGCTTCTATGTCCGCGAGTGTCACAGTCGGGTCTGCTTCCCGGCGTTGCTCGTAACGCCGCCGGGCTCGTTCAGCCAACGATGCCGTGATAAAAAGCTTAATGTCAGCCTGGGGAAGAACGACGGTCGTAATGTCCCGGCCCTCCATCACAATTCCACCCGAACGGGCCAGATCCCGCTGTTTTTCCACGAGGGCTTCTCGGACAGCCGGGTGTTGAGCGACAATGGAGGATCCCTGGTCCACTTCCGGACGCCGTATCTCGATGCTGACATCTTGTCCATCGACCAAAACGCGATAATAGACCTGTCCGGCTCTCTCCTCGCGACGGAATATGATGTCCAGCGTTCGGGCCAGTGTCCCAGTAGCGGTCTCGTCCTCCAAATCAAGACCTCTCTGGAGGGCAATCCATGCTACTGCCCGATACATGGCTCCCGTGTCCACGTACATGTACCCTAATTTTTCCGCCAGTCTCAAGGCGATCGTCCCTTTTCCGCCCGCTGCTGGGCCATCAATGGCAATGGTCAATGCCTGTGCCATAGAATAGTTCCTCCGCAATGTTGAGTTCAATCAAGGATGCTGTCGATGCTTCCTCTTGCCCATGGGTTGCTTTGCCCCTTGGGTACCCTGCCTCGTCGCGCGAGATTGTTCCTGGGCTTGCCGGGCCAAACCTGCGCTTTCCAGCAGGCGCCGCTGTTCTCTTGGCGTCAAGTAACGCCATTCCCCGGGTTCTAGCGTCCCCAGCCGTAACGGTCCGAACCGGATTCGAATCAGGCGGATGACCGGGAGCCCCACCGCTTTTAGCATCCGGCGCACTTGATGTTTTTTCCCCTCCCGGACGGTTACTCTTAGCCAGGAGAACCCTTTGGGGGATTCCTTACGCAGGCCAGGTACTCCGGCTTGAAGGACTTCAGGCGGGGCATGCCGACCGAGGAGAACCACGTCCGCGGGCCGTGTACGCCCTTCTGGAAGCACAATTCCTGTCGATAAGGCACGTAAGGCCTTATGGTTTGGCACTCCGATGATCAGGGCGATGTATTCCTTCTCGTGGCCGTAGCGCGGATGAGTCAACCGCTCACCCAGTTCACCATCGTCCGTGAGCAGGAGGAGCCCTTCTGAATCCGCGTCCAGACGTCCGACGGGGAAAATTCGCCTCTCTTCCGGAACCAGGTCGATGACGGTGGTACGGTGCTGCGGGTCGGACGTGGTCGAGAGAACTCCCCGGGGTTTGTGCAAGATGACATATCTGCGACCTCTGGGAATATGAATCTGCTCACCGTCCACCTCAACGACATCTTGCTCCGGATCGACCTTTGTACCTAATTCCCGAACGACTTCCCGGTTCACCCGTACTCGACCAGCCCGGATCAGATCCTCCGCCTTCCGTCGTGAAACGATACCAGCCGCAGCGATGGCTTTTTGTAGCCGTACTTTCTCACCCATGGTAACAACTCCCGTCCTTCTACAGAGAGGGCAGATTGGCACTCCCCGACGCTTGCCTCATTCCCGTGGTGACGCACTCCTTAAAGCGAGAAAGTGTCTAAAACAACGCTCGCTACAATCGGCCGTGTTGGGCATATGAAACACACAAAAACACGCATCTGGTGTGCTTGTACTTCCCAGATGCGTTCATTTTGCATCTCAGAAGATTGATTCGAGCTTGCAAGACAATCCCGGGTCCTCCTTTGCCCGGATCTCTCCAAAGGCCGACGGGTCACTTTCTTTCCGTGATCCTGACCGTGTAATGCCGTACACTGAGAGTCTGCTGGCTCTGAGCTGCATATACTTCAATGGTCAGGGTATACAAGTCACGGATGGGAATGTTACGCATACGAGGAAAGCGGTACACAACAATCGTATGGGGAGGCAGATGGGGTAGGACTCCAGAACGCTCGAGAGCCTTTCGGTCTACCCCACCCAAGCGGGCAACGATACGTGCTCCCTTAATTGTCGTATTGCTCCGATTCTCCACCGCGACCAAGAGCATAATGCCCCGCTTTCGCAGCGCATCCACATAATCCAGAGGGGGATCGAAATCAACACCGACAATGGCGAGTGTTTGCTCTTGACGAACAGCCTTGGAGAGAGACAGGGTACTTTGTTTAGATGCCCCCTGCACGTTCGCTTGCATTCCCGCACACGCCGTTGTCAGGAGCATGAGCGCTAATAGGAGAGTCAGCACCGCTCCTTTCGACCAGTGTCGAGACATCGGGAGCCTCCTCTGCTGTATACGGATATTCATTGAGAGATTGATGTGACGCTCCACGTTCGCTTGAAACCTCTATGTAGGTTGGCCACTCCACTCCAACCACACCGTGATGGCTTGTCGGGCCGGAAGGCAACGGGAGAAACCACCGGAAACGACTTCGCCTCCCTCAGCTACCAGTAGATATAACTGGTCCACAAAATCATCCGGGGGCGCCGTTGCTTGCCCCCGGATGATTGGTCCTGCTAGCGTGTGGCCGGGCTCTTGCGTCCTCCTTTCAGGAAGGGGAAGATGCGACCCAATTCGCCCATTTCCCAGCTAACCAGGATAGGGACGGCATTGAATATTGAAGAATACGTTCCCGATATCAACCCTACCAACATGATAGCAATAAATCGTTGGATCGTGGGACCACCAAAAAGCAGGATGGCTATCATGATGAAGACGGCATTCAATTGAGTGGCAAGCGATCGATGGATGGTTTCGAGCAAGCTGCGGTTTGCCAACGTCTCAAAATCCTCACCACGATACTTAGGTGCATTTTCCCGGATACGATCGAAGACCACGATCGTATCCTGGACAGAAAAACCGATAATGGTCAGCAAGGCGGTAAGGAACAGTGAATCCGCCTCCCAGTTGCGCAGGATGCCCAAGATAGCAAAGACTCCGGATGTAACCAATACGTCGTGTATCATCGCCATAATAGCTGAGACGCCAAAACGAACCGGATGCGGCACATTGCGGAAGGCCCAGGTGATAAAAGCCAGGATAGCTAGAGAGGCTGCCAATACAGCAATACCTGCAGCCTGGGTCACCTCCCGTCCCACAGCCGGCCCAATCGAGCGGAACTGTCGCTCCTCAAACTTGCCAATTCGCTTTTGGAGTGCGGCCATGAGAGAGGTCTTCATCTTGTCGTCTACCGGCTTCATGCGAATAGCGACTGTACGACCATCGTTTAGCGTCTGTACGACCGGGTCGAAGCCAAAACCGGAAAGCACTGTGTAAACTTCTCCCGGCTGCACACTTTTGTCAAACCGTAGTTCCCAGTAGGCACCCCCTGTGAAATCGATGCCCAGTTTGACCGGCGTTCCAATGGTCGTGGCCAGATAGAGCATAGCAATAAGCCCGGGAACAATGACGGAACCCGATAGCATGTAGAAATACTTGCGTTTCTGTACAAGGGTGAAAAGGCCCTTCCAGCGAGGTTCCCCTTTCGGTATTTTGACGTCCAATACCATAGGATTCTTGACAGCCTCGTTGGAGAGACGGGAGAAGACAAAACGCATAAAAGTACGGGTGACCCATACAGCAGTAAACATGCTCAGGGCAACACCTAAGGCCAGGTTCAAGGCAAATCCCTTGACCGTCGTGGCACCAAAAGTACTCCCGAATTGATAAAGGATCGCACTTGTTATGATAGTAGAGAGATTGGAATCCAGAATTGACGTCCAGGCACGGCTGAACCCGGCTTCCACTGCAGGATGAAGGGGCTTGCCGCGTCGTATTTCCTCCTTCATGCGTTCGAAAATCAGAATGTTGGCATCTACAGCCATGCCAGTAGCCAGCAAGAAACCCGCAACACCGGGCAAGGTAAGTGTGACCGGGATAAGCTTGAACAGGGAGAGGTTCAGTAAGGCAAAAAGGATCAGGGCCAAATCAGCAAGAAGGCCTGCCAGGCGGTAATAGACCAACATGAAAAGCAACACGGCCATGACGCCAACAATACCGGCGATGAGACTATGTCGGATAGAATCCTGCCCCAACGTGGGTCCCACTTGATCGACTGCAGCCACTCGCATAGGGATGGGCAAAGCGCCGTAGCGAAGCTGTACGGCAAGAGACCGGGCCTCATCTGTAGTAAAATTTCCTGTGATGACGCCCCGACCATTGGGAATCACACTACGAATGACCGGGGCTGAGATAACTTTTTTGTCCAGGACAATGGCGAGAACATCCCCAACGTGGTTTTGGGTGTAATCCTTGAAGATCTTGGCGCCTGCCGATGTCAACTCAAAGGCAACCTGCGGCTCGCCTGTCGTGGGATCGAACGTGACCTTTGCCGTACGCAAGTACTTACCGGTCATGATGGTCTTATAAACGTAGGCTTTGGGCCCAGGTAACGCATCCGCGGGGATATCAGGACGAGGCTTTGGATCGCCTTCGCTTGTGCGTACATATTGGCCTGCTCGCACCGGATGATCGGCAGGGACCTCGACAAATTCCAGTAAACCAGTACTCTTAATGGCGGCGATGGCATCTTCCGGGTTCTTCACATCGGGAATCTCGACGATGATACGACGACTTCCCTGAACCTGGACTAAAGCTTCCGTGACCCCGAGGCCATTCACTCGATTTTCGACAATTGTTCGCACAGCATCCATGGATTGGGGATCGATTTTTTCTCCCGCCGGAAGGTCGGCTTCGAGCAATACCCGGACGCCGCCCTTGAGGTCTAATCCTAGCTTGAGGTTCAGATCACGGCCAAGGAGCTTGGGATGAGGAATGGGCAAGGCAATCCACAACGCGGCCGCATATAAGATGAGGACAATGACCAAAGTACGCGTATTTCGATCCATACAGATATCCCCCTGCGTTAGAATATGCCGCAAGCACTTACAGGCAGAAACCAATCAAGTATAGACCATCCCCAGATGGGTGTCAAAGCCGCCAGGAATAGTTGCGTGGAAGGGGAGGTCATAGTGGACAGGGAGGAGTGGGGCCAGGTGGCCGTCTCCTTTTGTGGAAAGCGGAACGTCTGCAAGATGCCGGGCGTGAAAAGTCTCTGGCGCGGGGTCTGAAGGTGTCATCGTCTCCTGCATTATGTATTCAGGCGCGAGTTTTAGGGTCATTCATGACAATATAGCATCCCGAGCGCACTCGTCGTGTCGCGCCCCAAGTGCGCCCGGGATGCTCCTCATTTCAACGCCTTCAAGTAGTCGAGTAAGTCGTTCAAATCCTTATCAGACAGGTGCCAGCGCGGCATGGTGGGGCTCAATGCGTTTCCTGCCGGGTCCACTCCCTGGGTAATAGCTCGCTTGATGAGTTCATCCGTATAGGGGGGATGGTCTTCGTGATGCTCTCCGGTCAGGGTCGAATAGCGGATGTCGGGGGCCACCTCGCCTGTCATCATGATAGGCCCTCCACGTCCGTCTGGACCGTGACAGGAAATGCAGCTACCGCCGCGCATGTACAGCCACGGGGGCCCGTCCGAGAATCGAATGCGATTTCCCTGCTCATCTGTACCTGTGATGTAGATTCGTTCGCCATTGGAGCGAAATGAAGAATTGGGTCCATAGCGCAACGTCTGAATGGGCGACCATCCACGGCCCATGGAAATGACCAAGAAGATGAAGATGGCGCCTAACCCCAATAGGAGACCGAGGCTGATGGCCAGGAACCAATGGAGCTTTCCGTTCATAATTTATCCTCCTTTTGAGAAGGGTGGAGAGGCCGCAAAGGCGTGCCACAATAAGGACATACGACCCAGGCCGGCGCTACGGGACGGCCACAGGTAGGGCACGGCATTTGTCCCTGTTTTGCAATCGTAAAATTGTGGGATGTGGTTCCAACTGTGCGGATCAACCACACCACGCCCAGGGCGAGAAGAAACAACATCCCAATGGGAATAACGAACATGAAGATCGAGATCCCAACACGCCAGGTTGTCCAGGGTCCTCCCACAGCACTGAACCCAGCCCCACACATCGGACACCCCCCGCCCCACATTCCCCAGCCACTCTGTGCGTATGTCCTCAACTCTGGAGTGAAGGCCCAGTTGATAAGCGCCATCCCTGATATGAAGACAATTGCCGCCGTGAAAAGAGCAATCACCCACGTACTCAAGGATTTCATTTTTCCTCCTTGTATCTCGTATCCCTCACATCGCGGATGCCTGCAAGCGGAGAGAGTTTTCCCCGTGCGACTTACCCATCACTCGGGCTTGCCCCCCATGGGAAAACTCTCAAGGCTATTGCTCAACTCACTGAGCTACTCGCTCAATGAAGTCCCGTCGTACGGACAAACCGTCCAGCCGGGTTGGACAGGCCGGCCACATGTAGGACACGTACGCCCCCCGGAAGACGCCGGAGGGAATACGCCTGTGTGATCGGGTCTTCCGGCTGAAGCAGCGGACACTTGTCGTATCAGCCAAACGGCTGCAAGTATAAACGCCCCCAGGAACAGCAGCATGAAGAGAAACCCGAACAACCAGCCAAACATGCCGAATCCTCCCATCATCATGGGACACCTCCTTGAATTCGTTCTCTTACCAACGTTAGAGTAAGTGATACATTTTCTTCCACAAAGGACCCTTCCTTCTTGACTTTTCAAGAGTCCCCAATTCGCTTTTGAGGTCATTATCTCCTCGCCACATGCCCATCATACCGTCACACTGTAAGGCAACTTTGTAGGAAGTATGAAGGGATTGTGAGGATGTCCGTGAGGCCGATTGGGTTGATTGGAAAGAGAGGAGAGGATCATGGTGAGGGGGCAAGTCGAAACGGCTTTGCAGCACGGATGAAACGTGCTTAGTGGGACGACAAAGATAAAGTCCCTATGAAGTTCCTTATAACGGGTTGAGGCCGAGCAGTGGAAGTACCAGCACCACGATAAAGATGGCAAGGGCAAGAATGGCTAGACTCAGGATGACGGCCACCATGAAACCGCACCCAAACTGGAAGCCATCTGCAAAGGAGAGCCCTACCGGGAACGGGGTGAGTTCTTCATTCGGACTCTCTGGCGACGTACTGACACCTTCGACCGACAAACCGGTGTTGGACACCACGAAGACGCCTCCTCAAGATGTTGCGATGTACGCAAATCAATTATACCATACGCCCCAGCGCGGTATGAAGCGGTCGACAGTGCGTGGTCTCGTACCTGCGAGTTTGTTCTGTAGAAATATCTTCCAGACGCTACCGGGAAAGCGGTAGGAAGGCAGACTAAGGTGATGCGCCGTCGAATGTATGGGCTCTCGACAGTTCTCCTCCTCTTGTTGGGCGTCGCACTGGCCATGAGGTCGGCAAGTACTCAGGCGGGCACTTATGATGAAGTTACTTTTCTGGGAGTAGGGCGCTATCTCTGGCATACAGGAGATTTCGACATCCAGCACGTCCGCTTCCATCCGCCACTCATGTATTATGTCAACAGCATCTTTCTGGAGCTGGGACCCGGACGTTGGGACTTGGGACTGGACGCCAGAAACCACTTCACATATTTTGCAGGACGAGGCTATCTCTACCGAGGAGGACAGTCTCCAGATACCGTTCTCCTCTTGGCGCGCTACCCCTTCATTCTGCTCTTCGTGTTGTTGGGTGCTGTGCTCTATCGCTGGGGAATGGAAGTACACGGGAGGCAGGGAGGTTTACTGGTCCTGGCCTTGTATGTTACATCACCGACCATCCTGGCCCATGCCAGTATTGCGGGAAACGATTTCCTTCTGACCGTCATGTACACCTTGACACTGTTCCTCCTTTGGCAGAGCACCCGTCGCGGCGGATGGTGGCGCTGGTGCCTGATGGGGATGTTTTGGGGAGGCACCCTTTTGACAAAAGCAACGGGGATGGTCCTTTGGGTTCTCATCCCTCTGCTGGCTCTGTGGGCCTGGTGGCTTGGGCAATTGGGGGTCTGGCCCCGCCGACTGTCCAAGCGCGAGTTGGTAGCAGGGGCCGTCGGTACGTCCGTAGTGGCCGTGTTGACAGTAATGGCAGGGTATGGGTTTCACGCTCTCCCCGCGTTTACTCCCGAAACCCGTCCGCATCGTTGGGTCGATAGGTTCACGGCCTGGCTGGGAGCGGAAGGACGTCGTCGCGTATATCGTTGGGTTGAAATCCCCATCCCCGGTTATCGCTATGTGACCATGCTCATGCGACAATTCAGGCACGTGACCGAAGGTCATGAAGCATACCTGCTGGGACAACGTTCCACTCGCGGTTGGCACTATTTCTTCCCCCTCGCCATGAGCATTAAGAGTCCCCTAAGCACTTTACTCCTCTGGCTTGGAGGGCTAGGCACGTCTCTGCGTCAATGTCGTTCCCTATCGACGTCCAGGAGATGGTCCACGCTTTCCTGGATGGTCTGGTGGGGATTGCCCATCATTGCTGTTTTGGGACCCGCAATAGGGGGCAGTGCCGACATGGGAGTTCGCTTAGTTTTACCGATTTACCCCTTCCTTTTCCTCTTCGCCGGTACCTTGCTGGCAGGCGGGCGCGCCTTCCGCCACTGGTATCGGAGCATCGTATGGGCATTGGTCGTCTTGGGATTCATCAGCGTATTGCTTCAATCGCCGCACTACCTGTCGTACATCAATGAAGCCTGGGGCGGACCGCAAAATGGCTGGCGTTATGTGGGAGATTCAAATTATGACTGGGGTCAAAGCTTGAAGGAATTGAAGTCCTACATGGACGCACATCATATCGACGAGATTTACCTGGCATACTTTGGAGGCGAACAGCCAGAGGCTCGGGGTATTCATTACAAACGCTTGCCCTGCCATCCTGTACGAGGAATCGTCGTTGTCAGTACGACCTACTTACAGGGAATGTACCTGGACAATCCGGGTTGTTATGTCTGGCTCCGCTCGTATACTCCCATAGCAAGAATAGGCTACACTTTATGGATTTATAATTTGCGATAGAGGGTATTTTACGCCAATGCTGTCCGGAAGATTCTCTCAAATTGCATAATTTGCGAAATGGGCTGGAGTGATTGACCTGGTTGGACTTCGCGCGCATTCTGGTGTACTACTTTACGGTGCGTCCGGGCTCTCTGCGTAGTCTGGAAGTCGCCCGGGCCACGGCCGACCCCGCACTCCATTCATGTGCAGGGAAGTTTGTACACCCGCGACGGCATCATTCGCGCCGCGCGTCTATCTTCTACGCCGCCGCGCGACTATTCGCAGTCAACCGGCTCGCGCCCTCACGTCCGCGGTAATGCGCATAGAATTCGCGGGGCCCCAGGACGAGAAGCCAAGACAGGCGCCCCTGCGTCCATCAAAGAGGCCGATGCCACTAGGACTCTGGTTGCCCTGCCTGAATTTGAAGCCCGCAAGCTGGCCGCTCGTACGCTTACGCATCCAATGCGTGTCCTGGACCATAGGATTGAGGCCGGGCAGAGGGGATGGAGAAAGATTTTTTTGCCCGGCCGAAGTCCACCAAACTTCTCTGTCCTAAGGCAGAAATCAAATAAACAGGTTGATGTCGGCATCAGCAGCAAAATCCAGGAAACCTGCGGCACCAAGGCAAGAGATGCCTTCGACGAGGTCCTCCTGAGATGTGTCCATAACGCCCATTGTGGTGGTACAAGCATATAGCTTAACGCCCAGATCGATGCAGGTATCCAATAACTCGGGGATAGTGGGCATATTCGCTCGTCCCATCCAGCCCTTCATCATAGCAGTGGCAAGTTCCGTCATGCCCGGTAGAACCCCAATGATAGTAGGGACTTGGACGGGAAGAGTAGAGAGAGGAGCCGGCATCGCTGGGTTGGCGATGGGAGCCACCTTCAGACGCGCCAGCTTCTTCTTATTGATGATGTCCAACCCGTAAAAGGTAAAGAAGATCCCTACCTCCCATCCCATGGCTGCAGCCGTGCTTGCCATCATCAAAGGGGGATATGCCATATCCAGGCTGCCCTTGGAAGCAACAAGGGCCAATCGGCGTTGACGTCCTTTTTCCCGTTTCTCGACCATGGCAGAAACCTCCTTCGTAAGTTTTGTGCTCATGCCCTACTTCGCGCGTTGAATGTAGGCGACATATTGGCTGTGTTCTCGCTCCACCCCTAAAAGGTGGTGTCCGGTCTGTTTTGCCCACGCTTCAATATCCACAGGAAACCCCGCATCCGTTGCTACGACCTTGAGTACCTGACCGACGTCCAGCTCCTTCAAGGCCTGAAATGTGCGGATAATAGGCATTGGACACAGTAGACCCCGACAATCCAACTCTTTGTGGCTGGTTATGATGTTGGACATGATACTTTCTCCTTTCTAGCAGCTTACCGGAAAGCCACATGGCGCTCACGAGACTGCATTATAACACTACAGGATGTGGGGACGGGGAGGGCGACAAGGCAAGAGCTCACAGAACGCGAATCCATGCGCCCGATCATCGATCACTTTGGTCAAGGGAATGGAAACAGAGAGGAGAGACGAAACTCGCGCGATCTACCCCCGCCCTTCGCGGATGTAACCGGCGACGACGCCAATTACATCCGCTCATGACAGGAGCAGGTAAATGCACAGAAGGATGGGTTGCTCATCCTGAAAATATCATTCCAGCTCATAGTGAGAAAAGTATAGATGGAGGCCATCCCTGTGTCAAGTAAGCTATCTTACATAAAACGTCGAGAGGGCCGTTGGCCAGGGCATAAACGATGGCCAACGGCCCTGTTGGCCTCTGGAGAGCTCCAAAGGTAGGTTGCGCGTCTGCCCCCCCCCGACTCGTTCCAGCAAGCGTGGGGCGCGTGAGAAACGCTTTTCGCGTGGTTAGCAGCTGGCAAAGTCCAGGGGTGGGATGAGATTCTTCACGGCAGTGAGTGCGGGCAGGAACTGGAGAAACCGGAAGACGATGCCCACGCAGTAGCTTCGCCAGCGTGCCGGGGCGTCTTCTTTCAGAGTGCGGGCAGGTGTTCCGTTCACCCACATTTCTCCTCGTGTCGGATGGTCGATGCCCATGAGCATGTTGATGAGGGCAGAATTGCGGCAACCGGACTTGCCAACGATGACCGCGAGTTCCCCGGACCAAGTGGTCTTGGAAAAAGAACGCGCTGCTTGACATTCCCACGCAAGTGTGAGATAGTTGAACATCCCTGCAGGTAATGCAATATTGGAGGAGGCTATCATGGCAGATCGTCCTACAAACAATGGGAACGGCGTGTCTCCGAACGGCTTTCATATGCGCTCAGACATTATCAAGCGCGGTTTCGAACGGGCCCCTCATCGGAGCCTGTTGCGCGCGACTGGGGTCATCCAAAGTGACGAGGATTTTGATAAACCGTTTATTGCTATCGTGAACTCTTATGTGGATATCATTCCTGGCCACGTGCACCTGAAAGAATTTGGAGAAGTGGTACGTCAGGCAGTGCGCGAGGCAGGAGGTGTCCCCTTTATGTTCAACACTATTGGCGTGGATGATGGCATCGCAATGGGCCATTTCGGCATGAAGTACTCTCTGCCCAGTCGAGAATTGATTGCAGATAGTGTCGAAACGATGATTCAGGCTCACCAATTTGATGCTATGATCTGCATCCCTAACTGCGACAAAATTATCCCCGGGATGTTGATGGCGGCCATGCGGGTCAACATCCCCACCATTTTCGTCTCTGGAGGGCCCATGGCCGCAGGGCGCCTCCCCGACGGGAGCATTGCTGACCTGATCAGCGTTTTCGAAGGCGTAGGGGCGTACAAGGCAGGCACCATCGGGGACCGTGAACTGGATGCGCTGGAGCGATATGCCTGTCCTGGGTGTGGTTCTTGTTCAGGTCTTTTCACGGCGAACAGTATGAACTCCATTTGTGAGGCTCTGGGAATCGCCCTTCCTGGCAACGGAACTATCTTGGCAACCGATCCCCGTCGCAAGGAATTGGCTCGTCAGGCTGCCCACCAACTGATGTACTTGCTCGACCGGCAAATCCTTCCTCGCGACATTATGACAGAAAGCGCCTTTGACGACGCTTTTGCCCTCGATATGGCAATGGGTGGATCGACCAACACCGTCTTACACCTCTTGGCCATTGCCCGGGAAGGGGGCATCGATTACCCACTGGAGAAGGTCGACGCCATTAGTCGCAAGACGCCCAATTTATGTAAAGTCGCACCGTCGTCCAGCTATCATATGGAGGACGTAGATAAGGCGGGGGGGATCAGCGCTATTCTGTGGGAACTTTCCAAAAAGCCAGATAGTCTGCACCTGGACCGGATAACCGTGACCGGTAGGACTCTGGGAGAGAATATTGCCGGCCAGGAGACCCGCGATCCTGATGTCATTCGCAAACTAGACAATGCGTATAGTAAAGATGGTGGATTGGCTGTTCTGTTCGGAAACCTGGCTCCAGAAGGCGGGGTTGTGAAGGTGGCTGGCGTGTCTCCCAAGATGATGGAACATCGCGGACCTGCTATCGTCTTCAATTCGCAAGAAGAGGCCGTAGCCGGGATCCTGGGGGGAAAGGTTAAGCCCGGGCAGGTGGTCGTCATCCGTTACGAGGGCCCAAAAGGGGGGCCAGGCATGCAAGAAATGTTGGCTCCTACAGCGCAAATTATGGGTATGGGTTTGGGAGATTCGGTGGCCCTTATTACAGACGGCCGTTTCAGCGGTGGAACGCGGGGGGCTTGCGTGGGCCACATCAGCCCCGAGGCCGCAGCAGGGGGGCCCATTGGCCTGATCGAAGATGGCGACATCATCCATATAGATATTCCCCATCGCCGACTGGAGGTGGAGCTCAGTGAAGAAGAGCTGGCGAACCGGCGCCGGCGCTGGGCGCCATTGGTTCGGAAAGGGCTACCCCCTTACTTGCGTAAGTATTCATATATGGCTACATCGGCCAGCCAGGGAGCCGTTTTGCGCATGGACATGGGGAAGTTGGGCTCCTGAGGATGTGGTGAAGGGAAAAGTCCTGCTCTTCCGCAATCTGTGCATTTTGTAATGGTTCTGGAAGAGCAGGACTTTACATAATGACCCTAGTGTTAACCAATCCTGACCCCAAATGCTTCACCGAGCCTCAGGCGAAGCCATCCCTTCGCACTGATAAAACGACCGTAGGCGCCCAGCCACGTTTTTCGGAACCCATCCCTGAAGCCACGTTCCTTCATCAGTAAACCGCTCATCTTCTACAATGCCCGTCCGATGGAACATGGCCGTCAATTCATCCCGTCCGTATGGGATAAGAACAGATACGGGAACAAATCGTTCGCGTAGCATATCTTCCACCCTACCGAGCAATCGTTCCAGTCCCCAACCATGAATAGCCGAAATGGGCACACCGTCTGCAAACATTCGGAGTTGCTCTTGCCGTCTCTCAAGGCTTAGAGCATCTATCTTGTTGAGCGCCATCACACGGGGTATGTCCCCAACCCCCAGTTGGTCCAAAACGACTTCCACCGCCTCGACCTGACTCAGCGCGGCCCGGTGGGTCAGGTCGACAACGTGGATAAGTACGTCTGCCTCTCGGATTTCCTCCAATGTAGCACGGAACGCGGCAACCAGTTGGGTCGGCAATTTTTGGATGAACCCCACTGTATCCGTGACTAAAATTTCCTGTCCCCCAGGAAGCACAACTTGTCGCGTGGTTGGATCCAAAGTGGCGAAGAGCAAATCGTCGGCATAGATTTGGGAACCTGTCAGTGCGTTGAGCAGGGTCGACTTGCCCGCATTGGTGTACCCAACCAGCGATACAATAGGCATGGGGACGTCTCGGCGACGTTGACGGTAGAGCTCCCGGTGTGCGCGTACGTCTTCCAGCTCCTTCCGGAGCAGAGCAATGCGTTTCTTGATCTCTCGACGGTCGACCTCGAGCTGAGTCTCGCCGGGGCCTCGCAGTCCCACACCGCCGATCCCCCCTCGCCCCGCGGCGCCGCCTGCCTGTCGAGCCAGGTGTGACCAAGCTCGCGTTAAGCGCGGTAAACGATACTCATATTGGGCCAGTTCGACCTGTAGAACGCCTTCTCGCGTATGTGCTCGCTGAGCGAAGATATCCAGAATGAGCGCTGTGCGGTCAATCACTTTAATGTCCTCGCCGAGGGCTTGCTCCAGTTCACGCTGCTGGCGCGGAGACAACTCCTCATCAAAGATAACTACATCAGCCCTATAGGCCTCGATGAGCCCTTTCAGCTCCTCCAACTTTCCGGTACCGATGAGCGTCGCCGGATGAGGCCGCTCCAACCGCTGCGTCAACGAGCCGACAACGGTCACTCCGGCTGTCTGCGAAAGGCGGGCCAGTTCAGCCATGCTTTCTTCCAGGGTGAAAAACGACATGGCATGACGATTTTTAACTTCCACCCCCACGAGAACGGCGCGCTCTTCCGGCTCCTTAACCTCGTACCCTTTTAGATTTTTGGTCATGTCGATTGTACATCCTTTTCCGAAAATGCAGTTGTTTGTTCCATAGGGATATACGCAGTCGCCTTTCCTTCCTGGTTTTCCTGAACGATCAAATGCAACAGGTGCTCCCATTTTATCTCCCTTTTCGCCGCCCGACAAGCCAATGCAATTGAGCGCCCTTGGATGATTTGGGCTCAGGGGAGTGAGGGAGATACAATCGTGAGTGGTTGACACCTCGTTCTGGCTGGTTTGCTTGGAGGCATCATGCACTCAGACCAATTTGTCCTATCCCTGGTACAAGCAAATGTTGTCCTGGGAGATCCGGAAGCTAACCTTGCTCACGCCCGCGATCTTGTGGAAGAAGCAGCCCGTCGCCACTCTGATTTGATCGTGCTTCCCGAACTGTGGACTACAGGATATGACCTGGAGAACGCAGCCACTTGGGCAACGCCCCTGACTGCCGGCAGTTTTGCCCAGGTGGCTGCCTGGGCACGTCGCTATCGGGTTTGGATTACGGGTTCCATATTGGAACACACTTCTCTCGGGGTGACCAATACGGCCCCTCTTTTCTCACCTCAGGGTGAAATCGTGGGCGTCTATCGCAAGGTTCATCTTTTCCCCCCCATGAAGGAAGATCGTTACCTGGTTCCCGGTGAGAAGATTTCCCTGTTTACCTTGCCCTGGGGACGAGCTGGTCTGGCAATTTGCTATGATTTGCGTTTTCCCGAGCTTTTCCGCGCCTATGCCGCGGCCGGCGCCGTACTCCTCATCATTCCGGCCGAATGGCCTTCCTCCCGACTGCATCATTGGCGTACCCTGAACCAGGCCCGGGCTATCGAAAACCAATGTTTTGTGGCTGCTTGTAACCGTGTGGGAGAGGATCACGCCTATCACTTTGGGGGACACTCCATGCTCGTCTCTCCTGATGGCGAAATCCTGCTTGAGGGGGGAGCCCAGGAAGTTTTACTGACAACAGAAGTCCCCATGACGTTGATTCGCCAAAGTCGCTCGTCGTTTTTCATCCTTCAGGATCGACGTCCGGACCTCTATAGCCGCTCAGCTTCCGCCGATGATTAGCTTCCGAACCCGCTGCATGGCCTCTTCCACCCTGTCAGTGGGCACTCCCAGGGATATCCGCACATAATCTCGCCCCTCACTGCCGTACATACTCCCCGGGGCAAATGAAACCCCGGCCTTCGTTAGGACCCAGTCGGCGAACTCATCGCCCGAGAATCCTGCAGGTACATGAGCCCACACATACAGGGCCCCCTGTGGCCGCCGGGTTTTTACTCCTATGGCGTCCATAGTCTCGAGGATGAGATCACGACGCCGTGCGTAGATCGCGTTCCGTTTCAGTATCCAGTCGCGCTCGATCTGACGCAATGCAACCGCGGCCGCATGCTGGATCGGCAAGAAAATGCCGGAATCCACATTACTTTTCATGCGCAACAAACCCGCGATTGCTTCTTCATTTCCCAAGGCCACACCCACGCGCCACCCCGCCATGTTGTGGGATTTAGAAAGTGAGTTGAATTCGACAGCGACTTCCGCCGCTCCAGGTATTTGCAACACACTTGGGGCCACATATCCATCGTAAGTAACGTCCGTGTAGGGAGCGTCATGACAGAGTAGCAAGTTCCACCGCCGTGCCAAAGCCACAGCCTTTTCGAAGAAAGCCAAAGTGGCGACGGCCCCCGTAGGGTTATTGGGGTAATTCAGCCACAAAAGTCGGGCCTTCTGCAAGATACCGCGAGGGATGTGTTCCAAATCCGGCAGGAACTCATTTTCCTCCTTTAAGGGGAGGGCGTAAACTTCTCCCCCGGCCAGCAATGCAGCCGTCCGATACGTTGGATAACAGGGATCAGGGACCAGGACGATGTCACCGGGATTCACGAAGGCCAGGGTGAGGTGATGCAATCCTTCCTTCGAACCAAGGAGGGGGAGCACCTGGCGTTCGGGGTCCAGTATGACCCCAAAACGTCTGTGATAGTAGTCGGCGAAAGCGACCTTTAGCTCTGCAGTCCCCTTGTATCCCGGATACCTGTGTACGTCGGGGCGTTGTACGAAGCTCTTCAAGGCTTCGATCACTGGTTTCAGTGGGGGCATGTCCGGTGCTCCAATGTCCATACGGATGACATCGACACCTCGTGCCTGTAAATCCTGCACTTTCTGGGCCAGGACAACAAAAGGGTACGGTGGAATACGCTGTAAACGTCTGGCTAGTGAATACATAAATGCCTCCACGCGTCTTCCTGTTCACGACAGGAGAATGCCCTCAGCGGGTATTGTGGTCCCTGTTTACCAGCGTCTTGAGCCAGGAACGAACAACCCGTCCCACACGCTCCAGGCTCAAAGGACTGACCTTGTCTACCGTGTCCGCGGTCGTGTGCCAATAAGGATAATCGAAGTCGATAACATCCACGGCGGGAACACCCCTCTTGATGAAAGGGACATGATCGTCGATGATCTCGTACTTCGTCTTCGGGATAAAGAAACGTTCGTACCCAAGTTGTGCTGCCACATTCCACACACTCAGCCGCAATACAGGGGTTGAGTAACGCTCCCAATAGAATTGCTGGTCTCTGTCACCAACCATATCCAAGATGAGGACTCTTTCTACGCGAACCCCTTTCTCGACCAGATGTTGAGCCGCGTAACGTGCCCCTACCGACCATGGCCACTCGTTGATGTTGCCACTGTCCTCGCCGTCAAAGAAATAAAGCCAGAGAGCCCCCTGTCCGTTTCCTCTTTGGGGCAACACGCGCGCGAGCTCTAGCAAAACAGCAACCCCACTTGCGCCGTCGTTGGCGCCCGGCACCGCTTCGTCACGTCTTGCAGGATTCGGATCCCTATCGGCCCGGGGACGAGAATCATAGTGGGCACCGATAAGGGTCACCGGCCCAGTCCCTCGTCGGGCAACCACATTGACCAGTGAGATTTTCCGGAAGGTAAACCTCTCTTCTGTCACCTCCCATCCGTTTTTTTCCAGTTCGGAACGAATGTAATCTCGAGCCTGCTGAGACGCGATGGTGCCCGGCACACGCGGGCCAAAACCGAGTTGGACCCGCACATGCTCGTATGCCCGGCGGCCGTCAAAAAGAGCGGGTGTCAGCGAAGGCGTAGGAAGTGGCGTCGAAGTCCCGACAGGGCTCCCAATGGGTCGGAGTGCCATGCCAATCCATCCCAGGTAGCCCAATGCCAACAAGAAAAGGCCCACCAGAATTTTTTCTACAAGACGGGTACGCCAATCCGTTCCCATTTGCGCAACTGTCCCTACCGTTCACTTTACTGGCGTTGTCTTCCCCCCAGCCGGCCCCGGTGACTCTTGAAAATCAAACGCAGAGGCGTTCCTTCATAGGGGTATTGTTCCCGGATTCTGTTTTCCAGATAACGCTCATACGAGAAATGGACCAGACTAGCGTCATTGACGAAAAACACAAAAGAAGGTGGGTCTATGGAAGGCTGAGTTGCGTAATACAGGCGCAACTGCCGCGTCCCCTTCAAAGCAGGAGGATGCCGAGTCATTCCTTCCTGGATGATACGGTTAAGTTTGCTCGTGGGCAAGCGCACTTGTCGCTCTTCGTACACGTGTTCGATTAGCGGCAGCAACTTGTGCACGCGCTGCCCAGACAGGGCAGAGACGAAAACAACGGGGGCAAAATCAACGAACTTGAGCTCGTGGCGGATGCGCCGGGTGTATTCGACCATGGTGTAGGCGTTCTTTTCCACCAGGTCCCACTTGTTGATGACTACGATGATACTACGATAACGCTCCAGAGCATATCCTACGATGTGGGCATCTTGAGCTGTTACTCCATCAACAGCATCTATGACCAGGAGCACGACATCACTTCGTTCAATGGCCCGAATAGCTCGAAGGACGCTGTAATATTCGACGCCACGGCGAATAGAACCGCGACGTCGAATCCCCGCTGTATCTAGAAAGATAAAGGTGGTTCCTTCCCATTGGACCTCCGTGTCAACAACGTCCCGCGTGGTGCCCGCCACATCGCTGACGATAGCTCGCTCTGTACGGGCCAGTCGGTTGAAAAGCGTTGACTTTCCCACGTTGGGACGACCGACGATGGCCACACGAATGACGCTAACCTCTGGCGCCTCCACGTCGGGCGATGGAGCGGAGGGGGCGGGCAGGGCCGCCACGATAGCATCAAGCAGCTCCCCACTACCGCGCCCATGCAAAGCCGACACAGGAATCGGATCTCCAAGACCCAACTCATAGAAGGCGAGAGCCTCGATTTCCCGCTTGTTGTTGTCTGCTTTGTTGACGGCCAGGAGAATGGGTTTTTTCTTCTGTCTCAGCATATCTGCGATCTGGCGGTCCGTCGGGGTGACGCCAGTAGTAACGTCGGTGACAAAAACAATAACGTCCGCTTCGTTGAGAGCGATGGTGGCTTGCTGTTGCATCTCACTGATGAATTCACGAGAGTCTTCAGCCAAAGGGGCAACCTTAGTCTCCCCACCCCGAGTTCGCGGAAGGACTTCTATGCCTCCCATATCGACGAGTGTGAACTCTTCATCTGCCCACGTCGCGGAGCCGTAGAGGCGGTCGCGGGTGGTCCCCGGAGTATCTTGTACAATAGCCCATTTTTGTCCGATGAGACGATTGAAGAGGGTAGATTTGCCCACGTTGGGACGACCTACCAGAGCAACAATGGGCTTAGATTGTTGTTTTCTGCTCATGTCTTCGTCTGTGTTCCATGCCAGCGTTCTATGCCAGCCAGCTTCTGGGAAAGGTGAATTTCAGCCTATCATCCCCTATCAGGGACGGGGTGTCAAACTCGGCGTGGGGGTCGGTGTAACGAATACCCTAGGCACAGGCGTCGAAGTCGCTGTGGGCGTCAACGTGGCTCCTGTTTCTTCCGGGGTCGGTGATGGCGTCGGTGTTGGGGTTGGCGTGGGAGATCGAACTTCGACCTGGACCTCTTCCGGGATAATCGCCTCTACGTGGATGTCCGCTCGCGTCAGGATTTGGGGCTTCAGGGTGTAAACACCGGGCCCCTTCACCTCCGATAAGTCGAGAATAGCCTGGACTTCGTCCGGTTTCAGGCTGTTCAGCTTCGGCAGTGGCCCAGAAAGAATAATCTGCACGCTAGGAATCGTGAGGGAAACCACCATATCGTCTGGAATTCCTTGCAATCTAAGCGGGCGCACGACTGTTTTCCCACCCTCCAGAGGAGTAATGCGGACGCTCACGACGACGGTCTTGCTACCAAGGATAGAGATGTTCTCTGGAACGCGAAGAGGAAGTCGTTCAACCACGTCACTTGTTGATCCATTGATGTCGAGTGGCTCGGTTTCCACATATCCGGGCAAACGACGCAACGCTTGAGGACTGCCGCGCAAGGTGACGGTTGCCGGGTCAACGCTGATACTACTTACGCGGTACCCAGCCGCAGGCTGGCCGGCTGTACGTGGGACTACGGGAACCTCAAGGAATCCCGGCTGTTGTTCGATAGGCACGACCACTTTGACGGTGGGTGGATCAACCGTAACCCCGAAGACGGGAAGGTCATTGGCATCCCGGGGACTGACAGCTACGTCCGTTGTTACCGTCGAGCGCTCTCCCTGCACGTAAACCTCGGCCACTCCATGATCCACTTTGTCTATTTGGCTCTTGGGACCTCGCACCGTAACCGTCATGGGCTTCGTGGAAATTTTTTCTTGTTTGACCGTGTAACCAAGAGGGGGAACATCGAGGATCTCCACGCGGACGGGGACGTGTTTCTCGGCAAGGGGTTCAATGTGGACGACCGCCTTAGATGGGTGAACTCGAATAACAGTGATATCCTTCGGCCCGGTGACGCGAATCGCGACCGTGTGCACCCCCGCCTTCAATCCGGAGAGGTCCACGTGGGCCTGGAAAGCACTGCTATTCAAGGAATCAACAATGCTACGCTGTCCCCGGATTGTCACACGCACCCGGTCGACCGGATCGCCGAAGAGAGTGAGCTTTTTGTCCAGGTTTACATACTCTACCGGAACAGGGTCTGGCAAGTCTACAGTGATGATGGGATCTTCCTGCTGCACGGCCATGATCCACACGATGAGGGCCAGGAACAAGGCCAGCAGGAATGAGTCGAGATTGCTTAGGATGTCCTTGATAATCGCACGCAGCATGTTCATGAGGTCTGCCGCTTCTGACGCTGATAAGGTGCATAGAAGTTCTGTAACACCCGCCGCAGCCGTTTATCGTCCAGACGCCGAACCAGGCGTCCGTAGCGCGCCACTGAAATGATTCCAGTTTCTTCCGACACGATAATGGCCAACGCATCTCCATGCTCAGTCACCCCCAACCCGGCCCGATGTCGTGTACCCAACTGGGGATCTAAAGGACGAGGGGAAAGTGGAAGAACACAGGCTGCAGCGGCGATTCGGTTTCCGCGAATGATCACCGCCCCGTCGTGTAAGGCCGCATTAGGGTAAAAGATGGCGAGGAGCAACCGTTCTGAGACCAGCCCATCCACGAGTACCCCAGACTCCATGTACTCTTGAAGCCCAGTTGTTCCCTCCAACACGATGATGGCTCCAAATCGGTGGGCGGAGAGCCTCATCGTCGCCGTGACCAGCATGCCAATGAGCTCATTGACCTCCTTCACATGCCAGCCTCGCCCCAAGAGAGGCGCTGTCCGTCCCAGGCGTTCCAGGGCCCGGCGCAGTTCCGGCTGGAAGATGACAGGCAGAGCGACCAAAATGGCAGGCACGCTAACCCGAATGAGCCAACGGAAAGCGATGAGCCCATGGACAAGGTTGGTGACCACGAAAATGATGACGCCCACGAGCAGCAAGCCACGCACCAGTTGTACTGCCTGAGTTCCCTTGAAAAGCCGCAGGATCGCGTAAAAAATCAAGGTGACCAGCAGGATATCCAGGACATCTAATGCATTGATGCGGCTAAACAGGGTTACAATATCTTGGATGCTCACGCCCCACCTTTAGCCAAGCAATTCCAGCAAGATGGCTTTTTGTCCGTGTAACCTGTTATGTGCTTGTGGGAAGACGATACTATGAGGGCCGTCGACCACCTCGTCGGTAATCTCCTCTCCGCGATGGGCCGGTAGGCAGTGCATGACCAGCACATCTGGATTCCCCGTGGCGTCCAGTAAAGCCTGGTTCACTTGATAAGGGCGGAAAATGCGACGACGTTCTTCAGCTTCGTCTTCCTGTCCCATGCTGGCCCATACATCCGTGTAAATGACATCGGCCCCTTCCACTGCCTTACCCGGCTCGTGCATCAGCCGCACCTCCCCTCCTGTTTCCCTAGCGAAGGTCTGAGCCTCTGTCAACACCTCTTCTCCCGGATCATACCCCGGGGGAGTGCAAACCGTCATACGCATGCCTACCTTGCTGCAAGCGAACATCAGAGAACGGGCCACGTTGTTTCCATCGCCGACAAATACAAGGTGACGGCCCCGCAAATCCTGCCAATGCCAGTGTTCGTACAGAGTGAACAGGTCGGAGAAAGCCTGAGCCGGGTGATTAAAATCGGAGAGGCCATTGATGACGGGTACAGTAGCATATTTTGCCAGATCGAGAATGTGCTCATGGCTGAAAACACGAGCCATGATGCCATCCACATATCCAGAAAGCACCCGTGCGGCGTCCGGGATGGTTTCCCGTTCCCCTAGCCGAATTTCTTGGGGGGAAAGGTAAAGCGCTTCACCGCCTAACTGGCGCATTCCTACATCGAAAGAGACGCGTGTGCGCAGGGAAGGTTTCTGGAAAACCAGCGCTAAAATCTTTCCTTTGAGAACCGGTCGATTTCCCCCCGCTCGCCACTCCTCCTTCAAGGCTCTGGCTGTACGAAGCCACTCCCACAGGATACTTGTGGGCAAATCGGCCAGACTAATGAAGTCGGTCACGTGCTTCTCATTCATTGTGATATTCCTCCGCATCCATGGGTTCGAAATAGACATGACTTTGTTCATATGCTGGACGCTACGGGTGCCGGATGTATCGTAGCCAGAACAAAGCCGTTAATATAAGGGCTGCCGCCGCCAAGAGTGAGGTTGCACGACCGAACACGTACCCGGCAGTCCACAACGGGAGTCCGATACCATAGACCGGACGTAGCCACCTGACGGCGGCAGGCGACACATAAGAAAGCCACCACGTGATTCCGCTCAGGCTAAGGGCCGCCCCCGTCATCCAAAGAGCTGCCGGACCGAGAGTATTTCCGATCCAGAGGGCCAAGCCACCAGTGATTATCATGCCAGAGACAAATCCCTCTGAGAAGAGAGTATGAAGATATCGACGAGGGCTGCGAGAACGTTCATAAGGAAGGCGGGTTTCTCCTTCCCTGCGAACCTCGCCGGGCCGATGGGTGGCCCAATGCCACCATGCTCCCCATATGGGATCGACCAGGATGAGCAGAGCCAGAACCAGTGGCCAACGGGAAGGCCACAATTCCAACGGAAGCGCCAGGAGTGAGCCGATGAGTGCCGCCCAAATAGCCGTCGGGCGCCAGCCCACTCTGGTGAGGTGGATATCCAGGTGGACCCATGAGGTTAATTCCTGCCGGATTTCCGAATTCATGGCACCTCCGCTTAGGTTCCCCCTCGCGTTGTCCCTTACTCCCTATGACCGAACCTGCTTCATTGTACTGCAAGATCGAGCTCACGCTTAAATGGGGGGAAGCAGTTCGAGGATTAACGAAGGGTTAGCAGCTCCTCTGTTCCCCCAGCCGGAAGAAGTCGTATAGAGAATATTTCCCCCCAAGGGGGGAGGGGAATTCCCCCCTCATGGGGGATGACAAGGGCGGTGCTCCCGTGTATAGTAAAATCTGTGGTCGATCGAACAACTTTTACCTTTCATGGGGTTACGTATTGAGTGAGGAGGTTCCTCTATGAGCGCCCTGAACGCGGACAAGGTTTTGGATTGCAGTGGTTTGTTGTGTCCCCTCCCCGTCATTAAAACAACAAAAGCAGTGAAAGAGCTTTCTGTAGGCCAGACGTTGAAGATGATCGCTACAGATCCTGGGGCCCCCGCCGACATGGAAGCGTGGGCCAAGCAGACAGGAAACGAACTTGTGGCCAGTGAACAGGAAGGGGGCAAGTTCGTGTTTTACATTCGACGGGCGAAGTAGACCGCAGACGATGGACGATAAGCGATAGGGTCGCTGTCCATGGCCTGCGGTCCTTTTGCGAAAGGAGGAAGCAATGGCCGAGGAAACGCGCAAGTTGGCATTAATCGCCAGCAAAGGGACGTTGGATTGGGCCTATCCCCCCTTCATTCTAGCCAGTACCGCGGCAGCGTTAGGTTGGGAAGTGCAAATATTCTTTACCTTCTATGGCCTGTTGTTGCTTAAGAGCGACTATAAAGCCGCGGTTTCTCCTCTGGGGAACCCCGCTATGCCCATGAAAATGCCGTTTGGGTCTGATGGTTTTCAAAATATCAATTGGCCTATTCCGGTGGCTCTGCAATCCTTCCCAGGATTTCAGTCTATGGCCACTACGCTCATGAGAAAGACGTTCGAGAGTAAAAATGTGCCCACCATCGAGGAGCTCCGTGAAATGTGCGTTGACCTGGGAGTCAAACTCATTGGCTGTCAGATGACCATGGATGTGTTTGGGTTTTCCAAAGATGACTTCATCTCGGATGTGGAGGTCGGCGGTGCGGCCACATTTCTGGAGTTCGCCGCAAAGGCGGATGTGAGTTTGTTTATATGACGATAGATGATGGACGATAGAGGGTGGTCCAGCGTCTATCGTCCTCTGCCAACACTTCACCGGGGAGGAAAGTGGCTGTGGACTTCGAAGACAAAAAAATCATCTACGTACAAACCTATGGCGTGGACGACGACAAGCGACGACTGGCCACCCCCTTTTTCCTTGCTGCAGCGGCGGCGGCCATGGACATTGATGTGGCCATTTATTTCACCATGAATGGGGCCACATTGTTGCAAAAAGGGGTAGCCGAAGAGCTCGTGGTGCCCAAGGCGGGAGGAGGAGGGGCCCCTCTCTCTTATTTCATCAAGCAGGCCATGGATATTGGCGTGGAATTACTGGTCTGCCAGCCTTCTCTGGACCTGCACGGCCTGTCCATGGAAGACCTCATTGATGGGGTGCGCATGATTGGGGGAGCCGCATTTAACGTGATGGCCTTAGAAGCGGACGCGGTGATCAGCTTCTAAAGTCTGGACAAATATCCGGGGCGACGATGACTTTTACGGTTATTCATAATTGCGTGCTCCCTTTGCATTTATACTACAAGGTTGATGAGCATATCTGGGTACGGACCAAAGGAGACGAAGTTACTTTGGGGTACACAGACGTGGCTCAGACCACGGCGGGAGGGATGTTGCACGTGACTTTCCGCCCTCAAGGTAAATTTTATGAAAAAGGGAAGGTGGTCGCGGTTGTGGAGAGTTCCAAATGGTTAGGGGCTTTACGCACTCCCATTGCGGGCACGTTGGTCGCGGTCAACCATGCGCTTCAGGAAGATGCAGGGCTTATTAATCGCAGCCCTTATGAGCAGGGCTGGTTGGTGCGTCTCCAAGCAGAAAATCTGGCACGTGATTTGGCCGACTTACTCACAGGAGCAGAGGCTATCAAGGCATACGAAGCGCTAATAGAGGAGAAGAAGCTGGACGACTGTGTCCATTGTGAGGGATATGAGATTCCAGAATGATGGATGATAGGTGACGAAAAAACCGTTATTTGCCGTTTGATTCAGACAAAGCTTAAGAGCTATGCAAATTCGCGTCTTCACACACCCGGTCTGTAAATCATGTCCTGCGGCCATCCGTATGGCTCAAAACGTGGCTGCCCGCTACCCGGATGTTGACCTGCGTATCGTTAGTCTGGGCAGCCGGAGTGGACGGGAAGAGGCCAAACGAGAAGGGATTCTCTCCGTTCCTGCCATCATTGTGGGAACCACACGCTTTATCGGCGTGCCCGAGTGGGAGGCGTTGGTCAAGGCGGTGGAAAGAACGCGAGACGCGTAGTACGTCATATGTCATGCGGATCACGTATGACGTACCCAAGGAGGCATTTATGGGATGGGTTTCGGCTAAACCGACCAAATATGCAGATGTTCCATATGAAGAGAAACTCCGTCTCTTCATGGAAGTAAAGAACGATTCTCGCTACGAGGATTTCCTGTATGGATGCTATGAATGCGGCATTTGTGTGTCCGCATGTCCCTCTGCACGCTTTTATGACTACAGTCCACGTGTCATCGCTCAGACCATGGCTCGCGAGGATATAGACCGTTTTTACGAGATCATGGTTGAGGACATCTGGAACTGCGCCCAATGCTTTTCGTGTGTGCGTTGTCCTCGTCAGAACAACCCGGGGGGACTTGTGACCTTGATCCGTGAGACGGCTGTCAGAAACGGGATGAAGGAAGCGAGAGATGTGCTTCAGGGGTACAGTCGAGTCATCTACAAGGTCATGCTCAAGGGCAACCAGGTCTCTCCTGACATGCTCCAGCCAGACTTTTTCCCCGATTGGGGTCCTTGGGTGCGCGAGTTCAGCGAGAACATGCACGTCTGGCGTAAGGCCATCCCAGCGGATACGCTGCGGGGGGTGACCGACGCGGCCTGGCGTACAGACGGGAAGACGCTGGTTGAGCTCTATACGATTTGGTTTGAGACAAACAACATTGATATCGTGCGTGAAGTAGATGAAGGGCTATATGAACTCCTTCTGGATGTCATGGAAGAAGCGCTCGAAGAGTGGGAGGAGGTGTGATAATGGCGTCTACATTTATACCCTTGGACGAAATTTTGGACCGTAAATCCAGGCCCGTGCTGCGCGATCCCGGGCGAGCTCCCACCCATGATCTGCGTGAGGAGTTGTTCGAGCTGGAAGCGCGGGGCGAATTGATAGTTATGCGTGTTCCCGAACCTTATGTGGAAGTAACTACCAAATTCGGGCGCAAAAAGAAGATCCCTATCGAGCACACCTGGCACCACAAATCCTGCGGCCAGTGCGGGCACATTCCCGGCTATTCCTCCTCTATTTTCTGGCTACATCGCCAGTTTGGGTTGGACTTCATCGATCCCACGGATCAGACGTCTTGCACGGGGTGGAACTATTACGCATCGGCCACGTCCAACGCGGTAGCTCAACTTGCGGTCATGTCTCGCAACTTCGCTGCTGCTTATGAGACGGGTTACTTTCCCCTCATTCACTGTGGGACCAGCTATGGTCACTACAAAGAGGCGCGCGAGCAACTCGTCCACCACAAGGAATTGCGTGACCAGGTACGACGTGTGCTGGATAAACTTGGGAAACCTCTAGTCGTTCCCGAGGAGATTGTGCACTACAGCGAATGGGTACATGTCATGCGTCATCGCATTGCAGAGCGCCAGATTATCGATATGAGCCAGATTACCGCGTGCGTTCATCCGGCCTGCCACTATTACAAAATCGTGGCGGAAGACGCTATTTACGACCCTGAAATCTACGGTGCCCAGCGCACTGCCACAGTCACGGGCCTGCTCCAAGCTTTAGACATCAACGTGGCCGATTATTCGACTTGGTTCGACTGCTGTGGTTTTGGCTTCCGGCATGTGCTCGTCCAGCGCGACTTTACTCGTTCTTTCGCGGTATTGCGTAAGATCGAAGTAATGAAGACAGAGGCCGATCCGGATATGGTGGTTACCCATGATACTGGCTGCGTAACCACATTGGACAAGAGTCAGTTCGCGGCCAGAGCCCACAACCGCAAGGTAGGCGTACCTGTGCTCTCGGACGCGCAAGTTGCAGCGATGGCCATGGGAGCACATCCTTTCCGAGTCCTCCAGCTCCATTGGCATTCTACAGATTGGCGTCCACTGATGGAAAAATTGGGCATTGATTGGCAGACACACTGGATGGAATTCCAGAAAGACCTGGAGGCCATCCGGCACGGGGAGAAAGAAGGGATTACGTGGGAGGACGCGGATAGGCCGATTGCAGTCGCCGCGTGAACATAGGCGCTGGATGATTAGCGACGGCTAACGATCGTCCAGCGTCTATCGTTTATGATCTCCCATCACACATATCCAGGAGGGGACAATGGCAAGTGACACGGTACTTATTATTGGTGGTGGACCTGCCGGCATGGAAGCCGCTCGCTCTGTAGCCGAACTGGGTTATCCTGCCATCCTGGTAGAAAAACGGGATCGGTTGGGCGGGCGGCCTGATGAGGAGCATTACGCCAAATTAACTCATCACTTTCGCGATGCGGAAGACATGGTTCGCGATCTCGTGGAAGCCGTAACAAACAGTGCAAATATTACCGTTATGACGAAGTGTGAGGTCGTTGGCTGTGAGGGGGAACCTGGAAATTTTCGCGTGAAAATTCGAAACGGGGCCTCGGCACAGGATTTGGACGTAGGTGCCGTAATCGTGGCTACCGGCTTCCAGCACTTTGATCCCGGACGTGAAACTCAGATGTATAATTATTATTCTTTCCCGGATGTGATTACTATCGTGGACCTGGAAGGAATGCTCAAGGCTGGCCAAGTGGTCCGCCCCTCCAACGGCCAACCTCCAGAACGAGTGGCTTTTATCCAATGCGTAGGATCTCGTGATCGCCAGATTGGCAATGAATTCTGTTCTAAGGTGTGTTGTGGTATCGCCAGCAAACAAGCCATCGAGGTGAAGGAAATCCTTCCCCACTCACGTGTGTTTATCTTCTACATTGACATGCGCATGTACGGCTACTGGGAGAACGAAATCTACTGGCCTGCTCAAGAGCAATATAAGGTTAATTATGTCAAAGGTATCGTCAGCGAGATCTTACCTAAAAGCGAACGTTTGCTTATTCGTGGGGAAGACACCACCATGGGGCGCCCCATGGAAGTTACTGTGGATCTGGTGGTGCTCTCCGTAGGCATGGAGCCCAGCGAGGGGACTCGTAAAATTGCCAAAACCCTGAACATCCAACAAAACAAATATGGTTATATTGAAGCCGGTGGCCCGACAGGCGTAGACCCGGTCGCGACCTCGCGGGCAGGCATCTTCGTCGCTGGCGCGGCTCGCGGCCCAGCTGATTTGGATGATACTTTCTCTATGGCCGGGTTGGCCGCTGCACGAGCGATTGCCACCATCCGTAGAGCGAGTTTAGCCAAGGCAGCGTAAGGGGGAAGAACAGGGTATCAGGTCATAGATAGACTATCCGAGAAGGAATGTCCGGCATCGGAAATCTGCTCCTTAACACCTGATACCCAATACAGTATCTGGGAAAACATCATGAACACTACACCTGCTGGTTGGATGAGTCACATCATCAAACCCGTCACAGGGCCTGATGACCCTGAATTGCAAGAGACACTGGAAGAAGGCCTGAATCAGATAGATCCTTCTGACCTAGTGGCGCTCGCCGATGCTCTGGTCAGTAAACATCATCAGTTTAGAAGTCGGTTCGGGGTGCCCGATCAAGTGGCCGCACTTTCGGCCGAGGACTGGGACTGGATCGCTGCTCAGGTGACCTCGGCACGACGACATGCACAAGCGTTGCATGCTAGCCTCCAGCCAGAACGGGTGAATGCTGCAGCTCAATTGCTGCTTTTTGGTTCGCGTCCCTCGGCTCGACGTGTGGCCGACTTTGTAAGTACGCTAGAGCTTCGGGACCAGCGGTTGGGCTTGGAGCTGGCAACCGGACTCTTGCACTTCCTGCAACCAGAAGGGCACTGGCTTTGGATGCGCTGGATGTGGGATGCAAAGAACAATACCGGCATCCTCCCCTTGCTGGCAGGGAGTGTCCGCAACCTCCTTGCCGATGACATGGCCCAAGGGTATGTGAACGTGGGTTCGGTCACAGCAATGAGCTTCCGTTTCGCGGAAGGCACAGGGCTTCTCACTTCCGATCTGACTGACCATCCTGAGCGAAGTCCTTTCGCTGTAGACGCTTTTTTGGCGTGCGCTTATTGTGTGTACATGTACGGTATCACCAGCTGGCGCTTAAGCCGGGAATTTCACAGGTTACTGCCATCACTTCCTAAGCTGGCAAGGCGGTTATTGGGAATTCGGACATGATATCAGGTATTGGGTATTGAATATTGATGATGACGTCCGACAACACCTGGTCCCTAATACGTGAGTATCCAATAGCTGTCATCCGATATTTCTCCTCATAAGGAGTATGCTCATGGACGCAGGACTCGACAAAGTACAAGGCATCTGGGAAAAGGAAACGGCCGTTGTTGACGGAGTTGATATCTCCGGCTCCTGGAACCGCATGTTTGAGCAGCGAGTAATCTGGGAATACACGCCCGAACTTATCGAGAAAATTGCCACCGATGGTGCGGAGTCGTTTGCTTGGTGCTATCAGTGTGCCAAGTGTGTTCCCGTTTGCCCCGTGGACATTGTGGGGAACTATGGCCCCCGAAAACTCTATCGTTTGGCTCAGACGGGAGTGGACTGGACCCAGGGACCTGAGCTGTGGTTGTGCACAACGTGTGCCAATTGCCTTCGTGTTTGCCCGAAAGAAGTCAACATGGTGAACATCATGCCCGCGGTGCGGGAACGCGCCATTCTGGCGGGCAGCAACGTGCCACCGGAGTTGCAAGAGGCGTTGGAGAACACGTTCCGTTATGGCAACCCCTTGGGGCGCCCAGCACGCAAACGGGACGCGTGGACGAAAAAAGCTGGAGTCCCGGTCCCCTTACTCTACAAGGAGAAACGTCCTGTGGAGTGGCTTTGGTGGGTGGAATGTTACCCCTCCTACCACCCGCGGGGCATCGACGCCAGTATCGCACTGGCCAAAATATTTAACGCCTTGGAAATTGACTTCGGCATCTTGGGCCGTGAGGAAAAATGTGCGGGAGACTCTCAGCGCCTCTCGGGTGAGAAAGGCCTTTTTGAGATGCTGGCGGAGCAAAATGTGGAAACATTGAAGAAGTATAAGTTCCAACGTATGGTCGTCACCGACCCTCACGCCCTAAACGCCTTTCGCAAGCAGTATCCCAAATATGGGGGCGAATACGAGGTTTGGCATTACACCCAACTTCTGTCCCAGCACATTGACAAACTCAAGTCATTGATGACCCGCCCCCTTGGTCGTAAAGTGACTTTTCACGACCCCTGCTATTTGGGTCGCCACAACGGCGAGTATGAGGCACCACGGCGCCTCATTGAAGCTCTCCCCGGCGTAGACTTCGTGGAAATGTGGCGCTGTCGAGAAAACAGCTATTGTTGTGGCGGCGGTGGGGGAGGGATGTGGCTCGATGGCTTCGTTGTCAACCATCAACGTCGCCGTCTCTCCGAACAGCGCGTACTTGAGGCTATTTCTACGGGCGCGGATACGTTGGTCGTCGTCTGCCCCTATGAGGTTTCCCGCTTCGAGGATGCGGTTAAGTCCACAGGGAACGAGGGAAAATTGGAGGTGAAGGACATCGCAGAGCTAATTCTTGAGGCAATGGAAGGGTAACGGTGAATGGAGGCCGTCTATGGCCGTCGTTTATTGTCAAATCCTGGCATGGAGGTGCTCCCTATGAACATTATTGTTGCCATAAAGCAAGTCCCGGATCTGGTAGAGGAACTGGAAATCAACGAGGAAGGCACAGGCCTGGATCCCGACATGCTAAGTTTCGTGCTCAACGAATTTGACGATCAGGCTTTGGAGACCGCTCTCCTTCTCAAGGAAGATGCCGGCGCTACGATAACTGTCATTAGCATGGACACCACGGGGGAACTTGATCAGGCGCTGTACACGGCCATCGCCAAAGGTGCGGATAGAGCCGTTAAGCTCGTGGGTGATTTTGACGAGGGAGATCGGATACCTACTCAGATCATGGCTCGTACTCTGGCCAACGCCATTAAGGAGATGGATTACGATTTGGTGCTGACGGGAGTGCAAGCTGCGGATGACCTGGATGGACAAACAGCCCCCCTGCTGGCCGCACTCTTGGGAGTGCCTCACATCAGCGTGGTCACAGGTGTACACAAATCCAACGGGACACTAACGGTGCAGAAAGAATTCTGGGGAGGCATCACTGCTGAGTATGAGGTAGATATACCAGCAGTCATTGGGGTGCAGGCTGCGCGTCAGGCCCCCCGCTACGCTCCCGTAAGCCGTGTACGCCAGGCCATGAAGGAGGCAACCATCGAGGAAATCGAGGTCGACGACCTCCCCAAAGCTCCCCAGGCCGAAATCCGTCGCATGTACATCCCCGAAGCCACAGGTCGTGCCGAAATGTTGGATGGGGACGAGGGGGAGATTGCCGAGAAGATTGTGGAAATCTTGAAGGAACGAGGACTTGTCTGAGAGGGCAATGTGAAAGGCGCACACATCATAGAAGTCCGGTTTTTCATGAGCCTAGCAACTCAATTTTGCTTTTTCAGAGCCATTCCGTAACAGGGAGAGCCAGCCATGAGTACGTATTTTGTAATCGCCGAACACTTGCAAGGCACACTGACCGAAACGACGTTTGAGACCCTGGGCGCAGCCCGTGCACTGGCTGACGCTACCGGGGGCGAAGTGGTGGGCGTTGTCCTCGGGCACAACGTGGGTGACTTGGCAGGCCAATTGACCGCGGCGGACCGCGTGCTGGTGCTCGACCATCCTGCACTGGAACACTTCTCGCCTGAAGCGTACATTGCCGCGTTAGATCCCGTGCTCCGGGAGCAGCGACCGCGCTTGACGCTATTCCAGAATACAGCCATGGGCATGGATCTGGCGGCAAATTTCTCCGTGCGTTTGAATTGGCCTCTTGTGGCTTATTGCAATGACCTGCGTGCAGAAGATGGAGCTATTATTACCACCAGCCAAATTTACGGCGGTAAGGTGTTTGCCGAATCTGCGTTCGATAGTGAACCAGGAATAGTGACCGTGCTAGCGGGAGCTTTTCCTGCAGATGAAGGTCGCACAGGGGGCATGCCGGCAGTGGAAACGGTGCCCCCCGACCTTGGTGAACTTCATACCCGGTTTAAGGCTTTACACGAACCCGAGGCGGGCGATGTAGACATCACCAAAGCGGACATTATCGTTTCCGTCGGACGGGGCATTCAGAGTGAGGACAACATCGAAGTGGCCGAAGAACTGGCCCAAGCCTTGGGCGGAGTTGTTGCCTCCTCTCGCCCCGTGGTGGATGCAGGATGGCTTCCTCGGGCGCGTCAGGTCGGAAAATCAGGTCAGAAAGTTAAGCCTAAGCTTTATCTGGCACTGGGCATTAGCGGCGCACCCGAGCACGTCGAGGGTATGAAAGACTCGGAACTGATTATCGCCGTCAATACCGATCCCAATGCCCCGATTTTCGATGTCGCTCATTATGGCGTCGTCGCCGATCTCTTTGATATTGCAGACGCACTGTTGGAGACGTTGGAAGCGTGAGAAGACGATAGCCGTGGACGATAGGTCGTCGTCCCCGGCCCACCCATCCCAACCAGGGGGAGAGCGATGCTGACGTTGCCGGAACGAATCGCATTTGTGTTACTTGCCGTAGTCTGCGTAGGTATCGCCGCGCGCGGCTTCTACCGCATCTATCGTGCTATTACCCGCGGCGAAGGAGACATTCCCATCCATCTCTTCTTCCGCCGCGTTATCCCCGTGTCCGTTGAAATCCTCATTCAAAAGCCCATCATCAAGGCCCGACCGATTGTCAGCACGTTCCATGCCTTTGTTTTCTTTGCCTTCACGTTTTACACGCTAGTCAATATCTTTGATGTGGCTGAAGGGTTCACCCGGTTTTCTACGCTTTATCGCTCCGGGCTTTTGGGCGCTTACAATTTTATCGCTGACATTATTAGTGTGCTTGGGCTTATCGGGATGGCGACCCTGCTCATCAGACGTTTTGGGCTCAAACCTTTTAAGTTTAATGACAATGTCCTTCTGAACCCACACGTGCCTTCAGGCATTCCTCGTGACTCCCTTATTGTAGGCGTGTTTATTTTGTTTCATGTGGGTTCCCGCTGGCTGGGACAAGCATTCCGCATTGCGGCTGGCGGCCGTCCTGATTGGTTCCAACCCACGGCCAGTGCAGTCTCTCTCATCCTCAGTGGACTTCCGGAATCTGCCTTGAACGTAGGGGAACACGTCACCTGGTGGATGGCATTGGGGCTCATCCTGCTCTTCCTCCCCTATTTCCCCTACTCCAAGCATATCCACCTGATGATCGCACCCATTAACTGGATCTTACGTGATCCCAACCGTCCTATGGGAGTCCTTGATCCGCCCACAAACGAGGGGGCTGGTACCGCACATTTGCACGAACTCCGTTGGTATCAGCTTTTGGATACGTACTCATGCATCATGTGCCAACGCTGTCAGGATGTCTGCCCTGCCTACAGTACAGCCCAGCCACTGAGTCCTGCAGCGCTGGAAATCAACAAACGCTACTTCCTAAATCAGCATCTGGGGGAGTTCGCTGCGGGCGCATTGAATCCCCCACCCCTTTGGGAAATGGCCATCTCCAAAGAGGCGGTTTGGGCGTGTACTACGTGTGCAGCTTGTGTGAATATTTGTCCTACCGGCAACCGCCCTATGTTTGATATTGTCGACATTCGACGTCATTTGGTGTACTCCGGCGACACCCTCGATCCCAATCTACAGAGCACGTTGGAGAGTTTCATGCGCCAGGGAAATTCGTTCAACAAGCCCGCGAGGCGCCGTGCTCGATGGACCAAAGCTCTGGATTTCAAGATTAAAGACGCGCGCAAAGAGCCTGTCGAGTACTTGTGGTTTGTGGGCGACTTCGCATCTTACGATCCTCGCGTGCAGGAGAACACCAAGACGGTGGCCCAACTATTTCATCAGGCCGGGCTTGATTTTGGCCTTCTCTACGATGGAGAACGAAACGCGGGAAATGATGTGCGTCGAATAGGAGAAGAGGGACTTTTTGAAATGTTGGTAGAACATAATATGGGGCAACTTCAGAAGGCACAGTTCAAGGCTATCGTCACTACTGACCCCCACTCCTACAACGCACTAAAGAACGAGTATAAGAAATATGGGCTGGACGTGCCCGTCTATCACTACACAGAAATCCTGGCTGACCTCATTGAGTCGGGCCGACTGAAGGTGAACGGTAACCTGAGCGACGTAGTGGCCACCTATCACGACCCGTGCTACCTCGGGCGCTACAATCGGGTGACCGAGGCCCCGCGACGCATCCTGCGCGCCTTGGGCGTGGACTTCCGCGAGATGCCGCGACACGGAGTGAATACCTTCTGCTGTGGTGCGGGCGGCGGCCGCATTTGGATGGACGCGGGCTCAGGCGAACGTCCAAGCGAACAGCGCATCAAGGAAGCAGCCGGGTTGGGCGACGATCTCAAATACTTTGTGGTGGCCTGCCCCAAGGACATGGCCATGTACACTGACGCGGTGAAGACCACAGGATACGACGGAAAAATTGAGGTGATAGATATCGCCCGATTGGTGGAACGAGCGATGGCGGGTTAGGCAGGACAAGTGGCCGTAAGGGCATCTGGCGGACTACTGTCTGAAGTCATTGATAGAGGGGCATGGACGACACAAAGCACAGGATAGCAACTGCTCTGTTCCCTCGAATCCGCTCCCTTATCCTGGTTCTTGATCGCCAAGATCGGCTGGAGACAGCACACGATTTCGTGGGTTGGCGTGAGGCATTGCAGGATGATGAAGCGCAAATTACGAGGATTGCACGGCACGCCACGTTACGGGCACTGCACGTGGCCACAGATCCGCTGAACTTCCACATTTTGCAGCGGCTGGCGCGACACAACAGGGTCGCCATGAAGAACCTGATGCAGGAAGCGGGAATGGACCGCATTCCCTTACATGAGCGTATCAATGAACTCATGCAAGTGGGTCTGGCCGTGCAGGAACTGGAGAGCGACGACGTACGCGCCACTCCGCTGACCGAGGCGGTTGTCACTTTGGTAGAGGGGATCACGCAGGAACTGGCGAGCATGATAGGGGAGTGGGCGGGTAATGGGTAATGCGTAATTCTCATGCAATGATTACGTATTTACCCATGACACATCGCATCGTGAACAGTACGGGGAGAAATGATGTGAACCACGTGGATCTTCCTTGCCCGTATTGCGACTTCAGCGGATCGCGCATGGCTGTACACGCGCACTTGGTAGAGCATCATGGTGACCGACTGACGTGGCGGGTGAACGAGAGGTTCGGCTACACCTACTGCGTGGTCACCTGTCCGTTATGCGGCGCGACGCACGAACAGAACGTGCCCCGTGCCCGCGATGATCCGAATTTTATTGAAGCGTATCGAGAGCAGATTTACATGGTGATCTTTGATCTGCTTTTGTATCACATGCAGGGAGAACATGGAATAGGGATAGCGGATGATAGACGATAGATGATAGACCATGGCATAACCATCGTCCATTGACCTTAAGGAGGAGAAATCCCTATGGCCGAAATGCGCGGTTGTACCATTCCCGAAGAACTGTACTACTGGCCCGAAAAACACGTCTGGGCTCGGCCGGAGCAGGATGGCACGGTGACTGTGGGCATCACCGACGTCGCCCAACACATGGCCAGAGGCATCATCAATGCCATGCCTAAGGCCGTGGGCAAAAAAGCCAAACGAGGCCGAAGCATCGGCACATTGGAAAGTGGCAAGTGGGTGGGCCCCGTCACGTCGCCCACCACCGGGAAAATTGTGGCCGTAAACGAAGAAGCTGTCGCCAACCCCAAACTCATCAACGAGGATCCCTACGGCAAAGGATGGTTCGCGCGCATCCAGCCCAACGACTGGGAAGCGGACAAAGCCCAGATGGTCACTGCAGATGCATATGTCCAGTTTCTGGAACAAGAAGGGATTGGGTGTGAAGGATGAGGGGGTAGACCGCGGTCCGTCGCCCTAATCTACAATGAGACGCTTGAAGGCCCATGATCTACTACGGTTGTGACATACCTGAAGACCGGTATTACGACGTCGAGCGGGACGTCTGGATTCGCTTCGAGGGGGATCTGGCTGTACTCGGCATGACCGACCCCGCACAGACACGTTGTGGCAAGTTGGTAGCCGTGCGTTTCAAAAAGCCCGGCAAGGTGGTGAAACAGGGTCGCGCGCTGGCTACCATTGAAAGTGGTAAGTGGGTTGGGCCCTTTCCTGCACCCTTCACGTGTGAAGTGCTGGAGACCAACGAAGCCACCTTTTCTGAGGATATCCTTGTCGCCAACAAAGATCCCTACGGTAAGGGCTGGATGGTGAAAGTGCGTCCCATCGACCTGGACAACGAAAATGACCACCTTGTCACGGGGGAAGAGGCCGTGAAAAGGTACATCGAACGGATTGAAGCGAACGAAATTCGCTGCTTCCGTTGCGCAGGGTAGGATGAGGGACACAGACGGCAAACGATGACCGGAATATCGCCCTCGTCCATTCAAAGGAGGTTCCATGCGTACAGTACGCTTGCTTGATTTGGACTTTGTCCCTCCTTTGCGCTCACAGACCGTTTTTCACGCGGTAGCATACGCGATGACGCCTGACACGCCCGACACGATCTTGCTCGTCTCGCCCAATGCGCCCTACGTTTGCATCGGCTACCATCAAGACCTGGAGCGGGAGGTGGACCTGGACTATTGCCGCGAACACGACATCCCCGTCTACCGTCGCGAGGTGGGTGGCGGTGCGGTCTACCTGGACAGCGGCCAACTCTTCACCCAGTGGATTTTCCATCGTGACCACCTGCCCCCATCCCTGGAAGAACGCTTCAAACTCTACATCCAGCCCCTTGTGGAGACCTACCGCACACTGGGCATCAACGCCTACTTGCGCCCTATCAACGACATCCACGTGGGCGGCAAGAAAATCGGCGGCACGGGAGCAGCCCAGATGGGTATCGCTGAAGTCGTCGTCGGCAGCCTTATGTTCGCTTTCGACAAAAAGATTATGGCTCGTGTCCTTAATGTCTCGTCTGAGAAGATGCGGGACAAGATTTACCAGAGCCTGGAGCAGTACATGACCACCATGGAAGAACTGTTGGGCCATGTACCTGACCGTGAGGAGGTGAAGGCCATCTACATTCAGAAGTGCGAGGAAGCCCTGGGCGTGAATGTAGTGGCAGGGGAGTGGACGGAGGCTGAGGAGGCCATGGCTCAAGAACTGGACGATCGATTTATTTCGGAGGAGTGGCTCTACCAGAAAGGCCGTCTACGCCCGCCTGTAGTCAAAATCCATGAAGATGTCTATGTGGTCGAGTCTGTATACAAGGTGACGGGCGGACTTATCCGGGTGGTTGTACGACTACGCGAGGGTTATATCGACGATATCAGCATCTCGGGCGACTTCACCGTCTTGCCTGCGTTCGCGGTCGCGGCCATGGAGCAGGCCGTGCGCGGCCTGCGCGCCGTTAGGGATACTCTTGTTGCCCGCCTTACTGATGTCTACCGCGGCTTGGGCGTCCAGTCGCCGGGTGTTACGCCCGAAGATTTCGCCACGGCAATTGTCAAGGCAGCAAAGAATGCTTGATACCCGATTCAGATATTAAATTAAAAACAGACGCGAGGCTTTCGGCCGATGAACTACGCCTTCATCATCGACAATCGTAAGTGTATCGGATGTCACGCCTGTTCCACGGCCTGTAAGAGTGAGAATCAGGTACCGCTGGGTGTATACCGCACCTGGGTGAAGTACGTGGAAACGGGGGCCTTCCCCAACGTACGGCGGCACTTCCAGGTGACCCGTTGTAATCACTGCGCGAACCCGCCATGCGTGCGCATCTGCCCTGTTACGGCGATGTACCAGCGTGCGGACGGCATCGTCGAATTCGACCCCGCCATTTGTATTGGCTGCAAGGCCTGTATGCAGGCTTGTCCCTACGACTCCATTTATATTGACCCCGAGACCCACACCGCGGCCAAGTGCCACTTCTGCGCCCACCGCATCGACATTGGGCTGGAACCTGCATGCGTGGTCGTATGTCCTGAACATGCTATCATCGCAGGGGACCTGGACGACCCCAATAGCGAGGCCAGCCGCATTTTGGCCACCGCCAAAGTGGTCGTACGCAAGCCCGAGCAAGGTACCGCCCCCAAACTTTTTTACATTGAGGGCAACGATGTTACCTTGCACCCTACGGCTATAGATAACGTTCCCTCCACCTGGGCGTTCGCCGACGTGGCCATAAAAGGAGATGCGATGAACGAGCGATCGCGTCCAGCTTCCAGCAAGCCCAACGGCACCTCACGTCAAGCTTTCGCCGGGGTGCCCATCCGTACCCCTGGATCCCAAGGCCATCCGGATCCCGGTCCTATTTACATCGGCAGTGGCCGTATGGCTGACAACTTAGTGCAGGCGGCTTACAATGTGGGCCACGAGGTTCCGTGGCATTGGCCCGTCCCCTCCTACCTGGTCACCAAGGGCATTGCCTCGGGTGCGTTCATGCTCCTGGCTTTGGCCGCGTTCTTGGGATGGTTCCCCGTCGGCGGTCTGACCGCAACCGTCGTGGGTCTACTCACCCTCGTCTTTGTGGGCGTCACAACCTTGTTCTTGATCGTCGATCTGGAACATCCCGAGCGGTTCCTGTACATCGTGCTGCGGCCCCAAAGAAAGAGTTGGCTTGCGCGCGGCGCGTTCATTCTCATCTCCTTCAGCGCGGTCGTCACCCTGTGGTGGCTGATCGAGACCGTGGCCTGGTTGGGCGTCGTGCCCGCTTCTCTGGCTGAGCACATTCGTTTGCCTTTCTTGGCTCTAGGCGGCATACTTGCCCTGTTAGCAGCCATTTACACAGCTTTCCTCTTCGGTCAAGCGGAAGGCCGAGACCTGTGGCAAAACGCCTTGCTCCCCGTGCACCTTATCATACAAGCATTCCTGGTGGGCAGTGCGGCCTACCTGGTAATCGTGCCAGTCATTGGTTTGCCCTCAACTCTCGCTAACACGGCCCGCGTCACCTTCCTGGTCGCACTCGTGGCCGACCTGGTGACCATTTTCCTCGGGGAATTAGGCATGTCCCATGCCAGTGAAATAGCAGCTCGCGCGGCCCACGATATTCGTCATGGTACGTTCAAGAGCCACTTCTGGTACGGGGCCATCGGCCTGGGACACATTCTCCCACTCATCCTGGTGCTCCTGGGGAACCCGTGGCCGGCTGCTCTCGCGGGCCTCGCCGCCATTGTGGGGCTGTACTTCTACGAGTACGCGTTCGTCATGGCGCCACAAAGGATTCCAAATTCCTAATGAGCAATCCGTGAAAACGTAATTCGCACAAGCTACTTCCGCGTGATGTTTGCGCATGACACATTCCGGTCTGACGTCTTTAAGGAGGCGCTTTGCATGGCAACGAAAACACGCGGCATTGCCGACATCATTCGTGCTGTCCTTCGCCCCGGCAGTGAGGCGGAGAGGCTTGAGCAGAGTATGGACGATCGTTTCAGTCGCGCGGACGGGGAACCCCTCCGCATGACCACGGTAGTGTACCCCGATGGCCGCATGAGCCGGTACCCATCCCCCGAGCATTGGGACGATTGGGTGGAGTGGGATGGTAAATTGTGGCCTCGACGCGTGGCGCGACGCTACACTCTCGTTCCCACCGTCTGTTTCAATTGCGAGAGTGCGTGTGGCCTGCTGGCTTATGTGGACAAAGAAACCTTGGAAATCCGTAAGTTCGAGGGGAACCCCGTGCACCCCGGTAGCCGCGGGCGCAACTGCGCCAAAGGGCCCGCCACCCACAACCAAATCTATGACCCCGAGCGCATTCTTTACCCCCTCAAACGAGTGGGCAAACGGGGGGAAGGCAAATGGCAGCGCATCAGTTGGGATCAGGCTCTGAACGAAATCGCGGCCAAGATTCGGGAAAGTCTGCAACGCCGCAAGGACGGCGTGGTTTACCACGTAGGACGGCCTGGGGAGGACGGCTACACCAATCGCGTTATTCAATCATGGGGAATCGACGGCCACAATAGCCACACGAATATCTGTTCTGCGGCCGCGCGCACGGGTTACGCCCTCTGGACCGCGGCCGACCGTCCCAATCCTGACTACGCCCACGCTCGCGTTATCCTTCTCCTCTCCGCCCATCTGGAATCGGGCCATTACTTTAACCCCCACGCCCAGCGCATCATCGAGGGCAAGATGGAGGGGGCTAAGCTCATTGTTGTCGACCCTCGGCTGAGCAATACCGCCAGCATGGCCGATGTCTGGCTGCCGACCTGGCCCGGCAGCGAAACCGCCCTCTTCCTCGCCATTGCCAACTTCCTTATCCAAAACGACCTGTACGATAAGGATTTTGTCTGCCGCTGGGTGAATTGGAAGGAGACCCTAGAGGCGATTCGCGACGGCAAGCTGAACGTCAACGATCCCGCGCTGCCCTCCCTGATCCCTGACGCCCCATCCCAGATAACGGATAGCCACTTCTCCCTCTTCGACCGCGCACTCAAGGCCCTTTACGCTGAATTCACTTTCGCGCGCGCGGCCGAGGAGTCGGGCGTACCGGAGGAGCGCATCCGTCAGGCTGCGGAATACGTGGCTCGGTGTGATGGCCGCCTGGCCACCCATGCCTGGCGCAGCGCCACCATGGGCAACCTGGGGGGGTGGCAGGCCGCGCGCGCGCTTTTCTTTCTCAATGTGCTCACAGGCAGTGTGGGCACGCGCGGGGGCACCCTACTAAACAGTTGGACGAAATTCGTACCCAAGCCTTTCAAGACCCCCCCACCCGTCAATATTTGGAACGATCTGCACTTGCCCGAGGAGTGGCCCTTTGCCCACTACGAAATGAGTTTTCTCTTGCCCCACTTCCTGGAGGAAGGCCGCGGCGTCATCGACGTCTACTTCACCCGCGTTTACAATCCGCTCTGGATTAACCCGGACGGCTTCATGTGGATGAAAGTCCTTCAGGACGAGGGAAAAATCAAGTGCCACATTGCACTCACCCCGACCTGGAACGAATCGGCCTGGTTCGCGGACTACGTGCTGCCCATGGGCCTTTCAGGAGAACGTCACGACCTGATGAGCCAAGAGACTCACGCGGGCCAATGGGTTGCGTTCCGCCAGCCTGTGCGTCGCGTGGCCATGGAGCGCGCGGGGAAGGTGGTGCATACGACCTACGAAGCCAATCCGGGTGAAGTGTGGGAAGAAAACGAATTCTGGATTGAGCTCTCCACTCGTATCGACCCTGACGGCAGCCTGGGCATCCGTCAGTATTTTGAAAGTCCGTATCGTGAAGGGGAGATCATCAGCGTTGAAGAGTACTACCGTTGGATATTTGAGAATAGTATTCCCGGTCTACCCGAAACAGCGGTTAAGGAAGGTTTGTCCCCTCTGGAATACATGCGTAAGTACGGCGTGTTTGAGGTCAGACGGGACAATTACGAAGTACACGAGCGTACGCCCGCAGGCCTGGAACACGTGAGCCGAGAGGATGGCCTGCCCGAGGGATACCGCCTGGACGAGCATCAACGCATCTTAGACCCCGCGGGCAGCGTGGTGGGCGTCGTGGTGGATGGAGAGCCCAAGCTGGGATTTGGCACACCCAGCCGTAAACTGGAGTTCTTCAGTTCCACCTTGTACGACTGGGGGTGGACAGAGCGGGAATATACCATCCCCTGGCCGCTGAAGAGCCACGTCCACCCGGACAACATCGATCGCGAGAAGGGTGAGATGCTCCTCTTGCCCACTTTTCGCCTACCTCATCACGTCCACACGCGTAGCGCCAACGCCAAGTGGCTCTTCGAGATCGGGCATAAGAATCCGGTGTGGATGCATCCCCAAGACGCGGCCCGCATCGGCGTACAGACAGGCGATCTGGTGCGTGTGGAGACGGAAATCGGCTACTTCGTCGACTATGTCTGGGTGACAGAAGGCATCAAGCCAGGGATCGTAGCTGTGAGTCACCACTTCGGCCGTTGGCGTCTGGATAAGGAGAATGGCGTCAATCGCTTCGCGTCCTCCCTGGTGCACATTGAAAACCAGGGAAAGGGGCGTTTCCGCTTGCGTGTGGTGGAGGAGGCAGGTCCGTACGAGACCAATGATCCTGACACTGCACGCGTGTGGTGGCGCCACGTGGGCGCACACCAGAATCTTACCCACGCCGTTCATCCCGATCCCATCAGCGGCGCCCACTGCTGGCACCAGAAGGCCGTGAATGTGCGCAAGGCTGATCCGAGTGACCGCGCGGGCGATGTTTTCGTGGATACAAACAAATCCATGGAGGTGTACCGCCGATGGGTAGCCATGGCCCGTCCCGCGTCCCGCCACAGTCCCGATGGTACCCGCCGTCCCTACTGGCTCAAACGTCCTTTGAAGCCGACAAGGGAAGCGTATAGAATAGACGATGGATGACAGATAAGCGAGAGACCATAGCATCGTCCATGGTCACCCTACCTACAGGAGCGGGATGCATGAGCGAACAACAAGGAATCCACAGAAACTCGGCAGGGTACCTCCACGTCCTTATTGACGCGGCCCATGCGCTGAGCCTGGCACTGGAAGACAAGGATGTTATCAACGTGATTCTTGAGCAGACAAAGAAGGCGTTGAAGGCGCGCGCGACTCTGGTACGATTGCTCAGTGCGGACGGCAATGAATTGCTTCTGGGAGGAGCACTCGGTCTGAGCGAGCGCTACCTGCAGAAGGGTGTCATTCGTCTCGCAGAAAGTGAGGTCGACCAGCGGGCACTGGCCGGAGAACAAGTGGTTATTCCCGATGTGACAAGATACCGGGGTTTCCAGTATCCTGAAGAAGCGGAGCGCGAAGGCTTGAAAGGCATGATCGTAGTACCGCTCCGGGTGCGCGAGCGGGCTATGGGCGTATTGCGCGTTTACGTGGACGACGCCTCCTGCCTTTCTCCCGCGGATATTCTACTGGTAGACGCACTGGCTGACTTGGGTGCGCTCACTCTGGAGAAAGTGCGCTTGATGCAAAGTCTGTGCGCTATTGGTAAAGCGTTAAACAGCTCTTTGGAATTAGACGAGATGCTTCAGCGATTGCTGGCAGCCGTAGTCAGTGAAATGGCCCTCAAGGCCGCGTCCATCCGCCTGCTGGATAAAGAGGGAAAACATTTGCGGCTCGTCGCCGCGCATGGGTTGAGTAAGCAATATCTTTCCAAAGGAGAGATTTTGGTTGACAAGAGCCCGGTGGACCAAAAAGTGCTGGGCAGCGGGGAAGCGGTTGTGCTCTATGATGTTCTTTCCGAACCCGGTTTTCAATACCCTGAAGAAGCACTCAGGGAGGGCATTCGGTCGGCCCTGGTCGTTCCCCTGCACCTAAAAGACCGCACATTGGGTCTTATGCGTGTGTACTCAGCTCGTCCTCGTCATTTTACCGAGGTGGGCATCCACTTCCTCAGTTCAGTGGCTCACATGGTAGCCCTGGCCATCGAAAAGGCTCAGCTATATGCGACTTTGCAGGAGAGATACGAGGATTTGAGGGTGGATTTGACGGAATTGTACCGATTCCTGGCTTTGGGATGAGACTCAACCGGGATCACCTGATCTCGTACGTACGATTGCAAAGACATCTGTCAGGAACAAGGGGCAAGGGCTGGGGATTGGGCGAACGAGGGCCCTGTTCTTCCGATTATCAAACTTCAATGAGAGGCTCTGGTGACGATCCTTATAGGACTTTTTGCAACAGGACTTTTGGCCGGTGCGCTAGGTGCGTTGCTCGGCCTGGGAGGCGGGATCTTTCTGGTCCCCGCTATGACGCTAATCTTCCATCTTCCTATCCGTGTGGCAGTCGGTACCAGTCTGGTGGGAGTCATTGCCACATCGGCCGGCGTGGCCGCAATGATGCCCGCGGGGCGGGGCGCCGATATCCGTCTTGCCCTACGGTTGGAAGTGGCTACGACCGCGGGGGCCATTGCCGGCGGGCTCTTGGCAGGATACGTGAGCCCTCAGGCGTTGGGAATATTGTTTGCGGTAGCTGTTTTCTTCACGGCAGGTTATACGTTTTACAAAGGGCGACGGCAAGCAAAAGGTCAGGTACCGGAAAAACTTTTCTCCCATCGATATGACGTGCATCATTGGCCAGGCGGCTTGGGTATGTCCATTTTTGCCGGGATGGCTTCCGGGTTGTTGGGCGTTGGAGGGGGGTTTATTAAGGTACCCATTATGTACGCCATTATGGGGGTGCCTATGGGGGTCGCGACTGCGACCAGCAACTTTATGGTGGGGATTACGGCTGCCGCGAGCGTTTTTGTCTATTATGGCCGTGGAGATGTCCATCCCCTTGTTGTCATTCCGACGGCTGTTGGAATTTTTGTAGGGGCCGTAGCAGGCGTCCGCATCATGCCCCACGTTCGGGTGGGATGGTTGCGTAGTGCACTTGTGCTCTTGATGATCCTGATCGGCCTACAAATGATATTACACAGTGTGAGGTAGCCATGCCCTCTTCCGGAGATGCCACACGGGTGTTGGAGACGGCCATGCGGCGTGTCGCCGCCCTGGTCTCTGCCGTTGCCGTCATTCTGATGGCGGTGGGATTTGTTTCGACTTTCTTATTGCACGACTTACCTCTCGTCCCGGGGGACCCTGCGGTATCGCCCGATGTCATCCTACACTTCCATACGGGGTGGGGCTTATGGGCTATGAGCGCCGGGATCTTGCTTCTGGCTCTCTTGCCGATGGTGCGCGTGTTTCTCTCCTTCCTGCTCTTCTTACGAGAACGAGATGTATTGGACGTCGCCGTTGCTTTGATTGTGCTGTTGGAACTCCTGGCAAGTATGAGCGTGCGAGGATAAACGCCTGATCACTTCCAGGAGTGGTTTGCCGTGTTGGCTGACCGGGATAAGGCGTCCAAGGGCAAGGAATCCGGCGATAATCCATGGTTCTTATGGGAACGATGGAGAGCACGGTAAGGTCTGAAGGTTCATAGATTGCCTTCTCGCCTATAATTGTACTATCATTCGTGGTGATGGTTTGGTGACTGCTGTGGCCTTGTGTGAAGGAATAAGGGCGTCGACTCAGAAAGACGGGAGTGCGCCGTGAAGGAGCGGGTACTTCATCGACAGCGATTCTTTGTTTACCTGGTGGCCTACCGCTGGGGAAGCTTGCTTGTGCCTTTGTGGATAACGTGGTGGTCCTCTTTCAGGGGAAGCTTCTCCCCCACTCCTGCCCTCGTGTTCCTCTTGGCGCTTGTGCACACTGCTTTCATCACTCTTTTGCACCGACCTTTGAACCGTTTGGTCCTGCATTGGCCACCCTTGATAGGGATTGACATCCTCTTCTCCACATTGCTTATTTGGCTTAGTGGAGGGATCCTTGGCCCCTACTACTTATACGCGCTAAGTCCTCTCCTTGCTGGGGCGTTCTTTTTCTACTACAAGGGGGCCATTTTCAGTGCAGCGTTTTTCATGCCCCTCTACCTTCTTCCTCTCCTTACTCGACCCCAAGTACTTGATAGTCCCCTGGCTTTCCAAACTCTCCTCACCGAGATAGTCGGCATCTGGCTCCTGCCCGCCCTTGTGGCGTATCCTGCGGCTCTCCTTGCTCGTTTGCAAGAGATTCACCGGGCGCTATCCCGGGCTCGAGACGATCTGGCTCGACGGCACGACGAACTGCAGATAGCCCATCGGCAACTTTCTATTATTCACGACCTCACCATCTCACTGCAGGCAGCACCCGATATGGAGACCGTTCAGAAGCGAGTTCTTACCGTGCTCACTCGTGACCTGGGATTTTCTCGGGCGGTTATTGGGCTCATCAACCCTATTAGCGAACGCATGGAACAATGGCGCGGTTCCCCGGCAGATGCATTCGCTTCCCCGCCTCGCCTTTCCTTGCCCCTCACTCCTGTTTTCTCCCCGCTAACAACCTGGCTTGCTGACCCCCAAGTTCGATGGTGGGATGGGGGAGCCCCGATTGTCAACCATCATGAGCTCGCAGCCTGGATTGGTTCGGGGCCGTGGATCATTTTTCCTCTCGTTCTACGCGACCACCCTGTAGGTATTTTACTGTTGGCCTCCGACCGTCCCTTTGAGGATTTACCTTTGACGAATCGGGCCTTATTGGCTTCGGTAGCCGAACAAGCAGCAGTAGTTCTAGGAACCATCATGTTGTGTATAGGACGCGCCCGACGTCTGGCTATTGAATATGAACGTAATCGTATTGCCCGGGAGATGCACGACTCCATTGCTCAGTCCATGTTTGGCATGGTCCTCTCCCTGGACGCGTGCATCAAAATGTTGCCCAAAGAACCCGATCTCGTACGCCGTGAATTGATAGACTTACGTCATCTTGCCAGCCAGGTACGAGAGCAGATTCGCCAGTCGATCCTGGCCATCTGGCCCTCCGAACTGACGCTGGAGCGTTTCAAAACGGATTTGCGCAAGTATGCTCGCCACGTTAGCCAGGGGCATACTTTTCACGTGGAGTTCAACACCAGCAAGGAATTCGATGAGCTTTCTCCTTCCGTTCGACGTAGCCTTTACCGTATTGCTCAGGAGGCCATCGCTAACATTATCCGACACGCAGAAGTAGGTACAGCACGGTTGTGTTTGAGGGTTTCGGATGCTCACGTATATATGGCCGTTCGAGACCTGGGTAAGGGATTCGACTTGGAGGAGGTAATGTGCAGAGAATACAATCGGGAACGATTCGGACTACGTGGTATTCAAGAACGAGTAAGGACTCTAGGTGGGGAATGTGAAATTCATACTCAACCAGGCGCAGGGACACTAGTCTTAATTTCCATCCCGGTGAACGGGGAAGGGCATTATGGGACGTAGCATCCGCATCCTTATTGCAGACGATCATGCGGTGGTACGCAAAGGCTTAGTCATGGTGTTGCGATTGGAGCCTGACTTTGAGGTGGTAGGCGAAGCAGAGAACGGACGCCAAGCTGTGGAGATGACGCGAGCCCTGAAGCCGGACCTGATTATCCTGGATCTGAAGATGCCTTACATGGGAGACGAGACTGTCCAGGTATTGCGCCGATTCGCCCCACATGTGCGCATTGTTATTTTGACGGGCGTAGAGCCGGATGCCAAAAACTTGGACATCTTAGCAGCCGGTGTAGACGGTTATGTCCTGAAAGACGTCGAACCGGACGAACTGGCTCATGCCATCCGAGCAGTCGCTCATGGGGAAGCATACTTACACCCTGCGGTAGCCCGCCGTCTGCTTGACCGCATGAGTACAGATGGCCATGCTCCTTCTTTACCAGCCTCCTCTTTGACCTCGCGTGAACTCGAGATTTTACGATGGATGGCTACCCCGGCAACATACAAAGAAATCGCTGAAAAGCTTTATATCACCGAAAGCACTGTGCGCAGCCATGCAAAGCGGATTCTCGGCAAATTAGGGCAACCTAATCGGGCACAAGCCGTTCTTATGGCCGTGCGCATGGGGTTGATTGAGTTGCCTGAGTGAGTACTTCCGGGAATTCCCTCTCCTTGCCGGCATTTCGCGGTAAGCACAGGTGGACGCCGTCACCGTTACGCCCAAGTGCCCTCTGGAATGTGAGCGCCAAATTGCGACAGGAGTGTGGCCCCGAAACCAATGCTGGCAACCATGATTGCCAGAAGCCAGCCTATACAAGGAATATTGGACAAAAGAGAAAGCACGAAGACACCCGTTGCGGTAGAAAGCACCTCGGAGGTCCCCTGCAAGTTCAGAACACGCCATATCCGGTCGCCTATGATGTACCCAATGGCCGTCCAGCCAAAAAGAAGCATGGCCAGCTCCACGAGCCAAAGTAAAACAGCGATAGGAGAAAAACAGATTGTCAGGACGAGGAGGATGGAAATGACCAGGACTGCCAGGAGTACGGCTAAGCCCACGAAAAGAGAGACCGGAAGGGCCCTTACCGTCGTCTCGGCCACCCGTTTCACAGGGATAGGCCAGATTGCCACGATGAGTGCCGCAACCAATGCCGCAACCAGTGCCGAAAAGAATGTGCCGATAATCCCTGCAATGAGGCGCCAGAGGGAAAGAAAGAGCCACTGCGGCGTCCCCGGCTGAGGGGCAGACCAGCCCCAGGCTCGACCGATATTTCCCCAGGACCCGTTCAAATGGATGTTGATTTTGTTACGGCTGGTATTTCCTGTGACAACAGCCGTTGGTGCCTTCTGTAAATTCCCGGCCACAACGCTGATGTCTCCATTCACGCGACTCTTGTCACTCAGGATAACGTTCCCACTGATTACATCGATGTCCCCATTCACTTCGCCATGAACGATCACATCTCCGGATATGACGGCAATATCTCCGACAAGAACTGCCCCCTTGGCTATACTGACGTTGGCGCTGATGACAAGCACGTCACCCATGAATTGCTTGTTTGACGGGAGACTCCAATTCTGGCCCACCTGGACAATCCCGCCGCCTCCCGAAGACCCTGTAGATGGGGCAGCCAGGACGGCTAGAGGAAAAGTCAGCAGGGTGAGCGAGGATAGAAGCAAGGCGAGTAAAATGTAGAGACGTGAGTGTTTACGCATAAGTCACCTCAATTTTGCCTGCGATTTCCTTCACTCGCTGTGTTACGGTGCGAGATCGGCCATTTTTCTTCATCGCGTTTCTCCGGTGAGAGGATACAATCGCCGTCCGGCATACCATGTAATAGTGATCACGAAAAACCAGAGACCCAAAATGCCGGAAAGAAGCCCCAGGAACCAATCCGGACGGGTCCATATGATGTGCCACCAAAGTATCAGGGGGCGCAACATAGTGGTGCCAATTTGATCCAACATTTGGAAGATTGTGAGGCCGTCCATGACCAGAGCTAACAGACTTTCATGCCATAGGAAGGCAACAAAGGTGATAATAGCGCCTGCGAAGAGGACAACCACACCAAGAGAAAGGGCGGCGAAAAGGATAAAGGGCCAGGCCGATGGTTCACCTGCCTCGGGAATCCGTGACGTGACTAATGCTTCCATGACACGTTCACTGAAACGGGCAGGAGCCTGGACATGAGAAGGGGACTGCAAGAATCGATGTGCAACAAGTTCCGCCTGCCAGCGTTTGCGGCAGCTAGCACACATCTGAAGGTGATGCTCTATTTCTTCCGCGTGGATGCCGGAGAGCCAGAGATATATTTCGTCATCGGTCAGGTGCTGACGCGGATCTCTGTTCATGTGCTCCATCCTTTCTGTAGCAGTAGCTCACCAAGACGACGTCGAGCTCGATGTGCCCTCGTCTTTATCGTCCCCTCGTTTGTTCCCAAGATATCGGCAATTTCATGATAAGAGAGGTCATACCAGTAATGCAGAACCAGCACAAGGCGATATTGGGGGGACAGCTTATCCAACATATGTTGCATCTCATCCGAACGTTCGCGGTCGAGAACGACACTCTCGGGATGGGGGGTGGTCGGCTGGACGGTGGATACGCCAGGAGCGTCTAGAGACACCCACGAGACATTGTGTTTTCGTAGCTGGTCAATGCAGTGGTGGGAAGCGATACTTAAGAGCCAGGTACTAAAGCGATAATCTGCGTTGTAGCGGTGGAGATGGCGATACATCTTGATGAAGACTTCCTGGGCCGCGTCCTCAGCTTCGTGAGGATCACCAAGCATGCGATAGCAGAGGTTGTATACCGCGTCCTGGTAACGGTGTATCAGTTCCTCTGTGGCCTGATGATCCCCCTTTTGTGCTTGCTCGATTAGCTTTGTTTCCGGCCAGGTACTGAGTGCTCGCGTTGCCTCCATCACCGGTTGTGGGAACGGTCTTGAGATAGGCGGAAGCAGGTGAGGCCACGAGAGAAGCACAGAAGCGCCCTTTTTCCCGGATCGGGTTGCCTCGTCCGGTCTTGGTTGCGATGAAAGCACAGGCGTCAAAGATCGCGTTCTCATGAACACACCTCTGTGATGTACTCCCCCTGCTCAAAGCGGGGAAGCTTTTGGGGCGACGCTCGCCGCAACCGGCCACGTTACCACCCCGGCGCTCCGTCCGAGCGCCAGAATATTCAAAGGGGCATTCACGCCTCTGTCCAGACGCAAGCTATCAGGAAGGACAGCCATGAACTCGAACGCTCATGCCTTTCTCAACAGCGGCCCCCTGCTGCACACTTGCGGTGTATTCCTTGGGATTCACCCTGACAGGTCGAGAACCAGCTTTCTCCGCCCTGGGCATGAACCCAAGCTCCAAGTCCCCAACAGCGATCAGGCCAAAACTCAGCAGTTGTACGTAGGAACCATTTCATTGATATTGGTTCCGATTCCCCTCCCCGCCAAAGTAGGGGGTCCCTTCGCCAGTCTTCTATGGTAACATACGAGGAGAATCGGAGAAAGTTACATTCAAGGCGAAGATCCGTGCGGATGGGCGACCTGGAACACGACGCCCGTGCAACCACTCGGCTGAGACCTGAGTTCGAATTTCTTTTCCTTCTCCTGGTTCGTGTAATATGTGTTTTGCCTTTGTGGTAGTAGCGGGTTATCTGGGATGGGGACAAGCCTGGACGTCTTCGTAAGGGGGAACTGGCCATGGATCGCACATTTTACGTTGCCATTGAAGGTCCCATTGGGGTTGGCAAGACTACCCTGGCACGGATTTTAAGCCGAGCATTCAACTCGGAACTTCTTCTTGAAGTGTTCGAAGAGAATCCCTTTCTCTCTGATTTCTACGCCGATCGACAACGGTACGCATTTCAAACGCAGATTTTCTTCCTGCTGAGTCGGTACCGCCAGCAAAGTGATACAATCCCGCGAGTGCTGAAGTCGAGCCCTCTGATCTCCGATTATCTCTTCGCCAAAGATCGTCTCTTCGCCCATTTGAACTTGCAGGGTGATGAATTGACCGTGTACGAACAACTTCACACCGCCCTGGCTGTTCACATCCCGACGCCGGATCTGGTGGTCTACCTGCAAGCGAGGACAGACGTCCTCATGGAGCGTATTGCCTTCCGAGATCGTCCTTATGAGCGTAACATGGAGCGGCGTTACATTGATGATCTGCGCCTGGCTTATGAGGAATTCTTCGCTCACTATACTGAGGCCCCTGTACTTCGCCTGGACACGAACGATTTGAATTTGGTCACCGACATGCGGGCCCGGGCACGCGTCATCGGACAGGTAAGGAGCGCCTTGCAGGAGGGCATTGTCCAACGGCCCCTCCCCGGCTTACTTCCCGAACCCCACAAGGAGGAAACGGCGGACAGACCCATTAGTGGACGACGCCGGTTGACCGACTTTCAGGCCTGGCACCGCGCGTTGGACGCGGAAAAGGGATTCACCGATGATGCTTATGCCAACCTGATGGGATTGTGGGACGAGGTGGGAGAACTGACACGTGTAATTCGACAAATTCGGAGCCGCAGTGAGCACTATTCTCAGCATGCAGCTCATCGTTCCGAGGCGACAAAGCAAGCAAGGCACGAATACATGCAGGCGTTGGGAGACGAACTGGCTGACGTGCTGGCCTATGTGCTTAAGCTGGCCAACAATTTTGGCATTGAGATGGAGCAAGTGTATGTGGACAAAATGGAACGAAACTGGACACGAATCTGGGAGGAGGGGTGATGCGTGCAGGACGCTGGTTCATTGCTATCGCCGGAAATATTGGGGCGGGCAAATCCACGTTGACGGAGTTGTTGAGCAAACGTCTAGGATGGGAACCCTATTTTGAGGCCGTAGACGAGAACCCCTACTTGCCTGATTTTTACCGAGACATGAAACGTTGGGCTTTTCATTCTCAGATTTTCTTTCTTAGCCGCCGCCTGCGGCATCACTACGAGTTGTTGCAGCGGAATCATTCCGTGGTCCAGGATCGCAGTGTGTACGAAGACGCGGAAATTTTTGCCCGCAATCTATATCTGCAGGGAGCCATCAATGAACGGGATTACAGGGTTTATCGTGAGTTGTATGAAGTGGTGATTCATGTTCTCCCCCCACCCGACTTAATTGTCTATTTGCGGGCCTCGGTACCGACGTTGCTGGATCGGATTCATCGACGAGGTCGGGACTATGAGCGTCAGATGCAGCCATCCTACCTGGAACAGCTCAATCGTCTCTATGAGGGGTGGGCAGCTCATTTTAGCCTGTGCCCCATGCTGACCATCCCGGCAGATCGTTTGGACTTTGTCAGGTATGAGACACACCTGGACATTATCGTGCAGCGAGTGGAGGAACGTCTGACAGGGAAGGAGACGCTGCAGTTGCCGGAAGAACTCAACGGGGAGATTTGAGTACTCCTTGAGAAAATCCGTTTTAAGGGAGTGGGTTCAGATGGGTGGAAGACGGGGTCTTGTTATTTTGGGCGGATTGCTTGGCGGCGTAGGAACAGCCGTGCTTCTTATTGTTGTCTTAAGCGCCTTGGCTGTCCGGATAATGACAGTAAGCGGCAAGAAGCCACAGCGTTGGCATCCCGTGACTCCAACGCCAACGCGTGTCGCCTCCCCGACCCCTCTCGCCCATTCTCCCACACCTGAACATACCGGCTTGCATCCAGGTGGGCGCGCCGTAGTCGTTGCCCGGGTGGGAGTACGGATGCGCAAGAGCCCGGGATACAAGGGAAAGGCGTCGACAGATGTGGTCGTCGTCGTTCCGCCGCACAGCGTGTTGGAAGTTACTGGAGGGCCGTCCAAGAAGGATGGTCTGATTTGGTGGCAGGTCCGCTATCGAGGGCTGAACGGCTGGATGGCGGAAGCAACAGCAAACGGAATTCGGCTATTGGCACCTGCCGAACCCTGAAAGGGATGGGCGGTTGTTCATCTTGCAAGGCAAGCCCGTAAGGTCGAGGGGTTTCAGATCCTGGACATAAGGGCTTCCCGTCCACTCCAGCACGCCTTAGCCACGAGGCGTTACTTTCTGACCTGTCTATCGAACAGGCAGGGAAGTGCCTTTGTTTCTCCGACACAACTACTCGGAACATTCCATTCCACTCATCCGAAGTGACCCCGAACGCAAAGATAGCATTATGGATACTCAAACGCCCTCTTGAATCGAGGGGGCGGGCTCAATTCTGCCACACTGGACGCCTTTATGTTAGCGCTCAGAGTGTTGATCAAATTCATTGTAGAGTTTGCTCGATTGTCAGGATTATGGCATAATATGTTAATTGAACTGGCGCAGAAGTTCCAGTGCCATCACAATTTAAGATTCTACCGTGAGCATTTGTCAAAAGCCTGATACTGTGAGGGCCGCGGAAAGTTAGTCCTGCGGAGAGACGATTCCCGTTGAGGGATCGGCCAGGCCGCCCACCCGTTTTAGCGGTGGGCAGTTCCCATAAAGGGACATGTACGAGAAACTCTAGAGCTTCTGCCTTTCCCAGTTGTGGTTGCCCGGTGTCGATCTGAAGGACATCAGCCGCACATGAAGGTCAGCCTCTTCGTGCATGACCGATAGGAAAAACACGCCCCTTTATCGTTCGATAGAGGCATGATGCCATGATGATATATCGGTTGTTGCGGTCCCGCGTGCGTGGGATCGGAAGACCATTTGAATTAGAGGACGTCATATACGGGCCACCTGCCTTTGTTCTGGCCCTGAGTATCGGCGTGAGCGTTATTCGCGCCCTCATCGTTCAAGGCGTGGCTTTGTGGGGAAATTCCTCCCAGACAACGGCCTGGGTCGGCGTAGTGGTGATGTTCTGGTCGTTGGGCGTAGGGACGGTGGGCTGGCTAAACGCTTACGAGCCACTCCCAGGACGTCTTTTTCTGTGGGCCACGACATTGACCGGATTGATCACGTTGGCAGGTTCTATAGCCCCTTGGGTTCCTCAGGCTTATCTTTTTGGCTCTCCGGCATTGGTGCTTCTGGCTGCGGTATTGCTCCACTTTCACTTGATCTTCCCACAGGAAGTCGAGGCTCACTGGCTGCGACCGTTGTTGCTCCTGGCCTATGTGCCAGCAGGAATGCTGGCCATGACCTGGGTCTTACGTCCGGGACTCCCCGGCTTACGGATGATTTCCCGTTTGTTTTTTGCCCTGAGCATTCTGGCTGCATGGGGCCGTGCGGTGAGTGTGGGGCGATGGTGGGGCATTAGCCTGGAAGAGAAATGGATCGGGCGCTGGCTCTCTATCGTTTTGTTCGTGGGTGGGCTCATCCCGACGTGGGGCGTTCTCGTTGCTGAGATGATGTGGGGGCACCCTTTGATCCCCCTGCTCATCGCCTACGGACTGGAGTTGGTCATACCCTTCGGGTACCTCGTGGTATTGCGACGTCATGGACCGTGGGGGCGTGCCGAATCTGTACCTCAGTGGGTCGTGACGGTAGCCGTCCTCCTCATAGACGGATTGGCGCTGAGCTACTTGGCTGTATTGGGGATGAGTATGACATCCCGTCCTGTCGGTGGCAAGCGGACTGGGGGATCGGGAGATTGCGGATGCGTTACACCTGTCACAGAAGACGGTGGAGACCCACCTGCAGCACATTTACCGGAAGTTAGGCGTGCGGAACCGGACCGCGGCGGTGGCCGTTGCCGTGGGGGAAGGGTGGATCGAGCCGCCGGAGTGGTACCGCGGTACTAAGGGAAATCCCTGATTTTTGGGGTGACGGAGAAAAATCAGGGATTTCCCGGATGTCAGGGAAGCGAAAATGTGGTAGGGTGGAGGTGTGATCCCGGCCGGGATGGGAGGAAGCAGAATTGCAGCCCTAGATTAACCCGACTATATAAGGAGGTTGGGCTATGGCAATGCGGTCCTCGAGCTCTTGGTGTGCAGCAATCTGGATTTGTCAGAACGTCACCAGCAGTGTTGTATGAGAAAGCAAAGCGTTCAAAATGTAAATGGATGGAGGAACGAGAGGAGGTTGAGCATGAAGCCAGTAAAAGGAGATTTGGTTCGGCTTGTCGCTATTATGTTGAATGCATTGATTGCTGTGCCGTTGCTTACTCTCATTAATCTCTATCTTTATGTCCTCCGTGCAAGGATACTCCTGGGACACTGGCCTTCCCCTGGTAACCCTCCTTACCCTGTGGGCTCTGATTTCCAAGCCATTCTAGTGCCTATAGGGGCTGTAGCATCGGTTGTCTCACTCATAGGAGCTGCTATAGTGATCTTGTGGCTCGTGTTGAGCAGACGTCGTTGGGCGTTGGTATCCCGCCCCGTGATGCGGAGATTGCTGGTGTTTGTAGTCGTGTGGGTAGTCTTTTTCCTCTTATTTCGCCATGATCCAGGGCAATTCGTAGCGTGGATTTGGGACTAAATATTTCCCTACCTTTCCTTACCATATTTCTTTCCCTCTCCAGGGCGCTCCTCTTCTTGCCGCACCCCGCTCGGATAGTGCGACGAGGACGACGGATGTGTACTTGGAGGCATACGTACACAAGTATCTCTCCACTTGGCACCTTACCAACTGAACCGAGAGGCTTTATCCTGATGACCGTTCCACTTCCTACAGGAGAATGGTCATGAGGAAAGCGCATATTCAGTACACCCACCATGCCTTTCTGGTCGCTTGGGGGGCATTTGCCATGCACCTGAAGCTTCCTGAACGGCTTCAGCAGGTGCCGCTGCATCAGAAGCGCTACCCATATGCATCTCATACGAAAGTGCTGGAGTTTCTAGGGGCCATCTTGGCTGGCTTGCCCCATCTTCAAGACATCAGTTGTGCAGCCCATCCTTTGCAGCGAGATCAGGCGGTGGCTGAGGCCTCGGGGCAACCGGGATGGGCGCATTATATCGGTGTCAGTCGGACGCTGAGCGCTCTGACCTTAAAGGAGGTCGAGGCCCTTATCCAGGTGTTGGGAGAGATAAGTCGGCCATTTATCGAGCAGGAATGCCCGTTGATATAGGCACAGGGCAAGCGACTCTGTCTGGATGGGGACCTGACCGGCTTACCGGTATCCAATGGAAGCCGTACGTATCCAGGGGCTCGCTACGGGCACATGGATGGCGGCATTCGCTTGGGGTATCAGGCGACGTTGGTAAGCCTGGTCAGTCCGACGTATGGCCGCCTGTGGCTTTCGGTGGACCATCATGCCAGTGACACCGTTTCCAGCACCCAGGCAGAGGCCATGGTGCTGGCGGCAGAACAGCGCTCGGGCATGCGCCCCCGGCGGCGCACCGAGTTACTACAGACGCGCATTCAGCAGGTGCAAGGTGCTATAGAGACCACCCAAAGGCGGTGTCAAGCCCAACAACGCCTCCTCCAAGAGGCAAAATGCCGGCTGCAGGAGGCCCAAAAGACGTACGAGATGCGCGTGTGCGAGTATGAGCACATGACAGAACGTTACCGGGTGGAAGGGCGTCCGGAAACGCCTTACAGTGTTCTGGCTAAGGCTCGAACTCGCATGCATGTAGCCCAGAAGCGCCTCACCCGTCGGCGCCAAGATATGGCCCAGGCCCGGGAGCGAGAGGCGAAAACGCAACGTCTTCTGGCGACACAACCAGAGAAGTTGCACCAATTGCAGGTCCGCTTGGCCCGCTTTAAACAGGATAATGCGAGCAATCCTGAACCGATAGCAATGGAATTTCGCCTGGATGCAGGCTTTGGCACCTATGAGAATGTGGCTCTGCTGATCGAAATGGGCTATGAGGTGTACATCAAGCCATATAGCCACCGCGTCACAACCTATCTTAGGAAGCAGGTGGATGGCCAAGCCTTCTGGACACGGGTGGGGGCCAATGCGGAGATGGTGAGTTGGGCAGGCTATGCCCTGCCCGGATGCTCGTACTCCCTGGATGTAGGCCTCCTACGCTATCATACGGGCAAGACCATACGCTACAGTGCCCTGCTTCACTTTGGCGACGACGCCGTAACCCAGGACTTGCCCCGTTGGTTTCACCACTACAATGGCCGTCAAACGATTGAAGCCGGCATTAAGGAGGCCAAACACGTCTTCCATTTGCACCGCATCAAAGTTCGTTCCGAACCAGCCATCATCTTACAGGAGTACCTGGTCACCTTCGCCGCCAACTTCATCCGTTGGGCCATGCATTGGTTAAGCACGTTGCCCCAAGACGAGTCCCAGGCGTTGGACGTACAGGGCCTAGGCATGAAACGCCAAGTCCAGGTGGGAACGCACGTCTCCGCACAGGTCATCTCGGGTTCAGAAGGTCGGTTGTTAAAGTTCTCTCAAGCCAGTGCCTTCGCAGGCAAGATCCTGCACTTGCCTGCTACCAAACCCAGGGCTACACGCCCTCCGGTCTTTGCTCTTTTGAAGGCCCTTTTCATGAAATGGCATCTGATTGCGCAACCGTTACGTTAGACCCTAAATGGAAAGTCATGCAGGAGTGGAATTATGAAGAGCATACTGGCAGTTGTCGTTTTTTCTGTTCTTGTTGCATCTTGTACGCGACCTACGTTCGTCACCCCTACTCCGTATTCTGTATTGCCTGATTGCAACTCGTACTGCGACCTTGCTGTGGGCATGAATGGTCATCTGTTCGTCTTCCCTCCATCATTTGATGGATTTGATTTCTTTTGTGCCTATGAAACGGATAGCGCTTTATCGACCTCCAAGGGGGATAAACGATGGGAAATCACGTTCGAATATCGTCGAAAGGACAAGCACAACCAACGGTTGAAACTCTCCCTCAGTAACGCACTTGGCATGGAATACCAGCCTTTAGGAAACTGGAAAGGTACTCTAACAAAAAATGAGGTTGTGTTGAGCAAATACACGGCCAAATATAAGCGGCTTTTAGCTGTCGCCGGCACTGACTATTGTTCTTTGTTTTGGCATGTGGGAGATGTTTCTATGCTGCTCACACTGGACGTTTGCGACATGGGAGCAGACGATATGGCTGCTCTTACGAACAACTTGGTGCCTGTATCTCAAGCAACGCAGATGTGCGAGTCCACACCTTCTGTACATAAGTAGCGAACAGAGTGTGGGGGGTAGCAATACTGTCCGGAATATTCTCTCAAATTGCATAATTTGCGAACATATGGTACATGATCGGGCGTATGGTGTGATTCACGATGAATGAGCAATGGCAGCCATGACAACCTTTGAGCGTTTATTACAGCCCGTCATGCCTATTTTAGAACGCATCGAACAAAAGCGACATCGCCATGGGCTGGAGCGATTGACCTGGTTGGACTTCGTGCGCATTCTGGTGTACTACTTTACGGTGCGTCCGGGCTCTCTGCGCAGTCTGGAAGTCGCCCTGGCCACGGCCGACCCCGCACTCCATTTGCCCAAGGCCAAGCGCTCTACCCTTTCCGACGCCTTTTGGCGATTCCCAGCCCGTCTGTTGCGGCAGGCCTGGCAAGAAGCGTTGCACCATCTGCAACTGCCCTCCATTCCCGAATTGGAACTTATCGGGACCGCCCACATTGTGGATGGCAGCGAATTCCCCGTTATCGGGGGGATCTATTGGCACCCGGTCCAGGACCTCATTCCTCATGTCAAGCTGCATTTGGCCCTGCATGCGAACCAGATGGCTCCCGTGGATTTCCTCCTTACCCATGACAAAGGCAACGAACGGGATGCTCTCCGACGGCTCTTGAAGGCCGAGGTGCTCTATGTGTTGGACCGGGGTTACTTCAGTTTTGCCCTCTGCCGGGACATTCTCCGGGCCCGAGCCGACTTTGTGATGCACATTTACAACAACACCCGGCCAACCACCGTCCTGGAGCCGTTGCCGGTGACCCTGCCCGAGGCTTTGCATGACCTCTACGAAGACCTCCAGGACCGTAAGGTGACCTTCGGACACCCGGCCGTGGCGGACCGGGCCTTGCACCTTATCACCTTCCGTCTGGGCCCGACCCACTACGCGTTGCTCACCAATCGTTTCGACCTCACCACCTACCAGATCATCCTTCTCTACGCCTATCGTTGGCAGATTGAGCTCATTTTCCGCAACCTGAAACATCTCTTACCCGGTCTGCAGCCCATAACCGCGTCTTCCAATGGTTTGGCCAACTACTTTGCTGCGATGTTCCTGACCACTTTGCTGCACATGTCCCTGCGAGCCGACACGCTGCAGCAAGGAGGCAAGCGACCTCCCTCATCGCCAGCCCAGGAACCTTCCCTGGCCCCTAAGGCCTCGCCTTCCCGGCAGCCGCAACGGCCATCCGCTTGGGGACCTGCGGCCCGTTTCCTGGCCGGCATAGCGAAGCAATTGACCTTGTTTTGGCGTATTACCAAGCATTGGTTGGAAACGCTGGCTTGTGTACTGCACTGGCATTTCGATCGAAATGTCATTGATCTACTCAATAAGTATGCTCTATGCACTTAGTGACTTATTTACCGGACAGTATTGGGGGGGGGGTAGTAAGCAATATCCTCAGCAAGCTATAAGTGAGCCAGTTCTTCAAGTCAAGGGGGGGGCAACACGACGTAGCCGTCTGACCCAAATCGATGATTTGCACGTTTCTCCAAAGGCGGCCCGGAGAGAGCGACATGGGCTGTTATAGCCCCTGGCATGTGGATTCGGTCCCAAGTGTTTTCTGGTGAACCCGCCCCTGCCGACTCGGCATGTAAAGTGTTTTCACCAGAACTCCCGTGCTTAACTTTCATAGGTACTCAGTAGCCTACGGGGGAAATCTGTCGGTTGCTGATGGCTGTCTGTTCCATCAACCATTTGTGATAGGAGCCTTAATGAGACGCTTATTAATATTAATGGTTACGCTTTTCGCCGTCCTTCTCCTTGGAGAGGCTGTGCCAAGGTTGGTTATTCACAGCAATATCGAAGAGTTTGCTGGCGTAGAAGGGCCGGCGATGCAATGCGCGGGGCTGGCATATATGAATGCCAGGGATATGGTAAGCGGCGGTCCTGAAGCATTCGTTTGGACCGCGTTGCGTGTGGTAGGAGTGAATCGTTTGCCGCCTGGAGGGAATGACGTTGGGAGGTGTGAATGTCCGTACGAAATCCGGGTTCGGGTTTATACGTTGTTTGGTGTTCCGTACGATACCATAGTTGCGAGGTGCTCTGAGTCCTATCGGTCAGGCCATCCATGAGGAAAGAACTTCTGTGGACGGGGGACTCCCGCGGCGCATGCTGGATGAGGGAGCTGCTGGCCAGTACAGTTCGACGGAGGCGGGCGAAGCCTCCGAAAATCCGATCAAGTTTTAATTGGACTTTTGATAAATCCCTGCGAGCAAGCGAGTGAGACTTGACAAGAGGGCTGGAACTGGGGGAAGTTTTTGTTATGAGCAAGAAACTTCTCCGCCAGTTCCGAAATGAATTGTACCAGAACCTTGACAATCGAGCCGATTCGACGATGGACTCGATCGATGCCCTGAGTGGGAACACGGACGCTCGCACCGTGGTGGAGTTGAGTCTGCATTCTCTGTTCAGGCGAGGGCACGCCACCCTCTACGACGTCATCTCCGCCTTTCGCCTCTCATCCCGAGGATGGCGTCGAGTACTCCAGACAGTCTTGCCGGAGCGGGGGCGCCCTTTTTGGCTGTTCGGCGTGGATGTGACCAGTGTGCCCCGGGTATACGCCTACACGCTGGAAGAGAGGGAGTTCGTGCACCGGCCCCGGCCGATACAGGGGAGCAAACCGGTGACCATTGGGCACAAGTATTCGGCCGGGGCACTGTGACCTCACTTTAGGAGAAGAGGACCCGTACATCCTCCTTGGTCAAGGCTTTGAAGAAACTTCCCTCGGCGGAGATTAATTGCTCTACCAGTTCCCGCTTACGTTCCTGGAGCTGTAAGATTTTCTCTTCTACCGTATCCCGGGCAATGAACTTGTAGACAAACACCGGCTTATCTTGACCGATGCGATGAGCCCGATCCGTCGCTTGCATTTCCACAGCAGGATTCCACCAGGGATCAAGGTGGAGTACGTAATCGGCCGCTGTCAGGTTAAGTCCCAGTCCACCGGCTTTGAGACTGATGAGAAAGAGAGGCACTTCCGGGTCGTTCTGGAAGCGATCCACTTCCTTTTGGCGGTGCCGAGTTTGTCCGTCCAAATACGCGTAGGGAATACCGCGGGCGTCAAGCTCCTTACGCAACAGACGCAGGGCCTGAACGAATTGGGAGAAAACCAGGGCCTTGTGCCCCTCGGCTTGAAGCGTTTCCAGGGTTTCGAGCAGGGCTTCGAACTTGGCCGAGGGGCCACGGAATGCAGGTTCGACCAAACACGGGTGGATGGCAATTTGCCTCAGGCGCAAAAGTCCTTCCAGAATTTTGAAGCGGACGTCACGAATCTCGGCGCTCTCCTCCAGCAATCCAAGCAATAGGTTTCGGTAATACTCGCGAGTGCGGTGGTAGAGGCTGCGCTGCGTCGGATTCAAATCCGTGTAGATACGGCGTTCGGTGCGTGGTGGCAGTTCCGGGGCCACCTGCTCCTTGGTACGGCGCAGGATAAATGGATAGATGAGTTTTCGTAACGTCTCGACGGTCGCTGACGAGGCTTCATCCCTGCGCTCGATGACTGAGGCAAATTCTCGCTTAAAGTAATCCAAGCTGCCCAGCAGGCCAGGATTGAGAAAGGCGAATTGAGACCAAAGTTCGTACACATTGTTCTCCACCGGCGTGCCTGTGAGACAAAGACGATGCTCGGCCTGGAGCAGTCGTGCGGCTTTGCTGGTCTTGGCAAGTGGATTCTTGATGGCCTGCGATTCATCCAGGATAACGTAGGTGAACCGATACCGGCGCAGGAGTTTGATGTCGCGCAACATGGTTCCGTACGTGGTGAGCACAATGTCAAATCCTTCGAAACGGGACGTATCTTTGGGACGCCCCTGCCCCACTAAAAGGAGCACACGCAGCTCCGGAGTAAAACGTTCTGTTTCGCGCTGCCAATTGACGAGCAGGCTCTTAGGAACGACCAACAGCACCGGGCGCTGAAGTTCGCCGCGTTCCTTCAGGGATTGCAAGAAGGCCAGGGCTTGCACCGTCTTACCCAAGCCCATGTCGTCGGCCAGGATGCCGCCAAAGCCATATTGGTGCAGAAAGTGCAACCAGTCGTATCCCGCCCTTTGGTAGGGACGCAATTCACCCACAAAGCCGCGCGGCAGAGGGTGTTTGGTGATTCGCTCGAAGGAGCGAAGCGCTTCCCTGCGGGCGTGGAATTCGGACGCAATTTGCTTCGCTTCGGCTTCGGCCAGCAGCTCGTCGAGCAGAGGGAGTTGGGTTGTGCGCACCCGGAGCCCTTCGGGAGTTTCCTCAGTAAGGTTGAAAACGTGCTTGTACTTCTCCAGCCACTCCTCCGGAATTTGTCCAATGGAGCCGTCGGCGAGCTTGACGTAGCGCTCGCCCCGCTTGAGCGCGCGACGAATGTCGGTCAGGCTCACCTGTTGTTCGCCGTAGTGCACAACAACCTGGACGTCGAACCAGTCGATGCCGCTGGAGATGTTCAAGCTGAGAGTCGGACGCTGACGACGGATTTTGGCGATGTCCTTCTCTCCGTAGATTTCGAAGCCAGCTCTCGTCAGAGCAGGTATGCTCTTCATCAAGAAGTCAAGTGGATGGGTGCGAGCCCGCAGGAGGAATATTCCGGGCCGTTTAGCCCCGGCTCGCTTAAGGCCGAAGCGGGGATCGGTCAGCATCTGATACCAGCGCAATTCCGCCTCGACATCTCGAATCACTCTTACGCCGCCCCACTGGCCTGGAACGGGCACGACCTCCTCGTGGACTTGCTTCTTCCCCTGCGAGACGAGCTCATATTCCCCATAGCCGAAGCGCAGTTCCGCCTCCAGGGTGTCTTCCTCTGTCTTGCGCAAATACAGGCGAGGGACGGGTGTTTCACGCACAATGTCCCATTTGATAATTTCACCCACAACGGGCATGTGCTTCTCAATGCGGGCAAAGTAATGCTCGCGAAATGCTTCTGCTTCCTCTCGTGGAATTCGAAGAGGAAATGCGGAAAGTAACGGCAGGACTTCGGGATTCTCGACAGGGACAAGCGTATCACCGGCGAGAGCCCAGGATGATGAGCCCTCGGCCAAAATTTTGAGCTTGCCCCTGGAGAGAGTGAAGGCTTTATCCTCTACCTGTAATCCGGCCTCCAACACGTAAGAATTGTCCTTTTCTCTCAGTAAACTCTGTAAGGGGATGGCTTCTGGGTGAACATGTAAGGGAATGAACTTCCTTCCCTTTTGCAGAAAAATCGGGATGTGCAAGCGAGCCAGCAGGGGGAGATGCGTTAAAGGAAGACCATGGGAAAAGGAGTTGTAATAAGACCAACTCCACGAATAGCCGGTACCTTGGGCGACAGCCAGGTCTATCACAGCTTGTGCTTCAAAAGAAAGATTGACCGCGCGGATGGGCTCATTAGGCTTATACGGTACCACCTGGGAATACCAGTCATCCCGAGTGGCCAGTAGTTCACGTGCTGCTTGTGCCGGATCATCACTCTCGGTCACTGTTTTCGCGGCAGGCCATTGAGAAGTGAAGACGCATCGAGGAAATAACATACCTGAGTAGAAAGGCGTCTCGTTCCCCTTTTTAATTTGCAAGAGGACGAAGAGAAGGGCGTGTTTCGTACCCTTTTTCTTCTTTCGGGAACGCGGCGTTTTTTGAAGTGCCAACTCGAGCTGGTACCGCCAGTCCTTTATCGCCACATCACGTATGTAATCACGCAGGGCGTGAGCCGCTGCAATGACGTGCCGACAATTGCTCCCTGTAGAACTACTGCTTCGGCACGGACAAACGAGTTTCAGGTTCGTCCTGTCCACCTCGATGTGCACCAGATAAGTTCGACCGGCGTCTTCCACCGCACACTTGGCGGTAGGGCCACTGAACGCGACGATGCGGGCGTGATTTTTCTCATAAAGGGACATTCCTTTAGTAGCCTCATGCCAGTGAGCGTAGCCCGCTATACGGCCAGGGTGGACATGCTGGAGAGTGATCAGAGCCATGGCAAAAATCCTGTCCTGAAGTTGTCAGTTGCTATCTCAACCATAATACTACCTCTACATCGTTCAAGACCGCAAGGCAAACAATCCATACGCATTCTCGTCAGGAGACGGTTTGGCGTCAAGAAATAATAGAGGCGCGTGGGGTCCTGCTGCCCGGCCGTTGACGCCTGGTTTTCGAGGCTCTCCCAGCAACGCGATAGCCCGGTTCAGCGTCCGTTTTTTTCTGTGTACTTTTTCAGCGGATCCTCACCGTCGAGGCCTGCCACGCCAAAGCAAGCGCATCGCAATACCCGGATAATCGGGACTTAGGGGGTGGAAAGGGGGTATGGGGTACCAGAAGGCCGTCGACCCACCTGTACAAGAGAAGGGGAAAGGTACGAAGGGTACAGGATGGCAAGCAAGGCCACGACGCCCGGAATGACCACCAGTATGGGGGATAACCACGTTCTGTTCATGGTGTGCTCTCCTTGATTTATCCAACACCGGATGCACGGCCAAGGATTCACTTCTCGACTTGCGGAGCGCTATTTCCCCTTCATTTGCCAGAAGAGGCGCTCCGGCCGCACGGTGAGGTTCCACGTTCCCGGCACCTGCCATTGCACCCCGGCCATGGTGATGTCCAGCCGGGAGGGCAGCGCGTCGGGCGAGACGTCCACCAGGGGGACGCGCAACAGGACACGCACCGGCCTGCCCCGACACGCGTCGGGGGTGATGACACAACTCTCATCTTCCCACACCAACGTGTCGGCCCCACCCCAGGCCGGGGACAGCGTCCGCCCGTCCCCCTGCACCTCGAGGAGGGGCATGGACAGGTATCCGCTCTTCAGCACATCCCGGGAAATGGGCTCCGAGAGGAGCCACACCTGCGGGGGAAGCTCGGCCAGCACCCATCCCTGGGTGAAATGCACGGGGATGGCCCCGGCCTGAATCCGGGCATTGACGTCCAGACGGATGGCCGGCCGCCCCTTCACCTCCGTGTCCGGGGTCCGATGCCGGGGCAGGGATAGGGTGAGGGACACGGGCGCCTTGCGGAAGAGGATCACCGCGTTCACCTTCAGAGTAACGGACCGGGTCGTGGGGGGCATCGGTCCGAAGACAATCCGCCCCGGGTGTGCTCGACCGCAGGCCGATGGAGGCCACACGGGGATCGGTTGCGCTTCCGATGCCCGTTCATCTTTCCGACACCACCCGATGTGCCATTGGGGCTTCTGTGCTTGCCCGGTGCCATCCTCCACCAGACGGGCGGAGACCCCCTCGAAGGTGGTGCCCTTGGGTACCGTCGCGTCCAGGTCGAACACCGTTACCCGATCGGTGAGGGTGAGGGAGTCCACCCGCAGGGTGATGCCCCGGTCCGACGCGCGGGCCTTGGGGTGCAGGACCACCGGTCCCACCGAGGGGGGCAGTGCGGGCCGAGGCATGTCCCACTCGAAACGCCAGGGCCCTTTTACCCGCATCATCGCCTCCCGCACCCGGACGGTCAACATCCCCCGGGGGAGGGAGTCCTTGGGAATATCGAACACGACCCAGGAATGTGCGCTCGGCCCTCCTGATCTTTCCTGTATTGTGAGAATGTCCAGCGCGTCCATGGTCAGGGCGCTCACGGCTTTCCCCTCAACCTCCGAGGAGTTCACGGAGAAGACGAGGCGATACGCGTGCTCTCCCGGGGCGTCGAGGAGTACGGCCCTTTCGACACGCACGGGCACCCCGTCCACGTCCAGAGACACGTTCAGAGGCCACACGTCCCCCGGTTGTGGGTTCTCCCCCAGGTCCAGAGTGAAGGACCCAGCGATGGGGACCGCCCTCTCCACTTCGGGGACCACGTAGGTCAGCCGTCGGGCCAGCGCGGACACGGGCGCGCGCGTCCTCCCATGTCGTCGTTCGCGTGTTCGGAGACGCCTGCTTCGCAACCGGCGAGGTGGCAATGCCTGCTTCCTTACGCACAACGGTCTGCGTCCCCCCGTCGGGCGGTCGGTAGTAGACGTGGCCCAGGTCGTCGTAGAGGCGGGGGAGCAGAGAGTGGGATGCTGTCAAGCTCCCATATTCTTCGGGAAATTCGGCCTGGATTTGGAGTGTGGTCTGGCTGGGGGTGTGGGCCACACGCAACAGGCGCAGGGTGATGCCGTGGTGCGTCTGCGGGGCCACGTTCGGCTGATAAGGTTCGCTCAGCACGTTGGCCACCAGCGCGCTGTCCGCAGGGTAGACGATCAAGGGGATGCGCCAATCTCCCGCGGGCAGGCGAAAGCTACGGGCCACTGCGCTCAAGTCCAGGTCCACCTGGTAGACATTGGGAGGCAAGGGGGGAAAGGTGAAGGTGAGCGAGCCCTCTCCTTCACCCATTGTAGCAGCACTCTCTCGAGCCTGTACCTGCGAGCCGTCGGACGCGCGCAGGGTGACGTCGGTGTTGACAAACGTCAGTCCGGCGGCAAAGCGCAAACGCAACATCTCTTGCTCCTCCTGGCTCAGTTGGCTGACCAACCGGGCCAGGTGTTCCATCTCCTCCCGGTGCTCGACGGCCTCCCAGGGGGCGGCCGAGTCGTCCGGCGGGCGCAGCACCTCCAGGGAGGGGGGAGGAGCGGCGACGGCGGTGGTAGTCGGCCACCCGGCGCCAGGCGTAGGACGGCCATCCTGTGGCCGACAACGCCCCGGCGTCGTCTGTTGGTGCTGTCTTGTCATTGATCATATCGGAGAGGGAGGGAAAAGGTAACAAAAGTGGCGCGCCCCTCGAACGAGAAACCCGGATTTGCCCATGCCTCTGCGTGTACTTTCAGTTGGTGGAGGAACCTGGTCCGATCCGGGAGTCCTCGACCGCCAAACAGGGTGCTAAAATCACGCTCAAGCCATTGGCAAAAGGCTCTGAACGAACTACCCTAAAGTGCAAGAGGAGGGCATTCTGTGGGGAGAGCCGGAGAAGGCATTTCTAGACTTACGTGCACCGTAAGCGGTGTGGGATGACGCCGGCGCTGGACGAGCGGTTCCAGGACCGGGCACGGCCCTATCTGCGGCCTGTACAGCAGGTCGGGAAAAGCATTGTGCAATCCAATCTGGCGGCCGTGGTAGCGTGACGGAAAGGACACCTTACATAGTTACGTATTCACCCCGGACGATTTCTTCCCGTCGGACGCCGAACTTCTCCAATAGCTCGCCAGCCAGTGCTGCTTTATGAATGGCGTCCTCTTCAGACCACGTGCGGCTCTTGATTTCCAGGAAGTACTCCTCCTCCGCCGGCTTGCTCAATTTGTCAATGTTGAGGGCAAAGTCCTCGCCCCTGTACTGGATTCGGTATCTGTTACGCCACTTAACCACTTCCTTCACTCGCTTGGGCTGAAAGTACTCCTTATAAAAACGCAGCGAGTAGATTGCGGGTGCGGTGAAACGTGAGCGCGAAAGGATGATGGAGTTCCCGTACTCTCGCTCGTGCGTTGGTCCTAGAAGGGTCAGCGTGTAAATGGGTTCCACATTTAGGGGAGCGAGATGTTCTCGTTCTTCGCTTGTGCGGATGAGATTGTCTTCACGGTAGCGGATAATCCCTCTGTCACGACCATTGAAAAGGAAATAGGTATCGTATTGTTGCCGGATGGTGTGCTTTACCACGTCAATCTCGGGATCCTCGAGCAGTGTGCGTTCTATTTGGGTTGGGGAGGCAATGCGGGCTTTGACCTGGATCTCAAACGTCTCTGAGCGCTCCAGGCCGCCAATGGCGATTAACTTGTCCAACAAGCTAGCCTCACGGCGGTTCAAGAAGTCTGCAATGCGGTCTGCGATGGCCTGGGCCTGGGCGTACACTTCTTCTTCGTCAATGGTGAGCACTTGCCGATCCCACATCAGTCGGCGACCATTGACCCAGACGTGACGTACGTCGTTGGCATGTGCCGTGTACACTAAATGACTGTAGACGTTGCTGTCGTCGAGAGCATACTGGGGGTGGGTGTAAGGAGCATCAAGTGTGATGACGACAATGTCCGCTCGTTTTCCGACCTCCAGAGACCCGACCAAGTCCTCTATATGAAGGGCTCGCGCTCCCTCAATGGTGGCCATAGCAAAGGCCTCGGCCGCTGGAAGGACTGTAGGATCTCCGGAAATGCCCTTTGGCAAAAGTGCGGCCAGACGGGTCTCTTCGAACATGTCCACATCATTATTGCTCCCCTGCCCATCTGTTCCGATCCCGACAGGGATACCGGTCGCTCGCATCTGGGCAACAGGAGCAATCCCGGAGGCAAGCTTCAAGTTGCTGGTAGGGTTGTGGGCTACGCCGGCGTGATGCTGAGCCAAGATCGGCATTTCTCGCTCTTCAATGTGCACACAATGGGCGGCGATGACCTTGGCCCGGAAAAGGCCTACCTGTTCTCCCCACAAGATTGGCGGCTCGCCACGTTCGTGGTAATTGTCCCGTACCTCTTTCTTGGTTTCCGAGAGATGGATATGAATAGGGACGTCGTACTCGAGTGCCAGGGCTACACATTTTTCGATCAGGTCTTCGGTAGCCGTGTAAGGGGCGTGCGGGGCTACGGCAGGGATGACGAGGTCGTGGCCTTTCCAATGCTCCAGAAATCGTCTGGTGTATTCCAGGCTCTCATCATATGAATTAGCATCCGGTGAGGGGAACTTGAGAATGGTCTGGCCACAAATCGCGCGCAGGCCCACTTCCGCGGTTGCACGAGCAACTTCTTCTTCATAATAATACATATCGCAAAAGGTCGTCGTTCCCCCCTTGATCATTTCCAAAGCGGAGAGAAGAGTCCCCCAATGGACGAACTCTGGGCCAACGAATTCTCGTTCTACGGGCATCATATAGCCCAAAAGCCACACATCGAGGCGCTGGTCGTCGACCAGCCCTCTGAGCAAAGACATTGGGACATGCGTGTGCGCGTTGATCAACCCTGGGATAACCAGGTGATTGCTCACATCCACCATCTGGGCTTCTGGGTATTGAGAGAGGATCTCATCAGTAGGACCGACGGCAATGATGGTCGTGTCTCGAAAGGCCACGGCCCCGTCGCGAAAAATACGCCGATCCGCGTCCATGGTCACGACGATGCCATGAGCCAGGACCGTTGTCTCTCGGGATTCCCTTTGCTCTGTGAATGTCACCATTCGTCATCCTCGCGTTCTTTCAAGTCTTCCAGGGAATAGGTGTTCTCCTCCTCTTCCCATCCTTCTTCTGCTGTCAATTCCTCCAATTCATCTTCTTCCAGGTCAATGTCGGCCAGCTCTTCAAATGTCAGGCATGACAATTCCTCTGGGTCGAGTTCGATCTCCTCCGCGGAGCAGAATCCTGCATCCCAGTGGATACAGCTTGCCGCCGGGCATTTCACGCGAGGCATGTTTTCCCTCCTTTATCCCTCTCTCTGAGGTTGCCCTTGACGCTGGATGTGGACCGGGCAGGCCCACATCCAGACACGTTGTTCTTCCTTTTGGTGCTACAGCTCAGACCTCATCCGTAGGAGACCGCCATACTTCAACGGCCAGCAGAATGGTCATCATGGTGATCGAGACAGCCGACGTCAAACAGTATAGGCAATAGGCGTGGAGGACGAATGCCTCGATATAAGTCAGGTAAGCCGAGTAGAGCATTCCTGCAGCCGCCAGACCGAACAGAATCTGCAAGGCCGTGTAGGAACGCTCTTCATCCAAATACCAGAATGTAGCTATGGCTATGCCTAACATGACAAGATAGGCTACGAATCCGATCAGTGCGACGGGAATTCCCATGATCAAGGCATAAGAGCTGGCCTGGACGTAGGAACAGTCGGACCAGCCACCGCAGTAGAGTTCCGTGTTGGCAAAGTGTGTATAGGTAAGGTATCCGGATGCTCCCAATCCAATGATGTTGAAGAGGAGGGTCCCCCACCGGCGTCCATTCATGCGTCATCCTCCTTTGTTCGCTTTTTGCAGTGCCTGGTCAATGGCTGCTTTCAAGTCGGGCCACAGGGCCCCTCTGGGGATGAGTTTGCCGTTGACAAAAATAGTGGGGGTTCCTCGGACCCCAAGCCGATGTCCCTCATCTGTTTCCTTCATAACCACGTTCATGTAACGCCCTTCGTCCACGCATTTGTCAAACCGTTGCGTGTCAAGGCCGAGTTCTCGCGCATAGCGTTTCAGCTCGTCATTGCTGAAAGGAGCATCTGTTTCTTGACGGGCAAAGAGCAGGTCGTGGTATGCCCAAAATTTGCCCTGTTCTCGGGCACACTCACTCGCGTTTGCAGGCAACTGGGAGTTGATGACGATGAAGTGTTTGTATACCAGCCTCACCTTGCCGGTCTTGACGTAGTTTTCGATTAGCTGCTTCTCGGTCGTCTCTGTGAAAACCCGGCAGTGGGGACAGTGAAAGTCTGAAAAATCAACCACTACGACCGGGGCATTCGGATCACCCAGGGACTTATCTTGGGCGGATACTTGTCCGATGACCGATGCCGTGTTAGGGGTATTGTGGGAGCGGGAAAGCGCGCCAACTGCAATGAGCACGACGACGGCTAGTCCTGCGAGTCCCAAGATGAACCATAAGGTTCGCTTGCTTTGCTGACGCGTGCGGGTTTTGGTAGAAATGGTCTTTCGCTTTGTTTGTCTTGCCATGGAGATCCTCCTCGCTCTTGTCGGCTATGAGTTCTAGGATAATGACATTATGCCGGTTTGTCAATGTCTATGCTATAATGGTTTGCTGTACGGTATCTATGGGGTCACGAGAATCCACACTCACTACTTATCTAGGGGGTATGAACATGGAGCGACCACGACTTGTCATCACAGGAATTTCCGCGCTCACACCCATTGGCCTGGACGCTCGCACGAGTTGGAATAATTTTGTCAAAGGAGTTTCGGGGATTGGCTATATTACCTCTTTCGATGCATCTGGTTATCCGGTTCGTATCGCGGCAGAGGTGAAGGGTTTTGATCCGGTAAAACATATGCCCTACAAAGAGGTGCGACGAACCACGAGAGCCATTCACTTCGCGGTCGCTCTAGGCCGAATGGCTTTGGCGGACTCAGGGTTAGAAATTACGGAAGAGAATGCTGAGCGGGTGGCTGTTGTAATGAACACGGGAGGAGGAGGAATTTCTCATATTTATGAGGCCACGTTGGATCTTTTGAAGAAGGGGCCTCGAGGGGTTAGCCCATTCGTTATCCCTAATGTGATGCCGAATGCTGTGGCCTGCCAGATTTCCATTCACGAGGGAATCAAAGGTCCGGTTTTGACCGGGGCGGCTGCATGTGCCAGTGGCAACATGGCTTTCGTTGATGCGGCTCGTTTGTTATGGTTGGGAGAGGCGGAAGCTGCTATTGTCGGCGGGGTGGAATCGGGCATTAGCCCCGTGGCAATCGCTTCTCTTGCCCGTGCAGGGGCTCTCTCCAAACGAAATGATGACCCTACGAGAGCCAGCCGTCCTTTTGATAGGAATCGGGATGGCTTTGTGTTTGGCGAGGGGGGCGCAGCTATGATTATTGAGACCGAAGCGCACGCTCGTAAGCGTGGGGCTCGCATTTACGCAGAGTTGCTGGGAGGAGCTGTGACCGGTGATGCATATCATATTACGGCACCTTCTCCCGGCGGCGTCGGAGCTGCCCGAGCGATGCGTTTGGCCATTGAACGGGCGGGGTTGTCCCCTCAGGATGTCGACGTGATCAGCGCTCACGCGACATCAACCCCCTTGAACGATGTGGCTGAGACCCAGGCTATCAAACGGGTCTTCGGCGATCATGCTTACAAGCTGGCTATCACAGCCAGTAAGTCCATGGTTGGGCACTTACTTGGTGGGGCCGGGGCCGTTTCAGCCTTTGTGGCCGTAATGAGCATCTACCACGGGGTTGTCCCGCCAACGATTAATCTAGAAGAGCCCGATCCGGAATGTGATCTGGACTATGTTCCTAATGAGGCCCGCGAGATGCGTGTTCGTGTGGCGTTGGCGAACGGCTTTGGTTTTGGCGGCCAGAACGCGGTTGCTGTTTTTAGAGCCTATGAAGGATAGGAGGACGGGGGAGTTTTTACTTCCCCTCGCCCTCCGTGTTGTTCCATCAGTGACGGCAATTCGAGGGAGAAGGGGACCATGGACGCGCAGGGAAAGGGGGATCTCCAAGGATGCGTTCAGGCTCATGTTTTTGTCAGCGGCAAAGTGCAAGGGGTGTACTTTCGTGAATATACCCGTATGGAGGCGAGTAGAGTCGGGGTGACGGGGTGGGTGCGCAACTTGCGGGACGGCCGCGTGGAGGCTATCTTTGAGGGACCTCGGGACAAAGTAGCGCACATGGTTCAATGGTGCCACCAAGGATCCCCGTATGCGCGGGTGGAGAAGGTCGATGTGGAATATGGTTCTTGTACCGGTAAGTATTCGTACTTTCGTGTCGTGTGGTGATCTTTCGGGGTGACAAGGTTGGTCCTCATCCACTTTGCAAGTCCGGCGCGCTTCCTTTCAATTCCAGTTCGTGGGCAGGGATTGTCCTCGCGCGCGCGTCAACGGCTACGGCTCCATGGCCTGTGTCGAGGACAATCAGTGGATTAATGTCCATCTCAGCCAATGTGGGCCAATCGGTGGCCAACCAGGAGAGCCGGATGAGAATATCAACCAGAGCTTCGACATCTGAAGGCGGCTTCCCTCGTACTCCTTGAAGTAACTTCCAAACGCTTGTTTTCTTCAGCAAGCGTTGCGCCCGAGTTTTATCTAATGGGGTCAAAGAGAAGGCTACATCGTGTAAGAGCTCGACGAGGATGCCTCCAGAGCCGAGCATGACGAGGGGCCCGAACTGGGGGTCGCGAGTGATTCCGAGGATAACTTCGATCCCGTGCGGGATCATTTTTTGAACTTCCAGGAAGGTGATTTTCGGATGCTGGGCAAGTAGCCTGTCGGCTACCCGCTTGACCTCCTCTGGGGATGTAACGTCCAGTTCAACGGCTCCCATCTCACTTTTGTGCAACACATGAGGAGAAATTACTTTCACGGCCACGGGAAATCCCATTGATGATGCCAGGGCCGCGGCTTGCTCCGGCGTGCGTGCCACTCCTCCCGCGGGGACAGGGATACCATAAGCGGCCAGGACGGGGCGCAGGTCCCAATCCGTCAGGATGGCCTTTTGAGGGAAAGAAAATTGCTGTGGGTCGGGCAGGAATGTCGGGCGTTCTGGCACCGATGCCGGATGTTCGAGTATTCGAGCCCGTTCTTCCAGGTGCATGAGCACTCGAACCCCATCTTCGGGGAATGTGAAAGAGGGAATTCCGATCTTGTTTGCCGCAGCCAGAGCCGGCCCCACAGTTTCCTGCCCTGGGAATGCAAATACAAGAGGAATGGGACTCTGTCCGCGAGTCTTCTTCACCGCTGAAATCAGGTCTACGGGTTCCACAGTGGCCTGAGGCACATGGATGGCCAGTACGCCATCTACTCCCGGGTCGGCCGACACCGCTTCCAGAGCACCTTGGTATTCAGTGCTCCCTGCGGCTCCAAGCATGTCGACAATAGAAGTGACCTGGGCCGCCGGAGGTAGAACGGCCCGCAGTTGCTGTTGTGTTCTCTGGTTGGGGTGTGCCAGTGCAAGTCCGTACTCGGCCAGTGCATCGGCGGCGAGACTTGCTGGTCCCCCGGCATTGGTGATAATGGCCACTCGACGGCCTCGCATGGGCGAAGTCGCCACCAGGGCTTGGGCGGCTTCCAACATCTCCTGCAAAGAGCTACACCAATGGACGCCGGCGTCTTCGCAGGCGGTCTTGTAAGCGACAGCCTCGCCTGCCATGGCTCCTGTATGAGACCTGGCTGCCTCTTGACCAGCCTTCGTCCGGCCAGCTTTGAGGAGTAAGATCGGTTTCACTTTGACCACTTCGGAGGCTCTCTCATAGAACCGTCGACCGTCACTGATTTCCTCAATGTACAGACAAATGACGTCTGTGTGAGGGTCCCCGCTAAGGAGTTCCAAGAAATCTGTTTCTACAAGGTCTGCCTGGTTGCCGACACTGTACATGCGTGAGAATCCAATCCCCCGGGCCCGAGTCCAATCAATAGCTGCTCCACACAAGGCCCCGGACTGTGAAATCATGGCAATTTGGCCTTGAAGTGGTGAATTGCGCACGAAGGTGGTGTTCAGAGGGATGATTGTATCGATGATTCCTATGCCGTTAGGTCCCATGAGTCGGATGTGGTAGTCTCTGGCTACACGCACCACATCCTGTTGCAACTGCTCCCCCTCCTCCCCCAGTTCTCGGAATCCTCCGGAAACAACAATTACGCCTTTAAGACCCCGCCGACCACAGGCCTCTACGGCTTGTGGCACGGCCAAAGCCGGGATAAGAATGACGGCCAAATCTACCGGATCGGGGACCATGCTGATGTCGGCATACACGCGACGACCGAGAATCTCCTTGACCCGAGGGTTTACGGGGTACACTGGCCCGGGAAATCCCCACTCTGGGTGCAGGAGATTTCTCAGAACACCATAGCCCAACTTGTTCGGGTGAGAAGAAGCGCCGATAACGGCAATTCCTGATGGTTGAAGGAAGGGACGCAATTGTTGGTTCCAGGCCTCTTTATCTCGCATGCTCTTGTTCTCCCACTAGGAACGGGCTAAAGTCAAGTAAATACTGACGCATCTCAAGTTTAGCCTCTTGCTGGCAGACCGGGTCATTCGCCCCCCATCATGTGCTGGAGACTTTGGACAAACCGAGTGCATCGCTTATACTCCCGAAAGAGAATGCCGATTGAAGGGAGGCACAAGTATATGGGTGATACGTTAGAGATTTTATGGCAGACCATCCAGGAGCGCAAAGCGCACCCCAGGCCTGATTCCTACACTGCCACATTGTTCACAAAGGGTGAGAACGAAATCCTGAAGAAAATTGGTGAGGAGTCTGTAGAAGTTATTGTTGCAGCGATGGCAGAGGGAGATGAGCGGGTTGTCTATGAAAGTGCGGACCTCGTCTACCACCTGCTGGTACTTCTCGCGAAACGGAATTTGACCTGGGGCGACGTGGAAGCCGAACTGCGTAAGCGATTCAAGTGACGTATAGAGGTGCATATGAGTGCAGAGACAAATCACCCTCGTTACTCTATCGTGGCTCCCGCCTACAACGAAGAGGACGTTCTGCCCGAATTCTACCGTCGGGTGCACGAGGTCATGGATGCTCTCGATAAGTCCTGGGAACTCATCCTCATCAATGACGGCAGCCGTGATAACACCCTCCCAGTGATGAAGGAATTGCATGCCAGGGACCCGCGCGTCAAAATCGTTTCCTTCTCACGCAATTTCGGACACCAACTGGCCATTACGGCAGGGCTGGATTATGCGCAAGGGGACGCGGTTGTCATCATCGACGCGGATTTGCAAGATCCGCCTGAGGTCATTCCCGAACTCATCAAGAAGTGGAAGCAAGGATATGATGTCGTTTACGCTGTTCGCAAGGAGCGTAAGGGAGAATCTTGGTTCAAAGAGTGGACAGCCAAGCTCTTTTATCGCCTGATATATCGGATCACCGACGTGGACATTCCCAAGGACACCGGCGATTTCCGGTTAATGGACCGGAAAGTAGTGCGGGCATTGCGTACCATGCGCGAACGGAATCGTTTCGTGCGCGGCCTTTCTGTGTGGGTCGGTTTTAGACAAACGGGCGTATATTACGTGCGCGAGCCTCGCTTCGCGGGGGAGACCAAATACCCGCTGCGGAAAATGCTCAAGTTTGCCCTGGACGCAATTACTTCGTTCTCGTATGTTCCCTTGCAGCTCGCCACGTACGTGGGCTTCACCATTGCTCTCATTAGCCTTGTCAGCATGCTTGTTGCAGTCTATCTCCGCCTGGCCACAGGCCGGGCGCTGTTGGGCCAGGCAACGACACTGGTGGCCGTCCTCTTTTTGGGGGGAATTCAGCTTATCTTCCTGGGGATTATCGGTGAATACCTGGGTCGAATCTACGACGAGGTCAAGGCCCGCCCCCTTTACGTCGTTGCTGAAACTTGGGGATTTGAACCGGAAAAAACGGGCCTTCGAGTTCGGTCTGTAACGTCTAGGGGAGAAACCCCATCTAAGGGAGGAACGGAGGAGAAATCCTCATAAACAATCCACAATCCCCAGAAGCAAGGAGAGACCTTGTGGCAACGGCAGACAAGCATGCTCAAACGAACCTGGCGGCCTGGACGCGAGAACGGTACTACTTCCTCATGGTGCTGGCTTTCATCGTTGGCCTGTCATGGATTGTAGCCAGCCGTGTTCCCGTGGAAGCACGGAATGCCATCCACACAGAAGCCCCTCGCCCCGGTTTCCTGGCTCCCGATTTCGAACTTACCAGCCTGAACGGAGACACCATCAAGCTTAGTCGCTTACGAGGTCACCCAGTTGTGCTCAACTTTTGGGCCACGTGGTGTCCTCCCTGCAGAGCTGAAATGCCCTTTATCGTCAAAGAGTATAATCATTATAAGGGACAAGGGCTCATCGTTCTGGCCATTAACCAGGCGGAAGAGCCCGGCAAGGTGAGCGCATTTCGTCAGCAGTACGAGATGACGTTCCCCGTCCTTCTTGATGGAAAGATGAAAGTAGCGGACCGATATCGTATCCGAGCGCTCCCTACGACCTATTTTATCGCCCCGGACGGGACCATCGTCGACAAAGTGGAGGGAAGTATGAGCGAAGCCATGGCACAGACTCGATTCCAACACTTGATGGAGGCACGGTAATGCTACCTAACATCCCCCTCGGGGGGCTTTCTTTGCCCACAAAGCCGTTACTGGTCCTGCTGGGGTTTTATCTGGTTCTGTGGCTTGGCAGCAAAAGCGCAGAAAGTCTGGGTATTGACGGGGATCACGTGTGGAATTGGGGCGGCATCAGTGCGATCGCCGGCCTAGTGTTTGGGCGACTCGCATACGCAGCTCGATACCCCCAAGCTTACCTGAATTCCCCCTTGTCTCTGTTGAGTCCTCGACTGGGAGCATTTGTGCCATCGGTGGCCATCGTAGGAGGGATATTTGTCGGCTATCTCTATCTGCACCGAAAACGCATTCCCCTGGGCGCATTTGTAGACGCACTGGTACCGGGTCTCACGTTGGGGTGGGCTATCTACGCCCTGGCAAACTTCATGGCTGGCGACGCCTATGGAATGCCCAGTACCTTGCCTTGGGCCGTAGAAATGTGGGGGGAAATGCGCCATCCAGTCCAGGTGTACGAAATGGTGGCAGCGCTTCTGACCACCATATGGCTTTTCGCCCGTCCTGCTCCGCGAGGGGCCGGTATTTGGGGGTGGCGGATCTTGTTGGCATACAGCCTGGCACACCTCTTTCTGGATACGTTTCGAGGGGATAGTTTCCTGATCATGGACGGGTACCGGCTCAGTCAGTTTCTGGCGCTGGGCGGGGTCATCCTTGCCCTGGGAGGACTCTCTCGATATGCGCCTCGGGCCTCTACCCTAACCGAGGCCACCCGGGGACGGATCTCCAGGAAGGCGTAAAATCGATGCTGTCTGGAAGATTCTCTCAAATTGCATATGAGCGTTTATTACAGTCCGTCATGTCTATTTTAGAACGCATCGAACAAGTAGGGCTTTCCCATGTTCTAACCTTTGGCGAGTCCACGGAGGCGTTGTTCCAGCCATCAGACCGTTGTATGGCTGTTAGACAGATGCGACGCCCATGTAAACGGTCTTCATCCATCGTCACATCGCGGACATAAAACACTCGGTTCTCGATGTGCCAATGGGCGCGCAATAGAGACGCGGCGCTTTCTTCGTCCAGGCGCCATGGGAATGCCGTCCCGGCTATCCATACATGCAGCTTCTCCTCCTCCCATGTGGACACATGAAGACGCCGCCATCGGCGACGAATATACCCACACTATTGCACTCCGGGCCAATTCCACTCCTGAGCCAAATACGCTTGCATCGCCTCATCGCACCCTACAATCCACAAGCACCGCTGCTCCATGCATCGGCCTTGCCCAAGGTGTGGCCGCACTCCGGGCAGGTAACGGGGGCCTGTTCGGCATATGATACGGGCATGGGGGCCTCCGGGACGTGAGACGTGAAAACGCAGAGCGTGATTCGTCGTGCGTCGTCGGGAAAAGCGCATAAAAAAGTATAGCATGAGTGTTGGGAAGAGGCGAAAGTGGGAAAGAGGCGGATATAAGAACGGACGTTGCGACCCCCATGCACCTTCTTACGGGAAAAGGGAGATCCTACCTACACGCGATCCCACTCCGCTGGCTCAACATCTGCTACCTTCGCCAGGGCCTGCTCGAACCGCTCCCGACTCGCTCGCTGTGCCCGCGCCTCCAAGTACTCGGCCGTCTTCAACGCGGCCACCTTCTCAGCGACGGCCAGCGTAATGAACTGGTTGATGGATACCCCCTCCCGTCGGGCCATCTCTCGCACTGTTTGATGCAACGATTCGGGCAGACGCACTGTGATTGCACTCATGGCACCTCTCCTATCTCCCTCAGAAACTCCTGCGGCGTCATCACCTTGACACCAAACTGTTCCGCGCCCTGAAAGTCCCGCACGTTGAAAGTAACAATCGTGGCCCCTCCAGCCGCTACGGCCAGTTCCAGAATCATGTCATCCTGTGGGTCCCGCAGGATGGGACGCCACAGGTAGAATACCTCCTGCTGTTTCCCCACCAGGCACAGGTAATCCAGAATGGCTTCCACATCCTCCTCATCCAGCGATGTTTCCTCCAGAATCCGCCTGGCTGTACCCTCATACTCGAGTACCATCGGCACGGAGATAACAACGTCAAACTTCCCTGTTCCCACCAGAGAGAGCATCCGAAACGACGCTCCTCGCCGGGAACGTAAGGCCGCGATAAGCACGCAGGTGTCGATCACAACAGTGTTGGCGTCCATAGCGGTGGTATTATATTCAACATCGTATACAGTAGCAAATCGTTCTCCCTGTCAGGCAGGTTGCTTTGTGTGCTCCGATAGGACGGCTCTTTCACAACTCCTCCACCATCTCCGCCACCCGAGCCTCATCTGGGTGCAGGTACCTGGCGGTCGTGCTCAAGTTCTCGTGCCCCAACAACCGCGCCACCGTCGCCAGGTCCACGCCCCGACGCAGCGCCCGCGTCGCATACGTGTGCCGCAAGACGTGCGGCGTGACGCGTCGCGTCAGCCCCGCCATTCGCGCTGCCTTCTCCACCAGGCGCTGTACGTCGCGGGGGCTCAGCGCCTTCCCCGTCTTGCTCACGAACAGCCACTCCCCCGCCCACTCGGGCCGCACGGCCAGATACACCTGCAACGCGGCCCGCGCCTCCCGCGGCAAAGGCACCGTTCGCTCCTTCATCCCCTTCCCCGACTTCACCACCACATGCCCCTTGCGCGCGCTCAGCACCACGTCGCCCAGACGCAGGCCCACGCGAACGAGGAGATTCAGCACAGCCACGTCCCGCTTCGCCTGCCAGGTGTCGCCGTAGCCGATCACGGCGACAAACACACCGTTGTCCTCGACATCACCGATTATCGCCTGCAACAGGAAGGCGCACAGCACCAGGCGAAGGTCGAGACGCCGCGCGGCCTGAGGGGAGAGGGGGCCAGGCAGCCATCGAGGCCGTGGGGGTCGGATGGAACCGGGTGATGGTCGCGTACTGGGATGGCGACATCAGCCTGGGACGGGCCGCCGAACTCCTGGGCCTTTCCCGCTTCGAACTCATGGAACGACTGCATCGCCTGGGCCGCCCATGTACAATGTACATGGGCCGCAAACGGGGGGTTCTTCCAGCCCAGGGGGAGGGTGAAACGGTCTGAGTGTCGGGTGGTCACCCGAAAACCGTTGCGGCCGGCCGAATGTCCCGTCGCTTGAAAGGGCAAGGCCGTACGTTCGGCGTACCAGGGCTTGCACCCGGGGCTCACTTTCGCGCAGCCCGCCGCCAGGTTCCAGGTGGATTCCCTCCACTCGACTTGCGATCTGAGGGCCATACTGAAATGAGGAAGCGTCTCAGCACCTCGGCGAGAAAGATGTAGCGGGGAACAGACCCCGTATCCTCCTCCTTGCTCAGACGGACGGATCCCACCTCCGGCCTACACAAGGGCGGGCACTCAGGCCCGCCCTTTGCTGATGGAAGCTGGGGGACAGGGATTCGAACCCCGACTGGCGGATCCAGAGTCCGCTGTCCTGCCTGTTAGACGATCCCCCATTTGCGCTTCCATTGTATCCACCAGGAAGACGCCCGTCAAATTTCGTCCGGACGTGGGGAATCGGTATAATACGAGACGTGAAAGTCGTTTTCAAAAAATGGTGGGAGGATTCGATGGGTAACCGTGAACTGCCTCTGATGCCAGAGTTCAGGCACATTGGGCTGGATACGCCGGCTGGTGACACATATCAAGACATGGAGTTGCCGGAGGAAACAACTCCCCCTCAGATAGATCATATCGAGGTGTATCCTTACCCTAATCTGACAAAGCTGTGGATTAAGATCAACCTGACGTACTTCAAGACTTTTCCCAGTCTGGAACTATACCTCTACGATCCAGACGGGCATTTAATCACGGACATGCTCTTGGTAGAACATCGAAATTTCTACGTCGATGTGACCATGCACCTCCGTCAGCCTCCTCGTCCCGGGGAACGTTATCGCCTGGAGGTTTTTCTAATTCGCGACAGTACTATCTTAGACAGAAAAATCCACGAATTCGACTTAATCTTTATTGATCCAGAAACGGGGGAACCACCGAAAGAGGCGCAAGAACGTAGGAAAGGATGAACTGTAGGCTCATCCTGCTTATTTCTCGATAACATGGACGGGCAAATGGCCCCGGGAGCACCGCCATGGCCGATCACTTTTCGACATCCCAACGTGAGGATGATGTGGAGGAAGCCCGTAAGCGCATTGAGGTCTTACGGCGGGCTATTGAATATCACGGCTATCGCTACTACGTCCTGGATGACCCTGTTATCCCTGACAGTGTATACGATTCTCTCTTCCGCGAACTTGTGGAGTTGGAAGAGAAGTACCCCCAATTTAAGACACCCACATCTCCTACCCAACGAGTGGGAAGTGCCCCGCGCAGCGAATTTCCCAAAGTACGCCATCCTGAACCTATGCTTAGCTTGGCGAATGCTTTCAGTCGCGATGAGCTTTGGGCCTGGTATACCCGTCTGCTCAAGCTGATTCCTGAAGGGGTTCCCATTGCTTTCGTCGTAGAGCCCAAAATCGACGGCCTCACCGTAGTCCTGCATTATCGGGACGGACGCTTCGTTTTGGGAGCCACACGCGGTGATGGCATTGAAGGAGAGGACGTAACCCCCAACCTGCGTACTGTCAGGCAAATTCCCCTACACATACCCATCTCTGCTCCGGATGGCTCCTCCCCTAACGTGGAGGTCCCTACTTACCTAGTCGTACGAGGGGAAGCGTATGTCCGCCGGGCAGATTTTGAGCAGTTCAACGAAGAGCAGAGAAAGCGTGGAGGACGCACGTTTGCCAATCCACGCAATTTCGCGGCCGGGTCCATCCGACAGCTTGACCCCCGCATCACGGCCCAGCGGCCTCTTCGGGTCTGGACGTATCATTTGGTCATCAGCGAGGGCTTGAAATCTCCCATCACATCGCAATGGGAAGCCCTCCGTTACTTGAAGGCGTTAGGATTTCCGGTAAACCCCGAGAATCGCCGTTTCGAGAACTTTGAGGACGTCGTTGACTTTTGCATTCATGAGGGCCCACAGCTCAAACAACGGCTGGAATATGATATTGATGGTTTGGTCATCAAACTGGACAACCGGGATCTCTGGGACATACTGGGCTTCGCGGGTAAGGATCCCCGTTGGGCAATTGCGTACAAGTTCTCCTCAGAGGAAGCCGTGACGCGCCTCCTAAATATCGAAGTCCAGGTGGGGCGAACCGGGGTTTTGACCCCCGTCGCCGTTCTTGAGCCTGTAGAGGTTGGCGGCGTCACCGTTAGCCGGGCCACTTTGCACAATGAAGATTACATCACCCAGAAAGATATTCGCATTGGCGATCACGTGATTATCCAGCGCGCGGGTGAAGTTATTCCTCAGGTCGTTCGTCCCCTGCCCGAACTGCGTACTGGCGAGGAACGGAGCTGGCACATGCCTGACCATTGTCCCGTTTGTGGGGCGGAAATTGTCCGCCCTCCTGGTGAAGTGGCTTACTACTGCCCAAACAGCTCCTGTCCGGCTCAGCTCATTCGTTCTGTTCAATGGTACGCGTCCAAGCAAGCCATGGACATTGAAGGGCTGGGCATCAAGGTGGCGGAACACCTGGTGAAGGAGAAACGCGTAGAGGACTTGGCCGACATTTATTATCTGAAAAAAGCGGATTTAATTACCTTACCGGGTTGGGGTGAGAAGAAGGCCGAAAACCTTCTTCGAGCTATTGAGGCAAGCAAGAAGAGACCTCTGTGGCGGCTTATCACCGGTTTAGGCATCAAATTCGTGGGGCAGGTTACGGCCCAAATCCTGGCCGACCGGTACCACAGCATAGACGCGCTGGCGCAGGCCACAGAGGAAGAGCTAGCAGCCATCGAGGGGATCGGTCCTAAGATCGCCCGAAGTATCGCGGTCTGGTTCCGCCAACCTCAGAACCAAAGAGTTCTCGCAAAGTTACGCAAGGCCGGTGTGGCCCTAGCCGAAGAAGTTGGAGAACGTCCCCAATTCCTGGACGGCCTGACTTTTGTCATCACCGGATCCTTGTCCACGATGACCCGAGAAGAAGCCAAGAGCTTCATCGAATCCCTGGGGGGGCATGTGGCTAACAGCGTGAGTCGGAAAACGGACTATCTGATTGTGGGCGAGAATCCCGGTAGTAAATTACAGAAAGCTCGTCGGCTCGGTGTCCCCACATTGACAGAAGCCCAGTTCACCCATTTCATCGAGCAACGCAAACAGGAGGCACAAAAGAACACATGAGCGACAGCAGCGCAACCGCGAAACGCCCTTATCCTTTCGTTGAAGAAATTGTTCTGCGAGGCCATATCATTGACTCCCTGATTTTACCCCGTACTTTTGACATTATCATGGATTTGGGAGGGGATTTCAAAGTCGAGGAGATTCAGGTCGGCCGTTCGAAAGTGGAGCCCAGTTTTGCTCGTATGAAAATCTTGGCTCAGCATGAAAACCAAATGGCTCAAATGCTCAAGGCCTTGCAGGAGTTAGGGGCAGAGCTGGTGAACGGGCATGACGTGCACACCGAGCCTGCACCGGTAGATGGAGCGGCCCCGGATGACTTTTACTCCACCACGAATCTTCCCACGGAGGTACGCCTCGACGGCCATTGGATACCGGTGATAGGCACAGAGATGGACCTGGTCATTGTAGTTGACCGCGAAGACCGCCGGGCGTATGCGCGCCCGCTGGCCGACTTACGGCGGGGCGATGAAGTGGTCGTCGGACATGCGGGTATTCGCGTACAGCCCCTGGAACGAGAGCGAAGCGTGGAGGTTTTCTCCTTCATGCGTAATGAGGTGTCGTCGGAGCGTCCCAATAGAATTGCCATTAGCCTCATTGCGCGAGAGATGCGCCAGGTTCATGACCGGGGAGGAAAGATCCTGTTCGTTGTAGGACCGGCGGTTATCCACAGCGGCGCCGGCCCATACCTTGCCCGGCTGATCCACATGGGATACGTGGACGTGTTCTTTGGTGGTAATGCGGTTGCGGTCCATGACGTGGAAAATCAACTCTTTGGGACAAGCCTGGGCGTTGATTTGGGAACCGGCCTACCGGTCCCGGGTGGACATGCCCACCACATGCGAGCGATTAACAAAATCCGGCAAGTGGGGGGGCTGCACGCGGCCGTCGAGAAAGGAATTTTGCACTCAGGGGTGATGTACGAAGCCATTCGTCATAAGGTCGACCTGGTCCTGGCCGGGTCAATCCGGGATGACGGGCCATTGCCCGACGTCATCACCGATGTTATCGAAGCCCAGCGCGCCATGCGCCACGCACTGGAAGGAGTGGAAATGGCCATCATGCTGGCCACCATGCTCCACTCAATCGCTACTGGAAACTTGCTCCCCGCCCATGTCAAGGTGGTCGTCGTTGACATTAACCCGGCTACCGTGACTAAATTGGCAGACCGAGGCTCCTTTCAGGCTGCAGGGTTGGTCACAGATGGAGAACTCTTCCTCCGAGAACTGGTCGAGGAACTGGAGATACAAGTGAATGGAGAGCGTAAATCATCGCCATCGGAACCAGAGACTGTGTAAAGAGTCCGGGCATCCCCCTCAAAATTGGTCAGCAGAGATGGTCGGGGTATGATGGGTTCTTGGGTAAGCTTATAGATCAGGAGTGATTAATTATGCCCTATTTCGCACCACAAGAAGTACCTGTTCGTTGTCCAGGCTGCGGTTTCGAGATGCCTGTCCAGGTGTATTCCATTGTTGATGCTCAAGACATGCCCTTAGAGACACAGGGCCTGATTGCCGGCGCACTGAATATGTTCCAGTGTCCTCGTTGCGGGATGACCGGCATGCTTAATTTTCCCCTTTTCTACCATGACGGGAAGAAGCAACTCGCTTTTGTCTATGTTTCCCCTACAGCCAATCTCACTCAGGAACAGCGTCAGCGTATTATTGGGGAGATGACACGCGCAGTGATGAGCGCTTTGCCCGAGGGACAGCCTCGAGGATATTTGCTACAGCCGCGTGAGTTCATCACATTGGAGAACATGTTAGACGCCATCATGGAAGCTGAGGGAATCGACAAGAATGTCTTAGAAGAACGTCGGCGCAAAGCCGGTCTAATCGACCAACTGCTGGCCGTGATGGACGATTCTGTTGCGTTTTCAGCGCTAGTTGGGAGAAACAAAGAGCATCTCGACCAGGAATTCTACGAGCTTCTGCGCTACGCGCGAGACGCATCACGTGAGGCAGGTCAACGTCAGGAAGCAGAACGTTTGGAAGCTCTCCGTCAACGGCTGCTGCCCTTGACCGCCTGGGGACAGAAAGAGCAGGCATATGACAGGGCCCTGGCCCTATTGCATCAGAATCCAAACCGACAGGACATACTGGAACGTCTCCTCCACGCCGCCTCGGAAGATGAGGTAGAAGCGCTGGTGCGTGTTTTCCGTCCCTTGCTAGACTATCTGTTTTTCAAGATGTTGAGTGAGCGCATCGAACAGGTACGAGGAGACGACCCGGCAGAGGCAGAACGGCTTACTCAATTGCGTGAGCGTATTTTGAACCTGACAGAACTCGTGGATAAGGAAACTCAACAAGCCGTTGAGGGGGCTGCAGAACTCCTGCGTACTCTTCTCAGGAGCGAGGATATCAACCAGGCGATCGAAGAGAATCTGCAGAAGATCGACGACGTCTTTTTATTTGTACTCTCTTCTCAAATAAAGCAGGCGGAAAAAGAAGGGCTGAAGGAGATTCGTGAGTCTCTGGAACGGGTATGGCAGGCCATCCAGCGCCACTTACAACCAGAAGTGCCACCGGAGCTTGCCTTCATTGAGCAGCTTTTGACGCTCTCCTACCCAGAAGAAAGTCGACAGTACCTGCAGGAACATCGGGACCTTCTCTCGCCGCCGTTGATAGAACTCATGGAGGCACTTGCGCAAGATATGGAGCGACAGGGGATAAAGGACGTAAGTGGGCATTTACGGCAGATTCGAGCCCAAGCACTCGCTCTGTTGGCTACATGAGCGCCTCCTCCTCTCTGTATACAGGGAGAGTGAAGGTGATGGTCAACCCCTTGCCCTCACCCTCACTCTCTGCCCACACTTCTCCACCGTGGCGGGTGATGATTTCCTGCACGAGAGCAAGGCCCAACCCCATTCCTGAGAAACGCCGGTTGATGCCCCCATCGGCCTGATAGAAGCGTTCAAAAATGCGGTCCAGCTTCTCTCGTGAAACGCCAATACCCTGATCTTGAACGGAAACGTAAATCCGGGGGCCATTACGGTGGGCTTGTACAAAGACGGTCGTTCCTGGAGGGCTGAACTTGCGTGCATTGTCCAGAAGATTGTTCATTATTTCGGTCAGGTAATTGGTGTTTCCCTGGATAATCCCCAACCTTTGGGGCACTTGCCATTCCAGAGTCAGGCCGTGCTCACGCATCATGGGGGTCCAGGTGCTCAAGACGTGACGCAGCCAATCTCCGAAGGGAACAGGCTCCATCGTGATCCCCTCTCGCTCAACCCGACGAAAGGCGACTAATTGGTCGACCAGATGGGACAGATGTTTGGCCTGGTCAAGAATGGTGCCCGCGACGGCGGCCAGGTCCTCGTTCAGGTCACCGACCAGCCCTTCGGTCACGAGTTCGGCATAGCCTCGAATGATGGTCAACGGGGTACGCAATTCGTGAGAGACATTATTAAGCATCTCCTCCCGTGCCCGCAGAGCATCTTGCGCCTCCTCATACAGACGGGCGTTGCTCACCGCAATGCTCACGTATCGGGCCAGTGTGTGCAGGACCATGTTGTCTGTCTCGTCAAACGCGTGGGTGCGATCGGCGTCAATGTTGAGCAACGCGACCAAATCATTTTGATCATAGATAGGAAAAATGGCTTCTGCTTGAGCCGGATCTCCAGTACAAGCGATAAACTCAGGCCAGTCGCTGACATCTTGAGCGATAATGGCCCGATTCTCCCGAGCCGCTCGACCCAGCAGTCCCACCTGAATCGGTTGAGTGAAATCTGCATTGGGCACCTCGACATGCTCTCGAGCCGCGACCGCGGCCAACTGTAGCTTCCCGATGAGCAAATCCACCTTATAAATTGAGACACGCATGTAATCGAATTCATTCTGGACGAGGTGGACCACCTTCTGGAATAATGTGGTCATCTCCTGCAACGCACCGATATCCTGAGAAATGCGGTGGAGCACGGTCAAGTGCCGGTTGCGACGCTCAAGAGCCCGGGTACGTTCTTCAACCAATTGCTCCAGATGTTCCCGGTAGCGCTGATTCTCCACTTCTAGCCGAGCCTTCTCTGCGCGCAAACGCCGATGTTCCACTGCCCGGTTGACCGACCGACGCAATGCTGATTCAGAAATGGGCTTTACCAGGTAATCATATGCCTGTAGGCGCAGAGCTTCTATAGCCGTCTCTACGGCCGGGACCCCGGTGACCAGAATCACCGGCAGAGTCTCGTCTCGCTTGTGGACCCAGGCCAGCAGATCAATGCCCGTATTCTGGGTCATGCGAATGTCACTGACAATCGTGTCTACGTCCGTGTGTTGCAAAATAGCCAGAGCTTCCTGTACGGACGAAGCCGTTTTTGTATCATGGCCGCTTTCTTCCAGCCAGGCCCCGTAAAGTTCGCGTACCAGATCTTCGTCCTCCACTATCAGAATGGTCGCCATCGTATGCTCCTCGTGCCTCCACCGGAAAGTCGCTGCGCAGATAATTTTACTCGGATAAAGCCTTGACAACAAACTTGCGTGTGAATGTGCTCATTTGCCCTTGAGTAAAGCCGCCTTCCGTCCGCACTCCTTCAAAGTTTCACGCAAGTCGTTTATGAATTCATCAGAGTCTATGTTCGTAGAAATGAGAATACACCCCGCCTCTTTTACTCCTTTCGGGACATTCTGATCGCCCAACAGGATAAGAGGAATGTGCCCTGCCTTTATCACCTCGCACATTCTAGGCACCGGCAAACCCAAAGTTCCTGGCAAGGTGAGAAACTCGCTCAGGACAGCTACAGGAGGAGTCGAGAGACCATGCAGGGTGTCCAGAGCCTCCTCTACGGCCCCAACCTGGATCGCGCGATATCCCAGACGGGTCACGACATGTGAAAGCCGCTGCAGCCTGTCCGCTACAGGGTGCACAATGAGCACAGTGTCTTTTTCCGAGTTGCTCTCTGGTGCTGAGCGGTTCGAGCCGGACACACCGACCAACGGCAAAGAAGCTCTCCATGGTAGGTAAATAGTGAATGTGCTCCCTCGACCCTCTTCCGATTTTACAGTGATGAATCCTTCGTGCTGCTGGATGATCCCGTACACTTGTGCCAACCCCAGTCCTGTCCCTTTGTCCACATCCTTGGTGGTAAAGAAGGGCTCGAAGATATGGGGGAGAATGTCTTCGGGGATGCCAACACCTGTGTCGATAACAGCAAGCTGAACCCATGGACCCGGCCGCATCCCGGCAACGGGAGGAGTATCCTCAGGGAGTAGCGTGAATTGGCGCAAGGAAAGAATAATGGTCCCCCCTCGAGGCATCGCATCTCTCGCATTCAAGACCAAGTTGGTTAGAACCTGCTGCATTTGAGTGATGTCTATGTTTACTCTGTAATCCCAGGGCTCGACCTCGACGGAGAGAGAAATTTCTTCGGGGAGAGTACTTCGCAGCCAGGGAAGAGCTTCCCGGACAACGTCGTCCAGAGCGACCAGCGTCCGATGGGGCGTGGAACGACGGCTAAAATCCAGGATTTGATGCACGAGCCGTGCTCCTCGTTCGCCCTGTTCTCCAATCATGCGCAGACGCCGGCGCACGTCTTCAGGTAAATCCTCCCGTTTACTGAGCAGACGAGAAAAGCCGATGATTCCTTGCAGGATGTTGTTGAAGTCGTGGGCAATCCCGGCGGCCAGTTGTCCGATGGCGGCCAGCCGTTCCTGCTGCTCTACCTGGATCTGGATTTGTCGCTCGCGAGTCACATCTCGCAACAGGAGGACCCAGCCTGCTTTTGCCCCTGGATCTCCTAGAGGGCGAGCCGCAACCTCAAAGATATGTCGTTCGGGATCGTTTATCTCCACTTCCTGACGTGGGCCGTCCAGGGGTGAGGCCAGGAGCTCCTCAACAGGGAAGTCGCCAATGTGAGTCATAGGGGCGCCCAGACGCGAGCCTAGAAGGTCGAGAAACCGAGTGCCTGCCGGGTTCGTGCTGATGATGCACTTTTCTGCATCGAGCAAATAGACACCATCCGGCATGGTGTCCAATATGCGCTGAACGCGTTGGGCCTGTTCTTGAACTGAATGGTAAAGTCGGGCATTTTCGATGGCAATGGCCGCCTGAGTGGCGAACGCCTGGGCGACACGTGCGTGGCCGGCCGTGTAGAAGCCGGGCTCTCGCTTGTCCAGGGTAATGAGCCCGATCACGCGATCTCCATACAACATCGGGATGCCCAACCATGACCGGATCGGCGTGACTACATAAGGTTCCTGAGTAAAATCCTTATACCGGGTCGGGGCATCTGCCAGGATAACCGGCTCGCGTCGGAGCACTACTTCGCGATTAGGATTTCTGTCGCTGGAAACATCGAAAGAGAGGCCAATAATTTCCTCTGGGTTGGCAAAGCCTCGTCCTCCAATGATGACCAACCTGTTCTCTCGCAATTCCTGAACGGATGCACTGTCATAAGGGACAACCTTTTGGAGTTCGGTGAGAATGCGTTCGAACACATTGGGAAGGTCCAGGGTGGCGCTGAGGGCTTGAGCTGCTTCCAGCAGGTGCTCCGTTTCCTCCCGAGCCCGGCGTTCGGCTTCATACATGCGCGCATTCTCCAGCATGATGGCCAATTGGGCCCCTAACGACTCCAGGAAGCGCTGGTGTTGTTCCGAAAAAGCGCCCGCGCGGAAGGATTGCACCGTCAAGACGCCTACTACGCGATCCGCCAACATCAGTGGGATCCCTACAAAAGAAAGGGGAGGTTCGGTCACGTGGCGCGGAGGGACGGGCAAGGTGTCTAGCTCATTCGGCAAATCGCGAATGAGCAAAGGCCGGCGGTGTTGGGCGATCCAGCCTGTCAGGCCGGCCTGGCAGGCTGGGATTTTCATGTCCTCTAGTATCACGAGATGCTCCCCACGCTCTCGTACAGAAAGGACTTCAATTTCATCTTCCTGCGCATGGTAAAGAAACACTCCCACAGCGTCGGGAGACAAAAAACGATCAAGGGCATCATGGACGTTCTCGAGCCATGAAGGGAGGTCCAACGACCTCCCCAGAAGTAACGAGGTCTCATAGAGGCTGCTTAGTTCCTCGGCTTGCCGTCGTGTAGACTCCATTAAGCGGTCCCGCTCAATGGCCAGAGCGAGCGCATCTGCTACATGTTGCAGCAGGGGAACATCTTCGTCATGAAGCCCCTTCGGCGACGTCCAACCAAAGTTTAGGGACCCAATGATCTGACCTTCGACTCGCAGAGGGATGTTAATGCGGCTCCGGTAGCCGGCAGCAAACAGCGCCTGCTCGGCCGGGAAATTTGCTTCTGTGCTCAGATCCGGGGTGATGTGCACGCGTCCCTCGAGGATATCTTCTGATGCGGCTGAAATATGAAGAGGAAGCATGGCCCCATCTTCCAGGACGTTCGTTCGTGCGTCTAACGTTTTCAGGATGAATTGTTCACCATTTTCGTCCAGCAATGTGAGACTAATACGGTCAGCGTGGGTTAAAGCCACAAGATGATTGGTCATGGCTGAGAAAGCATCTCCCACATATTGCGAGGCATTCAACACTTGCAAGATGTTCTGGAGGAGAATGAGATCGCGCGTGTATTGTTCTCTTTTCGCGAATAGTTCGGCATGTTCGATGGCTATAGCGGCTTGGTCGGCAAATAACGTCAGTAAATGGACCTCTTCCTCGGTGAACTCGTGGGGTCTGGCAAAGGCCACGTTCATGACACCAATGATCCGGCCGTGGGATTTCAACGGGAAGGAGGCCAGAGCTCCTCCCCACTTCCAATCTTTGTAGGCCGGATGTTCGTCGATGCTGGGGATGATCTGAGCTTCGCCGGTGCGGGCGACGGTGTACGTGATCCCCCCTTTCCGGGGTTGAGCAAACGGCCGATCCTGCATCTTGCCTTCCCAATAGGCAGCGCCAAATGTGAGTTCCTGGCCGTTGTAAAGGAAAATGTGGGCGTCGTCGGCCAGCAGGAGTTCAAAGACGGACTCAAGGATCGCTTTTAAAACACCTTGCAGATCCAAAGTAGACGTCACTTTTAAGCTGGCTCGCCGCAGGACCTCCAGTTGGGCTTGCCGCTTTCTTTCCTTTTCCAGCAATTGAGCGTTGCGAAGGGCCACTGCTGCCTGTCGTGCAAATAGAGTTAGCAGGTCGAGGTGTTCTTGGGTGAAGTAGCCTGGCCGATCGTGCAGGACTTCGATGGTGCCCAATACCTGATCACGCCATACCATAGGTACGCTGATGACCGAAATGAAGGGTTGTTCTTCTTCATAAGTCAAGGCACGATTAGGCCAAATACGGTAATCTGGAATGATTTGAGGCCGTCCGGTGGCGATAACGAGCCCGGCCGCTCCTTCTCCATAGGAGAGAGATGTACCGGTGTAATCGTGAGGAGTGTTGTAGCTCACCACACAGACGGCTCGTCGTGCGGTGGGCTCGGCCAGGTAGATTCCTCCCCCTGTACCTCGTAACAGACTGACGGCTCGAACGGTGATGGAATGCAAAAGAGGCTGAACGTCCAGCTCCTGGCTCATTTCTAAGAAAATCTCATTTAATGCCGCCATTTGTTGGGTTTGTTGTTCGATGCGTTGCAAATGGCGTAAACGCTCTGATCGCCCCTGAACTTCTGCTGTTATGTCCTCAATGAACCCGTCGTAGTAGAGAACTTGGCCTGTCTCATCCCGGACGGCTTTGCCTCGATTACGTATCCAAATGATCTCGCCGTCGTAGCAGCGCGTTTGAACCTCAAAAACCGAAGTGTCTTTCTGACTTTCGACAACCCGTCTCCATTTCTCCCGTTCAGAAGGATTTACATACAAATTTATGACCTGTGTTTCCAACAATGTGGTCACGTTTGGATAATGGAGGATCTGGGCAAGGGCTCGATTGGCGGCCAGGAAGCGTCCGTCGGGCGTAGTCCGGTAGAGTCCGAGAGGAATGTTGTCGAGAAGCTGACGATACTTGCTTTCGGCTTGCTCTAGCTGAGAGTGCGTGAACGCTCTAGAAAGGGCAATACCAGCTTCGTTGCCTATCGCGGTCAAGATGTCAATGTCCTCTTTGGAGAAGGCCCCTGTTTGGCTGCGTTCCACAATGAGTACTCCTGCCGAGCGGCCGTTGACCAGGATAGGAACGTCCACTTCTGAGCCCGGCTGGAGTTCAGGAGTGACAGAAACATAGTCCGGCTCTTTTGACACATCAGGTGTGTAGCGGGTTTGTCTTTCCTCGATTGCCCTTCGGCTCAACCCCTGATCAGGGGCAATTTTGGTGATGTGTGGCGGTGCGTTCCATCCCAAATTGGCCCTCAATACGAGTTCATCTGTTTCTTCGTCCAACAAGAACACACCGACATACTGGAAACCCAGGTACGTGTGCACCCCGCGAACCATGGCTTCACAGACCTCCTGGACGTCCAGCAAAGGGGATAGTTCCTCTGTGAAGCGAAATAGGGCTTCCAACTGGGTGAGTCGTTTTTGCAGGGCCTGTTCAGCCTGCCGGCGTTGGGTTAGTTCCGCTCGGGCCTGTTCATGCAGGCGAGCATTTAACAGAGCGATAGCAGCCACATTTGTCAAGGGCGTCAGGCGTTCTACATCTTCTTGGGAGAAAGCATGGGGTTGAGCTGCATCCAGTCGTAAAAGTCCTAAGATTCTCTCCTGATGTCGGATGGGGATGGTCAAATGGGAGCGGATCCAGGCGGTCGCAGGGACGACCACCCACTCCGGGTCAGCATGGGCGTCTGTAATGATGGCAGCTTCCCCCGAAGCGACGGCCCGTCGCTCAATAGGAAAATCGGCCAGTTTTTGCTCCAGGGTGTCCAGGAAATCTACAGGACCAAATTTTTCATATCCCCGCCATTCAGCAATGCGTAGCACATCTTCCTCAAACAGGCTAATGTTGGCACTGTCGTAGGCCACAAAACGTTCTACCTGTCGCAGGATCTGTTGCAACACCTCACGCGTGCTGGTTGTTTCAGTCAAGAGTAAAGTAATGTCTTTCAGGGTCTCAGCGTAGGTACGTGCGCTTTTCTCCGTGTGCAAGGCTTCCTGCAGGGCAGCGGTTAGCGCCTTGTGTTGAGTGACGTCGTTCAGTACCACTACATGTCCCACACTTGTTTGACCGTATGCCAGGGGAATGACCCGGGCCTCTATGTATGTTGCAACGTTCACACTAGCGCGGTGCGTACATTGCACCTGCACAGGTTGCTCAGACGTGAACGCGGCCATGAGCTCTGGCCATTGCCCGAAAATTTGATCGGCGGGCTTCTTGAGCAACGTTTCCGCAGGTTTACCTAGGAGACGCTCTGCTGCGGAGTTCACATCGACAATTCTGTTCGTCTTATCTAGCACAAGCATTCCTTGGTCGATGTGTTCCAACACACGAGCACGCGCAATGGGGAGAATGCCAAAAAGGCGCTCCTGCCGAATCATGTAGAGGGTGACCAGCAAAGTAAGGCCGGTCGTTATGGGGGCTGGGTTATAGGAAAGCTGACGAGTGACATAGAGGGCGACACCCCACAAAGTGATGAAGACACCGGTTAGGACAATAGCCATGGTCGTTTGAAGGGCTCGCTGCATAGTGGGGAGTGCGGGGAGGAAAAGGCCAATACCCAAGAGCACGAGGGAGGAGGCATAGGCGGTGTGCAGCCAGAACCAACCGCCATAGATAGGAAGGAGCCAGGTTCCATGCGGGGAGAGTTCAAAGTATTTCCAGATTAATTGATGTTGTTCATTTGTCCACACCAGGGCAATTGTGAGAGCAGGTTCAACTAGCAGGATAGCGAACGCCAGGCGCATTGATTTTCCCATGCGTCCCAGATATTCCAGAGTAAACAGTAAGAACAGTGGTGCGGTGAGGGAAAGAAAAGTATATTCTAGTTTGAGGAAGAGCACTTTGCCAGGAATGAACGGCGTCGTTGCTTCGCCCAGCGCGGCAGTAAAGTACGATCCCAAAAATAGAAAAAAAAGAAAAAGAGAACGACTTCCAGGAGCTGGCCTGGAACGGAAGGCGCTGTATGTCGCTAGGAAGGCGGTCGCGGCAGCAAATGCATAACTCACAAGGATTGGGAAAGCCACTAATTATCCCTCAGCTATTCTCACAGCTCACGAGGCCGGAAAGATCCCTCCACAACCTCGTGATGACATGGGTTACCGGTAGGCGTTGATGACGAAAGCCGGTATTGTTTCCTCCTATTATAGGAGCGAGAACGCGTGACATCAATAGGATGAAAGTCCTACACCGTAGAAGTGTTTCGTAACGTATCTGTGGATACGCGAGGGAGATGTGATCCACTGTGCCCGATGTATGTCCATGGCGGGATGGGCCACTACTTCACGTCACCCAGCGCCGTAGATTTTATTGGTCATTAGAAGTTTGTATCTCCCCCTAACAGAGAGCCAAGCACACTGCCTCCCATGCCTGCGATGCCTTTTTGTTCGCCCCGTGCGTGTCGTGTGGCGTAAGCCAGCCTGTCGGCAAGACGAGAAAAGGGAAGGCTCTGAAGGTAAACAATTCCGGGACCGCTCAGTCGGGCCAGGAAGATGCCTTCTCCGCCGAAAAGGGCATTTTTGAATCCCCCTACAAATTGAATGTCGTAGCGGACACTTTCGGCAAAGCCCACGATGCAACCCGTGTCTACCCGTAAGGATTCTCCTGGCTTCAGCTCTCGTTTGATAATAGTTCCACCGGCGTGCATGAAGGCCATGCCGTCGCCCACTAGACGTTGCAAAACAAATCCTTCGCCGCCAAAAAATCCCGCTCCAAGTCGTTTGGTGAAAGCGATCTCTGCATCAATGCTGTCCGCGGAGCAGAGATAGGCATCTTTTTGACACAAAAAGCGCCCCCCCAAAGTGGTTAGATCAAGAGGCACGATTTTGCCCGGATAGGGAGCGCTGAAAGCCACGTGGCCTTTGCCATTGCCTCGATAGGTAAAGCGGGTAATGAAAAACCCCTCACCGCTCAGGGCACGCTTCAATCCCTTGAGTAGTCCACCTCCCGTGCTGGTGTTCATTTCCACACCTTCATCCATATAGAGCATGGCACCGGTTTCACCCCGAACGGTTTCACCCGGATCTAGTTCGATCTCGACAAGTTGCATATCATCGCCGTAAATGGTGTACGAGATTTCATCTGCCATACATGTTCTCCTTTCGAAAAGTGTGCTCGGGGAAAGTCCACTTTCGTGTCCGTCAATTCGGTCTCCTTATTCTGTTTTACTCAAACGATCAACCTAGCAATAAAAGTGCGAAGGGCGCTCGTCGGACATGCTATAATGGGGTTATCATTATTATAATCTGAGGTCGGCTGGCACACAATTATCTCGCCGCTGCAGGAGGCGTAAGGAGCCTATGTCTACAAGCATGGAGAAACACTCCCATTACCAATCCCCGTTTAGCTGGCGTTATGGTTCTGAAGAAATGCGCCGCATTTGGTCCGAACAGTATCGGAGACGCCTTTGGCGGCGCGTCTGGGTCGCCCTGGCCCGGGCCCAAATGCGTGCAGGTCTGGTTGCGCCGGAGCAAGTGGCTGACTTGGAGGCCCATGTGGACGACATCGACCTGGAAAGAGCCTGGCGTATCGAACGAGAGATCGGACACGACGTGATGGCGGAGATTCGTACGTATGCAGAGCAATGTCCATCGGGCGGACGGATCCTCCATTTGGGGGCAACCAGTACCGATATCACCGACAATGCAGACGTGTTGCGCTTCACAGAGGCAATCGACCTCATCCTTGCCCGGTTGCGAGAGCTCATCATGGCGATTGCTGACCGGGTTGAGGAGTGGGCCGACATTCCCTGCATAGGATTCACGCACCTGCAGCCTGCGGAACCAACCACCGTTGGCTACCGTCTTGCCGTCACACTCCAGGATTTGACAGAAGATTACGCTCGCCTGGAGCAACTACGAAAGGATCTGCGAGGGAAGGGATTTCGCGGGGCGGTGGGTACCCGGGCTTCGTATGGGGAGTTACTGGCAAAGAGCGAGATTACGCCTGCTCAGTTGGAAGCTTGGGCGATGGAAGAGTTGGGACTCTCCACATATTTGATTACGACTCAGGTCTACCCGCGTAAGCAGGACTGGATGATAGCGGTGGCTCTGGCTGCCATAGGGCAAAGTTTGTACCGGTTCGCGTTCGACCTGCGCTTTTTGCAAACTCCCTTCGTGGGAGAATGGGCTGAACCCTTTGGACGACATCAAGTGGGCTCGTCGGCAATGCCCTTCAAGCGCAACCCGGTGAATGCTGAGAATATCGACAGTTTAGCACGTTTTCTGGCCCATTTACCCCAGGTGCTGTGGGACAACGCAGCCCACTCTCTGCTCGAGCGCACCTTGGACGACTCCGCGAACAGGCGTGTTGTCCTGGCCGAGGCCTTTCTTGCCGTCGATGAACTCCTGCGACGAGGAAGGCGAGTCGTACAAGGACTTCGCATTGATCAAAAACAGATCAGGAGAAACTTGGAGCAATATGGCGTGTTTGCAGCAACGGAACGAGTTTTGATGGTCGCCGTCCGGAGAGGAGGGAACCGGCAGGATTTGCATGAGATCATTCGACGTCATAGTTTAATCGCCTGGCAGTCGGTAGCTCGGGGCGAACCGAATCCGCTCCCCGATCTCCTGAGCGCCGATCCTCAGCTACAACGCTATTTAAGTCGTGAGCGCATACGCTCCTTACTCAGCGTCCGGAGCTACCTCGGAGATGCGCCCCACCGGGCACGTGATATGGCAAAAGTAGCGCGTTCCCTGTTCTCTTCGGAAGAGAGCTTGAAAAATGGATGAGGGCCCGCTCGCTCGGGGCAGACCCTCATCACTCGCGTCGTGGCGCCTAACGGAGGTTCCGAGGTGACGCCACGACGCTGCTTAAGCGACTACGTTTACTGTCCATTGGCATCACCTCCTCCTTTTTAGGATAGCAAATTTATGCGGGCTTTCTTAGCCCTGAGGAGGCTTAATACTGACACTATTATGGCACAAGACGGGAAGGGTGTCAAAGTAAGGGAATTATGGTTGGGGAACCAGGTGCAGTAGATCTTCCATCTTCCGGATGCCACGTACTTTGTGCAAGAAGTCGGCCAGTGTGGGACTCTCCAGGCGTAGTTTGCGCAAACGAGGCGCAATAGGGTCCTTGGCCGGTGCGGCTGGGCCGGTACGATACGTTCCGTGGAAAGCAAAATATGCTTGGTTGAGCTTACGAATGTAGTATCCATGGGCAACGAAAAAACGGCGTCGCTTCTCCATGTACTCTTCGGCTTCCCGGACCTTGCCCGCGGCCAACAATTTGTCCACGGTTTCACGGGTGATGCGCATTTCGCGCACGAAATCAAACGCGGGTGGAGGGGAAGGTGTAGGAGATATTTTTTGAGGTGGCCTTACCTGCCCTGGAATAGGCGTTGGTGTCGGTACTGGCGTTGGAGGGAGCCGTTCGGGGTAAAAACGGGCCAGTGCTTTCTTCCCCACTTCATTGCCTACCATGTCGGCTACGGTTTCATTGATGGCGGACATATCTGAGTTGTCGAAATAGTGTTGCCCTAGAGGAAAGGCTATTAAATACGTGTGTGTCCATTCATGAGCAATAGTGCTTAGAATCCACTTTAGATTAGCCTGGTCGATGATCATCGTTGGCCAGGTAGAAAAGCCACCTATGCCTACAACCAAAGCGCTCGTATCCGGCAACTCTTTCTCAGATATTGTTTCCAGGTGTTCTCGTGTGTCCAGGGAAAGTTGGGGCTTCAGGTGTATACCCAAACGTGTTTCGATATGGGTACGGTAAGAAAGAACAAGGTAGTATGGGGGTTCTGTGAACTGAAATGCTACAGGAGGAAGGGCCCCTCCGAGCCAGCCTAGATGTTCCCGGGCAATGATTGTACTTACCTGTCGGGCCAGTATCTGTTCGACGACCGAACGTCGTGATGCTTGATGAAGACGTAGGCGATTTACCTGTGTTTGGAGGGGAGAAATTTGCGCCTGAGCCTTCTGGCGGTCCGGACTTTCTGCAACCGTACGCTCGATCTCGCCTTCCAGAGCGCCAATACGTTGGGCGACATGTAAATAATCCAAGACCAACCTTTTCGCCTCTGGGGAGGAGGGGTCAGGTGGACGAACGGCCAACCGTTCTCTTGCTTCGCTCCACAAGGCTTTGGCTTCCCATCGGGGGATATCGAAGCGGTAGGGAGCTGCCAAGGAATACGCCTTTGCCCGATAGGGATCCTGGGGGTGCTGCCAATGCCAGTACCCATAACCAAGGCCGGTCAGAAACAACAGACCTAGTAAGAAGAAGAACCACCAGTAGTTCCTTCTGGTCGATCTCATGATCTCCTTGCTCCATGAACAAAAAACCGGACTCCCCTTTGCAGGAGTCCGGTAGATGGCCCATAGGGGGTTCGAACCCCTGTTACCGGCTTGAGAGGCCGGCGTCCTAGTCCACTAGACGAATGGGCCACAGCCTACATGCATACCGTATGCGCCATTATAGGAGGGATCGAGTCAATCGTCAAGCTCTCACTGGCTCCTGGCGCTAAGGCGAGCGATACAGTTACACGCCGCCGCCGTCCGGAAGGTGATTTTGAGAATGGGGAAAGTTCCACTATAGTCCAATAGAATTCGGAGCGGCTGCGAACGGATGGCCATTTTTTCTGGTTTTAATTGGCCAATGGCATTGAGGAGGGACGCCATGCAGGTTGATCTCACCATTCTGGTTCCTGATTTGGAGGCAATGCCTAGAATAGCCCGTCGTGCAGAAAATGTAGGATTTGCTGCCCTCTGGTCGAGTGAGACCAAACATAACCCCTTCCTCCCCTTGACTCTCGCTGCAGAACACACTCAGCGCCTTCTCCTGGGTACAGCAGTGGCCATCGCCTTTCCACGTAGTCCTATGGTAACTGCTCAAATAGCATGGGACCTGCAGCGCTTTTCTGGAGGACGGTTCATTTTGGGGCTGGGGACTCAGGTCAAAGCGCACATTGAACGACGTTTTGGTATGACTTGGGAAGCTCCTGCGTCTAAGTTGCGCGAGTATATTCTGGCTCTACGGGCGATTTGGGCTGCTTGGCAGCATCGGACTCGTCTCAATTTCCGCGGGCGGTTCTACAAACATACTTTGATGACGGATTTCTTTGACCCCGGCCCTATCGACCATCCGGACATTCCCATCTACATTGCCGGCGTCAATACCAAATTAGTGAGGTTAGCCGGAGAACTCTGTCAGGGGTTCCACGTGCATCCGTTTCATTCTCCTCTCTACTTGAGACGAGTGCTCCTACCCGCTTTGGAAGAAGGGCTCCGGTCCTCCGGTCGAACCCGGAAGGATATCCAACTGGCTTCTACAGTGTTCGCTATTACTGGACGGAATGAGGGAGAGAAACAGGCGGTTCGGGAGATGGTACGCCAGCAGATCGCTTTTTATGCCAGCACACCTTCTTATCGCGTTGTCCTGGACGTTCACGGCTGGGGTGATGTAGGAAGTCGGCTCTCGGCACTGGCAGCCCGACGGCGTTGGGAAGAGATGCCCGCCCTCGTTACCGATGACATGCTGGAAGCCTACGCCATTGAGGCCCCTTGGGAAGCCCTCCCGCAGGCGTTGGTCGATCGTTACGCCGGCCTCCTGGACCGTGTAGCCTTGTATTATCCTTTCAGAGCAGGGGAGGAGAGAGAATGGACGACTTTGATTCGTGAGGTTGGGGCGATATCGAGCCGGGCGGAGCCTTGATTCCGTTCTTGCTTTCACGCTCTGAAAGAAAAATGGGGAGGGATTGATGCGTTGGAGTCAGACCTTGCTACGATCCCGACGGGGTGAATTAAAATCCGGCCTTCAAGGGTTGGCTTATTTGATGCAGAGTGGAATCGTTCATCGAGTCGGATCGGGTTTGTTTGATTTTGGTATGTTGGGGGTTGGGTTGTTTTGGAGTGTAGCTAATTGGCTACACGTAGTCCTTCCCCAAATTCTACCAACAACTTTGGTAAAGATCTCCCTCTTACGTCCGGCTCCCCCCTTCTTCCCTAGACTTTCGGCCACCCCTTCTCCCGCCGTACCTCCTTCGGAGGACAAAAGCTCCATCACGTCCCAACCGGCCTTTCTTCCTCCTTCCTGGTACGCTCCCCTACTCCTGGAGCATGCCCAGTCAAGCCTGTTCTCCTATAAACAGTTGCCTCAACACCTAGTCACAGAAGGCCCTTTGTACCGGGAAGAGCGGCGAATCCGGGCCGGACTTTTGCGTTCGCGGATATTTCACGTCATTGAAGGGGTCTCTTTGGCTTCCGATCTTCGCTCGGCGCATGAGGCCAGACAAAGGTGGGAAGAAGGCTGGCAGGACTTGCTAATCCGAGCAGAAATCCATACTCACACAGCGTTGCGCCCTGACCCCACCGGTCACATTGCCAGAGCTGCCATTTGGACGCATTCCAGCGCCGATACCCCTTATTTACATTGCCCGGTGTGCGATACCTGGTATCATCCGGCCGTTGCTCCACTGAGTCACCCCGTACCCCCCGCGGCTCCGTTACAACCGCTCAAATCGGTGGCAACGCCGGAGGCCACAACCATAAAGAAACTATGTCAGTTCCTGGATATATCACCGAAACACACGGCCAAATCGATGTTCCTAATTGCCGGCGAGCGCCTGGCCATTATCGCTCTTGTTCGGGGGGATACAGAACTCAGCTTGGCCAAACTCCGTCGCGTTCTTGGCCCTGTTCCAATTCGCACCGCCACACTGGCCGAGGTTCGGGCGCTGGGAGCAGAACCCGGCTATGGCTCGCCTGTGGGCATTTCGTCGGCTCTCGTTGTTGTCGATGCTCTCATTGCGCTGACTCCCAATCTGGTTGCAGGAGCCAATACACCAGGATATCATCTGTTGAACGTCAACCCGGTACGTGACTACTCTGTCCATATCGTAGCGGACATCATACAAGCTCCGCAGGGAGCCCTTTGTGCCCGTTGCGGTACTCCTTATGAAGCGATCCCGGCATGGGTATTGGCCAGCGTAACATGGCCCTTCTCGCTCGAGCAACAACTTCTCACTCCCGCGCCCGATTTTGCTCCTGAGCTGGGAGAGCTTCGGACCTCCCTACCAGTTCCTACATTCTTGCGACAGGATGGCCATTCTGCCACTCCGTGGGTTGTTCGTGCCGTGTTGGGTGTCGAACGCTTGTTGGCAGCGACCGCTGAGACCCATCACGACCGGAAAGGTTTGACCTGGCCCAGACGATTGGCACCTTATGATGTGCACCTAATCTCGATTTTGGATCGCAAAAACAAGGTTGTAGAGGAGATAGCTAACAAGCTATACGAATCTCTCAAACACGCTTCCCTCCGAGTCTTGTATGACGATCGCGAGGAACGGGCCGGCGTCAAGTTCAAGGATGCAGACCTCCTGGGAGCTCCAATCCGCCTTGTGGTCAGTCCTCGTACCCTCAAACAAGGTTGTGTCGAGCTGAAACTTCGGCGCGATGATCAGATTGCCCTAATACCTCTGAACAGGGCCGTTACTGCTGTGCTGCAACACGTATCGGACGAACGCTCTCAAGAGATCTAGCTGCCTGGGCCATAACCCGATCACACTTTCTGCAATTCCTCTCGCAATGCCTGGAAGTAATCCAGGGACTCCGGATTCATAAGGGCATCGCGATTGGTCACTGCTCGGCCATTAATCAGATTGCTGACAGCTATCTCGACCTTTTTCATACTGAAAGTGTAGGGGATATCCGGCACCTGCAGAATGCGGGCTGGCACGTGACGCGGAGAGGCTTTGTCGCGAAGTTCTCGGCGGATCTTCGCCTTCAGAGCATCGTCCAAGGCAATCCCTTCCGCCAACTTCACAAACAAGATAACCCGTTGGTCTCCTCGCCACATCTGGCCCACAGCCAGGCTGTCGACGACCTCAGGCAACTGCTCAACGATATTATAAATTTCGGCTGTGCCGATACGAACCCCGGAAGGCTTCAGCGTAGCGTCGGAACGTCCTAGAAAGGTGATTCCTCCTGTATCTGTGTGGATGAGAATATAATCTCCATGGCGCCAGACCCGTTTATGGGGATAATAGCGGAAATACGCGTTCAAGTAACGCTCGTTATCCCTGTCTCTCCAAAAATAAAGAGGCATCGATGGAGAAGGGGCCTCACATACGAGCTCTCCAACCTGGTCCCACACAGGATTTCCCTCTTCATCGTAAGCTTTGACCTTCATGGCCAAAGCAGGACCCTGTAACTCCCCTCGGTACACAGGACTAATTGGGTTGCCTGCAGCAAAACAGCCGTTGATGTCTGTCCCTCCGGAAATGGAGTTCAAATGGACGTCCGATTTGATCGCCTGATACACATACTCAAATCCTTCCGGCGACAAGACCGAGCCTGTCTGAGAAATTTCCTTCAAGGAACTCAGATCGAAATGTGAGCCAGGATGAAGACGCCTTTTCATCAGATAATGAATGTATGTCGCGCTGGTACCGAAAACTGTAATGCCCAATTCTTCGATCAGACGCCACATCGTGTTCGCATCAGGATAATTGGGGTTTCCGTCATACAACACGATCGTGGCTCCCACCCCCAGGACGCTGATCAGCCAGTTCCACATCATCCAGCTTGGAGACGTGATATACGTGATCCGGTCGTCTCGCTTCAAGTCCGTATGAAGAAGAAGTTCCTTCAGATGATTGACGAGGACACCCGCCACACCTTGAACCATGGCCTTCGGCTTCCCCGTAGTCCCCGAGGAAAACATGATGTATAAGGGATGATCGGAAGGAACTTGTTCGAAGGACATGGGCCTGGCTGCGGCAGTGGCCAGAACATCTTCATAAGAAAGGGCTCGAGGAATGGAGTGAATCTCAGGGGAATTTTCAACATAAGGGACAACAACCACGTGGCGCAGAGAAGGAATAGCAGAGGCTACTTGTGCCGCCTTATCGCGCGTGTCGAAACGCCTGCCTTTATACAAATATCCGTCTACGGTGAACATGACGACTGGTTCCAACTGGCCTAGCCGATCTAGGGCAGCAGGAGCCCCCAAATCGGTTGCACAGGAGGCCCACGTGGCACCCAAACTGGTGGCAGCTAGCATCGCTATTGGCGTCTCAATGATATTAGGCATATAGCCCACCACTCGGTCTCCCGGGCGCACACCAGCGTGGCGCAAGAAATTAGCCACTCGTGAGACCTGCTCATAAAGTTCCTTGTACGTTAGGGTACGAGTCAAGCCATCCTCGCGCCGGAAAATGAAAGCCTGATGCTGGTCCCGATAGCGCAACAGGTTCTCTGCAAAATTCAATCGAGCGCCCACAAACCAACGCGCACCTGGAAAACGCTCCAGATCATCGACAACTTGAGTGTACGGTTGCGAAGCGCGAATACCAGCATATTCCCACATAAAGGCCCAAAATTGGGAAATATGTTCAATAGACCAAGCGTATAGGTCTCGATATCCAACAATGTCCGTTTCAAAACGCCGGTTTACTTGACGGATGAATTCTGTAATGTTGGCTTGTTCTTTACGTTCGTCTGAGGGCACCCACAATGGCTCTTTCATGGCGAAAACCTCCTTATTCTGAAGGTCAACGGCAATAACCGTTCATGATGCGTCTCTATTCCGCATACGAGGAACGACAGCTTGTAACGTTTAGGCCTCAAATCACCCCCCTCGCTTCCCGATGCGTACACGCCAGACCTCGGGGCCTTCCTCGAGATACTCCCAGGTGAACTGACCCTCACGCTCAAAGGCAAATTGATAGTAGAGAGGCTTAGGGTCATGATCGTTGATCAACACAAACGTCTCCCCCGGTGCCAGAGATTCAAAGGTCTGAAAGACAAGGGGATGACGTTGAGAAGGATGAACTTTACGGAGATCCAATTCAACCTCAGTGTCCATGATTTTTCCTCCATTGGGCATTTTGGATTAGGAATGGTCTATGTTGCTCACATCCCGATGATAACCGGGAAGTTCTTCTACCGCCAATGATGTCCCAAAAACGGAAGGCGCTTCAAAAACACGCGACCCAAGAGACGCAGCGCCCGACGGGCATACACTCGCTCGTGCACCGTCTCTCGAACAAGCCACTGCTCGCTTCCGTCCGCACGCAGTGCGTGCCATGTCCCCGCAGAAACATAGATGGTCGTTCCTGGCACGGCCTGCACCTCCTTTCCATTGACCAAAATTGTCCCTTCTCCCTCCAGGACATCAAAACACTGATCGATGTGTTCATGGACATGTTCGGGTACACTTTGTCCCTTGAGGAAGCAAAGCAAGCGGCCATAAAAACCGTCGCCATCGAAAAGGGGCTCATTGACAAACTGTTCTCTGGCAAAATGGGCAATCTCTTGCAAATGGATCACGCGAGGTTGATTCCATGCAGGCAACTTGGACATAAGATTTTCCTCCTTGGCTGGATGAAGAGCATCTCTTTTTAGGCTATTATACCTTCCATGTATTTGGTCATGAAACATCGTCTATCAAACCTGAGCACTACCGCGTTTTTGTGGCCCTGCAGCAGCCGGGTTAGAATGGGAATATGGATGGCGGGCAAGGCCATGTAAGATTCAAGAAACGGACGATGCACCGATCCGAAATGCATCGAAAGGCGATGCCACTTTCATCCAGGGTCACTGGCTGTACCGACCCCTTTGCCGGTCAAACAACGACCCAGACATGCCTAGTACTCGGTCAAGAGTCACCTGATAGCAAAAGTGACCCCCCTAAAGGGTCAGGGGCTGCCGAATTCATTCGCCTGTATGGCCATGGGTAGACGAAGGCAGTGCCTTCGCCTACCTGTTCTTGGGGGTCCTGGTTCAGGAAAGTCCATGGTTTATCCATCACTCCATGATTGACCAAGTACTAGACCCCCTTGACCTTTCGCCCAACACGATCGGTGTCCGTGAGGCCATACGTAAACAGGGAAAAACAAATGAAGCGATATCGCGAGAAAACCAGCGATCTCATTCGTCGTCGTGAGTTCGACAGGGCCTGGCAACGTCATTGTGGACATCTGGACTTGAACGTCGAGGAGTTCATGCGCATCCAACGCCGCCTCCTCCAGGAACAATTGGCCCTGGGCAAACAACATCGTCTTTGGCAAGCACTTTTCGGTCCCAAACTGGATGGTATAACCGTAGACAATGTGCGTGAGCGGATTCCTCTGACCGAATACGAACAATACGAACCCTACCTGCACGATCGGCCTGAGAATATCCTCTCCCGCCCTATCAAAGCCTGGGCCCGAACTTCTGGCCTGGGTGGGAAACCCAAGTGGATTCCTTATACAGAGGAAGCCTACGAACAGTTGGGAGTCTGTTCCATTACAACAGGCATTCTTTCTGCCGCGCGCTTTCGCGGAGATGTACGCATCCGCCCCGGGGATGTCGTAGCTTCAAACCTTCCGCCACGGCCTTACATCAGCGGTCTGGCCCTGGTGGCCAGCAGTGAATTTTTCGACTATCACTTCATCCCTCCTCTGGATGTAACCGAGGAACTTTCATTTCACGCCCGTACAGAGTGGGTTTTCCGACAGGCGATGATCGAAGGCTTGGACATCCTCGGGGCCATGACCATCGTTTTGGTACGTATGGGCGAAATGTTCGAACAAGGCTCTCAGGGACGTCGATTCTCCTGGCGCATGTTGCATCCCGCAGCGCTCTGGCGTATGACGAAGGCACTGTGGCGGGCCCACCAGGAAGATCGGACATACATTCTACCCCGGGATTTGTGGCCACTCAAAGCTCTACAGTGCGGCGGAACGGATACATTCCTCTACAGGGAGAAGATTCACGAATACTGGGGAGTCTATCCTTACGAGATCTACGCCTGTACCGAAGCGGGCATCATGGCAGCCCAGGCGTGGGGAGAACACGAGAATCTTGTCTTCCTTCCCGACACGGTGTTTTACGAATTTATTCCTGAAGAAGCTTGGCGACGTGAACGATTGGAAGGCATTGCCCCGACGGAGACATTGCTCATAAACGAACTGGAAGCAGGAAAACGCTACGAAGTGGTGATCAGCAGTTTCTATGGAGGGGCCCTCCTGCGTTACCGCATGCACGATCTCGTTCAAGTGGTGGCTTTGCGTGATGAAAGATATGGCATCGAGCTACCTCAATTTCAATTTGTCGGTCGTTCTGGCTCTTTCATCGACCTCTCCGGCTTTGCTGGCCTGATCGACGAGAAACTAGTTCTGAAAGCGTTGGACCGAATTGGAATTTCATACGTGGATTGGAGCATGCGCAAGGAATTTCGTGAGACCCAACCTTACTTACACCTCTACATCGAACTCAAAGGCAGCAGTTCAACGAACCAGAAGGCGTTGCAGACACGACTGCACCATACTCTAAAAGATCTGAATGAGGAATACGGCCACGTTGAGAGCATGTTGGGTTATGTTCCTCTCGAGGTCACTCTCCTTCCACCAGGCACCTTTGATAGGTTTCTCCAATACAGGTTGCAACAGGGAGCGGACCTGGCACACTTAAAACCATTGCGTATTCAACCCTCAGAGGAAACCATCGCTTTACTGGTGGAAGAGAGCCAGAGAAGAGCGAGTGAGGAGTAAGGGCAACGCACCATGTCTTTCACCGAGCTGTTGTGGGTCACCATCCCCGCCCTCTCGGCGGCCCTTTATGCTGCTATACTCTATGCGCGCGCCCCTAGTTGGAAACGTCTGGAACCTGCGGAGCGGTGGTTGATGATCTTCGTTGGCATGGCCGCCCTCTGGGGGCTCAGCTCTGTCCTTTTCCATGCCGCGCCTGAGGCTGTCTCTCCAAACATCCTTGTCCGCCTGGTAGCCATCTTCAATTTTGGTATGCCGTTGACGGTCTTTGGGTTCACGACCCATTTTTTGGCCATCCGTTGGGCCAGACGCCTGGTACCGCCAGGAATCCTCATCTACACGATCCTTGTAGGCCTGATCATCCAAGGAAGCGTAGTCTATAATGCTCGGGTTATCCACGGTGTTGTGTATCAGGATTACGGCCCAGCCATGGTCCTGGCCGCCATCTACTGGGTGTTTTTCATGTATGGCGCCGGACTGCTCATCCTCCAGGCATGGCGACATAGCAACAATCTGGATTATCGTGGACGACTTTCTTATCTGCTCGGGGTCATCGTCCTCTTGACCGTTGGAAACTCCATCGACGTCACCCCTTTACAACGTTATCCCCTTGACCAGCTTTGTGCAGCCTTTGCTGCTGGCCTGCTCGCCCTGAGCCTCATGCGTACCCGAGCCCGCCATACGGCCACTGCCTTTCCACGAGTTGTGTTGATCATCATGGCTGCCATCACTTACGTCACTTTGATTGCCTCCTCCACCTATCTTTTGGCCCAACTCTCCCGGTGGTCTTCGCTTATCGCCAGTGTGATCATCGCCATTGTCTCCGGTGCTCTACTCCTCAGCTATATGCCCGTACGGCGACGGGTGATTGATTGGGCCGCCTATCTGTTCTTCGAAACTTACAACGTACGAGACCTGTTGTATCGTATCACAACGAAAGCCACTCACTTGCGCTTGCCACAAGAATTAGGCAGCGATATCTTGCGAGATATGCAAGACGTGCTGGGATTGAGTTCGGCCGTCCTTGTGCTGAAGGACGAGATAGCGCCGATCTACCGGCCTGTCGTGGCCGTTGGAGAAGTTGCACCGACCAACGATATCGCATTCAAGGAAGACAGCCCCCTGTTTGCTGTGCTTGCATCAGTAAGGGACGCCCTTACCATTGAAGAACTAGCCGAGCATCCCGAAGCCCACGCCTTGTGGATCCAGGAGTGGGAGAATCTACATCGTCTCAAAGCTGAGGTTATTGTCTCCATCAAGTCGGAGGGAGAGATCGTGGGGTTTTTTGCTCTGGGGAGCAAACTCGACGGCAGTGCTTACACAGCTCGCGAGTTGAAGGAAACCCTTCCTCTCGTTGCCAACCAGATTGCTATTGCACTGGCAAACAGCCGTCTTTATGCCCAAGTCCAAAGAGAGGCAGAACTCCTGGCAAAAGCCAACAAGGAACTGAAAGAGGTCGATCGCATCAAGACCGAGATCATACAGAATGTATCCCACGAGCTCCGTACACCCCTCACACTCATTCAGGGCTACGCCGAACTCTTGAGTAGTGGCACATTGGAAAGTAACGAAGAAGTTCACGAGGCAGGCCAAGTAATTTTGCAACACGCCCGTCATCTCTATCGTCTTGTGGAGGATCTCCTGTCCTTTCAACGTCTGGAACGGGAGCCCATCCAGTTGGCCCCCTTTGACTTGCGTCAATGGCTGGAAACGGCCGTCCGAGCTTGGGAGCCGACGATGGCAAAGGCTCATCTGCATCTATTCCTAAACATTGCCGATCCTGTACGCTGGGCGTTGGGCAACCCAGAACACCTACAGCAGGTCATCGACAATCTCCTACAAAACGCACGCAAGTTCAGTCCGGAGGGGGGAAGAATCTGGGTACGGGCCTGGCAAAGAGAAGGAGAAGTTTACATTTCTGTGGCGGACGAAGGAATTGGTGTCCCGAAGGAGAAATTGCCCTACTTGTTCGAGCGCTTCTACCAAGTCGACGGATCGACTTCTCGCCGCTTCGGAGGCATGGGCATCGGTCTGGCGCTGGTCAAAGAAATTGTGGAGCGGCATGGCGGGCGCGTATGGGCCGAGAGTGAGGGGCCAGGCACTGGACTGACCCTCACCTTTACCCTGAGAGCAATAACGAAGGAGAGGGAAGCGGACCCTCAGGCATCGGCCATTTTCCCGGCAGAAAATGTTGACTGAAACAGGTTGTAGTTTGACAAGCGACGCTCTTGATGTTACATTCTCGCCCTGATGCCTGTTCATTACCCGGCACGTGTTGGCGAGGTGCATCGGCTATGTTCGAGATGAGCACGTGCCGCTGCCAGCTATGGAGAGGTCAGATAGCTCATGTATCCTGATAGTGAAATTCTATTTCCATACCGAGCCGTAAAAGGACTTGAGAGGTTGCGCGGTCCTTTGTGGCAAAATCTGGTCAACCGAGTCCTGCAACTTCCGGAGGCTCATCCGGATGCCATAGCCTTTTCCTTCTTAATTATGCGCCTGGCCGATTGTTTGCACTGTGACCAGGGGAGCTATAAGGCTTATCTAGGATGCCAAACCTGCTCACAGCGGATCATCACCGGTTTCAAAGGTACAGATGAAGACCTTCTATTCCTCTACGAACAGGCAAAAGAAGACGTCAAGCGCTATTTGAACGAGGGGACTCCGCCACCTCCAGACCATTTGATGCCCGTCAAGGTTCGGCCTGTGGATACAGTAGAAATGGCCGACACGCTCTACCGTCGCCCAGCCTCACGTGAGGAAGAAAAGTCAGGATGGGAAGTGCTGGACGAACTCCTAGAAGAGCTCGGCGAATTGGGCGAGGACGAGGAAGAATTCGACGATCATTTGACCTAACGTTTCCAGGGTCATGGTCTCATATCAGCCCTTGTGCCTTCACATTTACTCCTGGACGGCCTCTTCAAAAACACGAGCCAGTCGGGCCCATTCCAGGAGCGTCAAAGTCTCCGCTCGACGTCGTGGATCCACACCCGCACGTTCCAGCAGGCTCTTTACATCCGTTGGAGGAAGCCCTAATCCGGAGGCAAGAGCGTTGTGTAATTGTTTTCGTTTCTGGCCAAAGCCCGCCCGAACCAGGCGAAAGAATTGCGTTTTATCAGGGACCTCTACAGCCGGGTGGGGGTACACATCTATCCTCACCACTGCCGAATCTACGCCCGGAGGGGGCCGGAAAGCGCTGCGGGGGATATGGTGGACGACACGCGGCTGGCCATAAAATTGCACACTGACCGCCAGTAAGTTCATTTGGGGCGGGGAGGCCACCATCCGTTGTGCCACTTCCTTCTGCACAGTCACAACGAGTATCTGAGGAGGCAAGACACTTTCCAGAAGACGGCGTAAGATAGCCGAAGTGATGTAATAGGGAAGATTGGCCACCACCTTGTAAGACACAGATGCCCCTACTTGCTTTGCTACCAGCCTCCCCGGATCAAGCCGGAGAATGTCCGCGTGAACGATGGTCAAGTTTGGAATGTCCTTGAAAATTCGTTGCAAATGCGTCACCAGTCGCATGTCAATCTCCACAGCAATCACTCGACCGGCGCGAGCCACAAGTTCTCGGGTCAACGTCCCCGTACCGGGCCCAATCTCTAATACCACGTCGCTCGATCCAATCTCTGCTGCGTCCACAATGCGACGCAAGTGGAACGGGGAGGACAGAAAATGCTGCCCCAGGCGTTTTCTTGGCCGCAGTCCCTCCGTCATCGAGCGTTCACCTTGGCCTTCCCTGAGGCCGCCGCCCGCTCTCGGTAAACACCACGATAGCGCTCGGGCAACATACGGGCAATCGTCAGCATGATTTCCTCCGTATAGGCGTCCAACTGGCTTCCCTTGGCTCTATTAGGCGTACCCGCCAAGATCATGGGGGGGCCCACCCGGACGTGCACATGCGGTCGTCGCAAGTGCCGCACCTCTCGCCAGAATTTCTCATGCCCCCACATGGCTACGGGCACAACCGGCACTCCCGTCCTGGTGGCCAAATAAGCAACCCCTGGTTTGCCCGGCTGTAACTCGCCGGAACGGGAGCGAGTCCCCTCTGGTGCAATACCCAGGACTCCCCCTCGTTTCAGCCAATCCAGGGCCTTCATCAACGCTCGTCGATCCGCCTCTCCTCGCTGGACGAAGATAGCATGGCCGAAAGTTTTCAGAAGTCCTCCCACAAACCAGTGTTTTTCCCATTTCTCTGCCGCGAACGTGGCGACCTCATGGCGCAACGTGATGAACAAGACGGGAATATCCATCCAATGCAAATGGTTGATGGCAATGATGTAAGGCCCCGTCCGGGGGTAGTTCTCCAGCCCGTCCACATGGACAATGCCAAAAAAATGAATAATGCCCCCGATGAGGGCTTGTAAGGCTCGATAAAACCAGCGACGTCGCGTTTGTGCATGCATTTTTAGCGCCAGGCCTCCCACCGTGGTCGATAACTTCTCACAAAACCCGTCTTTGTCTTTGAATCGGTGCCGATTTTAGGGGGTCGGGGTGACCAGCCGATGCCCCAACACCGAAACGTCCCAGTGCTCCACAGGCCCTCCCAGAAGTTGCACCTCCAGGTGAAATGAGGTCGTTCCCCCTGTAGGAATCACATTATGGACCGGAGTGCCTTTTCTTAGTCCTACCACGCGCCCCTTGGCATCATACAGGGTTGCCACGAGCTCCACGCCCACAGCATCTTTACTACCTAGGTTACGCACTGCCCCATCCAGGAAGAAGGCATGATACCCTTCACCCTCTCCTCTGACCTGTTCGGCTCTCAGGTCCAGATAATATCCGCCCAGAAATCCGGGCAAGGCGCGCTTGACGTTTACCTGATAGGAGGCCACACCTTCCGGAACGTTCTGGAAACGGAGTGCGAACGGAGATCGTCGACCCGTGGGAATGAAATCTTCTGTGGTCCGTGTCTCGGCTGTCGTGAGGACACGCCCCTGGTCATCCAGAAGCACGCCTTCCAGAGTGACTTGCTCCACATCCATGCCGCTACTGTTCACCACTTCTCCCAAAATCCACACATCCCCCAAGGGAGTCGGTCGGATGTAAAGACCTTGGACCTTGAGCGGGATAGGAGTCGGGGTTGGGGTTGGCGTTCCCGGTCTATTTTCTCCCAAAGGGATGACCAGAGGTTGTCCAATTTGCAGGCGCCTGGGATCCACGATTCCGTTCACGTCTTGAAGAGCCTGTGCGCTGACGCCAAAGCGCCGGGCGATGCTGAGAAGCGTGTCGCCCCCTCGAATCGTGTAGATGAGGGGAGTCGCTGTGGCAGTGGGCGTCGGAGTGGGTGGAGGTGTGTAAGGG
>CAZAQA010000002.1:151366-202205 GCA_964487375.1 uncultured Anaerolineae bacterium | reverse complement strand
CCCCCGTCCCCCGCGGATGTCCCCCCGGTTCTCCACGCTCGATCCGTGGACAACCAGCACCACGGCGCCACCAGGCCCATCGGAGGTGCCGGCATCTCCTCCCCAAATCAAGCCGTTGTTTTCGATGTGCCCCGCCTCGCTTTCCAGGCGGACAGCACCGGCCGGACCCTGCGCTCCTCCGGCGCCCCCGAGAATCAGGCCGGCATTGTCGATATCTGCCCGAACGCGGAGGTCCACCGAAGCCCCCATCTCTCCCTGAAGACGAGCACCATCACCAACGGTCAGAGCATCCAGGCGATACATCGTCTCGGCCAAGGTAACCGTCGTGCCCTGGGCAATGGTCACCCGGCTGTTAGGGCCGGGGATGGTGACATCCGGTTGGGGAAGGCCCGTGTGTCCCCAGGTGGCCGGGTCAGACCAGGGGCCGGATTGGACCGAACGAAAGCTGGGGAGGGCAGGATCGGCACGGGTTTCGGCAGCCCCGCCCAGGAACGACGCAAGCAACAGAAATCCCAGGGCGAGGAAAATCGGCCACCGGCTCATAAATACGCCTCCAGGTGGCGCTCTTTCAACGCCCGGACGACAGCCCGCACGTCTTGCGCTCGCTCCCGAGGGCAGATGAGCACCGCGTCCTCTGTCTCCACGACCACGATGTCGGAGAGGCCGACAACGCTGAGCAGCCGTCCGTCGCTGAGCACCAGACTGTGAGTGACATCGATAAGAAGGACATTACCTTCGGTCGCATTGTCCTGCTCGTCCCGGGGCAACTCCTGGTAGACGGCTTCCCAACTCCCCACGTCGTTCCAACCGATGTCCACAGGGATGAGCGCACCGTTGGAGACGTGTTCCATGACGCCGAAGTCAATGGATGTGCCGGGCAGAGTGGGCCACACGTGTCCCAAAACTTCGGCCTCCCGGTCGGTGCCCAGGACCTCGGCGATCTGCATCAACCCGGCGTACAGGTCGGGCATATGGTGCCGGATTTCTTCCAAAATGCGATCTACCCGCCAGACGAACATACCGCTGTTCCAGGAGAAACGCCCGGTGTGCAGGAAATGCTCTGCGGTCTCCCGATCGGGCTTCTCGGTGAACCGAACCAGGCGGTAGACGTTGAAATCCTCCCATCGGCCCAACAAATCGCCCCGCTCAATATAGCCGTAGCCCGTAGCCGGTACAACCGGCTCGATACCCAGGGTGACGATACGCCCCTCCCGAGCAACGGCAACTGCCGCACGCAGTACGCGGCGGAACACATCTACCTTGCTGATGAGATGATCCGCCGTCAGAACGGCCATGACGGCCTCGGGATCTTTCTGCCGCAGGACGACTGCAGCCCAACCAATGGCCGGTGCGGTATTGCGTCCCTCCGGCTCTCCTAAAATGTTGCTCAGAGGAACACCTGGAAGCTGTTGATGTACCTGGGCGACAAAACGACGGTTGGTCACCACATAAACGTGGTCGGGAGCCGTCAACGGCTGCACGCGATTGAAGGACTCTTGCAACAGTGTCCGTTCGCTGTTGAACTTGAGAAACTGTTTGGGCCGATCCTTGCGACTGCGCGGCCAGAGTCGTGTGCCGCTGCCGCCGGCAAGGATGACCGGATAGAAAAAGGGGATGTGCGTCATCGATTCCATCCTCCTGAACGAGATGTGTCGGCCCGTATTGTGCTGAATTATTGCACAAGTTGCTCAGAACCGCACACATAGGCCATGCCACAGCGCTGACAACGCCAGGGGGACGCGTGAGAGCGCCGAACATGGCGGGCGCGTTCGGCCGCGTGCATCTCCTTCAAGGTCCTGAGGAGGAGTTCCTCCAGGTCGCGCGTAAAGGGGACCCGAACAGTCTTCCCATCCCCATAGCGGATGAAGCCGTAAGGGGGGCGCCGTCCGTAGACCTCCTCCACCAGGAGGCCGTAGGCGGCAAGTTGTAGCACATGCCCGGGATAAGGCTGGCCGCTGCGGGGAAGCGCGGCGGATTTGACCTCGACAGGGATAATGCCTGCATCCGTGGTGATGAGATAATCAGGCTTACCCAGCAGACGCCAGCGCTTGCTCACCAGCGTCCCCTCGGGAGGATGAGCCTCATCCATGTCCATGTAGACCACCCGCCCTTTGGGCAAGCCGCTGGCCGCACGCAGAGTACCACTCCGCCGCCAGAGGAAACGGGCGAGGACGAGGAGCAGGAGGGCGATGGCGACCAGGACGAGGGGAGAACCGACCATGGGGTCACCTCTGTTGAAGAGGGTGGGGCAGAATGACAATAGGGACTCCCGCCGGTCCCCATTTGGTGAACCAGACGGCATCGTCGGGCCGCAGGCGAATGCATCCCCGCGACGCAGGGGTGTTGCCGAGCTTGTCCATGTCCTGATAGATTTTGCGCCCGGACGCATCCGTCGTATAAGGCAGACCGTGGATGAGAATATTCCCCCCAGGAGCCTTGAACAGGTGCCAGGCGTTATCCGCGGAGACCCCATGCGCGCTAAAGGTGCCCCAGTAGACGCCTACCCGGCCGACCCAGGCCGGGGTGAAAAGGTGACGTTGGGGGTCACCGGTGCTGATGGGCAAGACGCGGACGAGCACGGGGCCATCTACAACGAACATGCGTTGTCGGGCCTGATCCACGACGATGTAACGCCCCGTGGTGTCGATATGGTGCTCACGTGCAACCGCGACAATATCCTCAGGCGGAGCCGGACGGGTAGGAACCGGGGTGGGCGTGGGAGGCGGAAGCGCGGGGACAGTTGGAGAGGGCAGGACCACGCGCGCCAGTCGTTGAGGCGTTAGGGAAGGCAGTGCGCGTGGGGGCTCGGGGGTTTTGGTGGGCGTCGGAGTCGCGGTTTCAACCGCGGCCGAACGCCCTGCCATGCCCCATGCCGTCCATTCCTGAGTGAGCTGGACAAACTGGAAGATGGAGAACAGCAAAACGCCAATGCCCAACAGAATCAGAAATCGGTGGACACGGCTTTGCCATCCGACATCATCATGTTCTTGCATACGCACTCCACGATAGCCGAGGGGCCTTCACCTGGGGAGAGTCCCTCGGAAGATAGGGCACTCTCTCATCTCGCCCACATCCACAGGACCAGGGCAAGAAGTGCAATCAGGACCGCCACGGTGAAAAGAGTCTGGGCCAGGCGACGATAGAAACGGGACCGCTCCACACTACGACCGTGCTTCTGGTGAAACAGGCGTCCGGCGCGCAACGCAGTCCGATTCGCGGGCGCATAGCCGCGAATATACTGCAACCACCAGGCGCGACGGCAGTAGGCCCATCGGGCCAACTCGCTTGCACGGATAAACCGAGAAGACGTCGATTGCTTGGGCATCGTTGTCACCGACACCTCCTGTCCACAACGGCAAATGGGGGACAAGTTCCCACCCGACCTCCCGGTGGCTAGCGGGCAATCAGGATGGGGAGTTTCGTCCGGTGCATGACATCGTCCACGGTGCTGCCGAAAAAGATCTCCAGGAAGCGGCGATGACCGTACGCCCCCATGGCAATCAGATCACAGCTCTCCTCATCGGCCACATTCAGGATGACTTCGGCTGCATGCCCGGAGCGGAACTGCGGCCGGAAGGGAACGCCTCGCTCTTTGAGGATGCGAGCGCCCTCCTCCAGGGTCGGTTCGACCGGGCTTCCCCCGTCCTCCACCGTCAGGAGAAGGATCTCCCGCTTCCGCACGAGGGCCAGCTCGGCCGCAGCGTTCAGGGCATCCCGCGCCCGATCGCTCCCGTCGTAGGCCACCAGGATACGACGAATCGATCGGGCTTCCTTCTGCACGCCGAGCACCGGGATGGGAGAATGACGTACGACCGCCTCAAAAGCGGAGCCCAGCAAAGGCCCCCCTACCCGAGCCCCCGCGCCCTGCCGCCCCATGATAATCACATCCGCGTTCTTGGCTCGGTCCAACAGAGTCTGACCCACGTTGCCCTCAACCAACTCCGTCTTGCAGGGCACCTGCTGCTCGGCGCAGCGGGCCTGAACGTGTGCCATGATGGCTTCCCCCAGCTCTCGTAACCCCTGAGCAACCTGGGTCGCCCAGCGGGCCCACGCCCCTCCTACTTCGGGCGTGATAGCGGAAGGAACCGCGGCCACCATATAAGAAAGTCGGGTCAGGCGAGTGTCGATGACGTACAACGCCTGAACGGTGCTGTCCATGTCCTGAGCAATATCCAGAGCCTGTTCCAAAGCGGCAAAGCCGAACTCCGATCCGTCCACCGCGACCAACATGCGTTTCCACATGACCTCGTTCCTCCCCTAAGGAGATCTTGTCCCTGCAAAGCGCGAAGGATTCTCCCACACCATGAGAATAATAGCGCAACTGGGCCCTTATGGCCGAATTGGCGCACCCCGGGGTGAGCGGACGGGAGCTATGCCCGACTCCTTGCACGTTGGCATCCCCACAAGAATGTGCTATCCTTCCGAAAAATCTGGGCGTCCCTTCTCGGGGTGATCTAAAGGAGGAACGTTCGGCCTTCACATCGTGCTGTGAAGCGCCTTTCACGCCAGGCAACCAGGGGATGGGAACCAATCCTCATATAGCCTTTTTATCCCACCATAGTACGGAGGTCTGACAATGACGTTAGAACACAGAATCGCTGTTGCTCGAGGGGAGAAAGCCGCCACACTCCTGCTGAAGAACGCCCGTGTCATCGACGTTCACACCGGCCGGATCCTCTCCACGGACATTGCCCTGGCGGGCGACACCATCGCTGCCTTGGGCACAGGATACCAGGGCGAGGAAGTGATGGACCTGAACGGCGCCTATGTCGCTCCCGGCTTCATCGACGCCCACGTCCACATTGAGAGTTCCCTTTGTACCCCTCCTGAGTTCGCCCGAGCCCTCCTGCCACGCGGGATCACGACGGTTGTCACGGACCCGCACGAGATCGCCAATGTAAGCGGATTAGAGGGCATTCGCTACATGCTTGCCACCTCCACCGGTTTACCCCTTAGTGTGTTCGTGATGGCCCCTTCCTGTGTGCCTGCTACCGACATGGAAACCAATGGGGCTACCCTGGAGGCCGAAGACCTACGGCCGCTTCTGGATGAACCGCGCGTCTTGGGCCTGGCCGAAATGATGAACTTCCCCGGCGTCATTCACGGCGACCCTGATGTTCTGGCCAAACTGCGCCTCTTCCACGACCGCATCGTCGACGGCCACGGTCCCGGCCTTACTGGCCCCGCACTCAACGCCTACATCGCCGCGGGCATCGGATCGGACCATGAATGCACGACTGTGGAAGAAGCCCGAGAAAAACTAGAACGGGGCATGGTCATCTTTATTCGCGAGGCCACCAACGCGCGTAACCTGCGCACGCTGCTTCCCTTGGTGAACGAGGAAAACCACCGCCGACTCTGTTTCTGCACCGACGACCGCCAGCCGGGAGATCTCCTCGATGCCGGCTCCATCGACATGATGGTGCGAGTTGCTATTGCCGAAGGCGTGCCAACGACGACGGCCATCCGCATGGCCACCCTGAACCCGGCCGAGTACTTTCGCCTGCACGACCGTGGCCGTATCGCTCCCGGGAAGCGAGCAGATATGGTGGTCTTCCAGGACCTCCAACGCCCCGAACCTTTCCTCGTCTTCAGCGGCGGTCGACTGATCGCGCGCGAGGGCCAATTGCAACCCGACGCCATCGCAATGGACCTGCCGCCCTATCCTCCCACCATGAACGTCGATTGGAGGGCCGTCCACTTTCGCCTCCCTGCCCGCGGACGACGCCTGCGGGTCATCGGCCACATTCCCAACCAGCTCGTCACCGAACACCTGATTCTCGATGCTCGCATCGTCCGTGGGGAAGCGGTAGCCGATCCGGAACGAGACCTCCTGAAAATGGCCGTCATCGACCGTCACACAGCCTCCGGGCGGGTGGGTCTCGGCTTCATTCGGGGCATCGGTCTGCGACAGGGCGCCATCGCCGGCACCGTTGCTCACGACCATCACAACCTGGTCGTCATCGGGGCGGATGACGTCTCCATGTGGACGGCCGCGCGAGCCGTCGGGGAGATGGGTGGAGGACTGGTCGCGGCCCGAAACCATCAAATGCTGGCCCGATTGCCCCTTCCGGTCGCCGGCCTCATGTCCGACCGTCCCATTACTGAAGTCCGCCGCGCGTACGATGCCCTGCGTGCCGCGGCCCGGACACTGGGCAGCCCGCTCCATGACCCCTTCATGGCCATGAGCTTCATGGCCCTGGAAGTGATCCCCCGCCTCAAGCTGACCGATCACGGGCTGATAGACGTGGAAGCATTCCGACCGGTAGACGTGTTCGTCTGAACGGCAGGCCGACGTGCGGTGAAATCTCAACCCAAGGAGATTGCCCGCACCCGGAAGCCGGTTTATAATCCGAGGCATGAGCAAGGGCAAAGTTATCCACGGCTTCCAAGAACGACGGCAACTGGAGAACGAACTGCAGGCACTCAGTCGGATGCAGGACGACGTGGCGCGGATGCAGCGGGCTCAAGAGCTGGCCCGACACGGCGACGCCCTGATCCCCCTTATCCTGCGTCATTTGGATACCGATGATCCCCTTCTGCGAGGTGCGCTGGGCCTGCTCGTCTCCTATCTGCCCCCAGAGCGTATTTCCTCGTCCCTGCGCTCCGTCGTGGCCAACCCGCAACGGAGCGACCAGGAACGCATGACCGCTCTCATGTTTCTGGAACGCTTCCTCGACGAACCCGTGGAAGAAAGTCTCTATGCCCAACTGCGCGATCCTCAGGCCGTCATCGAGCAGTCTTTGCGAGAAGTCACCGGCCATCAAGAGAGTCTCCCCGACATCATCGTGGACTACGTGGTCCAATTGCAGGAAGAGCCGGTGGACGTGGCCTTGATGGTCCTCCAAGCCATGAGCAAGATGGACGAAGAGCGCACATTTCCCCTTCTTGCCCTGCTGGCCCAAGACATCCGCCCGGAAGTCGCACTGGCCGCCATCAAATACCTGGAGATGGCTGCACGACCTCAACACCCTTACTATCAGGCCGTACTTGCCTTTCTGGCCGACATGGCCACCGACGACATTCGCAAGATAGCCCGGCGGAGCCTGCGAAAGTTGCACATGCGAGGACTTCAGGCGGACATGAGGCAAGAGGCGACCTGGCGGGCGCTGATTACCGCCCCCGACATGCACGGCAGTCAGGCCCTCTGGATGATACGGCAGAACGCGGAAGAACGGCGGCTTATCGGCCTGCTGGTCAACGCGGATGTCGGCGTCCAGTTCGCCTTCGTCCTGGACGATGTCCCCTCAGACCTCATTCCTTCAATGGAGATCGGACGCACGCTGCCCATTGTCATGGGAAATGACCCCAACGACCCGGATAGCCTGGCCTGGTTCCTTGAGGTGCCCATCGGACGGGTACGGCGCTGGATGCAAGCCCTGGTCCAGCGGAACTACATCGGTGCCTATCAGATGCCCGCCATCTTCCGCCAATACGGATACCTCTTCTGGACAGAAACCCAGGCAGGAGGTGAGGCCGCAGAGCGCTCCCTCCCCAAGCCGGACATGCAGCGACTTCCAGAGGCCATTCGCCTTTTCGAGCATCCGGCGCTGGCTCGATGGTATGTGGAACCTCCGCACGACGCATTTGCCGAACGACGGTGGCTGCAAGAAGGCCTGGACGAGGTCGCGTTCCAGCGCGCCTTTCAAGCCATCGATGGGTCCACTTTCCCCGACAGCCTTTGGGTGGCCCTTGCCGACCACCTGCGCCGTCTGGCCGAATGGTTTCTGCTGGCCGACGAGGAGGCCCTTGCCTGCCATGCCGTCACCGGGGCCTACGCCCTGGAACACGTGCCTTATGAACACAATCCTTTCGCCCAGACGCTGGTGGCCAAAGGCCTGGCCCAGATGTTCTTGCGCCTGCGGCAAGAGCGGGATCGGTGGGAGGAGTAGGAAAGGAGATCCTTGCTCTTTCCTTATATCGACATATCGACGCTCTATCGCGACGCTTTATCGAGGCCAATGTATACCCGTGGGACCCTGGGAAGCAATCCGGTCGTCACCTCATAGTTGATCGTCTGAGCCCAACGGGCCACCTCTTCGGCCCGAATCTCCTCGCGGCCCTGACGGCCAATAACGACGACTTCTTCCTCCATGGTAACCCCGGGAATGGAATCCACATCCACCACCACCTGATCCATGCTTACCCGGCCCAAGATACGCGCCCGCTGCCCTCGGATGAGGACTTCCCCCCGGTTGGAGATAAGGCGATGATAGCCATCCCCATACCCGATGGGCACAAGCGCGACCCGGGTCGGACGGTCGGTGATGAAAGTACGTCCGTAGCCGATACTGCTCCCCGAGGGGAGAGTACGCACCCGCACCACACGGCTCTTCAACGTCAACACCGGTCGCAGGGGCACGGGTGATGGCCAGGCGCCAGAGGGGCGCATGCCGTAGAGAGCCAGGCCGGGCCGCACCGCGTCGAAGTGGGCTTCGGGCAGAGCCAGGGTGGCCGCACTGTTGCAGGCGTGACGGAAAGGGATGGCCAGACCTGCCTGGTCCAGGGCCTTCAGCACATCCCGAAAGATGCTCAACTGCCGACGCATGTACGTCCGATCGGCCTCGTCTGCGGTCGCAAAATGGGTGTAAATTCCCTCGATCCGAATCCGAGGGATTGAGCGCAGGGCTCGAACGAAGTCGAGCACCTCCTCCGGCAGGAGACCGTAGCGTCCCATGCCCGTGTCCACCTTGATGTGAACGGGAACCGGCGTTGGCGACAGCGCGGCCAATGTCTCGGCCGCTTCCCGGGTGATGAGGGTCGGCGTCAGGCGATAACGAACGACCAGGGACGCCGCGCCTAGCGATGCGTAACCGAGGAGCAGAATCGGCGCCTGAATGCCCGCCCGTCGCAGGTCCACCCCCTCCTGTACCCGATGAACGGCCAGGCGGGTGGCTCCAGCCTCCAAAGCGGCCCGAGCGACCGCCACAGCCCCATGGCCGTAAGCGTTGGCCTTGACCACAGCAATGATCTCCACCCGCGGGCCCACCCAGGTCCGTAGCGCCCGCACATTGGCTCGAAGTGCTCGCAAATCCACCTCGGCCCAGGTCACAAATTCCTCAGTGGTTCCTTGCATTTCCATCATTGCCCTCGCACACAGCGAAATCGACCACGCGTAGACGTCGCGCCGGGTACGCAATATCTCGGGCTGTGGTCCGTGCGTCCTCAACCGGATGGTTCCAGGACCCCCCACGTACCACTTTGTAAATCCCAACAAAGGGGGACGACCAGGTACTTCCCGGATAGGGAGTGTACCCATCCGCGGTCCATTCCCACACGTTGCCAGCCATATCCAGAACTCCATAGGGACTGGCACCTTTGGGGAAACTCCCCACGGGCAGGGCTCCCTGATAGATCCCGCCGGCGTTGGCCCGCCCGGGGAGAAAACGGTTCCCCCAGGGATAACGACGCGCATCCGTCCCCCGCGCGGCTTTCTCCCATTCTGCTTCGGTGGGGAGACGCTTGCCCTGAGCCCGGCAATACGCGTCAGCGCCATACCAGCTCACCCAGGTCACCGGATGTCGCCCGTAGCCGGGCTGGGCGCGATAACCGTTTCCCTGGCTGACGATGTGACTTTGCGGGTTCTCGGCCTGCACGTCTGCGCAGAGGTGGCCATCGCAGCCACCCAAGGCTCCTCGGGCATTGAGAAAGTGCACATACTGCTCGACCGTCACTTCCAGGCGATCGATGTAAAACTCCCTCACAAATACCTGGTGTGGAGGCCGTTCGTCCGGGCGCCCCTCATCGCTCCCCATGATAAAAGGACCGGCGGGGACGACCACCATCTCCTCGTTCCATGATGTGCGCGACGGGGTGTGGGGCCGGACACACCTTGCAAGCCACAAGGTGCTCAAGAGCAATCCCAGGAATAGCAGAACCCGCGCCCGAATCTCACCCTCCCAGGTATGCTTCCTTCACACGCGGGTTGGCCAAGAGTTCGTCCGTAGGACCTTCCAGGACGAGATTGCCCGTCTCGAGCACGTAGCCGCGCTGGGAGAAGTGAAGGGCCATGTGCGCGTTCTGCTCCACCAGCAAGATCGTCGTCCCTTCCCGGTTGATCTGCTCAAGGGCCTCGAACATCTCCTGCATGAGCAACGGAGCCAGCCCCATGGAAGGCTCGTCCAGGAGCATCATGCGGCGACCGCTCACCAGCGCGCGCCCCACGGCCAGCATTTGTTGCTCGCCGCCGCTCAGGGTACCGGCCTTCTGGTTCTTTCGTTCGGCCAAACGGGGGAACAGGTCGAAGACCAGGTCAAAATCGCTCTGGATTGCCTGTTGATCTTTGCGCCCATACGTGGCCAAGATGAGATTTTCCATCACCGTCAGATTGCCGAAAATTCGCCGGCCTTCTGGCACGTGGCTGATGCCTAATTCCCGCACCACCTTGTGGGGGGGGTAGTCCAGCAGGTTCTTCCCCGCAAAGGTCATGCGAGTGTGCGGTCCGACCGGGACCAGGCGTGAAATAGCACGGAGTGTGGATGTCTTCCCGGCACCGTTGGCGCCGATGATGCAAACGATCTCCCCTTCCTCCACCTGAAAGTTGATCCCGTGGACGGCTTTGATCCCCCCGTATGACACTTCCAGATTTTCCACCTTGAGTAGCATCATGTTTCCACCATCTCGCCAAGATAGGCTTTGATCACTTCCGGGTCATTTTGAATCTCCTCGGGCACGCCTTCGGCGATGATCTCGCCGAAATTCAGCACCTGGATGTACTGGCAAAGGCTCATCACGAACTTCATACGGTGTTCGATGAGCCAGATGGTCAGGTGGAATTCCTCGCGCACCCGATGAATGACTTCCATGGTCTCCATCATTTCTGCGGGGCTCATGCCGGCCGTGGGCTCATCGAGAAGGAGGAGTTTGGGGCGTGTCGCCAGGGCTCGGGCCATCTCCACCCGCCGTTGAATGCCGTAGGGAAGGCCGGAAACAATGGCCTCGGCGTACGGTTCGATACCCAGAAGCTGCATCAGGGCGTGAGCCTCCTCCTCGATGCGCTTTTCCTCCTGACCCCGCCCTCGAATGCCGAGGAAGGCCCCCCAGAGGCCGTAATGAATCTGGGAATAAAAAGCGATCCTGATGTTGTCCAGGACGCTTAAGTTGCTCCACAAACGCAAGTTCTGAAATGTACGGCTGATACCCAAGTGACTGACTTCATTAGGACGTTTGCCCGTGATGTCCTGGCCGTCGAAAATAATCGCGCCCTCACTGGGTTTGTAGAAGCCGGTCGTCAGGTTGAAGATGGTGGTCTTGCCGGCACCGTTCGGTCCGATGAGGCCCCGAATGTCTCCGGGTTCAATCCGTACATTGAAATTGTGGACAGCCCGCAGTCCGCCGAAGTAGTGGGTCAGGTTCTTAATCTCGAGCAGAGGCATCCCGCACCTCCTTCTGAACCGCGGTGACCAGAGAGACCGTCACTTCCCGGAATCCCAGCAGACCTCGTGGCCGTTTGATCATAACCAGAACCAGAATGATGGGGATGACCATCCATTTGGCCAACTCCAAGGGCCGCAAGATCTCGGAGAGGAATTGGATCAGGACCGTGCCCAGGATAGAGCCGGAAATGGAACTCAGCCCGCCCAGGTAGAGCATGGCCAACACATCCGCCAGCCGACGAAAGCCGAACATGCCGGGATTGATGTAGCCCATGATGTGGGCAAACAGACCACCGGCAATGCCGGACCAGAACGCGTGGGAAAGGAAAGCCACTATCTTCACTCGCCGTGTGTCCACCGTCATGGCCTCTGCCGCGGACTCATTATCCCGAACAGCGCTGGTTGCTTTCCCATACGTAGAGGTGACGTAGTTGTGAATGGTCCACAGAGCCACCACCGTCCAGATGAAGACCACGGTGAGGTTGGCCACCAGAGGCTGACCCATGAAGCCGCGCGGCCCACCGATGACCTCCAGATTTTCGATGGCGCTTTGGACAATGAGAAGATAGGCCAGGGTGATGATGGCCAGGTAATCCCCTCGGGTCCGGAAGGAGGGAATGGCCACGGCCAGAGCGGTAACCGAGGTGGCGATCCCGCCGATGATCAGGGCAAAGGGGAAGGCCACGGGGGCCAGAGCGGGTGGAAATACTGCCGGGCCAAACACATCGTCATTAGCAAATCCCCAGACCATGATAACCGAGGAGACATACGCGCCCACGGCCATGAACCCGATGACGGAGACGGAGAATTCCCCCATCCAGCCGTTGACCAGGTTCAGACTGGCCGTAAGAATAATGAACACGCCCAGAAGTTCCAACGTGCGCAGGCGGTACGCGTCTAAATGCCCCCATATGTAGATCACCAGATAAAGGAGAATCAAGTGGAAGACCACATTGGTGCGATAGGAATAGCGGCCGAGCAAGCGGGAAACGAGTGGTGCGGCCGCACGGGCCACGATCCCCACCGGGAGGGCATAGATCAGTAGCAGATAAGCGATCAGGCTGGGAATTTGCTGCGGCTTATCAAGAATGAGAGACAACCCGAAAATAGAGGGGAGGGCGGAAAGCCCAACATTGAAAGCCACCGTCGCACCGACAAACCGCTCGATTCCAGCAGCAACCAGCGCCCCCACAAGCCAAGCCGCCAGGGGAACGCCTCGAACGAGCGAGTAGAGTTTCTCTTGTAAACCCTTCACCATCACTCTCCTGATATCCCTTAGGGGAAGGGAAGGTAAAACAGCCTCGTGGGCGTCCGCACGCTTTTTTCAAATGCGCAGACGCGCACTGTATTCCTCACCGAAGAGACCGTAGGGCCGGAAGGTGAGAATCAGCAGGACGATGCTGTAAGCCACCAAGTCCCGCATGGTAGAGGTTAGCCAAGCTGCAACCAGAATTTCGATGATGCCCAGGAGAAAGCCCCCTAGCACCGCCCCCAAGATGGACCCGCGTCCGCCCAAGATGGCGGCCACGAAGGCTTTCCAGCCGATGATGACCCCCATGTACGGTTCCAGGACCGGATAAGAGAGGGCGAAGAGCACGCTGGCTGCCCCGGCCAGGGCAGATCCCAGGGCAAAAGTCAGCACAATTACCCGGTCCATGGGAACACCCATGAGAGGCACAGCCGCATAATCATAAGACATCGCCCGCATGGCCATGCCCGTCTTCGTCCTGGCAATAAACACGTTCAGGGCCAACATCAGCGCCAGAGCCAGCAAAATCGTCAACACTTTGATGTTGGTGACATGGACCGTTGCCAGTTGGAAAGCTCGAGTTTGCAACAAGGGCGGAAAATACCGCCGGCTGGCCCCCAATCGCCAGAGGATGAATGTCTCGAAGAAAACACCGACCATCAACCCGGTGATAGCGGCAGAGGCCCGGGGCGCATCCCGCAACGGCCGATAAGCCACTCGCTCAACGGCCACGCCCACGAAGGAGGTGAGGAACATGGTGAGTAGCAGCGTGATCACGAAGAGAATCCAGCCGGACACGGGCAGGAGTCCACTCCCGGCCAGGGCCATCAGCCCGGTGGCTACGAAAAAGCCGATATAGGCCCCGACCATGAAGACGTCTCCATGGGCGAAGTTGAAGAGCATCAAGATGCTGTAGACCATACTGTAGCCCAGAGCAATCAGCGCGTAAAAGCTACCCCACTGCAAGGCGTTGAACAATTGCTGGGCGAGTTCCGTGGGATTCAGAAATGACATCGCACCTCTCCTCGGAGAAGAGATAGAGCCCGCGGGTCAAGCGGCCCGCGGGCCGGGGAATCAGCATTATGGACACGCCTGCTTGTAAAAGGCAAATTGCTGCTTGTCATTGATGCGGACAATGACCGCACATTTGATGGGATCTCCCTCCTTGTTGAACTTCATCTTGCCCGTGATCCCTTGATACTCAGAAATGTTGGCCAACCCGTCGCGAATGCACTTGCGATCCTTGTCCAGGTTGCCGGTGAGCTTGCCACAATTCTCGATCGCCTTCTGCAGCAAATGGGCCGAGTCCCAGGCCAGCGCAGCCACATCGCCCGGCGCATACCCGTACTTACTCTTGAAACGATCGATGAACTTCTTGGCCTCTCCCTTGGCCCCTGCGACAGCCCAGTGTGTGCTGAAGAAGGATCCCACGCAGTCCTGGCCGCAGAGCTTCATCAGCTCGGGCGATCCCCAGCTATCACTCCCCACGATAGGTTTCTTCCAGCCTAACTGATGCGCTTGCTTGACAATGAGGGGCACTTCGTCGTAGTACTGGGGCGTGAAGAGAATGTCCGCTCCAGAGTTGATGATCTTGGTCAACTGAGCGCTAAAGTCCCGATCCTTTGTCGTAAACGTCTCGAAAGCCACCACCTGAATTCCTTCTTTTTCGCACCCTTTCTTGAAGAACTCGGCCAGGCCCTTGGGATAGTCGCTGGCCACGTCGTAAAGGACGGCCACTTTCTTGGCCCCAAACTCCTCCTTGACGAACTTGGCCAACACCTGCCCCTGGAAGCTGTCCAGGAAAGCGGCACGAAACGCGTACGGGCGGCCTTTGGTCGTCCGAGGATTGGTCGACCAGGGGCTCAAAAGAGGTGTTTTCATCCGATTAGCGACCTCGGCTGCGGGAATAGCTTGTTTCGAGGCGTAGGGGCCAATGATGGCCAGCACTTTGTTCTCGGCAATAAGCTTGCTGGCGGCATTGGCTGCGGATTCCGCCTTAGACTCGTTGTCTTCCAGGATCACATTGACCTTGTACTTGGTCCCCCCGACATTGATCCCCCCTGCCTTTTGCACATCTTCCAACCACAATTGCAGGGAGTACTTCGCTTCCTCGCCCACTTTGGGGATGTCACCCGTCAGCGGGGCGATGTGGCCAATCTTGATCACACCGCCGTAGGCGGCCCCCCCGCCGGGCTGGCAGGCGATGGCCACCAATGCGATAAGCCCCATGACAAACACCAGGGCAGCAGTCCGTTTCATGGCGTTCCCTCCTTTCCGTTCACTTGGACCTCCCGACTTGCAACGACAGGCCACATTGGGGGATGAAAACACTCATTGCTTTGAAGGGTGAGGGAAGAGGACGTCCTGCGCGGGCCTCATCGCCTCACCACCTCATTGCCCGACACGAAAACCGCCATAGGTGGAGATAAAAACGCTGGTGCGCCACTTTCACAGAACAGAATTGCCAACATAGCCTCACTCCAAAACATGAGGAGGACTCCCTCCGTTCCTCACGCTAGAAATGGACGTGTAGAACAGGACAGGGTTCAACACTGTTGGCACTTATGACTTATCCGTCAAACCAACGGGGCTTTAGATGATGGAGGTGAAAGGTGTGATCTCGAAAGCCCCCCCCCGTTTTGCACGGGGATATCTTGCACGGCTCTGCGTTGAAACAAACTGCCCCCGGTTACGACCATCGGACAAACCAAGCCAGGGCTAGTATATAGTTGGAGCGCCATCCTGTCAAATACCACGTCGCCAGGTAGGACTTTTCAGAGTTTTTACGCGTATCATCAAAGGGCAGGCAGCGACACTGCCGTCGCCTACCCGACGACCTTTCCACAGCCATACAACGGCTTGATGGCCGGAACAACACCTCCGTGGACTCGCTAAAAGTGGGACCATCGAAAAGCTCCATCGCGAGGCCGGCCTTTGGCCCGCGAGGGGCAAAGAGAACGCCATCGCGACTCTGCATTTTTCTTGTTCAGCTCGCAGCCTCAGGAGCATCCACGCGACCTCCAACCACAGGCAAAAGCACATGAAAGGTGGTCCCTTGGTCCCTGCCAGCACTCTCCGCCCAGATACGACCGCCCAATCTGTCCACAATGTGACGGCATAATGCCAGGCCGATCCCCAATCCCTCAAAGTGACGAGTGGTTCCTCGATCTACCTGGTAGAAATGCTCAAAGATCCGCTCCAACTGGTCGGGCGGAACGCCAATGCCCTGGTCGGAGACGCTCAGGTGCACATGGGTACCCTCGTGTCGAACTCGAATCCGGACCTCTCCGCCGTTGGGGCTGAACTTGATGGCATTGTCGAGCAGGTTTTTGAGCACTTCCTCCAGGAGCAAGGGATCGGTGTGGAGGGGCGGCAACGCGGGCTCCACATCCAGAACCAGGACAATGCCGGATTTCTGGGTCCGTTGCTGCCACCCGACCAGCGTGTTCTGCAGCCATGAGGACATGTCCAGAGGCATTCGGGTGATCTTGTACGAATCCAGGATGCGCAGGAGGATCAGACGGTCGATCATAAAGCGCAAACGCTCGGCACTCTCCAACATGGAGAGGACGGCCGACTCTTGCTGCGACGTCAAGGGCCCCAGGGCTTTCTCCTGTAATAGCTCCAGGTACCCTTTGACGATCGTCAAAGGCGTGCGCAACTCGTGGGAGACGTTTTGAATCATCTCGTCCTTTGCCTGCAGGGCCTCACGGAGGACCTCATTCGTGGCCCGCAATTGTTTGACCAGGTGAAGGCGTTCCAGGGCCACCCCAATTTCACGGCCCACCAGAAGCACGAATTGCACATCCTCCTCGCGCCAAACCCGTTGCACATCGCACGCCACCACCAACCCGCCAACGCTATCCTCTTCCGTACGGATGGGCACGGCGACAGAGGAGCAGACACCCAGGCGGGTCATAATGTCGGCCACGGGAGCCAAAACCTCCGGTGGATGCGACCAATCCTCCACCAGCCAGATCTCTTGCCGCTCCCAAATGTCTTCCGGCAACATGTCTCCCATATGACGCAGCATGGCCACCCCGTCCGGTTCGGGCATCCCCCGGACGACCGTGGCCAGGGATGTCTTCCCCGCTCCCCTATACCAGATGGCCCCCATTCTCAAGTCCAACACGTCCAGCATTGCGTCAATGGTGTGCTCCAACGCGACGTGCACATCCTGGACTCGACCGATCTCCTTAAGAATGCGGCCCAACACCTGGAGGTAGGCCAGCTGGCGTTGTAAGTGCTGCTCCATCTCCACCCGGTCGCTGATGTCCATGTAGGCGACTTGCAAGGCCGGCCGCCCCTGATATGTGATGCGGCTTCCGCGAGCTTCGGCCCAATGCACAGCCCCATCCCGGGAGACATAGCGAAACCGGGTGTAGAACTCTTGAGGATCCCCCGCCATGGATTTGCGCTTCAACTCGACGACCCGAGGCCGATCGTCGGGATGAATCAAGGAGACGAGTTCTTCAAAGGAGCTGTTCAGTAACTCGTCTTGATCGTAGCCGACGAAACGGGCGAACGCGAGATTGACGAAAACCAGGCGATCATCCTGGAGGATGACGAGTCCTTGTAGCGAGTGTGTGACCAGTGCCCGATAGGCTTCTTCCAGTGCGGCCAACTCGGTCACGTCGATCAACATTCCCCAAATGGCGGACTGCCCCTGGTAGTGGATACGCTGGCCGTACGCCTCCAGCCGCAAAACGGAGCCATCCTTGCGCAGGCCTCGAAAGCGGTAATGAGCCACGGGGACATCGCCCTGCAAGCGTTGACGGATTTTCTCCACCACCAGCGGGTAGTCATCGGGATGAGTCAGGTCTCGGGGTCCCCGTTTGCCGATGAGTTCTTCCCGGGTATAGCCGAACATATCGGCCAACGCCTGATTGACGTACACGAAAATGCCATCCTGAAAGAGATAAACGCCCACCAAGGCTTGTTCAACCAGGGCCTGATAAAGGGTTTCGATGCGATTATGCGAGGTAGACGCTCGCGCCAATTCCTCTTGCATGCATTGAAACCGGCGGGCATGGTGCAAGACAGGGGCCAAGAGTGCCAGGGCTTGCTGCAAAAGGTCGCGGTTCTTCTGGACGGCATCCCGATCGGCGTCGGTGAAAGCCAGGACCAGATGGGCCAAGACCCGGTCGTCTCGACGAACGGGAAAATGGACGATGAGAGGATCCGGGAGGTGGCCGGGGATATGGGCCCGAAACCAGGTCAGGAATCCCTGAGGGTCGGGGAAGGGGGGGGCGTCGTCCGCGGGGAGGGCATGGGCCTGCACCAACCGATAGACACCCTTTTCTTCATCCGCCAGGAGGAGTGCACCGGCGAGAGGATGGAACAACGTCTCCTGCAACCAGGTCATGAATACAGCCGCCTCTGCCTCCACGTCCAGGGTCTGTCCCAGGTTCAACGCCAGAGTGTAAAGAGGCCCCGGCACTCCTTTCGTCGCTGTATCCATGTTCTTCCCCCGTAAAGTCCAGTGAAATTCGACGGTGTAGGGCCAAGGTCAGTCGCGGGCCGGATCGCCGACTCACGCCACGGGTATCGCGATGAAGCACACGCCTCCTTTCGTGTGCGCAAAACACGCGAAACCATTATACCATGCGAAAGGACCAAAAGCTACCGTTTCCCGTTAGAGAAGTATTAGACATTTTGGGAGATGGGTCGATGTTCACAGCTCGCGGCGAGAACTTGTCGCTCTCTGTCCAAACTCTGAGGCCTTGGCATCGAGGCCCCCCTATGCTACACTGCGGGCACATTCCCAAACCACGGTCGCGAAGGGGGAATTGACCATGCGCTACTGGAAACACTACCACTTGCCGGAACGCCTGGGGGAGGCGTTAGACCTGCTTGCCTCCTATCGGGGAGAGGCCACGCTCATCGCCGGGGGCACCGACCTGCTCCTGGACTTGGACGAAGGACGGCATCCTCCCGTAGAGGCTCTGATCGACGTGACGCGGATCGCGGAGATGAAAGGAATCCGGAAGGAGGACGAGGTCGTGCATCTCGGAGCTGCGGTGACCCACAGCGAGATCGTCGCTTCGGCGCTGCTGCAGGAACAAGCCGCCTGCCTGGTGGAATCTTGCCGGGTGATCGGGGGGCCCCAGGTGCGCAATGTGGCCACCATCGGCGGCAATGTCGCCCACGCCCTGCCCGCGGCCGACGGGACGGTCTCTTTGGTGGCTCTGGGGACGGAAGCCCTGGTGGCCCGCAGGGGGGAAGACGGATCGGTGAGCCAAACCTGGCGTCCCCTTTTGGAGCTCTTTCTCGGTCCCGGACAGTCTGCCGTGGACCGCCGTCGGGAGATCATCGTGGCCTTTCGCTTTCCCGCGCGACGGCCGTTCGAGGGCAGCGCCTTCGACCGCATCATGCGTCCTCAAGGGATTGCCCTGCCCATCTTGGGGGTGGCGGCGCGAGTTCAGGTCACGCCGGACGGAGAACGCTTCCAGCGCGTCAGCCTCTGCATCGCGCCTGCCGGGCCGGTCCCCTTCCGCGCCAGCGAAGCCGAGCGGGTTTTGGAGGGAGCAGTTGTCAGTGAGGGGATCGTAGAACGAGCCATCCGCACGGCCCAGGAAGAGGCGCACGTGCGCACGTCCAGACATCGGGCAACGAAAGCATACCGTCAGGAGATGATCGCTGTCCTGGTACGACGCGTCCTCTCACGGGCACTGGAGCGAGCTTTATCCCACGACCGAGCGCGGGCGGCGGGGTAGGGCAATCCGCCGAGGGTGGGTTTCCGTCGCTCCCCCGGCCCTTTCTTTCACGTTGAGCCCCCTTTCGGCAGACCAGGGAGACCTGTTCAGGGAACGAGTGGGAACAGGGCCAGTTCTAACACGTCGCTGAGTACCCCCGCCGCGGTCGAGTGCACGCCAGCGCCACGTCCTGCCAGGACCAGGGGCAAAGGATCGTAATACTGGGTGTAGAATTCGATCATGTTGTCCGTGCCTCGCAGCCGGCCCAGGGGGGAATCTGCAGACACGAATTGGAGGCCCACCTCGATTTTGTCCTCCTTCAGGTCTGCCACATAGCGCAAGGCCTCGTGGCGGGCCTTTGCCGCGTCGGCCCAGGAGAAGAAGTCGTCATCCAAAGCGGCGAGCTCCGCCATAAAATCCTCCAGGGGCCACGAAGCCCACTCTTCCGGGAAAAGGCCCTGGACATGGATGTCTGCCATCTCCCCTTTCCACCCCAGGGTGCGGGCGATGATAAGCGCTTTCCGGGCCACATCTCGACCGCTCAAATCCTCTCGCGGGTCCGGTTCTGTGTATCCTTGCTCTTTCGCCGTGGAAACCGCCTTGGAGAAGGCCACCCCATCTTCTACCGCGGTCATGATGTAGCCCAACGTGCCGCTCAGCACGCCGCGAATGCGCCGAATTTCCTCGCCGCTGGCCGAGAGGCGGCGGGTCGTGGTGATGACCGGCAAAGCCGACGCCACGGTCGCCTCGTAACGCAATCGCGGGTAGGCGTAGAGGCCGGCAGACCGGGAGGCTTCCTGAGTCAGGGGCAACTTGTTGGCCAGCACGATGCCGGCTCCCCGTCTCTGGGCCAGCGAGAGGGCGTCGAGCACGTCTAGCGTCGCCGTGACGTCGACGACGATACTGTCGGCCGTGGCTTCCAGGTCGACGATGCTCTCGACGCGATTCTGGTAGTAACCAAAGGGCAGGTCCGCCAGCGCGCCGCCCTGAGCTTTGTGTCCGATAGCCCTTCGGATGTCCTCATCGGCCAGGCCATCCGGCTCCACCACTGCCCCTGTTTTGTCGGCCAGGGCGACGATTTGCAAATACACACCGTAGCGGGATGCATGATAGTCCCGCCGCGCCAGGATTTGTGTCAACAGGGCTCTCCCCACACCGCCGACCCCCAGGAGAAGAACGGGTACCGACTGTCCTTCACGCATGGAATTCACGCCTCCTTCTCGAAGAATTCGCCATCATTTTTGCTCTCTTTACTCTTTCCACAAACGCAGGATGCCGACCAGCACAGATGTGCTCCACAGGCCTCCGACGACAGCCCGATATATCAAAGAATGAGCCAATGGCGCCGCGATCAGGGCCGTCCCGGTGAGGGCCAAAGCAAAGGGGAAGGAAAGGGTGAATGCCAGCCATAGGGCCAGTCCTAACGGAGAAGGACCGTTCGGTCGCCCCAGACGCCGGTTCAAGCGGGAGACGGCCCACAATGGGTAGAGTCCCGCCCCTACGATCAGGACAAGGCCCAAAAGCACCTGCAATAGGTGAGGCATGGCTCACTCCCCCGACCCCGGCTGTTCCGGCACCTCCGGAGGTGTTGGCGGCTCCTTCGGAGGTTCTTTCGGCGGGATCTCTGCGGGGGCCTCTTGCTCCTTTTCCCCTTCCTCTCTGTCGCGAGAACGGCCAAACTGCCGCAAGCGCATGGCCATCTGGCGCAGGCGTCGGTCCACATACCCGTTCACCGTCCCTTCCGGCCAGGTTCCATCGGGCTGGCGCTCCCCTGCGGCGACCCCGGTGAGGATTTGTATCCCCTCATCCACCGTGCGGACAGGGTAAATGTGGAATTTACCGGCTTCCACAGCCTGGGTCACCTCGGGATGCAGCATGAGGTGCTGGGCGTTGGCAGCCGGGAGGATCACGCCTTGGGTACCCGTCAGGCCGCGAGCCTTGCACACCGCGAAGAATCCCTCGATTTTTTCATTGATCCCGCCTACAGGCTGGATCTCCCCGCGCTGGTTCACCGAGCCGGTCACGGCAATATCCTGTCGCAAGGGCAACCCAGAGAGGGCAGAGAGGAGCGCGTACAGCTCCGTAGAGCTGGCGCTGTCCCCTTCCACGCCCTCGTAAGACTGCTCGAACGTGAGGGTGGCGGAGAGGCTGAGCGGTTTGTCCTGGGCATAGCGTCCGGCCAGGAACCCGGAGAGAATGAGCACTCCTTTGTCGTGAATGCGGCCACTCAGTTTGACCTCGCGCTCGATGTTGATGACGCCTGCCTGCCCCAGATACACCCGAGCTGTGATGCGGCTAGGGCGACCGAAAGTGTAGTCTCCCAGGGTGATGACGGAGAGGCCGTTGACCTGCCCCACCACACTCCCTTCCGTGTCGATGTAGAGGACGTGATCCTGGATCAATTCCTGGATGCGTTCTTCCAGCATGCGGGAGCGGTACATGCGTTCTTCCACAGCACGCACGACATCCTCTTGCTTCACCACCGAATGGCCTGCCTGCTGGGCCCAGTAAGAGGCCTCACGCACCACATCTGCGAGCAGGCCGAAGCGGGCAGTCAACTTCTTCTTGTTCTCGGCCAGGCGCCCGGCATAGGTGATCAGCTCGGCGACGGCCCCCAGGTCGAAGTGGAGCAGGTGTTCCTCTTCGCAAAGAGCCCGCACGAACTGGGCAATTTGATGAACGTGCTCGTCCGTCCAGGGCATATCCGGGGAGAAATCCGCTCGCACCTTGAACAATTCCGGGAAATCCTCGTCCAGGGCGTAGAGCATGTAGTAATGAACCGGCTCACCGATGAGGACCACCTTGACGTTGAGGGGGATAGGCTGGGGACGCAACCCGGCCGTTGGCAGAAAGCCCAACTGCTGGGGGATATTTTCGATGACGATTTGTCCGGTGCGCAAGGCCCGTTTGAGGGCTTCCCAGGCCAGGGGCTGGCGGAGGACGTCGACGATATTGAGCACCAGGTAGCCGCCATTGGCCTTGTGCAAAGCGCCAGAGCGCAGCATGGTGAAATCCGTCTGCAAAACCCCCAGACGGGCCTTGAATTCTTGTTTCCCAACCAGGTTGTAAAGCGTCGGGTTGGGTTCGTAGACGACCGGAGCGCCCTGCCGCTTGCGATTGTCCACGATCAAGTTGACCGTGTAGCGGGACAGGGGAGAATCCTCCCAGTGGCGCATGGGCAGGGTGGGAGGGACGTTGGTGCCTCCGGTCACTTGGGCCATGGCTGCCAGGGCCTGGCGCAGCAAGTTGATGTTTTCCACCATGTCTTGACGACAGGCGTCCAGCCAGCGGACTACTTCCGGAATGTCCTGAAATTCGCGACGTTCATCATCGAAGAGGTATTCGAGCACGGCCTCCGCCACCTTGCGATCCAGGGTGACCAGCTCCCGACGCAGTTGTTTCTCCAGTTCATAGACCTGCCGCATAACTTTCTCCAGGGCTTCTTCTACCTGGTCACGCACTGCGTCCAATTTCGACTTCACCTGAGGCGGCAGGGTTTCATATTGTTCCGGAGGGAGCGGCTTGCCATCCGGTCCCAGGGGGGTCAAGGCCAGGCCCACGGGGGTCTCTAGAATGGCAAAGCCGTTGGCCTGGGCAAAGCGCCGGACTTGATCCATCAGGCCTTCGCGCTGTTTTTGGTAGGAACGGAGCAAATGGCTGCGGTGTTCTTGATAACGTTCGGTTTCGAACGCCTGGGGAAGTTGTTCCACAACGTCCCGCAGGAGATCGTCCACGCGCTGGCGCAACTGAGTTCCTCGCCCGGCAGGGAGGGCGATGGCGATGGGTTCATCGGGATCTTCGAAATTGAAGACATAAACCCAATCGTTGGGAACCGGTCGCGTGGAAGCCATTTGAGTCAGGTAGCGCCGGATGGTGGTCGTACGCCCCGCTCCGGCGGGACCCAGGGCGAAAATGTTGTACCCCGGAGCCTGAATGCCCAGGCCGAATTGAACGGCTCGGGTCGCCCGCTCTTGCCCGATGATGCCTTGCAACTGGGTGAGCTCGGCTGTAGAGGCAAATGTCAAATCGTGCAACTCGGCGACATGACGCAATTCTGAGGCCGGCAACTCCTCTGGCGCCGGCGCAGCCACAGGGGAAACGCTTTTCTCTGCCATCAGGATGTCCTCCAATCTCCCGAACGCAAGACTTTGCGGGACCCGTACAACCGACGGTAATAGGATTGGAAATCCCCTTCTTTGATGGGACGCCACCACCACTCGTTATCCACATACCAGCGAACGGCCCGGGCAACGGCCTCTCTCGGGGTATATTGCGGCTGCCATCCCAGGGCCCGAATTTTGGTCATGTCCAGGGCGTAACGGCGATCGTGCCCCGGGCGATCTTCCACGAATTGAACCAGGTCGCGCGGTTTGCCCAATGTGTCCAGGAGGACTTCGACCATGGTCAGATTTTCGATCTCTTCCCCGGTGCCCACGTTGTAGACTTCCCCGGGTCGACCTTTGTGAAGCACCAGGTCGATGGCCCGGCAGTGGTCTTCCACCCACATGTAGTCCCGCATCTGACGCCCATCCCCGTACACGGGCAAAGGCTTGTTTTCCAGGGCGTTGGTCGTGAACAGGGGAACGACTTTTTCCAAATGCTGGTAGGGGCCGACGTTGTTGGAGGCCCGGGTGATGGTGACGGGCAAGCGGTACGTGGTGAAGTAGGAAAGGGTGAGCAGGTCGCCGGACGCTTTGGCTGCGGAGTAAGGGCTGCGCGGCTTGAGGGGATCGGTCTCCCGGGAACGGTAGCCCGGAGGAATGTCGCCGTACACCTCGTCGGTGCTGACCTGGTGAAATCGTTCCAGCCCCAGTTCCCGAGTCACTTCCAGAAGGACATACGTGCCGTACACGTTGGTGTGGATGAACGCGTCCGGGTCCAGGATGGAGCGATCCACATGAGTTTCAGCCGCAAAGTTGACGATGGTGTCCACGCCATGCTCGTTGACCGCGGCTTCCACAGCCGAACGATCGCAGATGTCCCCCTGGACGAACGCGAAGCGAGGGTGCTCCCAGACGTGCTTCAGGTTGTCGAGGTTGCCCGCGTACGTCAGTTTGTCATACACGACCACCCGATAATCCGGGTGGACGTGGAGCAGGTAGTGGACGAAGTTGGCTCCAATGAAACCGGCCCCGCCGGTAATGAGAAACGTGTGCATGGTTCTCCCTCAAACGATGTCATGGTAGGACCGCGTCACTCTACTATCGCTAACGCACGACGATGGACGATGGACCATTGTCCGTTCGTCCATCCATGAGCCCGCGGGCAATGGTCTGGCTCTTCGGTGCCCCTCGCCCAAACATCGTGCTCAGAACGTTTCGCCTGACGCCTGCCTGTGTTTCAGCAAGCTCGCGAGCGACGCCAGCGATACCGTCGTTGGCGCATCCGTATGCGTCGACGAGTCATCTTCTCCGTCAAATTTGGCGCAAAGGTCAACTGCAAGGTCAACGTAGGAATGAGGTGTAAGCGTTCTTTGAGTCGAGGGGGAAGGGGGGCGCTGCCCGAGTGGATGACCCGTTGACGTTCCCGCATTCCCGCCGTGGCCACAAAGAAGGCCACATCCCCCCACTCATACAGCACCTCTCGCACCCTCTGGATCTCGTGCGCGGCCCGATAGAGGGCGGTCTCCATAGCCGGCGCCAGCTCCTGAGCCATCAAACGGGCCCAGGTCTCACTGGCCGCGTCCCAATGGAAATCTCCTTGGCCCATCAGGGCCGGCTGGGCCACGTGCAGAGCCGGAACCACTTGCTCGAGCCAGTAGGCTTCGGCCTCGCGGAAAGCAGGCACAAGGACATCGGCGAAAAAAGTCACCCGCACCCGACTGTGCGTCTCCTGAATGTCGACCAGCACCTCTGTTTGCTCGGGGTAAAGGTCGAAAAAGGCTCCGGCGTCAAAAACCTCCCATTCCCCCCAGACCTGAGGAAGCCGCTCCAGGCGGTCGGTCAGGACAAGCATCATCCGTGCCAACGAGCGGACCCGTAACGGCTCCTCTTGCTGGGAGGGAATCCGGTACGCCGGCGCCAGAGTCCGACGCACGACCTGCTTAGCGCTAGAATGCCCCGGCCACCTATCTTCCAATGTCCACCATGCCCGAGCAAGCTCCGGCAACGTCCGAATCATCACTACAGCAAACCCACTTTACTATTGTCTCCCAGTGTCAACTTGTATGCCTTAGGCTTGGTAGGGGATCGGCGTACGTCCACATTTCGTCCGATAAGGCTATCTTCAATTCGTTGCGGGATGCCCGAAATCGTGGAATTTTCCAGCACGATGCTGTGTTCGATCTCGCACTCCTCGATCAGGCAGTCGTGGTAGATGGAGGTAAAGGGGCCCACATAGGCGTTGACCACACGGGTGTTGGCGCCGATGATCGAGGGGCCACGAATGACCGAGCCGATGATTTCGGCACCCTCTTCAACCGTGACATTGTGATCGACCCGAGACTCCCGATCCACGTAGCCCTGTACGGCATGGGTCATTTCCAGCAAGACCCGATTGTTCGCTTCTAGCATGTCAATGGGCTTGCCTGTGTCGATCCACCACCCGTGGTGGATGTAGGGACGTACCCGATATCCTTGTTCGACCAACCATTGAATGGCATCGGTAATTTCCAGCTCCCCGCGCCAGGACGGGGTGATGCTGTTCACGGCCTCGAAGATGGCCGGGTCAAACATGTAAATACCGACAAGGGCCAGATTGCTGCGCGGGTGTCGGGGTTTTTCCACCAGACGGACAATATTTCCGGCCTCGTCCAGCTCGGCCACACCGTAATGTTGGGGCTCTTCGACCGGCGTGAGCACGATTTGGGCATTATAGCCGCCGGAAACAAACTCGTCGACCAGGGAGACGATGCCTCCTTGAATGACGTTGTCACCCAGGAACATGACAAAGGGCTCGGCTCCCAGGAAATCGCGGCTGATCTTGACCGCGTGGGCCAGTCCCAGGGGAGCCTCCTGCCGGATGTAGGAAATGTGGGCGTTCCAACGACGCCCATCCCCCACGGCGTCCATCACTTCTTCCGCCGTATCCCCTACGACAATGCCGATATCCTGAATGTCCGCTTCACGGACAGCTTCGATCACACGAAACAGGACCGGCTTGTTGGCCACAGGAATCAACTGTTTGGCGCGAGTGTACGTCAAAGGGTAAAGTCGTGTCCCTTTGCCCCCGCTAAGAATCAGCGCCTTCATGATGTCCCTCCGCGTTCGTTCGTGTGACGTGGTAGACCATCCGTCCCCCCGATCTTCGACCGTCACTCCTTGCCCACGTTCTCTAATAGGCCTGTACGGCCTTGTCGTACGGCGCGTCCATGAGCACCACGCCCAGGAGACGGGCGCGGACCCGTTCCAACCGTTCCTTGGCCTGCAGGGCGTGGGCCCTCCGTGTGGTTCCTGCCCGCAGGACCAACACCACCCCATCGACTCTCGGGGCCAGGATGGTGGCGTCGGCCACGGCCAGGACCGGGGCCGTGTTGACCAGCACCATGTCGAACCGTTCTCGTAGGCCTTCCCAGATGCCGAACATGCGCTTGGAATCGAGGATGTCGGCCGGACTGTGGACATGAGCACCCGCCGAAAGCACGAACAGGTTGGGCACTCCGGTTTTTTGGATGGGGGAATCGGCAAAGGGGTCCCTCACCTGGACCATATCGCTCAGCCCCCGTTGATTGTCAACCCCCAACAGGGTGTGTAACCTCGGATGTCGCAAATCCGCGTCCACGGCCACCACCTGACGCTCTGTCTGGGCCACAGTCACGGCTAGATTGGCCACCGTTGTGACCGCGTCCTCCTCACGGCTGGGTGACGTGAACAGGACCGTTTGCACCGGTGCTTCTACGGCGGCAAATTCCAGGTTGGTGCGCAAGGCCCGGTAAGCTTCGGCCACGGGGGATTGAGGATCGGTCAACGCGATCAAGTTTAACGTCATGGTATTCTGCACACCTCCGCTCATGAAGTTCGCCGACCCGGTGAAGCCGCCCGACGTGTGCTCCCCCCGGTCTGCCGGTGTCCTGATTCTGAAGGAATGGCCCCCAGCGTAGCCATGCCCAGGGTCCGCTCTACAGCCTCCGGCGTGCGCAAGATATCCGCTTCAATCCATTCCAGGAGGAGGACGATGAGCACCCCCAGCAGAATGCCCAGGACCCCCCCAGCCAGGGCATTCATCTTTGGCTTGGGGCGAATCAAAGGCACGTGCCGCACGTGGTCGCGAATGGACACGTCCACCCGATCTTCACGGCGTTGTTTCTGGTTCCATTGCTCCCGGTTTTCGATGAAGACTTGCGCCGTGGTCTCCGCGATGACCCGAGCCACCTCTGGGTCGCGATTTTCCACATCGATACGAATGGTGAAGTTGGACTCGTCCGGCTGCACTTGCATCTGGCTCAAAAGTTGCTCCGGCGTCATGTCGAGTTGAGCCCGATTGATGACCTTTTGGGCAATTTCTGCGCTATAAATTAGCACTTGATAGGAGCGCAAGAGGGTTTTCACCGCGTTCACATTCCCCCAATCGATGCGGGCAGGCTCCACTCGCACCTGAATCGAGGCTCGGTACATGGGTTCCTCAAAGCGACTAAATGCCAACCCCGCGATGGCGGTCAGCAGGGCCGTAAGGACGATGATCCAGCCTCGTTTGCGCAGAATCGTCAGGTATTCCTTGAGTTCCACAGGCCTTTTTCCCTTCGCTCACATTTCTGATCCGAGTCTGTTCCGGGGACGCTTTCCCTTTCGATTGCCGCCCGGGGCACCTCAGGGGCTATTTTACACGCGCCCAACGTTCTCGCCAAGCCCATCCTTCGGGGATGTAGACGACGATGACGGCCCGGCCCCGGCAGCAGGGGATGGCGCTCCCCGATGGGGAAGAGGAAGACGATGGTCGCGCCAGCTCTCATCCAACACCACATCCCCCAGACGAATCGCATCCACCGCTGACAGCCGCCTCAAGGGCGTAAAGACATTCCAAAGGCCGTCCTGCCACTCCTTCAAGATCCCCAATGCGAGCAGGTACCCCCGCCGATCGAGGAATCCCAGCAGCCGACCGGGCAACAGAGGCATTCGGCCCAGCACGGTCATCTGCCCCGTCGGAATCTCCCATTCCTCGGCCCGACGGAAATAGTGACGAAAGCGGGCCTGGCGCCAGGCAAGACGTTCCTCGCGAGGGCGAGGAGACGCGTCGGGAGACACAGGCAATTCGATCAGGCGGAAACGATGACTTTGACGCCAGGGAGCAATGAGAGGTTCCAATTCCCGCTCGCGTTGCAGGGTGACGACGACGTCAGGGTGCAGCAGGTCGATTTGTGCCCATTTCAAGACCACGCCTCCGGCGTTTGGGTGAATCAGGCCGGTCGTATCCACCAACAGCGTGGACACACCCCAGGCCCGGGCCCGCTGGAGCAGGCGGGCCATTCCCACCACAGCGGGAAGAAGGTGGCCGCGCGGGGAGACGGCGCCGACGAACCAGCGGGCCACACGTCCCCGCGGGGGGAAGCGACCGGCCTCGCCGGGACGGGCCATACGAACCGTCTGCGTGGTCGGCGGTCCCAGGGTTGCCTGACCAATGTCTGCATCCAGGACGGCCAGCGTCTCCGGAGTCCGGTGTGCGAGCTCCGCCCAGAGATAGCGCACGAGGGTACTCTTGCCGGCATCGACGCCACCAACGATCAGGATAATTCCTCGCAACGTGTCCAAAGACAACCGACGCCAGGACATTGGAATAGTCATAGGGACATCCATATCCCCTCCCTGCGACGAGGCAACGAGCGCCATGCATTCTCCTATCCGAATACCCTGTCCCTCGCTCTGTGGATATTCCTGTGGATATGAAAGAAGAAACCTTGTGGATATTCTCCCCACAGTCTGTGGGTAAAGTCCGCAGGCTGTGAATAATGTCGCCTGCCGCCAATGGCCTACATGTCCGGGATTATGGCCTACATGTGGGGTTCTCGCCGCGTCCGCCCCCTAGATCTCGGCATCTTCCTTCAAAGGACTCCGCGCAACAGTCTGCGGGGGAACATTTTGTACCAGTATTATCCACATCAACGAGAACTTATCCACAGATGGTTGTGGATAAGTCTTATTTTCGCTATCCCCACCAAGGCCCACATATAGGCGTATTTGCGAAGACAGAACCCACATCTTGGGGAGAATGCCACCCTGTCATGCTCATCGCATGGGATATCCACAAATCAACAGCCCCTACTATGACGACTAATTTATATATCTACTCTCAAAGAAAGATATCCCCAGTACTCCTTCCGCCTCTTATCGACTCACAAGATTCTCAAAATTAAAACTCTCCTATTCCCCTCCCTGTCAAATCAAAAATGAGAATTTGGCCTCTCCTGAAACAGCACACGTGGAGATTGTCCCCCGGCCAGTCAACAAGAGAGATCAAAGAGGTTCGCCCCCGAGGACTTGTGTGCAGGAAGGGAAACACGTAGGGGAGTCGAAATCCGATACGGCCGGTTGACTCCGGAATCGCCCTCGACTCCCCCCGACTTAACGTTCACTCTCAGGCGTTATTCACCATGTGTCTCAACACGTACTGCAGGATACCGCCGTGCCGGTAGTACTCGACTTCGACAGGAGTGTCCAACCGAACTTTGACATCGAACACGCGTTCCGATCCATCCTCGGACCGGGCCCGGACGGTCACGGTTTGGCCCGGCTGGAGGTCATCGGACAGGCCTTCGATATCGTACACCTCATGGCCGCTGAGTCCCAAAGTCTCCTTGTTCTCCCCGGGGAGAAATTCCAGCGGAAGTACCCCCACGCCCACCAGGTTACTGCGGTGAATGCGCTCGAAGGATTCCGCAAGGACGGCCTTGACCCCCAGCAATTGGGTCCCCTTGGCTGCCCAATCGCGCGAGGAGCCGGTCCCATACTCCTTGCCAGCGATGACGAGGAGCGGTGTGCCCGACGCCTGATATTTCATGGCCGCGTCGTAGATAAAGGAAATCTCTCCAGTGGGCAGGTACACTGTCCAGCCCCCTTCTCGGCCGTCGGGCACCAACTGATTGCGCAAACGGATGTTGCCGAACGTGCCCCGCATCATCACCTCATGGTTCCCACGGCGGGCCCCATATGTGTTGAAGTCACTGGGATGGACGCCTCGCTCCATCAGGTATCGGGCGGCTGGGCTGTCCAGGGGAATCGGGCCGGCCGGCGAAATATGGTCGGTCGTGACCGTGTCCCCCAAGAGGGCCAGGACTCGGGCGCCGCGGATTCCGGTGATGGGCGGCGGGTCCAGGGGCATATCCTTGAAGAAGGGCGGTTCCTGGATATAGGTCGAACGTTCGTCCCAGGCGTACAGATCGCCTTCCGGGATCGTGAGTGTTCGCCACAGCTCGCTTCCTTCGTAGACGTTCTTGTACTGATCCTTGAACATCTCCGGCTTCAAACCGCGCTGAATGGCTCTTCGGACCTCATCCTGAGTGGGCCAGATGTCCTTCAGGTAGACCGGCTCTTCGTTGGGATCGAAGCCCAAGGGATCGTTGAACAAATCGATATCTACCGTGCCGGCCAGGGCGTAGGCCACGACCAGCGGAGGGGAAGCCAGGTAATTGGCTCGTGTCAGCGGATTTACGCGCCCTTCGAAGTTGCGATTGCCCGAAAGGACGGCTGCCACAACCAGGTCGTTTTCTTTTATGGCCTGGGCCACTGCTTCCGGTACGGGGCCGCTGTTGCCAATGCAAGTGGTGCAGCCAAAGCCCACAACGTGGAAGCGCAAGGCCTCCAGGAACGGGAGTAATCCCGCCTCTTCCAGGTAACGGGGCACCACCCGGGAACCGGGGGCAAGGCTTGTCTTCACCCAGGGCTTGACATCCAGCCCTCGCTCCACCGCGTGTTTGGCCAACAGGCCGGCAGCCACCATCACAGAAGGATTGGACGTATTGGTGCAGGAGGTGATGGCCGCGATGACCACGGCGCCATGTCCCAGGGAAACCTTCACCCCGTCCATGTCGACGGTGACGTCGTAGTCGTGATCGGTGTGAGGATGTCGGGCCGAACTCGTCTCTCCTTGCCCTCCTTCGTCGGACCAACGCTCGTGTCCCTCATGTTCGTGGGCATCGGAATGGAGCGGCTTCTTGTACACGTCTGCCATCATCTGCCGAAAGGCCGACTTCGCCTCCCTCAGGGGAATCCGGTCCTGTGGACGCTTGGGACCAGCGATACTCGGTTCGACCGTGCCCATGTCCAATTCCATGGTATCCGTGTACACCGGGTCCGGGGTCTCGTCGGTGCGGAAAAGTCCTTGCTCCTGAGTGTAACGGTGGACCAACTCGACCAGGTCTTCACTGCGTCCGGTTCCGATGAGGTAGCGCAGGGTTTCCATATCCACCGGGAAGAAACCCACGGTGGCCCCGTATTCGGGGGACATGTTGGCTATGGTGGCGCGGTCAGCCAGGCTGAGCTGGCTTAAGCCCGAACCGTAGAATTCCACGAATTTCCCCACCACACCCTTCCGGCGCAGCATCTGGGTCACGGTTAAGACCAGGTCCGTGGCCGTGGCTCCTTCCGGAAGCTGACCGGTCAACTTGAAGCCAATGACATCAGGGGTGAGCATGTAGAGGGGTTGGCCCAACACGTTGGCTTCGGCCTCGATGCCCCCGACGCCCCAGCCCAGGACGCCCAGGCCCGCGATCATCGTCGTGTGAGAATCGGTTCCCACCAGCGTATCCGGATAGGCGACTTTGTCCCCGTTTTCTTCCCCTAGCTGCACAACCCGACCGAAATATTCCAGGTTCACCTGGTGGATGATGCCGGTGTCGGGGGGCACCACATTGAAGTTGCGAAACGCTGTCTGGGCCCAGCGCATGAACGCGTAGCGTTCCTTGTTGCGCTCGAACTCTTTCTGCGCGTTGTAGTAGAGGGCATAAACGGAGCCGAAGTGATCTACCTGCACGGAATGGTCGATGACCAGGTCCGCGCGAATAACAGGGTTGATGCGGTTGGGTGAGCCTCCCAGCCGCTTCATCGCATCCCGCATGGCTGCCAGGTCCACAACGGCCGGCACGCCGGTGAAGTCCTGCAAGATCACACGCGCTGGCATATAAGGAATATCGGGCCGATGTTCTGCTTGCGGCGTCCACCGAGCCAGGGCCACCACATCGTCCTCTGTGACCACCTTGCCGTCCATGTGGCGCAGCAGATTTTCCAAGAGGATTTTGATGGTGAAGGGGAGTCGGGAGATGTTGGCAATGCCCTGTTCCTCCAGGACACTGAGGCGATACATGTAGGCAGGTCCACTGCCGGTATCAAACTTGACGCGAGCACCGAATGGATTCATAGGATCCTCCCTCATAGGGTCTTCATATCATCTTTTTTTCATATTATCTTCACGTTCCCCTGAAACGTTCACGTCCTTGCCGTTCGACAGGAGGCGATAGGAAGCTTGTCCTCCACGATTTACCATTTTACCAGAGGATAAAGAGGGGCCCGGAAAATAGAACCCTCTCTTGTGCGGGGGGATGCGCACGAAAAGAAGAGAGCAGGCCGAAACAAGCCCCAATGGTACCGACGTACGTTTCCGAGCCCCCTATCGCTTGTGATACAATGGGACCGGAGGTGGAAACTCATGTGGGCATTGCTCTTTACGCTCCTCAGCCTGGTCTATACGTTGCAGGCAATCCGTGTGGCCTTCCGGCTGGCGCATACCTGGCACGATTTCTGGGATGACCGGTTTACGCCGGAGGAACAGCAGCTTGCCCAGCAGGTGGGTTTCTTCCTCATCATCCCCTTTGGGGTGCTCTTGCACGAGTTCGGCCACGCGGTGGCGACCTGGATGGTCGGCGGACAGGTTGCCAAACTGCGATGGTTCCTTTTTTGGGGCTATGTGGAGCCCGTGGGCACGTTCACGCCGGCCCAACAATGGTGGATCGCCCTTTCGGGAAACCTGGTCAGTGTGTTGTTCGGATTTGCGTTGCTGGCCCCTGGCTACCGGGGACGTGGTTGGCGGCGGGTGATCCGTTATTTGCTCCTGGAAACGGGCTATTTCCAGACCATGTACGCGCTGGTGGGATATCCGCTGCTTTCGTTCATCGGCTTCGTGGGGGATTGGGTCGTCATCTACGACTTCAAGCACACTCCCGTTTTAAGCGCGCTCACCGCCCTTGTTCACCTGGCCGTGCTCTTGGCCGTCTGGGCCTGGTGGAATAGCCCGCGGATGAAGGAATTGCGCTTCTTGTTGGCCCACGGTGACGGCGAGGAGTGGCAACAGTTGCGCCGGGCCGTCCGCGAGCATCCGCTAGACGTGGACGCCTACCTTGCCATGGCCGACTACTACGCCCAAAGAGGAGATCTCTCGCTGGCCGAAGGGCTCTTGCATAAAGCTATCGACCGGGTAGGAAAACAGGCTCGCGTGGCTTTACGCCTGGGACGGTACGCGCTGGCTCAAGGAAACACCCCTTTAAGCCTACAGTGGCTCAGCGAGGCCGTAAACTCCGGTGAGCTTCCCCCATCAGAAGCCGGCGAGGCGCATGCCTTGCTGGGCATCGCTCTGGTCCAGGAAGGACGTTCTCAAGAGGCTCTGGACATGTTTGCCCATGTTCCCCCACAGCTTCTCCAAAATCCCACCGTACTCTACTGGCGAGGTGTGGCCCGACGCAATGTGGGAGACACTCAGGAGGCCCTGGCAGATTTGCAAGCCCTGGTCCGGCAGGCCCCGGACAACTCGTTGGCCCGTCAGGCCCAGGCCATCGTTCAGGAACTGAGATCCTCCGAGGACGAAACATCTACCCGATAGGGACATGGAGAAGCGTATCCTCACAAGGAGAAGAACGCCCATGAAACCGGCACGATCCATGGCGAGTCTGCGCAGCACGCTGCAACGCATCGACGGACGAGGATACAAAGCGTACAAGGATATCCGGGGAAGTTACCAGGGAGAGGGGTTTGTCCTCTCCATCGACCATGTTCAGGGGGATCCCTTTGCGGCCCCTTCCCGCTTGCGCGCCGTCGTTCCTCACGAAGTCGCCGGCTTCCCGCCCGACCTTTATGCCCGGCCCATTCGCCGGGTGGCGCTGGCCGACTACATCAACCGGGTCTTTGCCAACGTCTGCCGCAAGTTGGAGCAGAGGCGAGGTTCGGGCAAGTCGGGCCTTATCTCCATCGACCGGCCAGGACAGGAGGTGCTCCCCCGGACCGCGATCATCGTCGGCGAGGAAGGCATCGAGGCGCGCTTTCGCGTGGGCCTCCCCGCGGCCGGTCGCCGCATCCTGGGACGGGAGGCAGAACACCTCCTGTTGGTAGACGTGCCCCATGTGATCCGACGGGCTATGTTGTATGCGTCGTTGAACGCCTCCAACCTGCGCCGCTACGTGGAAACGGTGGAGGATGCCGAGGCCTTGCGCAAGCGGCTACCCGACCTGGGGCTGGTGGCATTCGTGGCCGACGGCGCCATCCTGCCCCGCCGGTCCGGTGTGGATCCTCGCCCCTTGCGGGAGGGCCTGGTCATTCCCTTCGAGAGTCCGCCCGAATTGCGGGTACGCGTGGAATTGCCCAACCGTGGACCCATCACCGGCATGGGCATCCCTCGCGGGGTTACCCTGATTGTGGGCGGCGGCTACCATGGCAAATCCACCCTGCTCAACGCGTTGGAACTGGGCGTCTACAACCACATCCCAGGGGACGGCCGGGAGTTTGTCGTCACCGACCCGGCCGCGGTGAAGATTCGATCTGAGGACGGCCGCCGTGTGGAGAGGGTCAATATCTCACCTTTCATCAGCAATCTGCCCTTTGGTCGAGATACGACCCATTTTAGCAGCGATGACGCCTCGGGCTCCACCTCCCAGGCCGCGAACATTATCGAAGCTCTGGAAGCAGGGGCCACGCTCTTTCTTCTGGACGAGGACACCGCGGCCACCAATTTCATGATTCGAGACCATCGGATGCAGGAGCTCGTGGCCAAGGAGAAGGAACCTATCACGCCCTTTCTGGATAAGGTGCGTCAGCTCTACACCGACCTGGGCGTGAGCACCATCCTGGTCATGGGAGGCTCCGGTGATTATTTCGACGTGGCCGACCGGGTCATTATGATGGACGAATACCGTCCCCACGATGTCACCGAACGCGCTCGTGCCATTGCCGAAAAGTATAGAGCCGAACGTGCGCCAGAGGGAGGCGAGCACTTTGGCGCCCTCACGCCCCGGGTCCCCTTGCCGCAGAGTCTGGACCCTTCCAAAGGCAGACGGGAGGTGAAGATCACCGCCCGCGGTGTCAAGACCATCCTCTTCGGCCGTCACGAGATCGACTTGAGCGCGGTCGAGCAGCTCGTGGATCCCAGTCAGCTCAACGCCATCGGCCAGGCCCTGTACTACGCCCGTGAACGTTATATGGACGGCCGGCGCTCGCTGCGAGAAATCCTTCTGGCCGTGGAACAGGACATCCGCGAACGAGGCCTGGATGTCATCGACACCCGTCCGATGGGAGAGTACGCCTATTTTCGCCGGTTCGAGCTGGCCGCGGCCCTCAACCGCCTGCGCACCCTGCGGGTTCGGTGAAAAGGGACCCCGGGAAAGAGGAGAATGAACGATGACCCATTCGGAACTGGAACGCCTGATCACCCAGGCCAACGAGATCCTGGAGTCAGGACGAATCGACGAAGGGTTGGAGGCCCTGGCCCGGGTAGGCGAACGGGCCACCGACGAGGGAGCCTGGGAGACCGCCATCCGGGCCCATCAGATTGCGGCGGAGATTTTCCACCAGGCCGACGAGCCGGGAGTCGCCTTTTCCCACGCGTCTGAAGGACTCTATCTGGCGCTGGAACACGCTCCGGAAAAGGTGCTCTCGGCGCTGGGGCAGATCATGGCCTTCATGGAACAGGCCATTGCCGAACGCCGCTACTACATTGCCGAAGAAGTGGGCCCCGGCATCCTGCAAATGCTGTCCACCATCGAACCCACGCGAGGCGCAGAGGTCTGGTGGGAGCTGGCCCGTCAGATGGCCCTGGTCATCACCCTGGTGGGAGACGCACGAGGGGACGAGGAACATCCTTCCTTTGTAGAAGCGTTGACGCGTGCTGCCCTGGTCGACCGAGGGACGGAAGGCCGCCTGAACCTGAACATGTGGGTGCACAGTACGGCCATCCACATCGGCAAGGGGCCATCGGCAGAGGATACCATGAAACAGCCCCCCGATGGGTGAGGGGAACCAGCGCAACGAAAGGAGTCCGGGGGTGTTCTTCATGTGCAGGACTGAAGGTTAAATCCGCAGAACGAGAGGCCACCGGATCGGTCCCAAATCGGGAGGAATGCAGAGGCACCGAAAGGAAGGGAAACGGCTATGAGCTTGGGCCTGGTGTGTGATTCCAGTCTGAACCTGCCAGACGCGCTGTTGCAGGAATACGGCATCCTCGAAGTCCCGGCGCTGGTCATTTTCGGGCCCGACGCGGTCTACCGAAACAAGATCGACATGAGCAGCGAGGAGTTCTACCGGCGCTTTCTGGACATGAATGAGCAGCCGACCACTTCCCAACCGGCGCCAGCGCAATTTGTCGAGGCGTATCGCCAGACAGGCCAAAAGCGAGTCCTTTGTCTTACGGTTTCCTCCCGGCTGAGCGGAACCTACAATTCCGCGGTCCAGGCCGCCCACATGGTGGTGGACGAGGGCATTGAGGTCACGGTCTGGGATACCCGATTCGCCTCCATGGGAGGGGGGTGGCAGGTCTTGTACGCGGCTCGACGGCTGCAAGAGGAAATTTCTCTGGAGGACCTCTTGCGGGAGTTGGAGATCGTCCGTTCTCGTTCCTTTGCCTTTCTCACGGTCGATACGCTGACGTATCTGGCGCGGGCGGGACGGGTGTCCGGGACCCGGGCGCGTGTGGGCAACATGCTCAACATCCGCCCGATCCTTTACTTCGATGAAGGACTTATCAAGGTCTTAAAGGTCGAACGCGGACGCAACCGCTCCAAACAACGCCTTCTGACCCTCGTCCGAGAGCGGGCGCAGCATCGGCCCGTGTGCCTGGCCGTGGGCCATGCTCACGTCCCCGAAGAAGCTGTTGAGTTTCTGGAGACGTGCAAACAAACGTTCGCTGTGGTAGAATCCTATGTGGTGGAATTGGGGCCGGTACTGGCTGCCATTGGGGGGCCGGGACTCCTGGGCTTAACCGGCTACGTTGTGGAATGAGGTTGTGGAACATGAGGATTGTGTTGGACGCCATGGGGGGCGATCGGGCGCCTGAGGTCACGGTTGAGGGCGCTGTTTGGGCGGCGCGGGATTTCGATGTGTCCGTTGTGCTGGTCGGTCCTGAGGACGTTATCAAAGAGCAACTGGCCCGACATCCCCTTCAAGGGGTGAAGATAGAGATTGTCCACGCCCCCGAATGGGTGCACATGGACGAGCATCCGGCCACCGCGGTACGGGCCAAGAAGCGGAACAGCATGACTGTTGGCCTGGAACTGGTCAAGGTGGGGGATGCGGACGCTTTCGTCACCTGTGGACACACGGGGGCAGCCCTGGCCGCATCTCTCTTCACCTTGGGGCGCATTCGGGGCATCAAACGGCCGGCGCTGACCACGCTCTTTCCCACTCGGGCCGACCACTGCTTCATCCTGGATGTAGGGGCGAACGCCGACTGCAAGCCCGAGTACATTCGGCAATTTGCCCTCATGGGCAACGTGTACGCCCGTCATGTTTTTGGCATCGAGGCTCCCAAAGTGGGCATTCTTTCCATCGGCGAGGAAGGGGGCAAGGGGAACATTCTGGTCCAGGAAGCCTTCCCCTTGTTGGAGAAAACCAAGGGCCTTCACTTTATTGGCAACGTGGAGCCCAAAGAGGTCCTGCAGGGGCGGGCGGACGTGGTCGTGACCGACGGCTTTACCGGCAACATTTTCATCAAGACTTCGGAGGCGGTGGGCTCCATGCTGCTGGCCGTTATCAAGGAAGAGGTCAAACGGCGGTTCCTGGCCATGGCCGGAATGCTGTTGGCCCGCCATGCGTTGAAGGCCTCACTCCAACGCATGGACCCGCGAGAATATGGGGGGGCCCCTTTTTTAGGCGTAAACGGCATTGTAATCGTGGGCCACGGCCGCAGCGATGCCTACGCTGTTCGCAATGCCATTCGCATGGGAATTCGTTCGGTGAGGGGAGATATCGTGCGCCGGACGGTGGAAGGATTGGAAACGTTACAGGAGGATGTCGATGTTGGAATCGATTGATCAGTTGATCTCAGCTTTTCGGGAGTTACCCGAGTCGGGGCGTCGAGCCTTGCGTGATGTGCTTGAGGCTCTGGAAACCCCGGAGGCCCGCCCCTCGTTGGCGGACGCGGTGAAGCGACTACGCGCCTCCTTGCGGGAGGCCGGATTGCGCGATATTCTCCCACGTCGTCGAGTGGTTATTACCGGCATGGGCGCCATCACGCCGCTGGGCTTTTCGGTCGAGGAGACGTGGCAACACCTCGTCCAGGGAAAATCGGGCATTGACTACGTGACTCGTATCGATGTCTCCGACCTTCCCACGCGCATCGGGGCCGAGATCAAGGATTTTGACCCCTCGGCCTTTGGCATTCCTCGCAAGGAGGCACGCCGGATGGCGGTGGCCAGCCAGTACGCGCTGGCCGCGGCCCAGCAAGCGGTCGAGGATGCTCAACTGACGCCGGTGCTGGAACGGGAAGGTGACCACGTGGGCGTGGTCATGGGCACCGGTTTGGGAGGGTTCGACCTGTACGAGCAGATGTTGCTCAAGGTGGGAGCTACGGGCAAGTGGCGGGTGCGCCCCATGGACGCCATCGGCGGACTGCCCAACATCCCTGCATTTCACATCAGCCGGCGCTTCGGGTTGCGTTCGGTTTCGCAAACCATTGTCACGGCTTGCGCTTCCGGCACCCAGGCCCTGGGAGAGGCAGCCGAACTGATCCGCAACGGGGTAATGGATGTCGCCCTGGCAGGCGGGGTAGAAGGGTTGATCGTGCGCACGTTTTTCGTTGGCTTCAGCCTGATGAAGGCCTTGAGCACGCGTAACGACCCGCCCTACAAGGCCAGCAGACCCTTTGACGCGGAGCGGGACGGTTTTGTCATCGGAGAAGGCGCGGCAGTGTTCGTCTTGGAGAGTCTGGAGCACGCGTTGCAACGGGGCGCGACCATCTACGCGGAAATCCTGGGGCACGCGGCCACATCGGACGCGTATCATGTCGCTGCTCCCGACCCGGAGGGACGAGGCGCTCAACTGGCCATGCAACGGGCATTGGCAGATGCCGGGGCTCGACCGGAAGATGTCCAGTATATCAACGCTCATGGCACCTCGACGCCTCTCAACGATAAGACCGAAACTTTGGCCGTCAAACGGGTGTTTGGGGAGCGCGCGTATGACCTGGCCATGAACTCGACCAAGTCCATGCTGGGACATGCGTTCGGCGGAGCCGGTGCCATCGAAGCCATGGCTGTGGTCAAATCCATCTTGACCGGGATCCTGCACCCGACTATCAATTACGAACATCCCGATCCGGAGTGCGATCTCGATTATGTGCCCAACGTGGCCCGCCGGGTCAAGGAGGGAATTCGCGTGGCCATGTCCAACTCCTTCGGCCTGGGAGGTCAGAATGCCAGTATCATCATCGGCAAGTACACCCCGAAAGGGATTCTGAGCCGTTGACTCCCGGCTCGCGTGGACAGGACAACGCACTTCTTGCAGCGTGCGAGCGAACAGGCGCCGGGCAAGGCAGGGACATCGGCTTGCGCTGCTCCGTCGTCTTGAGGGAACGGTGCGTTGGAATGAGGCATCCGGGTCGCACCTGAGACAGGAAACTGTACCCCGGTGCTGTTCGCGCCTATAATGTGACAGGCGAAGAAACGAACTCCTGACGGCCCATCATATCCCGAACAGCACGGGGGAGAAGCAAAGAGCCTGTCCCCTCTGGACGTCGGGGTGCGGGGGCACTTCATATATCCGGGAAACCCATATCGATGGGGACGCCGTCTGGAGATCCTTGGGTATTTAGGGAGGTGTAGGGATAAATCGGATGATACAGGGGCACGAGCAGCATATTCCCCGGACGTTGCGTTATACACTCCTCCTGGCCAGCTTTCTGGTGTACAGTTTGATTGTCCTTAGCGGCATCCTTCGGGTCACGGGCTCGGGATTGGCGTGTCCGGACTGGCCCTTGTGCCATGGGGCTCTGATCCCCTTGGGAGGATGGCAGGTTTGGCTGGCCTGGTTTCACCGCCTGGTGACCAGCCTGATCGGCCTGGCGCTTATTGCGGCGACGGCCCTGGCCTGGGTCCAGTTGACGGTGTCGCATCCCATTACCCGCTCATTGGCCTTGACCATCCCCGTTTTACTGGTACAGGCCGGCCTGGGGGGACTGGCCGTCATTTATCGCCTGCCACCGGGCACAGTGGCCTTGCACCTGGCGTTAAGTCTGCTGATCCTCTCCTTCATCCTGCGCGCTACGGTTATGGCCTTCGAGGATCGAAAAGAACGCCGGCCGCGACACGCCCGCTTTCTCCACACGCTCTCCCTGACGTTGCTTCTGGTGTATGGAGTCATCGTCTTGGGAGGATTCGTGACGGACACGGGGGCAGGAACTCTTTGTCTGGGTTGGCCGCTCTGCGGGGGAGGTGGGCTCGGAAATCCTCTGGTCTGGCTCAACTGGGTGCACCGGGGCAGTGTTGGCCTGGTGTTCTTGCTCCTTATTTGGCTTTTAGGGCGAGTCGGATCAGATCCAACCCTCTTCCGAGACGCCAAAGTGTGGTTGGGGGTGGGAATTGTATTCTATGTCCTCAACGCCCTGGCGGGGGCTCTGCAGGAATGGGGGATCTTTCCCCGGGTCATGGCGGCCTCTCATCTGGGACTGGCCGCGAGCACGTGGGCTGCCTTGAATCTCTCCATGGGTCGAGCGTACGCCACAAATCAGGGGGCGGCACAGCAGAGCGAGCGGGGTCGCCGGGCGAAAAGGACGTCAGAACCCCCCATGTGGCGCGTTTATTTAAGCCTGATGAAACCTGGCATCGTGACCCTTCTGGTCGTAACAACCCTGGCGGGCATGATCATTGCTGCGCGTGGGTGGCCGGGGTGGCCAGTATTTGTCTGGACAATGGTCGCCAGTTTCCTCTCGGCCGGTGGCGCAAACGCCCTCAACTCTTATCACGATCGGGACATCGATGGGCTGATGTCCCGCACAGCCCGGCGGCCGCTGCCGCAGGGCCAGGTGACGGCGCGAAACGCCCTTATCTTTGCTGTACTGAACGTTGTGGCCGGCGTACTGCTCATGGCGCTTTTCGTCAACATCCTCTCCGCATTCCTGATGTTGGTCGGCGCGGTCTGGTACGCGGGTCTTTACACCCATTGGCTCAAGCGTTCCACGGTGCAAAATATTGTCATTGGAGGGGCCGCGGGAGCACTGGCCCCTGTGGTGGGCTGGACGGCTGTGACCGGCCACGTGAGCGCCCTGGCCGGAGTCCTCTTCGCCCTTATTTTCCTCTGGACGCCTCCCCACACCTGGGCTTTCTCTCTACTGGTCCTGAAAGACTACAAGCGAGTGGGCGTTCCAATGTTGCCTCTGGTTCATGGGGTAGAGGTCACAACGTATCAAATCGTGCTCTACAGTTGGACCATGGCCTTGGCGACACTGGTGCCGGTGCCGCTTCACTTGCTCGGTAACACGTATTTGGCGGGCATGGTGCTGCTGAACGGCATCTTCCTTTATCTGGCCTATCAACTGCGCCGGCACCCTGAAAAATCCCTGGCCAACAAACTCTACCAGTACTCGAATGCGTATCTTTATCTGGCCTTCGCCTTGATGGCCCTGGATCGGATGGGAGGACTGTTGTAGAAAAGAAGGGGGAGGAAGGATTGGGGATACTTTCTGGCTCGGGCTTAACACCGGGCGAAAGCTGATGTATAATGACTCCACAGATTTGTGCTGATCCGTTTCAGTCCAAAGAGATGGAACGCTCTATAGCGGAGTCGAAGAGAAAAGGGAGGGAGGTTTCATGGCCAAGAAGCGACGCGGCCGCTCGCAAGAGCATAGCTGGCAACAAATTGTCTTTTATGTGGTGACCTTGTTGATTGCTTTGTCGATGGTCCTGTCCACCGTGCTGATCGCGCTGAAGTGACAGTGGCCGCCCTGATCGCCGAGGCTCCTCCATGTCCTGGATAGGCAAGCTTTTCTTTGCCCTGGCATCCCTGGGAGGGGCAAGTGTGCTGGCCGGGGTCTTGTGGACCCTTCTGGCACAGGGGCTGTGGGGACGACCGGCAGGCCCTCCTCCCCACCTGACGCCGGAGGAAGCGCGTGCCTGGACTCAGGCGCATCCTGGAGGAGAGGGGTCTCCTCATGCCATGGGATGGTCGGAAGTTCGGCAAGCATTACGTGAAGGGGATTGGTCGGAGGTGTGGCCTGTGGTTCTTACGGGGGGCGGCCTGGTACTGGTACTGATCTGCCTGCCTCTAGGAGTCCTGCTGGGCACACCGGAGTGGTGGAGCGGCCTTATAGGGCTAGCCATGGCGATCTTCATTTTGGTGCGCTTGTACCGCGCCCTGCAGGAGCCGAGGCGGTGAGCAAGAAATCCTTTCAACGTCCCGATTGTCCTTACTACTACGAAGATTACTTTCGAGGGCGGGAAACCCAGGCCTGTCGACTTATCGAGCGCAACCCCTCCTCGCGTCCCTGGAAGCCGTCCCTCTGCGCGACCTGTCCTGTGCCGGACATCTTGCGGGAAACGCGAGTTTCTTCCCTGGCCCTGGAAGCGTCGGTGACGAAGCGGTTCTTTCGCGAACGAGTGAGCGTGTTCGCTGTTTGCACCAAACATTTGCGCAAACTGGACGATCCACGGGTGTGCCCAGACTGTGAAGCGGAAAGACAGGGACACGAAGGGGAAGACGCCTGAGGGGAAGCAGCCCGGGAGGGGCGGCGTTCAGGCCCTTTTTCTCATCCCCACGTGTGGCTGACACGTTGTGGACCGAACATGCGCCCTCTCCCAGGGGCGAGAAAATCAAATACGGCCAGAGAGGGATGGGATACAGAGCAGTCCGCCGGGTGCTCCTTCCTTCTCCGAACATAACCCCACCGGTGATCCGACACAAGGAGCCCCATGATGCGTCGCCTCCCGCCAATCCTTAGCGTGTTGGCCCTGATCCTGCTGGCACTGCACCTGTCCACGGCCCAGGCCGGCAACCTGGTGATCGACGGAGGGTTCGAGAGCGGCGGGAGCGCCTGGAAGAAGTACGGTGGACAACTGTCCGTGGTGCGTACCCCGGTCCATGGTGGGGCCCAGGCTGCGAAACATCTTCACACCCATTCCGGAACCCGGTACCTTTATCAGAAGGTTCAAATCAAGGGGAATACGACCTATCACATCAGCGCCTGGGTGCTGCACAATGACACCAGGGTGAAGGCCGTTTGGCTGCGCCTGGCATGGTACACACAGTCGGCGTGTACCGGCCGCCAGTCCGGACGGGTGGATAGTCCGGACTACACCAGCCCGCGCCCAGATTGGCGTCTCCTCTCCCTCTCCTGGACGGCGCCGGCGTCCGCGGCTTGCGTGTCCTTGCGCCTGGTGAGCAAAGTAGGCGCGGCCGGCGCGGCAACTTACTGGGATGATGTCAAGATGTCCGCCCTCGCCCCGCCCCCTTCGGTCACGCGGACACCGACCTCCTCGCCCACCGGACTTGCCACCCTCACGCCCACGGCATCGGCAACACCGACGCCCACCGCATCCCCTCCACCGACCGCCTCGCCGACCCCGACCCCGAGTCGGGTCACTTTGCCCACGTCTACGCCGTCCTCGTCGCCCACTTTCACCCCTGTCCCCCTGCATTTCATCACCCTCAACGAATTCCTTCCCGCTCCTGCAGGCACGGTCGACTGGGATGGGGATGGAAATGCCAGTCACAACGACGAGTGGGTCGAACTCTTCAACCCCCAGGCCTTTCCCGTCACTCTCAGCGGCTGGGTTCTGGACGACGCTGTCGGCGGATCGGCACCGTACCATTTTCCCCTGGGCACGACCATCCTTCCCGGGCAGCACCTTCTCCTTTTCAAGCGTACCACCCGCATCGCCCTCAACAACGGTGGGGACAGCGTGCGTCTCTTTGCCCCTCGCGGGATTCTCGTCGATAGCGTCACCTATCCGGCACTCACGCCCACCGACGCAACTTCGTGGTCCCGTACGGTCGACGGCGGGGGAGTCTGGACTCATACGTATCCTCCCTCCCCGGGCGCACCCAACCGGCCCCCGACGCCTACCCCTACGCCTTTGCCCGCCGATTTCAGCTTCCGCGGCGTTGTTTATCGCGGCACCCTGGGAGAAACACATACACCCCTTGGAGGAGTGCGTGTGGCCCTCTACGGGCGGCGTCTCTCCGGCGAGACCCGATTGCTTTCCACCTATGTCTCCACTCCTGGTGGCTGGTTCGGCCTGCACACATATGCCGATTACCCTCAGTACGTGCTCAAGATTGTCCCCAAGGCCGGCTGGCAGGTAAGCGGCGCCTGGTCCGATAATCCCCGCGCTCGGGTGAAGAACAAAGCCATCCTCTATCCCCACCCACCCAACGGCATTTACGTGCGTAACTTCTTCTTCCTTCGGCGCCCTGACGACCCCCTGGGGGCGGGAGGGATCCATAGTTTGCTCGTTCAGGAGGTGGAGTTCGACCCCAAAGGGACAGGACGTAATGATATCCGTCAAGAGTGGGTGGACATCTACAATCCGCTTTCCGAGCCTCTCCTGCTGGCCGGCTGGTACGTCGGCGATGCCAGCGGCAAGCGCGACCCTCTGCCGGACTTCCAGCTCCCGGCGCATGGATTTCTCACCCTGGTGGCCAACCGGGCAGCCTTCCTGGCGGCTTTTCCGACCCCTTCCGCTCCGATCTATCAAATTCCTGACGGTCGTTTGGGGAACGGTTTGGCCAATCATGGGGACGCGTTTTTCCTGTACAATCCCCTGGGCATGGTGGTGGACGGTGTTTCCTGGGGAGATAACACCGACGCTCTGAACCCTGCTGTTGCGACGGGCCCTGCCGGGACCTCCATCGAACGCCTGCCGCCGTCGAGAGACACGGATAGCGCCGGTGATTGGATCCGACAGCTCGAGCCGGCGCCAGGCCGGGTTGGTCCCCCTCCCGCAACGCCGACGCCTACACCCAGTCCGACCCCCAGCCTGACGCCGAGCCCAACTCCCAGCTTAACTCCGACGGCGACAGCCTCTCCTACAACGCCGCCGACCGCGACTCCCAGCCCCACCCCCACGGCGACAGTCTCTCCTTCGGCAACGCCCACGGCGACTCCCAGCCCCACCCCCGCGACCACCCTTACTGCGACACCGACGTCGACCATCGAGAACACCCCCTCCCTCACGCCCGCGTACACCGTGGTCATCAACGAGTTTCTGCCCGCTCCCGCAGGTCATGTCGACTGGGATGGGGACGGCCGGGCCACTCACCGAGACGAGTGGATTGAATTGTACAATCCCAACCCCATTTCCGTTGACCTGGGGGGCTGGCGTCTGGATGATGAGCGGGGAGGCTCTCCGCCCTGGAATATCCCGGCCCGAACATTCATCCGGCCAAGGGGGTTTCTGGTGTTCTACCGACGGACTACGGGGTTGGTCCTTAACGACGGTGGGGATGCTGTGCGGCTCATGAGGCCGGACGGACGCCTGGTAGATCAAGTTCGCTATGTGGCCATGTTGCCCGATGATGCTTTCTCCTGGTCTCGCCTGGCGGATGGAGCCCCTGGCTGGACTCACGGGTACCCGCCGTCACCCGGGCGTCCCAACCGCGCCGCTACACCTCCTCCTCCCCCGACCCCGGTTCCACTCGCCCCTTCGATTCCTCCCCCGACGCCCGTACCTCCCCGGCCGGTCACGTCGCTGGCCCTTCTCTACACCTTGCCGGAGCATACCCGGGTCATCGTCGAGGGTGCCATCACCTTGCCGTCGGGGTTAATCTCTCCACGTACCTTCTACATTGGCGACCGTGAGGGCGGTATACGCGTGTACATGCCCTGGCGCCAGGACGCCTCGGCCTCGATGGCCCCGCTCTTGCCGGGTGCCAGCGTTCGCATCACCGGACATCTCGCCATGTACAAGGGGATACGGGAACTCATCCCCGCATCTCCTCAATCCATTCTTCTTCTGACCCGGCAATCCCAGGAACATCCCCTGTTTCTGCGGCATCTTCCGCGAGTTCCCCTTTGGGGAATGTTGATCCAAATTGAGGGCACGGTGGAACGTGTCTACAGGCGAACGTTGCGCGTCCGAGTGAACGATGTCCCCCTTTACGTTTACGTTCCTCGAAAAGCCAGAATTTCCCTCCAGGCCGTTGGCCCGGGGGCTCGTTATCGCGTGACCGGCGTGATGACCCCGTGGAAGGGGGATCGGCAACTTGTTCTCCGCATGCCGGCCGACCTGCGCTTGCTTCGATGGGGCGAGCCTTGGCGTCGAGATCCATTCCTTGGGCCTTTGCTCTGGAAATGGCTATGGGCTTGTCCGCTCAGAGTTCTCTTGTTCCCCCGGTTGGGGGTATGCGTGGAATGATTGTCAGGGCGCCGGGGGACGTAAGGGGAGGCTCATCCTCCCCTCCGTCCTCTCGCTTGCAAGGCTTGCCAAACGCGTTCCGGTGTCAGCGGAATTTCGTTGAACCAGATACCTGTGGCATTGTGCACGGCCGCGACAATGGCCGGCGGCAGGGGAATGAAAGGCATTTCGGCCATGCCGCGGGCACCGTAGGGCCCTTGGGGATCGGGGATTTCCAGGAGGATTGATTTCAGCGTGTCGGGTGTGTCACTGATGGTGGGGATGAGATAGGTGCTGAGCCGGTCGGTCAGAGGACGCCCCTCTTTGATCTGGAAGTGTTCCATCACGGCCCACCCGAAGGCTTGGGCCACCGCGCCCTCGATTTGTCCTTCCACCTGTTGGGGATTGATAGCCCGGCCCACATCATCCACCGTGACGACTCGCAACAGGACAATGTGTCCGGTCTCTGGGTCCACTTCCACTTCTGCCACTTGCCCCACGTATCCGTACGTGATGTTGGGGTCGGAGCGGCCTGTTTCCGGGTCGTAGGGCGTGGTTGGGCGGGGCACGTAGCGATAATGGGCGATGGCCGGCCGTTCTTCCTCGTGCCACAGGCGTAATGCTTCCTCCGCGGCCCGCTTGATGGCATTGCCTGCCATGAAGGTCATGCGCGAGGCTGAGGAACTGCCGGAGTTTTCGGTCTCACCCGTGTGAGAGACGACCAGTTCGACCTTCTCCAGAGGGATATTTAGGGCTTCGGCCGCGAATTGGGCCATGACCGTATGGGCTCCCTGGCCCACATCCGCGCCCGCGTGGCGCACCACGGCCCGTTCTATCTTCGCGGCCCCGTGCAGTTCGACCGTGGCCCGGCATTCGTCGACCACGCCAAAGGAAAAGCCCACATTTTTGAATCCAATGGCCAGCCCTCGCCCGCGCAGGCGTTTGGCCGGTGAGACATCCAGGGCCGATGCACCTTGTCTCTGCGCCCGGGGGCTTCCCGTCGGTGTGGGCGGAGGAGGGGCCATCCACCCTTTGTCCGCGTTCCAGCTCCATCCCGCCTCCAGCGCCAGACGTTCCAACACCTGGGGCATGGTGCATCCAGGAGGGACGGGTGTTTGCGTGGCCAGGAGGGAGCCCTCGTGCAGCACATTGCGCGTGCGAAGTTCCACCGGGTCCATGTCTAACGCTTCGGCCAATCGGTTCATCATGTTCTCGGCCACAAAATGGCCTTGGGGAGCTCCAAAGCCCCGGAATGCTCCCGATGGAAGATTGTTGGTGTAGACGGCTCTTGTGTCCACCCAAACGTGTGGAATTTCGTAAGGGCCAACGCACGTGAGGGTTGCATTGCCCAGCACCTTGGTACTGGTATACGCGTATGCCCCCGCGTCCAGGGTCAACTCTACTTGAGCCGCGACGACTTTGCCATCCTTGCGCGCACCCCAGCGGGCCCGGGCCACCATGGCGTGGCGCTTGTGGTGCCCGATGATGGACTCCTCCCGTGACCAGACGATCTTCACCGGCCTGTCAATGCCCCGCTGGTGCAGTCGCCAGGCCGCGAGCGCGAGAATGATCTGCACGCTCATGTCCTCGCGGCCCCCAAAGGCGCCACCAATGGCCGCGTAGCGGACGACGACCTGATCTTCCGGCAGACCCAGGGCATGGGCGATCTGCTGACGATCTTCGTGGGTCCACTGTCCGGCGACGATGACCACCACACGGCCATCCTCATCCACGTAGGAAATGCCCGCCTCCGGTTGCAGGTACGCGTGCTCCTGAAAACCGGTACGGAAGGTCTCTTCGACAATCACGTCGGCTTCCTCGAAGCCTTGTTCGATGTCCCCCTTGCGGATGTGGTACGCGTGCAGGACATTGCTCCCCTTGTACGCGTGGACCAAAGGGGCATCCGGTGCCATGGCTTCTTCGACGGATCCCACAACGGGTAAATCCTCGTACTCGACGTCGATGAGCTTGAGGGCCGCTTTCGCCTGTTCTTCCGTCTCTGCCACCACAATCGCCACCTGGTCACCCACGAAACGGACCACCTCGGCCCCTTCCTTGTCCGAACCGGGACCGCAGAGAACGGGCTGGTCAGGCATGATGAGGCCGTATTCGTTCACCGGCACATCTTTGGCGGTGAACACGCCCAGGACCCCCGGAGCCTGGGCGGCTTTGCTCGTGTCCAGCCGGATGATGCGCGCGTGGGGGCGTTCGGCAAAGAGGACTTTCATATGAACCATGTCCGGCATCTCAATGTCGCCGGGATATAGGGCCTCGCCTGTGACTTTCTTCCAGGCGTCTACTCGCGGAATGCTGCTGCCGATTGCTCTCATAAGGGCCTCCTTCGTCATACGGTGGCGCGTCTAGCGTTCATTTTCCTTATCCTGCCATGCCGCGGCCCGTTCTACTGCCTGCACGATCTTGGTGTAGCCGGTGCAGCGACATAAGTTCCCCGTGAGGGCCATGCGAATTTCGCCCGCGGAGGGGTTCGGGTTCTCTTCTAACAGCTTGGCCGAGGACATGATAAAGCCGGGCGTGCAGTATCCGCACTGGACGGCTCCCTCGAGGACGAACGCCTTTTGCACCGGGTGCAGGCGAACGTAACGGTCCGGCACATCTTCGCTCATGGGAAGGACGTTGATCCTCTCCGGGGTGTGGGTCGGGGGCTCGGCGAGACCAGCCACTCCTTCAACGGTCACAATGTCCGCCCCGTGGGCCCGTTCCGCCGGCACCAGACAGCTCATGACCGCCACCCCATCCAGCCAGACGGTGCAGGCTCCGCACTCTCCTTCAGCACACCCTTCCTTAACGCCGGTGAAATGTCCGGCCTCGCGTAGGGCCTGCAGAAGTGTTTTGCCGGCGACGTGGGAGAGACGTACCCGCCGACCGTTGACCACGGCGTCCACGTCATCTCCGGCCCCCTTCTCGTATCGAGGGGCCTGTCCGGCCTCGAAGGGAATGTGGCCATCCCAGGAGCCCCAGAGTAACGGCGGACGGTTGGGCCAGCCCGCGCGTTCTACGCCGTCACGCACGGCGACGAGTGCCCGCTCCACCAGAGTACGCACCTGGGCACGCCGGTAGGCCGCGCTGCCGCGGATGTCGTCGATGGGACGGGCAGCACGGGCGGCCTGCTCCGCGGCGAGCGTGATACGTTCATCCGTCAGTCCGCCACCGACCAAGGCGCGTTCGGCCTCCGGGGCCCGGATGATCGTGGGGGCTACCGAGCCCAGGGTGATGCGTGCTTCCAGGATGGACGTCTCCATCCCGGGCGCTTCTTCAACGTCCAGGTCTCGTGCAAATGTGAGTACGACGGCCACATTGACCACGGAGATGGCCTGGGCGCGGCGCAGGCCCAACTTCAAAAATGTGCCTCGTTGATTCGTCCGTAGGAGGGGAAACTGGATATCAATGAGCATCTCGTCCGGGCGCATGTCTACTTTGCGCACCCCTTTGTAGAACTCAGGAAAGGTAAGCGTGCGTCGGCCCGTCGCCGAAGCCAGGACGACGCGAGCATCGAGAGCCCACAATGGGGTAATCGTATCGTTGGCGGGGGAGGCAGTAATCAGGTTGCCCGCCACAGTGCCCCGGTTGCGAATTTGAGGCGCGCCCACTTCCCAACAAGCCCGGGCCAGAGGGTAGGCTTGAGAGACCAATGTGGTATTGGCAACGACGTGGTTGTGGGTGACCAAAGGACCCATGTGGACGGTGCCATCAGGGTCCAGGGTGATCTGCTCCAATCCCGGGATGCGAGAGATATCAACAATGACCTCCGCGTCGCGCACGTGGCGGCGCAGTTCCAGTACGAGGTCGGTGCCTCCTGCCATCACACGGGCCCGTTCACCGTACCGGGCCAACAGCTCTAACGCGTCTGCGGCATGCGCAGGTGTGTAGTAGCGTTGCCACATAAAAGCACCTCCATGTTAGAGAAATTGAGGGGGGCAGGCGTCATACGTCAGGGCATGGCTGGAAGACCATCTTGACTTCTCCCATGTGCTGTCCTAAAACGTGAAACGTAATGGGCTTGGCTTACGCCCAACCTAGTGCAATCTCTAATCTCCAATCTCCAATCCCCAATCCC
>CAZAQA010000002.1:149005-151266 GCA_964487375.1 uncultured Anaerolineae bacterium | reverse complement strand
CCAATCCCCAATCCCATCAAATGCCTTTTGTCATGCCGCGGCGCCAACCACCAAACCACCGCCAACCCCTTACATTTTACGCATGACGTTTCATTTCGCCTTGCCTCCAAGGTATGGTACTCTAAAATGCTCGTCGGGATGCAATCAAAGTCACTTTCACAAGAATGAGGTTAACTATGCGTCATCTATGGACTCCCTGGCGAATGGATTTTATCCGTGGTCCTAAACCGAAAGAATGCGTATTCTGTGCCAAGATCACCGGCGATGACGACGTGGAGCACGTTGTCGCTCGAGGTGAGCGCGTGTATGTCACCCTGAACAAATACCCGTACAATAACGGCCATCTCCTTGTGGTCCCCTATGAACATGTGCCCAGCATCGAGCTTCTAGACGATGCCACGCTCCTGGAGTTGATGCAAATGACCAACAAAGCCCTCCACGCCCTGCGCAAAGCCATGCAACCACATGGCTTCAACGTAGGCTTCAACTTGGGAGCGGAAGCCGGAGCAGGCATTCGCGAACACGTTCATCTGCACATCGTGCCCCGCTGGTCCGCGGATTCGAATTTCATCAGCGTGCTGGCGAACACCCGCACCATTCCGCAACTCCTGGAAGATACATACCGAGAACTCAAAGCCCACTGGCCACAATAGGTCGGGCACGATGGCTATTATATCACAATATGTCTGTTGTCTGACAACTGCTTGACGGCCTTCCAAGGGCATGCTACAATAGCGCACAAGATAGTCTAGTACTTGGTCAATCATGGGGTGATGGATAAACCATGGTCGTTCCTGAACCAGGATTTCCAAGAACGGGTAGGTGAAGGCACTGCCTTTGTGCCCCCGTGGCCGTACAGGCGAATGAATTCGGCAGCCCCGACCCTTTAGCGGGGTCGCTTTTACTATCAGGTGACTCTTGACCGAGTACGAGCGTACAAGATAGTCTCTTTCACCCCCGCATGATGCCGCGGCTTCTCAAGAGATGAGTCTGCAGCTCACAAACTTAAAGAATCTGGAGGCCACGATGACCAAACAATGCGTTGCCATGTACATGCAAGACAAGCACGACTTGCGTACTCAGGCCATTCCTTATGTTCAATACGCGGAGGAAAAAGGATTCGACGCCGTCTGGCAGGCGGAATCCCGCCTGGTGCGTGATGCCATTGTCCCCATGGCCGCGTACGCGGCCACGACCGAACGGATCAAGATCGGCAGTGGAGTCATCAACTGCTGGACGCGCAACCCCGCACTTATCGCTGCAACCTTCCTTACCCTGGACGATCTGGCACCGGATCGGATTTTGCTGGGCATCGGCGCCTGGTGGGAGCCCCTGGCCAGCAAGGTGGGGGTCAACCGGCGCCGACCTCTCAAAGCCATGCGCGAGGTGGTCACCGTGGTGCGGCGGCTGCTCAACGGTGAACGTGTGACGTTTCATGGCGAATTCGTCCATGTGACCGACATCATGCTGGACGTGGTCTACGGACGAAAGGGCCCGCGCAACGTCCCCATCTACATCGGCGCCACCGGCATGAAGATGATGGAACTGGCCGGGGAGATTGGGGATGGTGTGCTGTTGAACTATCTGGTCTCTCCCAAATACAACGAGCAGGCCATGGAGCACTTGGAAATCGGCGCCAGGCGCGCCGGCCGTAGCATCGACGATATCGACCGGCCTCAACTTGTGGTTTGCTCTGTCGATTACGACCGCAAGAAGGCGCTGGACAACGCCCGCAAACTGGTCACCCAATACCTGGGTCAGCAACCCCACATCATGAAGGCCAGCGGCGTGGACCACGAGTTGATTGAGGAGATCAACCGTGTCCTCTCCTGGCCGGCCACGGAGGAGCAGGTCGAGGAAGCCATGAAACTGGTGCCCGACGACGTGGTGCAACTGATCACGGCCAGTGGCACGCCGGACGAAGTGCGCGCCAAGGTGCGGGAGTACTGTGAGGCCGGATGTACATGCCCGGTCCTTTACCCGCTGGGAGACGATGTGAAGCTCATGATTGATACGTTTGCGGAGGGATTTTGATCGCTGAGACCTGGTACCGGGTAAGACCGTAAGATCATGGACATCGAATTTCTAAATCGTCGTCTCAAAGAGCTTCCCCTGGGATGGCCGCTGATCTACCGGGAGCGGGTGGCATCGACCCAGGACGTGGCCCGCGAGCAGGCCCTGGCTGGCGCGCCGGAAGGTCTGCTTGTCCTGGCCGAGGAGCAACTGGCCGGCCGTGGCCGTGCAGGTCGTTCCTGGTGGGC
>CAZAQA010000002.1:26941-148905 GCA_964487375.1 uncultured Anaerolineae bacterium | reverse complement strand
TCCTGGCCGAGGAGCAACTGGCCGGCCGTGGCCGTGCAGGTCGTTCCTGGTGGGCGCCACCGGGCACCGCCATCCTCTCTTCTGTGCTATTGCGTCCCACCCTGCCTCGCGAGCGGCTGGGGCACATCGGCATGATTGCCGGGTTGGCCATGAGCGATGTCCTGCAAACTATCGTGGGAGTAGACGCACGCTTGAAATGGCCCAACGACATCGTTTTGGAGGGAAAAAAACTGGGTGGCATTCTGTTAGAATCCCTGTGGTCCGGCGAACACCTGGAAGCCGTTATTCTGGGGCTGGGGTTGAACACCGGCATTCGCTTTCCTCCATCTTCCCCTCTCTACGGAGAAGCCATCTCCCTCATCGAAGTGGGTAGGGACTGCGCCCGGGAGCCCATCATTGTGGCGTACATGATGTTCCTGGCAGACTACTACGCCCAAGTGAACGGGGGGTGGTCCCCCCTGTCTGAATGGAAGAAACGCTTGATCACGTTGGGACGAGAGGTGGAGGTCTTCGAGCGTGGACGGCAGTGGGCGGCTTGGGCCGAGGATGTGACGGAAGAGGGGGCTCTGGTTCTGATACACAACGGCGAACGGGTCTTGCTGCGAGCTGGAGATGTGCGTGTGAGGCACCGATGAGGAGAACGCGCCGAATCGCCAGCAGCTTGCTCCTCGCATGCCTTGCCTTGGAAGCCCTGGCCCGATACCGGGATTGGGGCATGCCTCCACCTGAGCCCAACCCACCACTCCGTGGTGTCGTGGCTCATCCCGCTCTCTTCCATCCCACCGTGGTGGTGTTAGGAGACAGCGTCCCGTGGGGATACGGCTTAGGCTCTCCTCAGGAGGCGTGGCCGGCCCTCCTGGGACATCACCTGTTGAAGCGGGGCGCCCCATGGCGTGTCGTGGATGTCAGTGTGCCCGGAGAGACAACCTTGCAGGGGTGGGCGCGCTGGCGACGGGATGTGCGCCCCTGGCGCCCCCGTCGAGTACTCATTGCCTTCGGTATCAACGACTGCCATTTGAAGCGAACAAGCACCGATGATTGGCGCTGGCAACACGTCCCTCGAGGGTGGGGCCACCGGGTGCGTCTGCTCCACCTCGCCCGAGTGCTGACGTTACCCCGCCCCTCACCTACTCCGCCGGAGCTGGCTCCCCGCCTGACGCCCGAACAAACGGCCATCGTCCTCGACCGTATGCTGAAACGCGCCCGACGTGAGGGAATAGAGGCGTGGGTGCTTACTCCTACGCCCGTGGACATGCGCTTTCATCCCGAATGGCCAAACGCCGTGCGTGCCTACCAGATAGAAGTGTGCGAGCGCACGGCCACGGCGGTTCGCCAGACCGCGCGACGTGCTGGAGCCCCCCTGATCGACGTGCGCAAAGCGATGTCTCCCCCTCGTCCCGAATGGCTCCAGGATGATGGGGTCCACTTGACCCGCGCCGGACAAGAACGCGTGGCGGAGATTGTGGCAACTGCCTGGGAGGATTTCCCTTCGCGTTAGAGGTAGATGTCCCGCCGTCGATAGGTGAAGATTGTACTCACCAGGCCCACGAGAGAGAGCGTTAGGAAGAGCAGGACATGAAGGGAATTCAGCCGCCCTTCTCTCGCCAGGGTTGCCGCATCAAAGTACTTGAAGGGGGTAATGTACTTAAGAAACTTCAACCGGTCATGCATTTCTGAGATCACAGAGAGCACATAGAATGCCAGAACTAGAGCGACAGAGAGAGAAGTGGCCCGACTGGCCGGGCGGAGGACGCCGGAGAAGAAGAACGCTACCGCCGCGAATGTCCAAGTGATAAGCAACATGGACACCATCTCCAATCCGAGGAAGGGATAGAAGGCAGCATCGGCCCTGTAGTATCCGGCGACGCCCAGAGATGCCAGCCAGGTGATAAACACAAAGAGCCCGCATGTCACGCCGACAGCCAGTGCCTTCGCCAACACCACCCGTTCCCGTTCGATGGGAAGCGCGAGGAGAAAATCAGCCGTCCTCCCTTCCTCTTCCTTCGACAGAATCCCCGCGCCCCACAACGCCCCTGCCAGCGCGCCCATCAGGTTAAAGTAAATGGACATCACCCCGAAGAACCCTTGTAGGGTGGTCAGGTTGAACGCTCGCATGCCAAACGCATCGAGCAGCGCGGGAGGCATAGTCTCAAGCATGGCTGTCAATTCGGGGTTATCCTTGTACGCGGAAAATTTTGCCCCTGCGATGAGGAGCAGAAGTAACATAATCGTGCTCCAGATCAAGAGCGACTTCAGATTCGACCGAAGTTCGTGCCAGACCATTTTTGTTATCTTAGCTCCCGTATCTGCGTCATCCGTCAGACCTTGGCGGAAATGCGTGGCTTGGCCTCTCGCGTAGACCGACGTGAAACGTAAAACGTGATACGTAAAAGGCTCGGTTTGCACACAACCTTGTGCAGTCTCTAATCTCCTGTTTCGTCAAACGGCATCCTCCATGTCGCGACGCCCACCCTCCCTTTTCAACCCCTTACGTTTTACGCATGACGTTTGACATGCCACCCGTCCCGTCACATTCCACCACACCAACACCCCTCCCCTGCCAACTCCTTACGCCAACGTAGGAATGTCGCGTCGTGAATATAAATGGTAGCTAGCTGCCAGAGCGACCACCATGTACCCCAGGCTAAGGAGGACCAATGGGACATTATAGGCGTCATGACGAACAATATAAGTCGGGTAAACATGGCGGAACGGCGTCAGCCGTTCCAACACCGTGACGCCCGCCAAGTCACCTAATGTATTCAGCACATAAGCACCGAACCCTAGGGCCAGTGCGTAGGGCATGGTGTTACGAATACGGCCAGCAATCAGCGAGAACAACACTCCCAAACCGAGGAAAACCCCCTGCAAAAGGGGCAGGCTCAACAGGAGAAGCCAAAGTGTGTGCCCGTTGTAGGAACGGCCCGCGCGGAAGAGAGCGAGCAGAAGCCAGGTATCCACCCACGTGATCACAGTAGTAACCAGCAAGGCCGTCATCGCGGCCAGAAGTTTGCCGCTCAGTACCTGTGATCGGGTGACCGGCCTGGTGAGCAGGAAATCCGCGGTCATTTGGCTTTCCTCTAAAGCCAACAGTCCAAACCCATACCCGGCAGCCTGAACGGCCAAAATCAGTTGCACAATGACGAAGAGGAAACTGTAATACCCCAAAACGGTGGAGAGATCCACTTCCGTGACGGCAAACGCTTTAAGCAAAGCGGGCGGCATGTGCCGGAGAGTCTCCTCCAAAAGCTGGGCTTGCTGAGCAAACGAAGGGAACAAGGACATGTACAGCAAGAGCACCGCGGTCACCCCTGCTGACCACGCGACCACAGAACGCCATAAGCGATGCAGCTCGAATCGAAAGATGTTGGCCTGCATGGCTCACCCCGTTTCGTAGTAATGCAAGAAGATCTCCTCCAACGAGGGGTTTTCGATCGTCACATCGATCAGATTTAGGGTGCTCAACGTGCGAAGGAGCTGATTGACATCTCCCTTGAAGAAGAAACGAACACCGCTATCCGTATGCTTGAAGTTCACCATGCCGGGCAGCTCTAGCTGGGAGAACGTCCCTTCGGGAGCCACTACATGGACTTTCTTGTAGAGATTCCTTTGCAGCGTGGGAATATCGGCAATTTCGACAATGCGGCCTTCGCGGATGATGGCTACCCGGTGGCACAGGCGTTGCACCTCGCCGAGAATGTGAGAAGAGAAGAAGACCGTCATGCCCCGCTCGTTTTCGCGGCGAATCAAGTCGAAGAACTTTTGTTGCATCAGTGGGTCCAGGCCACTTGTGGGCTCGTCTAGGAACACCAACCTGGGGCGGTGCATTAGCCCTTGCACAATGCCGACTTTCTTGCGATTACCATAGGAGAGTTCATCCACACGGCGATTTAAATCCAGTTCCATGTACTCAGCCAACTCGTACATGCGTTCAGTACAATCCCGTTTGTAAAAGCTGGCCGCGTACTTGAGGATATCAACCACCTTCATGCCGCTGTAGTAGAACACTTCCCCGGGCAGGTAGCCGATCTCCTGACGAATTTCCGGACCGTCCGCGATAGCATCACGGCCAAATATTTTTGCCGTCCCTCGGGTAGGGAAGATGAGGCCCAGGAGTGTGCGGATAGTAGTCGTCTTACCGGCTCCGTTAGGACCGATAAAGCCGAAGATCTCCCCCTCCTCTACCGTGAAAGAAACATCCTCGATACCCCGCACATTGCCATAATACTTGGTGAGGTGATCGGTCTCAATGACACTCATGCTCGACGCCTCCGCCTCCTTACCCAAATACCGACGCAAAAGCCAAATGAAACCATTCGCCGATGAGACCGAACCATTACCATCAGCCGACCCCATCGGCCCGAATACGAGAAGTGACAGGCGGAATAACCCCAACCACAAGAAGCCATAGGCGGGAAACTAACCCACGGCAACATTCTCCCCGCTCGACACGCCTTACTTTGCATACTCAGTCGCCCGCATCTCTCGAATGACGGTGACCTTGATCTGGCCGGGGTATTCCATGTTGTCCTCGACCTTCTGGGCGATCTCACGGGAAAGTTCAATAACGCCCAGGTCGTCCACTTTATCCGGCCGGACAATGATACGGATTTCCCGGCCTGCCTGGATGGCATACGCTTCCTCCACGCCGGAGAAGGACTTGGCGATCTCCTCCAGTGCGGTCACCCGCTTGATGTAGGATTCCAGCGATTCCCGCCGCGCGCCCGGTCGAGCGCCAGAGATGGCATCCGCGGTGGCAACGATAATCGCTTCCAGGCTCTTGGGTTCTTCCTCCCCGTGGTGGCTGGCAATGCAGTTCACGACCTTCTCGGAGACCCCACAGCGGCGCGCGATCTCCGCGCCCACCAAGGCATGGGGACCTTCCATTTCATGGCTGACGGCCTTGCCGATGTCGTGAAGCAACCCGCCCAGCTTGGCCGTGTATACGTCCGCGCCCAGCTCTGCGGCCAACAGCGCGGCCAGGTGGGCCACCTCGATGGCGTGCATCCACTGGTTCTGCCCGTAGGAGGTGCGGAACTTTAGGCGACCCAGCAGGCGCACCAGGTCCGGATGGAGATCGGCGACGCCGGTTTCCAGCATGGCCTCTTCCCCCGCCTTGAGGATGACCTCTTCCACCTCCATGCGCGCTTTTTCCACTTCCTTCTCGATCCGTGCTGGATGGATGCGGCCGTCTTGCACCAGCTTGGTCAGGGCGCGGCGGGCCACTTCGCGGCGCACCGGGTCGTAGGAGGAGATGGTGATAGCCTCCGGCGTGTCGTCCACAATAATGTCCACACCCGTGGCGTTCTCCATGGCCCGGATGTTGCGCCCCTGTCGGCCGATGATGCGTCCCTTCATGTCGTCGCTGGGAAGGGGCACGAGAGCGACGGTAGTCTCGGAAACGTGATCCGAGGCCAGGCGTTCGATGGCCAGGGTGATAATCTCCCGGGCCCGGTCTTTGGCTTCCCGTTTGGCCTCCTCCTCGATTTCCCGGATCAGGCGGGCCATGTCTTCCCGGGTCTCCTGCTCTACCCGGCGCAGCAGTTCCTGGCGGGCTTCCTCGGTGGACATGGCGGCCACACGTTCCAGTTCGGCCCGATGGGAAGCCTCCAACTGTTCCAGGCGGGTAAACCGTTCTTCCAACTCTTGTTCTCGTCGGGTCAGCGTACGCTCCCGACTCTCCACCTGCTCGATGCGCCGTTCCATGTGCTCCTGGCGTCGTTGCAGGCGTTCTTCTTGACGTTCGATCTCACGTCGCCGTCGCTGTACTTCACGTTCTACCTCTCGCCGCAGCTCCAACGCCTCGTCCTTGGCTTCCAGGATGACGCGTTTCGCTTCGGCCTCAGCTTCTTGTAGAATGCGTTTTCGTTCCTGTGTAGCTTCTTCAGTTGTTGCTCGTAGACGTGTCTCAGCGATTTTTTGGCCAACGAAGTAGCCAATGACAATGGCGACGAGAGCCAGCACGCCTGGGATGATTAGCAACACGTCATGTTCCATGGCTTGCTCCTCTCGTAATGTCCAGCCGTGTCCAGGGCCACAGCGGTACGTATCTTCACTTCGTATCCCTCTCGTTCTCTACGTCTGGCAGGTGTCCCTGGACGTCCTGCCAGGCGTCGAGCACGACTTTACGGATGACCTCGTATGAGAATCCTCGTCGAGCCAGGTATTGGGTAGCTTTCTGGCGAAATGCTGGCCATGTCAGGTGCTGCCATCGCTGCATGGGACGGGCCAGCGCGGCGCGGGCGCTAACTTCCGGTATGACCTGTTTCAGCACTCGTTCGATGATCTCGGGCGAGATGCCCTTCTGCCGTAGCTCGTACCGTAATGCTCGCGGGCCGCGAGGGCGAAAGGTCTCCCGGTTCTCGACCCAATAGCGAGCGAATGCCTCGTCGTCCAGGTACTCTAGCTCCTGGAGTCGTCGGACAACTCGTTCGATGATCGCCTCGTCGAACTTTCCGCGCTGAAGGCGACGCCGTACTTCGGCCACACTGCGCGGGCGCGTGGCCAGGAAGCGGAGGGCTCTGTCCAGAGCCAGGCTGTACGCCCCTTCAGCCTTCAGATGGGCGATCTCTTCGTCACTCAGCCATTGTCCCTGGTGCAGCCGAGCTGCGGCCATGAGGGGAAGTCCGAACGCGAACTCACCGTCCAGGTAGACGTTGATCCGTTGTTTGTTCTTTTTTTGGACTTTCAGTGCCGTAATATGTCCGCTCATATGTCCCTAAATGAGCACAGGCCGGGAGACCCGAGGTCTTCCGGCCTGGCAGAAAATTCGTCGGCGGAGTCAGACATATGTCAGCTCCGCGCACATGACGAGCGACACATAGCAGAATAGGGGACTTTCCCAGCGGAAAGCCCGTTCATCTATCCCCTTCGACTGGCCGAAGGGGGGCGTTTTGGCGATGGATCATGGGCTATACATAGTCCGCGTTTCCCGTGAACGTCGCAATAGGAACAGGCCCCTGTCCGGGGTGCTGTCATCGCCAGGCTCCAAAGTGGGAGCCTGCAGAATTCTGCTACCGGTAAGAATACTATTCCGCTTCGTCGCTTTTTTCGTCTTCAGACGTTGCCAGGCCAAAAGCGATACGAATGCGAGATTCGATTTCGTCGGCCAGTTCGGGATGTTCCCTCAGGAATCGCTTGGCCGCTTCACGGCCCTGGGCCAGACGTTCGTCATTGTAGAGATAATAGGAGCCCCGCTTCTCCACCAATCCCGCCTGGACGCCCAGATCCAGGATGTCTCCAGCGCGGCTGATGCCCTCGTTGAACATAATGTCGAACTCTGCCACGCGAAAGGGAGGGGCTACTTTATTCTTTTTCACCGTCACTCGGACTCGATTTCCGATCACTTCGCCGCTCTGTTTTAGACTCTGGATGCGGCGCACATCCAGACGCACGGAGGCGTAGAACTTCAACGCCATGCCTCCCGTGGTGGTTTCGGGGTTTCCAAACATAATGCCGATCTTCTGACGCAGTTGGTTCGTGAAAATCATGGCCGTGTTGGATGCTTTGATGGCCCCCGAGAGTTTGCGTAATGCCTGACTCATCAGGCGGGCTTGTAGGCCTACATGGCTATCCCCCATCTCCCCTTCGATTTCCGCTCGCGGCACCAATGCAGCTACTGAATCAATGACGATGACATCAATTGCCCCCGAGCGTACCAGGGCTTCGGCGATTTCCAGGGCTTGTTCCCCTGTGTCGGGCTGGGAGACGAGCAGGGCGGGCACATCCACGCCGATACGAGCCGCGTATGAGGGGTCCAGGGCATGTTCCGTATCAATGAAGGCGGCGATGCCTCCTTGTTTTTGGGTTTCCGCAATGACGTGCAGACAGATGGTCGTTTTGCCCGATGACTCGGGTCCATAGATCTCCGTAATTCGTCCCCGGGGAATACCGCCGACCCCCAGCGCCAGATCCAGGCTGATAGAACCGGTGGGAATGACATCGATTTTGGGGGCAGAGTCTCCCAGGCGCATGATTGCGCCATCGCCAAACCGTTTTTGTAAAGCGGCTATCGTCGATTCCAGCACTTTCTCCCGTCCACTCCTCTTCGTCGCCATCCTGCTCATTCCTTCCTCAAATTAGATTCATCATGGATGTTCTGGCCCAATGAAATGTATCCCTAAGCATAGAAAGTGTACCAGAAATCGGCATGCTTGGCAATCTGCTCGGGCATAACAGCGTTTTTGTCGAGAAATCTCCAGAGACGGCTTTAGGTTTTCGACTTGCCTCAGATGCCTGCGGGAAGAGGGGGCCGGCTTGCCAGGCGTGGAGAATCTTTCTCGGGAGCTCCATTCGTCAGGGCCGAACGCCACCGTGTGGTGTAGGATTGGTTACGACCTTGTGGGAAATGAAAGGCCCCCTATGAATTCCACAGGGGGCCCGAAGAACCGTTCGAGGTCAGTTCAGGTAATCCCGGAGTTGCCGGCTGCGGCTGGGATGGCGCAACCGGGCCAGGGCCTGGGCCTCGATCTGGCGGATGCGCTCGCGGGTCAGGCCGAACTTGCGCCCGACCTCTTCCAGCGTGTAGGTGTGGCCGTCGTAGAAGCCAAAGCGCAGCCTCAGGATACGGGCCTCACGAGGACGCAGGGTGTCTAGCAGCTCTTCCATCTTCTCCCGCAGGAGGGCCTGCTCGGCCGCGTCGGGAGGCGCTTCTACATCCTCATCCTCGATGAATTGGCCCAGGTTGCTCTCCTCTTCCTCGCCCACAGGCTGTTCCAGAGAAAGAGGACGTCGAGCCACGCGCAAGTAGCGGCGCACCCGATCCGCGGGCAGCTCCAGCTCCTCGGCGATTTCCTCAGGGGTGGCCGGGCGTCCCAGTTTCTGCTCCAGCGTCTGGGCCGTCCGGTGCAATTGACGTAACTTGTCTCCCACATGCACAGGCAGCCGAATCGTGCGTCCCTGGTCGGCGACGGCCCGGCTCACAGCCTGGCGAATCCACCAGGTTGCGTAGGTGCTGAACTTGTAGCCGCGCGTGTAATCGAACTTGCTGACGGCTTTCATCAGCCCCAGATTGCCCTCCTGGATCAAGTCCAGGAAGGGAACTCCCTGGCCGATGTAGCGCTTGGCCACACTGATGACCAGCCGTGTGTTGGCCTTGATAAGTTGTTGGCGGGCTTCCTGAGCATCGGCGATGATGGCTTCCAGTTCCCGACGCTCCTCCTCGCTCAACGGAGTCTTGGAGGTCCGGGCATCTTCCAGTTGGGCCTGGGCCAGCTTGCCCGCCTCAATGCGCTTGGCCAGCGAGACCTCCTGTTCCGCGGTAAGCAAGGGTTCACGGCCCATCTCGCGGAAATACAGGTCCACCGTATCCCCCACAGGGACGTTCTCGAGGGCGTATGCCTCTTCCAGGTCGCGTTCCTTTTTCTCCTGCTCGAGAGCACGGAGTGCGTCTTCCTCTGTTTCGTAGAGGGGGATATCCCGCGCCTGGAGCTGGGAGAAAATCTCCTCCAGCAAATCCAGGCGTTCTTCCACGTCGGGAACCAGGGTTAAGATATCTTCATACGTAATGTATCCCTGATCCGCAGCCGCCTGCAATACCAGGGCTAACGCTTCCCCTATTGTTAGCAGTTCGTCGTCCTGCTCTCCCTGGTAGTATTCGTCCATTCGCATTGCCAATCCTCTCACCGTACACGTTTGATATCAGATTCTGGATGTGAAGGGTTTGACCGGACTGGCCTTCCAAACCCTTCACATTCAATATCCAATACCACTTCCCCCCAAGAAGGGGGTGGTGCTGCTCATTGCCCGAAGGGAACGAAGCAGCACCACTGCCACTTTCATTTTGCCGGCATCCGTATCAACGATGCCCAGTTTTCTTGTATCGTGTATACGTATAAACCAGCACTTCTGTTTCCCCGGCAGGGGAACGTCCCTGTTCTTCCACAGACTCGCTCGACAGTCGTTTCCTGGCACCATTTTGTTTTGTCCGGTTCTGCCGTTTAGGTCTACGGCGGCGGCGACGTCTGCGGTTTTCTGATTGTTTTTGCTCCTTCATACAGCCTCCTATGGACTCGAGGAGGAGGCGGGGCCGTGCCTTGCAGACACAAAAATGCACTGCGCCTCAAGGCGTTGACGGCAAGAGCGTTGTGCTATCGACGGCGGGCCATTTTTTGCTGGAGCTTGCGCTGACGTCGGCGTTCCCGCCGGATGGCCTTTTGGCGCTGAATACGACGCAGTTCACTCTTGGATGTAAACCATCGCTTGCGTCGTACTGTACTGAGAATACGCGCCTTGGCCACCTTCTTGCGGAAGCGCTTGAGCAGCTGCTCCTGCGACTCGCCAGGGCGCAGGACAACCGTTGCCATGTACTCTCACCTCCTTCCTCTTCTGTAGATGATTCCAACATGCCACGGGCACCGTACAGGTGCGCTACGCACGAAAAGGGCACGTTGACACACGTGCCCTTTGTGTGCTACGCGAGCATTGAGTTGAGCGCAACCATATATTCGCAGCCCCATGACACGTGTATTCTAGCATAATTATTGCTATAAGTCAATAGGTTTTTCTGCCATTTTAGGGCTTTTCGGGGTTCTTACACGTATGGTCAAAGGGTAGGCCTGCCTGCTCGGCTGCCTTCCAACAGCACAGACAACGGCCTGATGGCTGGAACAACGCCTCCGTGGACTCGCCAAAGGGTAGAACATGGGAAAGACCTACCTACCCGGAAGTCCTATTTACAACCGACCTGGTACGCGATATGCTAAGAGTAAGCGTGCACAGGTTGAGTCTATGCAAAGCCGAGAGAGGGGGCTGTGTTTATGAATACATGGGTAGGTCGATGCTCACGCTACGGTGGTCTTCTCCTCCTTTTGGTCCTGACCCTCTTCTGGCCGATGCCTTCTCCTCAAGCCGCGCCCGCGTTCAGCACCCCGGTTCTCCTTTCCCCGACCAATGGTGCTGTGACCACGGGGGAAACAGATCCACCCAACGGGACGCCCACTTTTGCCTGGCTACGGGTGTCCGGCGCCACTTCCTACCAGATTCAAATCAGCACATCATCCGGTTTCTCCCAAATCGTCAAGGAGGAAACGACGACGGCGACGACGTACACGCCGGATGTGGCCCTGGCCGACGGCACGTACTACTGGCGCGTCCGGGGTGGGCACAATCAGGTATGGGGCCCTTTCAGCCAGGTACGCATGTTTCGCAAAGATTGGTCCGCAGGAGGACGACTGCGTCCACGGCCCATCACGCCGACTCCCGGCGCCGTACTCGCCGACTTCAACGGCGGGTTCGAGTGGACACCTGTGCCCGGAGCCGCTCACTACCTGTTCGAGATCGGCAACAGTCCTCACTTTACCCACATTGACTACAGTGCATTGACCCTAAAGCCTGCCCACACACCCACCCAGAAGTTGGGAAACGGCCACTATTACTGGCGAGTCACCCCCATCGACCCGAAGAACAACTATGGCATGGCCATGCAGGCGGCTGCTTTTACCTTGAACTGGCATTTCGCACCCTCACTCCTCTCGCCAACGCCCAACGCGACACTGGCCTTCCTCCCGCCATTCGAGTGGACAGCCGTATCTGGGGCAAAATCCTACATCCTCCAGGTAGACACTGACCCCAGTTTCACCAACCCGACGGTCTATCAAACCATGAACACGGCCTTCACGCCGGAGAACGCTCTCAGCAATGATGCGGATTACTATTGGCGTGTTCAGGCGGTGGACAACGCGGGAAACAGCGGGCCGTTCAGCCCCGCACGCCGGTTCCGGCTGCGCTGGGAGTTCTCGCCCACGCTGTTGACACCGACAAATAATTGGGTCAGTGTGTCGGCTCCCACGTTCCGTTGGACCCCTGTTCCCGGGGCATACCAGTACCAGTTCCAGGTCAGCGACTCTGTGAGTTTCGCTCCGCCCTTGAAGGTGGACGTGGTCACCTATTTCACGCACTACACGGTCGGCGATTGGGGAGATCTCAACATCCCGGGGACATACTACTGGCGCGTGCGAGCTCTGGACGCGGGAGGAAGCCCAGGCCCCTGGAGCCACACGTTTGCTTTCAGTTTCGCCCCTGATATGGCCCCCGAGCCCCTTTACCCCACCTATTATTACGATGCCCAAAATCCGTACACGCCTGTTCACACCCGGGTGGATGTGTCCGAGCCCCTCTTCCTCTGGAACACGGCCCATGACGAGCGCTCAGGCCGCCTGCCGTTCACCCAAACCGAAAGGTACGTGCTGGAAGTGGACGATGATCCCTTGTTCACTTCCCCGAACTTCCGGGTAGAAACCGCGGCCCTGGGTGCGGCTCCGACCGACGATCAGCCTTTCACCAATTTCGCCTACGACACCACTTACTACTGGCGGGTCACCGGCTATGTCCAGGGGAAACCTCTGGGACATCCCACAGTGTGGGTCGCCCGGTTCTCCCGCCAAGCCCCGGGCCCTGCGACCGCCCACACGATTCATCTGCTGTTCCCTGGAGATAACACGTCTTGGTCGGTGAATGCTCCTGTGTTGGGATGGACTCCGGTCAAAGGGGCGCAGAAATATCGCCTACAGGTGAGCCTGACGCCAGATTTTAGCGATGTGCTCTACGATGTGACCACGTCCTTCACCCATTTCGTGCCCGGTCAGGACCGGCTGGACAAATTGCCCCATCGGACCTACTGGTGGCGGGTCCGCACGGAGATTCCTCAAGGAGATTGGAGCGCTCCCCGGTCTTTCCGGATCACTCATCGTCTGATGACTGGAAACCCTCATGACGATGCGCCGACTGATCCCCTCCAAGACGACACCAGCTACCTCAATCGCGTCCTGGTCGATGAAACGGGGGGGACCGGTGCTTATAATCTGGACAGCTTGTGGGTGGTTCAGGATCGATATTACAAGAACACCGAACTGCGTTGGATTCTGGACCTCGTCACGTATGCCTATCGCGGCCTAAGCTTGGATTACGTCATTTACGTGGACGTAAACCATACCCCCGACGCGGGGGCGGCCAGTGATCCACAGGGTCGGCCCATCCGCTTCCCCTCTCACGAACGACCGGATGTGGCCATCAGCCTTCACATCAATGAAGACGGAACAGTGAATCCGGCCCTTTTGTGGACATACGGCGCCCAGGGGTGGGGGGTCCCTCAGGACCTGAACACGATAGGTGCCGAAATTCACTTCGATCCGGCGAAACACGCCCTGCAACTCTTCCTGCCCTACACTGCCATGGGAGGCAATGACCCGAAATGGGATGGAGCCCTTGGCTTTGCTGTGGCCGTCTTCGACGCCGACGGGAACCTGAAGGACATCATGCCAGGCGACGCCTCCAGCCCGATTCCCTACTTCGAATACACATCCGACCTTATTAACCCCGTCCTCCCGTTCGATCTGACGACTGGTGCAGCCGCCCCCTTGTCTATGTTTCCGCTATTGCGTTGGCAGATGCCCTCGTGGGATTCTGTGGACGGCTACCGGGTCGAGGTGGCGCGGGACAGAAACTTCACGGACATTGCTTTGACATGGGAGGCTTACGAAAACAGTTTCGACTACTCCCCGATGTACGGCTTCGTGCCCACGGGGGCAACCCCGACCACGCCGCCCGGGGACAACGAGACCTATTACTGGCGGGTCCAGGTCCGACACGAAGTCTACAACGATGTGGCCAATCTTTTCGACTATGGTCCTTTTTCCGCCCCTTCGCGCTTCACAGTGCGATCTCTGGCCCCGGCCAACCTGCAACCCCGGGATGGCCACGTGGTGACACGAACACCGTTGTTACGCTGGGACCGGGTAGAGAACGCCGGGCGCTATCGGGTACAGATGGACAACGACGCCAACTTCTCTTCCCCCATCCTGGATATCCAGGTGGAAGACACCGCGTATATCAATCCGGAGACATTCACAGAGCGTCTCAAGGATGGCACGTTTTACTGGCGAGTCGCCGTTGTGAAGGGATCCGTCCAAGGTCCCTGGAGCGACGTGGCCTCTTTTGTGAAAGTGTCGCCGGCCCCTCGGCTGTTGACTCCGGCAGACGGGGCCATTACGCACGAACTGCCCACCTTGCGCTGGCAAGCCGTCTTGACGCCAACCAATCAGCCGCGTCTGGCGGCCCCGCTTTACCGGGTGGAGCTGGACACCAATCCGAACTTCAGCGCTCCTCAATGGTTCATCACCGACGCCACTTCATTCACGCCCCCCAGTGGCAATCGTTTTCCCGATGGCACCTGGTACTGGCGTGTGGCCATGCTTCGAGATGAGGGAACCGAGGGCCCCTTCAGTCTGGTTCACTCCTTTTACAAGGAATACCCCACTCCTCACGTGGTCGCACCGGCCAATGGGTCCGTTTCAGCAGGTGTTCCCATGTTTGTATGGGACCCGATTCCGGGGGCGGCGTTCTACCGGCTTGAACTTTCCCAGGACGCGAATTTCTCCATGCCCTCCAGTTACCGTACCGACAACACCCGCTTCACCCCTCCGGACGCGCTGACGCCAGGACTGTGGTACTGGCGGGTCCAAATGGTGGACGCAGAGGAGCAACCCGGGCCCTTCGCCCAAGGGATGGTGCTGATCGGCTACCGACAGATGATCCCCTACGTGCGAATTGCCCGGGCCTCCTTCCTCCCCTAAGGCCTGTCGAACCCGATTCAGCAGGCCGCTTCTGCCCATGAGGGGCAAGGCCGCGCGCCCTTTCTCAGACGAGAGCCGGTCGGACACCGGGCCTGCAACGTCTTGCCCGACGCTCTCATGGCCCTCTTCCTCTTAAAAAGAGGAGGTGACAAACCGCTGCTCTTCCTCCGGGGGAGGGCAAATCACTTTCACTTGAAGTTGCAAAGTCCTCCAGGAAGGGATACTATTATCGTACATTCAGGGACTGACACGTTGTTGGGCGCCTGCTCCGCTCAACTTCCGACATACTCGAGAACTACCTGACAACCCTATCGTCCCGAGGATCGACAATGGCCGAACAAATGAAATTGCCCTCCCGTAGCGAGAACTATTCCGAATGGTACAACCAGGTGGTGTTACGATCTGAATTGGCCGACTATTCCCCCGTGCGCGGGTGCATGGTCATCCGTCCTTACGGGTACACATTGTGGGAAAACATCCGGGATGCCCTGGATCGCCGCTTCAAGGCCACAGGTCATCTCAACGCTTATTTTCCTCTTTTTATTCCCATGTCGTTCATCGAAAAGGAACGGGAGCATGTGGAGGGGTTTGCCCCTGAACTGGCGGTGGTCACCCACGGCGGGGGGAAGAAGCTGGAGGAACCTCTGGTCGTGCGCCCTACGTCAGAGACCATTATCGGCCACATGTATGCCAAATGGATCAAGTCCTACCGGGACCTGCCGGTGCTCATCAACCAGTGGGCCAATGTGGTACGCTGGGAGCTGCGCACGCGTCTCTTCCTGCGCACGATGGAATTCCTCTGGCAGGAGGGGCACACCGCCCATGCCACCGCAGAGGAGGCAGAGGAAGAAGCCCAGCGCATGCTGGAGGTGTACGCGGACTTTCTGGAGAACGAGGCGGCTATTCCTGTGATAAGAGGACAAAAGTCGAACATCGAGAAATTCGCCGGCGCGCTACGTTCCTACACGGTTGAGGCCATGATGGGCAACACCTGGGCTTTGCAGGCGGGCACCAGCCATAACCTGGGGCAAAACTTCGCCAAAGCATTCAACATTCGCTACCTGGACCACAACAATGAGCTTCAATACGCGTGGACGACCTCGTGGGGGATGAGCACCCGTGTGGTGGGAGCAGTTGTCATGGTGCATGGCGACGACCACGGGCTGCGCCTCCCCCCTCGATTGGCTCCCATCCAGGTCGTCGTGGTGCCGATTTGGCGTAAAGACGCGGATAGAAGTCCCGTGCTGGAGGCAGCCCAGGGCATCACCCGACGTCTGCAGGAGGCGGGCGTGCGCGTCCAGGTGGACACGCGTGAGGAATACACTCCCGGCTTCAAGTTCCACGAGTGGGAGCTGCGAGGCGTGCCCTTGCGGGTGGAGATCGGCCCGCGCGATGTGGAGAACAACCAGGCCGTGCTGGCCCGTCGCGACATACCCGGCCGCGAGGGCAAGACCAGTGTGCCCCAAGGGGAACTCGTGGCGCGTGTGCGGGAGATGCTAGACATCATCCAAGCAGCCATGTTTGCCCGCGCCAAGCAATTCATGGAAGAGAATACGCACACCGTAAGCACCTACGACGAGTTCAAAGAAGTTATGACCACCAAAGGTGGGTTTATTCGTGTCTTCTGGGCAGGAAACGACGAAGACGAAATTCGCATCAAAGAGGAGACGAAAGCCACCATCCGCTGCTATCCCTTCGACCACGACGGCAGCGAAGGGACCTGTTTCTACACGGGCCAGACGACCACACGCGTGGCCATATTTGCCCGAGCGTATTAATCGTGAATGGAGATAGGATGATTGGTGGTTGATATGCGGGCAATCTCTCGAACTTGACGCTCGATTTCCAATCACCGCCCTCCGATCTCCTGTGTTGCGAGAGGAGAGTACGAGATGGCAGAGACGTACGTCAACTTGGGACAAGATTTGGTGGGATTGACCCCTCCGGAGACCAAAGCACCGATGGAATTGCACGGCCTGGACAGGGCGCCGGAGGAGTCCTGGGACATCATGCGCCGCTTCGTCAATCTGAGCGAGCAAGACATGGAGGCTATGATTGCCACCGGCGAGGTACTCTTGCGCCATGCTGCCGATTTTGTGGTGGACGCATACAATTATTTGAGCCAGTTCCCCGAGACCGCGGCCATCCTGGGCTGGGAAGAACACGTGGACGAGGAGCACCTGGCCGAGCGGCGCCGCTTCTTCTCCGTGTGGATTGCACGCACCATTGGCCTGGATTTGAGCACCGAATTTGCCCGCTACATGTTCCGGGCGGGCAAGATTCATGCCGGACATGGTCCACGCCAGATCGAAGTGGACGACATGTTTGTCACCGGGACTATGGCCCTCATCCTAGACGTGTTCGGCGGCTGGATGCGGGACGCGGGCCTGGACGTGGCCACAGCGACCAAAGCGCTGGCCGGGTGGAATAAGTACCTGTTGATGCAATTACAGTTGATGATCGACGGCGCCAAGGCTGCTTATGCCATTGAGGAGGGCAACGCGGCCATCGAGGTTTCCCTCTTTGGTCGTGTCCGCATGCTGCTCAAACGGGACCATCTGACCATTCGCGTGTCCACGGGGGAGACGGTTGAGGACGTCCTGCGCAAATTCTTCAACTACTTCCCGGAAGCTCGGGATGAGGCCCTCGACTGGGAGTGGGTCCCGGCTAAAGAAGACGCGACTTGGGTGACTGATTTTACCAAAGTATACAGGCCCAAACGGTATTGGAACGTCCTTCTCAACGGAAAAGATGTCCGCTTTCTCCAAGGATTCGCAACACCCGTTCAGGAAGGAGATACCGTGAGCATTTTCCCACCGGGAAGATAGCTCCAGCACTCTAAAGGCCGGGTATCGGACATGGATTGGGAACGCAGAGGGGTCCCCTATATCCGATACCCGCTCTTTCGAATGAATAAGCGTAGATTCTGGGTTCGTCCTTCCCAAGAAAGAACAGCGTTCTCCTCTCAGGCAACATTTCGCCTTCCAAACCCCTCAGGGATTGCCCTTGGCCTGTTCGTCTACCCTTCAGCTCCCCCTTCGTTTTCCTTGAGCCATTTTGGGAGACGCCATCCACACCGCGCAGAGAAACTCGTTTTGTACTGCATCGCCATCGTCGAAGGCGTATCGACTGAATGCAGGGTTGGACACCGTTTTTTTCATACCAGCTAGGGCTTTCCAATGTTCTACCCTTTGGTGAGTCCACGGAGGCGTTGTTCCAGCCACCAGGCCGTTGTATGGCTGTTGGAAGGCAGCCGAGCAGGCGGGGGCACTGTCCTCGCCTACCCTTTGGTTATATGCGTAAGAACTCTGAAGAGCCCTAATTTCATGCGAGCCTCCTTGACAAGGGCCCAAAGATCATATATACTGTGGTTGATATAAATGAGCGCTTATATCAAAGGGCTTTTAGAAGGGAGGTTGCAATGGATGTACCGATTGAAACCGTGGCTAAACTGCTTCGAATTCTTTCCGACCCGACACGCTTGCGAATTGTCCAGGCCTTAACGATGGAGTGCGAGTCCGTCAATCGTATTGTTGAGGTCACCGGGTTATCGCAGCCACTGGTATCTCATCACCTGCGCGTACTGCGTGAGAATGGTTTAGCGCGACCTGAACGGCGTGGCCCATACACCTACTACTGCTTGAGCGACAAGGCCGTTTGGGAAGCGATTGAAAATTGCAGCATAATCGCGCGCCGTTTGCTGGGAGAAGAACAAAGTCGAGAATCGATTTCCGAACCAACCGTCTAAATGGTTCCCTAACCCATTACGAAAGGAGCGAAACCGTGAACAAGATGAGTATGATGGAAAAAATGATGGAACAAATGGCATCATCCATGGGCGGCAAAATGGGCCCCGAGGGGATGATTAACATGATGGAGAAAATGGTCGGCACAATGTTCGCCGATATGACCCTGGACGACAAAATCAACTTCATGAAGTCCATGATGTCGGTTTGTATCACGAACCTCATGGAGGGTTTGTCCTCCGAAGAACGCAAGACTCTGGCGGAGCAAATGATGGCCAACATGATGGCAAGCTTTGGCAAACAAGCCCAGGATAAATTCCCGGAGGAATCTGGTGAATAACCAAACCCACTGGAAGCCTTTTATTGCACTTGCTGGACTGATCGGGTTGCTCTTTGTTCTCGGTCTCAGTTTGATGTTGTGGACAAGTGCGCACGCTGGCGGCGTCTGGTGGCCGGTCATGTGGGGGATGGGTCTCTTCTGGCTCTTTCCTGCCTTTGGTTTTGCCATGATGCTGCTGATGATGTTTTTTTTCTTCGGCATCATAGGTCGCCAGGGCGGACCGCCGGATAAATTCTGGCCCATTACACCAGAGCAGAGTGTCTCAAGATGTCCGTCCTGTGATTCACCCGTTCAATCGGATTGGAGGGTTTGCCCCTATTGTGGCACCCACTTGCGTAGAAGCTGATAAGAGAAAAACTTCTTAGTACCCCGCAGGACGATGCCTTGCCGTGGTGAGGAAATAGGGGCAGGTCGTACTAATACTTGGTCAATCATGGAGTGATGGATAAACCAAGGACTTTCCTGAACCAGGACCCCCAAGAACAGGTAGGCGAAGGCACTGCCTTCGTCTACCTGTGGCCGTACAGGCGAATAAATTCGGCAGCCCCCGACCCTTTAGCGGGGTCGCTTTTACGATCAGGTGACTCTTGACCGAGTACTAGCTGATTCCTTTTGTTGGGAGCACCTTTGTCGAGGACTCCGGTTATTCCTCGGATCTCCTTGACAGCCTCCCAGACGCTGCTGTGGGGGCTGGCGCCAGGGGCAGCGATCCGTTTGCACACACTGATCGGCAGCCTGGAGGAACGTATTCGATTTAAACGGTGGCGCGAGCATGGACACGATCCAAAGTGCTTGCCACGTTAGTCCGGACGGACTTCTCCTCTACCAGCGGTTAAACAGCCGTTTTAAATGTCTATGCAAAATTGCGCATATATGATTGAAACTTGCTTTCTTCGCCCAGAGTTACTTGTCCTTATCCGCGGGAATTTGTGGTAATTCGTTACTTTATTGGTTTACAAAGATTATCGTCACTATCGTCAAGATCCTCGTAGTTCTCTTCCTTGAATCTAGGCGTACAAATGGCAAGAAACACCAGGTTATTGTCGGTTATATTTTTAATGCGTTGCCTGTAACCTTCTGGGATCATTACAACATCGCCTTTCCCTACAGAAACAGGAGGTTCGTCGCCTATCTCAACTTCACCTTGACCCTCAAGAATGAGATACCTCTCGGTTGTTCCCTTTAGCCGGTGCCATCGTGTGCAACGCCCTGGGTGAACAGTCACGCGAGCTATGGATAGGGTTTCATCCTTGTCAGAGTTGAACATCTCCAGTATGTAGCAGCCTTCACGGAAATAATATTCTTCCGATTCATCAAAGCGAAATATGTTTTGACTAAACTTCTCTTTCATAGTTCATTTCTAACCTATGCATATCAATAGGACGAAATCGCACATAGTATATACCTCGCTTTCGGCATTGTCAAATGATCGGCACAACGCGCGATCACGTTCTTAGGGCTTATCAACGTAAAATTCGCCGGAGGCTGGGCACATGAGGGTCACGTCGTCGTGAACGGGGTTGGGTCATGGGGGGAATTTTGCGAAATCCCCCTTGAAAAGAAACATGCCCTCGAGAGCGCGATGGGTCAGGGGCACCGGGTAAGCGGCCGGGTAGGCGACTCAGGTAGGCGAAGGCACTGCCCTCGCCTACCCGTCTTATCCATGCCGGGCCCTGTGGCCCCCCAGGGGCCCAATTCTTCGCCACAGTGGAAGGGGCTTTTTTTCAGTCTTTCAGGCCGTTTTGCCCCCTGCTGAGACAGGGTATCATGGAGCAAAGCCCTAATCACGTTCTCCCACCTGTTGACTTCTTCCCCGCCGCCTATTATACTGCCAAATAGTGAACGGCTTTGGTCTTCAAGGAGAACCATTATGCGCCGTCTTGTCTTGGCAGGGATACTCATTTTTTCCTTCATTATCCCCCACCGGCCTGTTTGGGCAGGTCCCCCCCCCGTCAGCCGGCCAATTGCACCATTGTGGCGTGTCCTGGAGGCCACTCCCACCTCCCTGTTGGTCGACGTTGTTCTCCGACAGGAAAACAGCTCTACCACCACCTTGTTGGCCCTCCCACCGCAAGGCCTTCCAAAAGTGCAAATCGTCTCCATGACCGCTCGTGAAAGCCGGATCCGCCCTTTGCAAAACCAGATCTTTGCCCCCTCGCGCCAACAGGTGGTTCAGGTGCAGCCCGTAGGCTTTTTCCGGACACTGCGCCTGGCACGGCTGACCGTGCGGCCCTTCTACTGGGGCTCCCAGGGTGAGATCTATCGAGTCGAACGCCTGCGCCTGCGCGTCCGCTTTCCAGTGGTCCCCGCTTCCAGCGTGGCTGCACCTGAACCGGCACTGGACCGCCTCGTCCGACGGGTCGTGCTCAACCCCAACTATCCGACTGCCTGGCACCTGGCCCGCACGGCAATGGGAAAAGAGAGTATACCCGACAATCCGCCCGCCCATCGGGCCGACTCGTTGCGGATCAAAACCCGAACTTCGGGGATCTACGTTATCTCCCGTGACGCGGTGGCCGCGGCCGGGTGGGATGTCGACACTATTGACCCACGCGATGTGCACTTGTGGTTGAATGGACAGGAAGTTCCCGTTTGGTTCGTTGGCCAGAACGATGGACATTGGGATGCAAAAGACGAGATTCGATTCTATGCGCCTCCTTTCTACAGCCGTTACACCGATGAGCGGGTATGGTGGCTGACCGTCGAGCCCGAACGCGGACGGCGCTGGCAGGCCGTCCGTTCTGGAGAACCTGCCGCGTCTCCGATCACAATAGTCCCCGCGACGGCAATCACAGAGCACGACCGGGTCTATGATTCTGCTGCTCTCGATCTCCACGGTGACCACTGGTTCTGGTATGATCTGAAATTCGCAGATTTTCCTCCTTACCCGACGCTGGACTTTCCCTTTCAGGTACCGGCCCCGGCCAGCGTGGCTCAGGCCCGGGTGCGACTTCACTTGTTTGCCTATAAAGGCGAGAGGCACGACTTTCTGTTCCGGTTGAACGGGGCTCCCGCCGGAGAGTTGCACAGTTCCTGGCAGGGCGCACGGGATGTGTACTTCTCGCTCCCTGATGGCTTGGTGCGAGACGGGCAGAACATTTTGAGCATCCAAAGTACCGATCGGGGAACGTATCCGGACGGCGTGTACGTGGATGCCATTGAGGTCACCTATCGGCGCACACTTCGGGTTCCGGAGGGGAAATTAACTTTTGCGGGGAAGAAAGGAGAAGCTACTTATCAAATGACCGATCTTCCCGCCGGCTACGCCTTAGTAATCGATGTTACCCACCCCCTGCGGCCGACGTTGATCTACAGCCCCCGGACTTACGCCCAGGACGCTTCCCACCAGGCGCTTGAATTCCGGGCGACAGGGAAAACTGGAGCAGTTTACCACGTACAAAGTCGCTCCACCTGGCAAATCCCCATTATCGAGCGCAACATCCCTTCGAACCTCCATGCCCCTACCTCCGGAGCCGACGTCATCGTCATTGCCCCGCGAGCCTGGCATGACGATCTGACGCCCTGGGTGAGATGGCGCACCCAACAGGGCCATCAGGTCAAAGTGGTCGCCTTGCAAGATATCTACGACGAGTTCTCCTACGGTCAGCTCGACCCGGAAGCCATCCGGCGATTTCTGAGGCAGGCGTATGCTACATGGCCCGACCCCGCGCCTATGTATGTGCTTCTGGTCGGCGATGGATCGTATGATTTTAAGGACAACCTGGGCTTTCATCCGGATAACATCCTGCCCCCCTACCTGGCAAACGTGGATCCCTGGCTGGGAGAAACCGCGGCCGACATTAAGTACGCGGAGGTCAGCGGGGATGACGATGTGCCCGACTTGCTCATCGGACGTTGGCCCGTGGGGAACGAACAAGAGCTGAAAACCGTCATCCAGAAAACACTCTCTTATGAACGCGATATGCCACTTGCCCCTTGGCAACGCCGTATCGTTTTCGTAGCGGACAACTACCGCAACGCCCGGGGTGTGCCCGACCGGGCCGGCGACTTTGCCGCCGAGGCAGATTATACCCTGAAAAATCAGTTGCCTCCCCCGTTTTTGGGCAAGGCCCTGTTCTTCATGCCCTGGAAGGGGGGGCAAGAGAGTCGCGGAATTTCAAATATTCAAGAAATGCGTTCACAAATTGTCTTGACATGGAACCAGGGAGCGGGTATAATAAATTGGATTGGCCATGCTTCGTACGAGCAGTGGGGTGAAGAAAACTTTCTTCATGCACGACACCTGGATGGGATCCACAATCAAGAACGGCTGTCATTTCTCTTCAGCATCACCTGTTTCACGGGATACTTCCACCATCCGGAATATCCCAGTTTAGATGAAGTGCTTTTGGTCAAGCCCGACGGGGGAACTGTTGCCTCCTGGTCTCCCACAGGCCTGGCCGTGGCATATGGACACCAATATCTGCAGCAAGGATTTTATGCTGCTCTGGCCGCAGGCGAACGGAACGTGGGGCGGTTGACGTTGGCCGGACATCTGTTCTTGCTCGCCCAGGCAGCGCAGTATAGCTTTTTGCCTCAAACTTACGTCATCCTTGGTGATCCAGTATTGAATTTGAAGCTGGGACCAACAAATCATGTGCAGTTCATCCCACGGCTCACACAAGCACGTTGAGGAAGGTTCGGTTGAAGGAGGATAACCCATGCAAAGTTTACGTTCAAGGTACACCTTTGCCACGTTAGTACTTATCGGCATGCTCTCCATCCTCGGCGTATTTGCTCCTGTCGCCCGAGCAGATACGCCCGTCTTCCCGGTCTTCAGCGGGTATCCCAAGCAAGGGTGCTTTGGCTATGCCGTCGCAAGCACCGGCATGTGGGACGGCCGGGGTACCATTTCCGTGACTGTCCCCGGCCCGGTGGTGGATGCCTGGCTCATCTGGGAGGGTGTCAATGACACCGATGATCCGGGGAACCCGGATACCACCACACTGGAGCTCAACGGGCAGACCGTCGTGGGGCAAATGACGGACCACACCCACTACTCCACTGTGCATGCAGATTGGTATCAGTGGGTCGCCAATGTGGGGCCCTCGGGATACAATCTGGTCTCCCAGGGAAGCAACACCTTCGACGTGTTCGAATGGTGGCCGCTGGCGACGTACCGTGATGGATCCGGATCGTTCGACCCCCGGCGTAATGGAGCATCGCTATTGGTCATTTACGACCGGGGAGCTTGCTCCGATCCGGTGGAGATCATCCCCTATTTCGGCAGCGATTATGTATGGTGGCAGGGCGATCGCAAGTTCGACGGTGGGCCTCTGACCGACAACCACGTCTTCACGTTCCAGTCCGCACCCATCGACCGCCAAGCCCATCTGGTGATTAACTTTGCCGGTGTCAGTCACACCGCTCCCCTCGCGGGCATCTGCCGCGACACGGCCATTTGGGCGGCCGTGGGCACAGGAACTCCACCCGGTGCCATCGTGCAGCCGGGCTACCCTGGCTCTCGCGGGATCAACGGTGGTGTCCTCGTGGGCGATAACCTCTTTAATATAAGTCCACCCTGCAAACAGGCGATGGCCTACCCTCTCGTGAACGTCCAGGGGGGATTCGTTGGCGCAGAATGGTCTACGACAGACCTCGCGTTTGATGTGCCGGCCGGGGATGAATGGCTGGCCGTCCAGTTGGAATCGGTTACCCCGGGCGATCCCGGAACTCGGCCGGGCGGTGAATCGGGGGCCTGGACGGGAGGCATTTTCGCCATCCCTCTCCCGCCACCAGAGCTCACTCTTGACAAGAGCGACGGTCTAAGCACGGCCCAACCGGGCGATGTGCTGACGTATACCCTCTCTTTCGACAACATAGGTGCGGGGCCCGCGTTTGATGTGACCATCACCGACACTCTGCCAAACTTCAGCACCTATCAGAGTTGCAGCACCCCCATGGGCACCTGCAGCGTGTCCGGGAATGTGGTCACCTTTAACATCGGCCGCCTGGATGCTGGAAACAGTGGAACCGCGACGGTCGTTGTCAAACTGGACGATGCCTTCCCGGTGGGCACGACCGATGTCGTCAACCGGGCGGTCATCAGCACCACGACCAACGGTGACGATCCTACCAATAACGAGGCGGAAGATGTGACATCGGTCACGGCCAATGCCTCTCTCTCCATCTCCAAGAGTGACGCACCGGACCCGGTCCAGGCTGGCGACTTGCTGACCTATACCCTCTCCTGGGGAATCAGCGGGAACGCCTTTGTGACCGGCACGACCATCACCGACACACTTCCTGCAGAAGCCACCTTTGTCTCCGCCGAGGGAGGGGGCACGTACGACCCAGCCACCCACAGCGTCCGTTGGGACCTGGGCACCCGTTATCCCGGAGCGCAGACGCCGCTCAGCCTGGTGGTGCGGGTGAAAAATCGTATCCTTACTAACACGCCCATCACGAACACGGCCCGCTTGAGCGTAAACGATGCCGGGGTCGCTCCATCTGAGGCCTCGGCGGTTACCACCGTCAAGAGCCCCTACCTGCCCGGGACCATCGGCGACACAGTCTGGCACGATCTGAACGCCGACGGTGTGCGCGACGCGGACGAGCCCGGCATCGGCGGCGTCACCGTGGACCTCTACGTGGACGACAACCATAACGGTATCGTCGACGCCACAGACACGTTTGTGGCCCGAACGACCACCGACATGGACGGGCATTACAGGTTCGAGCACCTCATCACAGACAATTACCTGGTCACGGTAAGCGATGTGGCCGGCGCGCTGGCAGGCATGACCAAGACCTCCGGGGCCGTTGGGGTCGACGACAACAGTCAACCCGATCCCTACGCGGTTGCATTGGGCAACGGCGAGACCAACCTGACCGCGGACTTCGGCTACACGGCCGGAGGTATGGGCGGCGGCAGTTCGGTCTCTATCGGGGATCTGGTGTGGCGCGACGCAAACGGCGACGGCGTGTACGATGCGGCGACCGAAGTGGGTATCCGAGGCGTCACCCTGCGCATCTACCGTGACCTGAACGGCGACGGAGTCATTGATTCGGGAGATGCTGCCTTCGGTATGGTCACTACCGATCCCGACGGGCATTACCTCTTCTACGACTTGCCTCCCGACAAGTACGTTGTCGACGTCACAGACGAGAACCATGTGCTCACGTTCTACACGCTGACAACGGGCAATGACCCGGCAGCAGTGGATGTGTCCGCGGGTGTGGATAACCTGGATGTGGACTTCGGTTACAAGCCCACAGGCACAGGCCGCATCGGAGACCTGGTGTTCTACGATATGAACAACGATGGTGTCCAACAAGCGGACGAGAGCGGACTGGCAGGCATCGAGCTCGCCCTGTTCGATGTGGGCGCGGACAACACCTGTGGTACGGCCGATGATACGTTGCTGGCCCGCACCTGGACGGGTCCTGACGGCAACTACCTCTTTGAGGGATTGCCCGCGGGCACGTACTGCGTCCAGGTGGTGGAGAGCAGCTTAACCAGTCCGGCCTTGGTGCTGGGTGCTCACTTCACCAACCCGCACGGGCCCATTACCCTGGCCGATGGGGGAGCCTATCTGGATGCGGACTTTGGGTACACCGCGGCAGCCATCGAGGGGACGGTCTACGAAGATGCGAATGGAAACGGCTCGCAAGACACCGGTGAAGGTGGAATAAGTGGTGCAGGAGTATGTATCTACAAAGACAGCAGCACAACGCCCACCGCCTGTACCACGACTGACGGGACAGGAGGATTCCGCTTCCCCATGCTGGTGGCGGGGACATACACCGTGCAGATCACGAGCTGGACCTCGGGTTACGAGACAACGACACCGGAAAGCGTGACTCTCACCGTCCCGGCCGGGACGGTCGGTCGGGCAAACTTCGGCCTGGCACGCCCGAACGTGGCGGTGTCCAAGACGTTTGATGTGCCCATCGGGGCACCGGTGAAAGTGGAGGTCGGGGATACCATCACCTTCACCGTCCAAGTGGAGAACACCGGCGGCGTTCCGTTGACCGTCGTGCCGCTGAGTGACACCTACGATCCGACGTACCTGGAGTTCGTGCGGGCAACCGTCTCCCCGGACAGTACAACACCTGCAGGCACGCTGACGTGGAATGACCTCACCGGCTCAGGAGACCTGGCACCCGGTGCCAGCATCACGGTGAAAGTGGTCTTCCGCGCCCTCGCCGAGACCTCCTCGACCACGAACACGGCAACGGTCAGTGGCGTCCGCTCCGCCGGTGGGCAGACTCTGCCGGACAAGAGTTCGGACATCACCTTCTCCATCCAGGCGCCGACCGCGGTGACCATGGCCGACATCCTGGCCGAGTTCGACGGGTCCGGTGCGGTCATCCTCACCTGGGTGACCACGGCAGAATTTGACAACTGGGGTTTCAATGTGTATCGGGCGACAGTGGATGATCCGGCCCAGGCTGTCCGCATGAACGACTCGCTCATCCCCGGTCGTGGTCAATCCGTGAGCGGAGCCACCTACCGCTTTATCGACCGCGATGTGCAGCCGGGCCAGACGTACTGGTACTGGGTCGAGGATGTCGATCTGAACGGTACGACCACCTGGCATGGTCCGGTGGAGGTGGTCGTGCCTGAGGTGATGGAACCGGGCAGTGGCGGTGGTGGGCACGTGTTTCTACCCTTTATCATGCACCAGTGATACTCACCCCATGGTGAGGGGCCGGGTGGTTAGGGCCATCCGGCCCTCGCAAACCTCATTTCACATTGGAGGCGACTCATGAAAAAGCGACAAGGGATGATGTGGCTGACGTTGACGACATTCGTGCTGATTCTTTTCCTGGGAATGGCGGCAAACCAGGCGTGGGCCGCGCCCCTGCTTGGCATCACGCCAACGCCAACGCCGGGGGGGCCCCCTTCTCCGGCCGAGGTCCCGGAACCGATGACGCTGGCTTTGCTGGGTGCGGGGGTAGCTGGACTTATCGGCTATGTCCGTAATCGCCAGAAGTAAGACCCTCACCCCGTAGTCAATTGATCCTCCGGACTGTGCGGGGTATCAGACCGTTCGCGCGAAGGTGGGGGGGAATCGCTCCCTGCTCATTCGCGACATCGGGAGGCGGCGTGACCGCCTCCCGGGAGGTCCGGACGGAGGAAGCTGACCTGCTGCGCTTTCAGGCCGTGCCTTCCGGCCGCGGCCTCGCAAAGGGCCAGCCGTTTGGCCGCGAGGTAGCGATTCCACCAGAGGCCTACGATGGGAATTGGCGCCCCAAGGAGTTGAACAGGAGCCGTTTGATGGAGCGCGAAAACAGGGCCTTTGTCTCACAGGAACAGGTCCTGTTGAGCGATTCGAGCGTGTGGGTCATCAGTTGGTACTCCACCCCTTGTCCGGGCATCGAACAGTTCAGCGAGAGACATTCCTCGTTTGCCCTGCCTCTGACAGCTATGGTAAACTTCTAGCCACTATTCGAGTCATGAACCACATCCGACTTCGATACTTATATGCAGTTCCACGTCAGGAGGGAAGTAATGACGACGTCGACCTCACCTATCGCTCCCCCACGCGCGCGCGGGTTCTCCGGCTGGTGGCATTCCTCGTCCGGCCAGCGATTGCAATTCGGCATGGCTTATATCGTCATTCTGGCCGCCTTGTACATGGTCCTCAGACGTCTGGGATTGGATACCTCATTTCAGCTCAAATGGCTCCCGTTCATCGCCCAGGGCATCCCGGTCACGCTCTTCGTATCCGCTGCTTCGATCGTGTTGGCCATGATTTTGGCCATGCTCGGGGCTTTAGGGCGTATCTCCAAAAACCCGGTGTTCAACAGCCTCGCCACCTTTTACATCTCCATCGTGCGAGGCACGCCACTCATCGTCCAAATTTTTTTCGTCTACCTGGCCCTGCCTCAAATCGCCCAAACCTTCCCGAATCAGCCCTGGAGCAAACTTCTCATCATGCCGGCGATTGTCGCCGGCATCCTGGCCCTGGGGGTGAACTACGGCGCCTACATGACCGAAATTTTCCGGGCGGGCATCCAATCCATCCCTCACGGGCAGCGGGAAGCAGCCATGGCGCTGGGCATGACGTACGGTCAGATGATGCGCCGGGTGATCTTGCCGCAGGCACTGCGGGTCATTATCCCTCCCACGGGCAACGAATTCATCGCTATGCTCAAGGACAGCGCCCTTGTTTCGTTCATGGGGGTCCAGGAGATGTTCTGGCGTGCCCAAAAAGTGGGACGGCAATACTTCCGGAGCCTGGAAACATTGCTCATTGCCGCGGCCTTCTACTGGATCGTGACGATGATCTTCGAGAACATTCAACGCTCCATCGAACGGCGTCTGGGAAAATCAGAGCGACAGATTGTCAGCCATTGAAAGGGGACTTCGTATTGCTCATGAGCCAGCAAGAGGAGTACATTATCGACGTACAAAATTTGCACAAATGGTTTGGAGATTTACACGTCCTCAAGGATGTAAACTTGCAAGTACGTCCTCAAGAGGTGGTTTGTATCATCGGGCCCAGCGGCAGCGGAAAAAGCACATTCTTGCGTTGTCTGAATTTCCTGGAACGGCCGGATATCGGCGAAATTCGCATCGCCGGCTTCCATGTCGAGGCCAAGCACCACTATGGGCGTCGTGAACAACAAACAATTCGCCGGTTGCGCACTCATGTGGGCATGGTCTTTCAATCGTTCAATTTGTTTCCCCACATGACCGCGCTGGAGAACGTTATCGAGGGCTTGATCACGGTCAAAAGGATGCCCAGGGAAGAAGCCATCCAGATTGGGGAGCATTTTCTCGGCAAGGTCGGCCTGATGGACAAGCGAGACGAGTACCCCAGCCGGCTCTCAGGGGGACAGCAGCAGCGTGTGGCGATTGCCCGAGCCCTGGCCATGCACCCGGACGTAATGCTCTTCGATGAACCCACATCGGCCCTGGATCCGGAGCTGGTGGGAGAAGTATTGACGGTCATGGAGGAGTTGGCCACCGAAGGGATGACCATGCTAGTCGTCACCCATGAAATGGGCTTTGCCCGCCACGTGGCCAAGCGTATCATTTTCATGGACAACGGCCTCTTCGTCGAAGAGGCTCCTCCAGAGGAGATGTTTGCCCATCCCCAGCACGAGCGCACCCGAGAGTTCCTGAGGCACATCTTGTAGGCACGTGGAACGTGGAAGTTGTTCTTTCAGGAGTCTCATCCTCAACCCGACATGAGACAAACAGGGGGGCTTTCCCCCCGGCTTTCACGTCGAGCGTCCTACCTCCCGACCGTCCTCGCGTCCAGAGCATATTTCATCAAAAATTCCTCAGTGGCCCCCGGGAGTACACGGCACTTGCAATTTCTGTCCCACAAAGATGAGATTAGGATTGGTCAGCCGATTGCGTCGGACCAGGTCGGAGACCGTCGTATGGTAGGCCAGGGCAATGGCGCCGAGCGTGTCTCCGGCCCGCACCGTATAAAGACAACCGCTATTCGACCTCGGGGACATCCCCAAATGGGCGGCCCGCACGATCAGATCCCCTTCTTTACCCACCGCGGCCGACTCTTTCCACAAGCGGATGAACAAAGTGACTGTTCTGGCCGGAGCTACTGTCTTAACAGCGTAAGAGTGGATTTGCTTCCCATCCCAGCCTTGAAGCGGCCAGGGAATGCGGACCCAGGTCTTCACCTCCGTCGGTTTGACATGGGCTCCCGGCACCAAAGCCCACTCCGCACGAAACTCCTTTGGATCCTGCACGGGAATCGGCAGGCCTACCTTGAGAATGCCCTGAAGACAAAACGTGTAGGAAGCGCCCGGAGTCAGGCCGGTAATCACCTGGGAAATGCCGGCATAGCGGTGAGGCGTCGACGTCTGGAAGCCCTGCGTGTTGATCCCAATGAATTGGCCGTGCAAGTCGGTGGCACCTAGGGAGTAATGGGAATCATCGTGGAAACTATAGGAGGCCAATTGGTTATTGTTGAAGAAGGTCCACCCCCTGGCGATCACGCCCTGCTCGAATCCCGCTTCGAATCCCCCGTTGGTCAACATGTTAGTTCCCTGACAGGCGCTATTTCCGACCGTCTTGGGGGGTGTCCCGGGCGCAGATGTCGCTGACGAGGAGGGTGAGGACGTCGGCGCGGCCGCGGGAGTTGCCCCAGTTGAGGGGGAGGCCACCGTCCGGGCGTGCGCCCCCGGGCCTTCCAGGGCCAGGTCGTCGAGATTGAGGACGATCTGACGAGGCCAGGTCCCCCATTTGGCCCGCAAACGGACGAAAAGGGTTATGCGGGGACCTGGGGCCTTTAGAGACGTGCTGAAGGTTCGATATGGGCCCGGCGACATCACCGTGTCATAGTGGTTCCAGGGGAGTTCCTGCCATTTTGCCACGTGCTTCCAATTCGTATCTGATCCCCGGGTATATCCCCACTCAACCCGATAGCGCCAGGGATCGGGATCATTATCGTTGGCGCGCAAAATGCCGTTCAGGTGGAACGTGTAGGTCTGGCCGGGGACGACCGACACGGTCTGATATACCCCGATGATTCGATTCGGGGGGATGCCGGGCTGGCGGATTTCGATGGCAAGAAGCTGGCTGTAACGTCCACTGTGGACCACCGGAGGCCAAACGTCGGCTTCGGCTCCGTAAATGGCTGCGTCGTCATTCGTAAAGCAATTCCAGCCGTTGCCAATAAGCCCACACGCCGGGTCAAAGTGAAAGCCTTGTTCGAAATCGCCGTTCTTCAGGAGGTTGGCCTGGAGAACGCGTTCCGAACGCGTGGTGAGCAAGGTCACGAGGGAAATAAGGACCAAGAACGTCATGGCAATGATGGCATTCAAAGGGTATCTGCGATGGATCATCGGCGTTCCCCTTTTCCGGAACACATCCTACGAACACGTCGGTCGACAGGGCAGACATCCAGACGATGTCTGCCCACGAGGAAGACAGATCCTCACGTGCCGCCGACCGCGCGACCGGGTGCACGGTCGGCGGGTATTTACTCAGAGTTCGATCCTGGCCCCCATTACCTCCAAAAACTTGGACAGCCACTCCGGGTGGGCGGGCCAGGCCGGTGCGGTCACCAGGTTGCCGTCTACGACTGCCCGATGGACGGGGACATCCACGTACTCACCGCCGGCGTTGGTCACATCCGGTCCAACGGCAGGGTAAGCCGTCATCCTGCGCCCCTTGACCACGCCGGCCGCAGCCAGGATCTGGGCCCCATGGCAAATCGCGGCGACCGGCTTATTGGCCTCGAAAAAGTGGCGCACGATCTCCAACACACGCGGATTCAGGCGAATGTACTCGGGGGCCCGACCGCCGGGGATGACCAGGGCATCATAGTCTTCCGGATTCACCTTGTCGAACGTGTAGTTCAGGGTGAAGTTGTGCCCTCGTTTCTCGCTATAGGTCTGGTCGCCCTCGAAATCATGAACCGCCGTGCGTACGAATTCCCCTTTTTTCTTGTCCGGACAAACGGCATGCACGGTATAACCCACCATTTGCAATGCCTGAAACGGGACCATAATCTCGTAGTCTTCGCCGTAATCGCCGACAAGCATGAGGATCTTCTTGGCCATGGATCACCTCCTCTTGATGAACTCGTGGCGGGCAGGCAAGGGTTTTCAACTTTCCAGGCCCGGCACATCCTTCAATTTTGGATGACGAGCTGCTCGGACTTCATCCAGACGCCGTACAGGCGCGGTATGAGGAGCATTCTTCAACACGTCGGGTTGGGTTCGTGCTTCCTCGGCAATCCGCAGCAAAGCGTCCGCAAACGCATCCAGGGTTTGCTTGCTCTCTGTTTCATTGGGTTCGATCATTAGGGCTTCATGGACGATAAGCGGGAAGTAAATCGTCGGCGGGTGGAACCCATAGTCGATCAACCGCTTGGCAATGTCCAGGGTCCGCACGTCTTCCGCCCCGTCAAGAATGCCCTGGGCGACGAATTCGTGCATACAGGTACGGTATCCGTAGGGAATAGGATACACTTGTCCGACTCGTTTTTGCAAATAATTGGCGTTGAGAACCGCGTTTTCCGCCACTGAACGCAGGCCTTCCGCACCTAACATGCGGATGTAGGTATAGGCTCTCACCATGACGCCGAAATTTCCCCAGAAGGCGCGCATGCGGCCGATGCTGTGTTCAGGCCACTTCCAGACAAAGTGCACATGGTCATCGTGTTCTTTCTTCTCGACCACAGGGCCGGGGAGGTACGGGGCCAGCTCTGCGCTGCACACGACCGGTCCGGATCCCGGCCCTCCGCCGCCGTGAGGAGTACTGAACGTCTTGTGCAGGTTTAAGTGCATGACATCGAAGCCCAACTCACCCGGCTTGGCGATACCGATGAGCGCGTTCAAGTTGGCCCCATCGCCGTACATCAGCCCACCAGCCTCGTGGACCAAACGGGTAAGTTCGAGCAAGTTCTCGTCGAAGAGCCCCAGCGTATTGGGATTGGTCAACATGAAGCCCAACACGGTGTCATCCAGATGCTTCTTCAACTCGTCCAGGTCCACGTTTCCCCGCTTGTCACTGCGAATTTCCACGACCTCCAGTCCGCTCATGCTGGTACTGGCAGGGTTGGTGCCGTGGGCACTATCGGGGATCAGTACTTTGGTGCGCTGGGGTTCCCCGCGCCCTTCGTGGATGAGCTTGCGCATCATGAGAACGCCGGTGAACTCGCCGTGGGCCCCGGCCGCAGGCTGGAGGGTGGCTGCCGCAAAGCCGGTGATCTCGGCCAGGTAGGTCTGCAGTTCGTACATGAGCTGCATGGCTCCCTGGACTGTCTCCGGATCCTGGAGAGGGTGGAGACGGGCAAAGCCGGGCAAGCGGGCAGCGACTTCGTTTACTTTGGGGTTGTACTTCATCGTACAGGAGCCCAGAGGGTAGAAGCCGATGTCCACGCCGTAGTTCTTCTGGGAGAGATGCACGTAATGTCGCACCAGGTCCACCTCAGCCACTTCGGGCAGGAGCAGCCGCTCACGCACGAATTCGTCCGGAACAGGCGTCTCCGGCACATCGAGTTCGGGAAGTGTCACGCCCCGGCGGCCGGGTGAGGAAATTTCATAGATAGTCGGTTCTGGTCCACGCATGGGAACCTCCTGATCTTTTCAAAAGGTACACTCTAAGGGCGATTCTAGGCAGATGCCTCCAACGCCCCGTCAGCAATCTCCTGCAAGGCCTCCACCAGGGCATCGATCTCATCCCGGGAGTTCATTTCTGTCACACAGAGGAGCATGGCATTCTCCATGTTCGGATAATCGCGTGAAAGATCATAGCCCCCCAGGATGCCCCATTCATCCATGAGGTAATCGTTGATCGTCGCCACGGGGGCAGGGCATTGGACCACAAATTCCTTGAAGAAGGGGGCAGTGCTGAGCACTTCAAAGCCATCAATCTCGGCAATGCGTCGGGCTGCATAGTGCGCCTTGTGATAGCTAAGCTCTGCCACTCGACGCATCCCCTGTCGCCCCATGGCCGCCATGTACACAGCCGCGGCCATGGCCACCAGGGCCTCATTGGAGCAAATGTTGGACGTGGCTTTCTGCCGACGAATATGCTGCTCTCGGGTACTAAGCGTGATGACGTACCCACGCTTCCCTTCCGCGTCCACTGTCTCCCCGATCAAACGGCCACTGCTCTTGCGCACGTACTCCTTCTTGAAGGCGAAGATCCCCAGGTAGGGGCCACCGAACTGGAGGTTACTTCCCAGACTCTGGCCTTCTCCAGATACGATGTCCGCGTCATAACGGCCTGGGGGGACCATGAGCCCCAGGGAGATGGGATCGGCAATGGCCACGACCAGAAGGGCTCCGCGCGCGTGCACGGCGTCGGCCAGGGCCTTCATCTCCGTCGGCGAATACATGCGGCCCAGGAAGTCTGGGTTCTGGACGACGACACAGCAGGTATCGTCGTCGACAAGGGCAGCCAACGCCTGCAGGTCTTGTAGAGGCGTCTCCTCTCCGACAATGTTCAGCCTCATGCCTTGAGTGTAGGTGTGGACGGTTTTTCGGTACATGGGATGGACCGTAGGAGAGAGCACCACGTTCGTGCGTTTATGACGGTGAACGTTCAAGGCCATGATGACCGCTTCCGCGGTAGCCGTAGCGCCGTCATAATGACTGCTGTTGGCGACATCCATCTCGGTCAGAGCGCAGATCATGCTCTGATACTCGAAGAGGGTCTGCAGGACGCCTTGCGAGACTTCCGGTTGGTAGGGCGTGTACGCCGTGTAGAACTCAGAGCGAGAGATGATCATGTCCACCACACTGGGGACAAAATGATTGTATGCCCCCGCACCGAGGAAACAGGCCGCGTGGTCCAGGTCCGCATTCATCTCGGCCATGTCCCGCAATTCGGCCAGGATCTCGGCCTCTGAGAGAGGCCGAGGCAGGTTGAAGGGGACGTAGCGGTGGGTCTCCGGCACATCGTGGAAGAGGTCTTCCACACGCTCCACCCCCACGACGCGTAGCATCTCTGCTCGTTCCGCGTCGGTGTTGGGAATATAGGTCATTGCCTGACCTCCTTTCGTAGCATCTCCGCACTAAAACATGGAGGGCCGGATATCAATGCTCTTCCTGTTCGACCACCTTCTTGTAGGCTTCTACATCCAAGAGTTCTTCATATTCGGCCGGGTTGCTCATTTTGATCTTGAAGAACCACCCCTTCCCGTACGGATCTTCGTTCACCCATTCTGGGTTGTCGGGGAGTGCCTCGTTGATCTCCGTGACTTCGCCACTCAGAGGGGCATACACGTCTTCGGCTGCCTTGACCGACTCAACGACGGCAACGGCTTCGCCTTTTTCGACGACGCTGCCCACCTCGGGCAACTCCACATACACGACATCGGAGAGGGAATGCTGGGCATAGTCGGAAATGCCCACGACGGCCATTTTCCCTTCCACCTGAGCCCACTCGTGGGTGGGTGTGTACCGACGATCTTCCTTGAATGCGTAATCGCTCATTGTGACCTCCTTTTTGTCTTTGCATCTCTCGCTGACACGGCTGACCGCGTCAGGATGACGGCTGACGACGATAGACCGGCACGTAGAAAGGTGTCTTGACGACGACAGCTTTCCGAGCTCGTCCGTGAATGCGTACCTCGACTTCTGTTCCCAGAGCGCTGTACGCTGCCGGCACATAAGCCAGGGCCAGAAACTTGTTCAAGGTGGGAGACTTCATCCCTGTCGTCACATGGCCGCGCGGTTCCCCATCCACAAGCACGGGATATCCTTGACGGGGCACTCCTTTGTCCACCATCTCCAATCCGACCAACTTCTGTGTCGGACCTTCCAGGCGGATCTTCAGAAGGGCGTTGCGACCCAAAAAGGGGCCTTTCTGGGTCTTGACGAAATAGCCCAAACGGGCACTGATCGGATCAATCTGAGCATGAATTTCGTGCCCATAAAGGGGGAAACAAGCCTCGAAACGCAAGGAATCTCGAGCCGCCAGACCACAGGCCAGCAACCCGTCGTCCTTTCCCGTCTCCAGAAGTGTCTCCCACATGTGTTCGGCCTCATCCGCATTGAAAAAGAGTTCGAAGCCATCCTCCCCGGTGTAGCCGGTGCGACCTAATAGCGTGAAGATGCCGGCCACACGCCCGGCTGCGCTGGTGAAGCGAGGCATCTGAGAGAGGTCGATGTCCGTCACACGTTGAAGGATCGCCTCGGCTTTCGGCCCCTGAAGGGCCAACATGTACGTCTCGTCGGACACGTCGATCACCTGCACATCGTACCCCTTGGCCTGTTGGGTCATCCAGCGCAAATCCTTCCTCCGATTGCCGGCATTGACCACGATCATGTAGTCCTTCCCCCGTCGGTAGACAAACACATCGTCTACAACGGTCCCGTCGTCATAGCACATCAGGGAATAATGGGCATCATTGTCCTGGAGGGTGCTGATGTCCCAGGTCAGAACCGCCTGCAGATAGGGTAAAGCATCGGCCCCACGGACCATGAACTGTCCCATGTGGTCAATGTCGAACAGGCCGGCCGCCCGGCGCACCGCGTGATGTTCGGCCATGGGACCGGTGGGGTATTGCACAGGCAAAAGCCAACCGGCAAATTCGATCATGCGGCCTCCTCTTGCCACATGCGTCTCGTACAGTCGAGTTTTCAACGGCTCCTTAGAAGCGCTCATCGGATCTCCCTCCTTTCATGAAAAGAGGCGGATAGACGCGCCGTCGCGCGCCCATCCGCCTCTGTCCCTTCACCTGAGAGTTGCACCGCATGTCGCGGCTTGCCCCTTCGGTGCGGCTCATCTGCCGACTCTCCAGAGTGCCGTCCTGACGTGATCCGTTTGCCTGTAAGATTCACCCCACCCCGGCGCCGGGGTGGAGCTTGCCCCTTTGGCGCCCTTTTGGGTCTCTCTCACGTCAGTCATCCGGCATTACACACGATATCCCCAACGAGAGAAGACGACCTCTTCCTCTTGGTCAGGTTGGTCAGGAAAAAACACCGTCGGGGATTGAGTTGTAAAATACCGACAGGCGACCGGGCAATCGGCGTCGCTTTCGAGAAAACTTCCTACACGGTCACCATAGCCGGTTCTGCCAGCACATCCTCGACAGGGATGTGCAACCAGCCCACTTCCTTGACGTACACATCGCATGTGAGCACATGATGGCCAGCAGGCAACGGTGGCGCCGTCACGGAAACGGTCATGATCTCGTTCACGCCAAAACGAATAGGACGCCGTTCACTCACGTCCAAGGCAAGATACGTGTTCTGTTTCACTTTGAGGACCACGTCACGGGCCGGGATCTCCTGGTCAGCAACGGAAAGGGATCCAAAACGGACAATAGTGGCTGGAGCCAGACGGTTCTTTAATTGAAACTGAAAGCCATTCTCGGTGTTCCTCAAGCTATTCTCGACATACAATTTCCGCAGCAGCGTTGCTGGGACTCCCATCGTTGGAACCTCCTCATCCGGTGCAAATCGTAGCGCCTGTGGATGTGCGTCTTTGCACATCTTTTCCTCCCTCTTAGCTCACTCAAAGTATACGCCTTCTTTCCGTTTTTGCCAAGATGTTGCGGGCATGGCTTCAGGGCCATATCACTCGAATCGTACTTCTGGCGAACTCTCCTTTGTGGATAGGCAAGGATAATGCCTCGGCTCCCCGCGCCCCATTGATCGGAACCGATACTCCAAACGTATGCCAGGATACAGACAGAGAGTCCAATCTCTCTTATGCTGGGGAGGAATCTTATGCTGGGGAGGAAAAGGAGGAACGAACATTGAGACACGGGTCCTATGTGCTTATCTTGCTGGGCGCAGCGCTCTTACTGGCCTCCGGACTGTACCAGGGCTGGCAGTGGTGGTCGCAACGCGCGTATGTCCAGAGCGTTCGAGCTCAGGTCGCTCTCCATGAAAATCACGCTGTCCCCTTCCCGATGCTCACTCCCTTGCCGACCCGGCCCCTCCCACCGACATCAAAATCTGCTACCCGTCCGCCCCTTCCGCTTCCCTCTCCGACCCCCGGACACTCTCATACGTCCGTGACCCCTCCCGCCGCCCCGGTGTTGACAACGGCTCCCCCTGTCCCTACCGCTTCACCAACGCCGACCCCCTTGCCGCCGGCTCCTCCCGTGCGCCTCGTCATCCCGGTCCTGAAAATCGACACCCCTATCGTATCTGTGACAAATCGGCTGGTGGACATGAATGGCCAGTTCGTCCAGGTGTGGGACACAGCCGATTACGCTGCCGGATACCAGGACAACGGCGTCTACCCCGGCGAGCGGGGGAACCTGATCCTTTCCGGACACAACAACATCAAGGGCCAGGTGTTTCGCCCTCTTTCAGCCCTGGGTGAGCCCGACGTGCCTTTTCCCAAGGGGGCTCTGGCGTACGTGGTGGATGCGAGGGGCCGCGTGTTCGTCTACCAGTTTGAGAAGATGGTAAAGTTAAAGGAGGCAGGAGCCTCCTTGAAACAACGCATCGCAAACGGACAGTGGCTGGCGAACACCAGCGACCCTGTCCTCACGCTGGTCACCTGCTGGCCCTTGAATAACAACACCCACCGTATCGTCGTGCGCGCCCGCCTCATCGGCACCGCAGACCCCTCGGTGCTGCCCAAAGGGGTAGAGTGAACATTCGACGTAAGTGGGGAAAGGGGAGGGCGTGACCTCCGGGTTCTAGGCCCTCCTGGAGCGCAGTTGCCAGGCCCACCGATATACGCGGTACAGCCCTTCCCGGTATACGCGGTCCCAGGCGCCGACCGTCCGCAGGATGCGCCCGCCGAACCCCTGTTTGAAGCGAAACACTCCCCACAGACCGTCGGTACGTTCCGGCGTTCGATGGGCCCATGCCTCGGGATGAGCCCCGACCTCGTCGGGGATGCCCCACATATCGTACACGACCGCCCCTTGCCCTCGTGCCCACAACATGCCCTCCCATTGCAGCAGGTGATTGGGCATGCGTTGTCGCTCCCGGTTGCTGGACGCGCCGTACATGTAAATGGCTGTCTGACCCCAGGTGGTCACAAAGATACCCGCCAGGGGCAGCGCCTCGTACCAGGCCATCAGTAACGTGCCCAGTCCCTCGGGAACGAACAATCTCCAAGCGCGACGGTAATACTCAGACGTGTGTAGGGCAAAGCCATCTCGCCGTGCGGTTTCTTCCATCAAGCGCAGGAAGATGTCCAACGACTTCTCGTCGGCCGGTTGCACCACGACCCCCTTACGGCGAGCCAGACGGATGTTGTAGCGCCATTTGGACTTCATTCGAGCCAGGATCTCCTCCGGCTCCGGGGTAAGATCGACCTGCACCGTACTGCGCGGCTGCACCGTCTGAAAAGAAGGGCGGAATCCCGTCCGCCGGAGCAATGCCCGGGCATCTGGTGTGTCCTCCCAATCCGGCTCCACTTTGAGGAAAATCGCATGCCGCTCGCGCGCCACCTGGTCCAGAGCCCCCACCAACATCCGTATGGACTCCGGGTCGTGTTGACGCCAAATCGGGCCGCGCGGTACGTAAGCCAGAGTCCATCCTCCGACCAGACGTCGGAAAAGCACCTGGGCGCCGGCCTGGAAGGTTTTTCCGTCCCCCACGGCCACGCGCACCGCCTGCCAGTGAAAGGCCTCTTTGAAGGTCCCCCACAGAGGATGCTGAAGGAAGTGGCCCACCTCACGAGTCAGATCGAGCCAGCGGATGCGAAAATCCTCTTCCGAGTTCACGTCAGAGCGGTATACCGTCCAGGACATGGGTTCGCTCGCTATTGGCTTCAGAATGTTGCTGCTCGCGCAGTGTAACACGGGCCGCACAAAGGGACAAAGAGCGAGGTGGGAACCGGGTTGCCGCGACGAAGGTCCCTTCGACAGGGGCCCCGACTCCCCCCTAAAAGCTCGGCCTTTCCCCCCGCGCCGTTGCCGGGTAAAATGGAGGAAACAAAATCGCCTTAATGGAGCCTGTCCATGGCATACAAAAGCTTAGCTGACTTTGTACGGCGTCTGGAAAAAGCAAACGAATTAGTGCGCATCTCGGTGCCTGTCAGCCTCGAACTGGAGATCACGGAAATCGCCGATCGGGTGATGAAAGGTCCTCCCGAGCACAATAAGGCCCTTCTCTTTGAAAACGTTCGTGGAGCCAGGATGCCCGTCCTCATCAATCTGTTCGGTTCACAGCGCCGTATGGCCTGGGCCCTGGGCGTGGACAACCTGGAGGAATTGCGCCATCGCCTGGCCAAATTGATTAAGCCCGACCTGCCCCAAAACTGGGGGGAAAAATTTCGCCTGGCCGCGGAGCTTCTGCCTACGTTGCGCGCGGTGGGCCCGAAGCGAGTACATAAAGCCGCCTGTCAGGACGTGGTGGTCACTCATTCCCCCACCTTGAACGACCTGCCCATCCCTTTGTGCTGGCCCAAGGATGGAGGACGTTACATCACTCTGCCTCAGGTCATCAGCCGGGACCCGCGTACGGGGCGACGTAACGTGGGCATGTACCGCTTGCAAGTTTACGACGAGCAGACCCTGGGCATGCACTGGCAGATTCACAAGGGAGGCGCCGAACATGAGCGGGCTGCCCGGGACATAGGCGCGGAGCGCATTCCCGTGGCCGTGGCCCTGGGGGGCGACCCGGCGGAAATATGGTCCGCGTCCGCGCCTCTCCCGCCGGATATCGACGAGTACATGCTGGCCGGGTGGTTGCGAGGCAAGCCTGTCGAGCTGGTTCGCTGCGTTACACAACCGCTGGAGGTGCCCGCGGACGCCGACATCGTTATCGAGGGCTATGTGGACCCCAGCGAGAAACGAATGGAAGGGCCGTTCGGGGATCACACCGGCTACTATACCCCGCCCGAGTCCTATCCCGTCATGCACGTGACGGCTATCACCACGCGGCGAAACCCCATCTACCCGACCACAATCGTAGGCCGTCCCCCCATGGAAGATTACTGGATGGGCAAAGCCACCGAGCGACTTTTCCTCCCCCTGCTGCAACTCTTCCTGCCCGAAGTGCAAGATATGAACATGCCGGCGGAGGGGGTCTTTCACAACCTGATCATCGTCAAGATGCGCAAACGCTACCCCGGCCACGTGCGTAAGGTCATCCATGGCATCTGGGGCCTGGGCTTGATGATGCTCGCCAAAGCCATCGTGGTCGTGGACGATTGGGTGGACATCCATAACCCCAACGAGGTGGCCTGGCAGGTGCTGGGGAATGTGGATTGGGCGCATGATGTCATCATCAGCGAAGGGCCGGTAGATGCCCTCGACCATGCCTCATATCGGTCCAACTTCGGCGGCAAGATCGGCGTGGACGCGACGGCCAAGGACGAACGAGATGGTTACACTCGCGGCTGGCCTGAGCGCATCGAGATGTCGGAGGAGATCAAGGCTCTGGTCGAGCGTCGTTGGCAGGAGTACGGCCTGAAGTAGCGATTCTGGGACAGCGGATCTTGAACATCCAACTCAGCACAATAGGGTATCCCAACGGGATGTGGATGGAACGATGAAGAAATGGTTCCTCTTGAGTATGTGTGTCGGAGGGGCACTGGCCTTGATAGGCTTATGGGCCAGCCAGCGCCGCTATGTCTACCACGACGTACAACGGGTTCCCGAAGCACCGGTCGCCATCGTGTTCGGGGCGGCCGTCTACCCAGGAGGACACCCGAGTCCGGTCCTGGCCGATCGAATCGCGGCTGCAGTCGACCTTTACAAGGCGGGCAAGGTACGCAAGCTCCTACTCAGCGGGGATAACCGCTTCCAGAACTATAACGAGCCCGGGGCCATGATGCGTTATGCCATGCAATTGGGCGTTCCTCACACGGCCATGCAGCCCGATTACGGCGGCCGTCGCACCTACGATACCTGCTATCGGGCCAAATATATCTTCCAGGTAGACAAGGCCATCCTGGTGACCCAGGATTTCCACCTCCCCCGCGCCCTCTTCATCTGTCACAGCCTGGGCATAGACGCAGTGGGCTTCACCGCGGACCGACGCCGCTATTCCCGTCGCGAAACGCTATGGTGGACCCTGAGGGAAAGTGTGGCTCTGGTGCGGGCTGTGGCCGATGTGCTGCGCCGGGCAGAACCGCCGGTCATGGGGCCTCCCATTCCCATCGGGGAACGCCTCGTCCATCCCGACGGTTTTACCGGGTGAGGAATTTCTCGTACAATAGGCAAGGTCCCCATGTGGACCGCCGGTATCCTTGACACACCGAGAGAGAGGAAATCCATGAACGTGGACACGATATTGAACAGGGCCGTCGATGGTCATCGCCTGACTTTCGAAGAAGCGATGATCCTCTACCAAGAAGCTCCCTTAGACGCCCTAGCCGAAGCGGCACATCGCATCCGCCAGCAGAAGACCGACCCCCACGTTGTCACCTACCTGGTCGACCGCAACATCAACTATACCAACGTCTGCATCACCAACTGCCAGTTCTGCGCCTTCTACCGCCCTCCCGGCCACCCCGAAGCCTACCTCCGTTCCTTTGAGGACATCGGCCGGCGGGTGGAGGAGCTCATCGCCTGGGGTGGCACGCGCATCCTCATGCAGGGAGGGCACCATCCCGACCTGCCCCTCTCCTGGTACGAGGAGCTCCTGCACTTCCTTTCGAGCACTTATCCGGAGATCGAGATCGATGCCTTCTCCCCCTCCGAAATCGACCACATCGCCCGGCTGGAGGGAATGACCATCCGACAGGTACTAGAGCGCCTCATGGCCGCGGGCTTGCGCGGGCTCCCCGGGGGAGGCGCGGAAATCCTGGATGACGAGATCCGCAGCCGCATCAGCCCCAAGAAGCAGAAGACCGCGGGGTGGCTGAATGTCATGCGCGAGGCCCAGGCCCTGGGGCTGGCCACCAGCGCCACGATGGTCATCGGCTTTGGCGAAACCGTGGAGCACCGCATTCGCCATTTGCAGCGCCTGCGCGACCTGCAAGACGAGAGCCTCGCTGCCCACGGCAACGGCTTCACCGCCTTTATTCCCTGGACCGCGCAGGTGAGCGAAGCCAACAGCCTGGGGCGTTCCCGATTCCGGGACCGCTACGGCGCGGACTATGACGAGTACCTGCGCCACACGGCCATCAGCCGCCTCTTCCTGGACAACTTCACCCACATCCAGGCCTCCTGGCCCACCCAGGGCGAGGAAATCGCGCGCAAGGCCTTGTACTACGGCGCGGACGACTTCGGCAGCACCATGCTGGAGGAGAATGTGGTCAGTGCGGCCAGCGCCTACACTGCCGGCAAACCACGCATGAGCGTGTACGATATCCACCAACATATCCTTAAGGCCGGTTTCTGGCCCGCGCAGCGGGATACCCACTACAACATCGTGCGTGCCTTCGACCGGCACATGGGCGAGGAAGAGCTTTCTCCTCGCCCCATCGAAACCCGCCTGGAACGGGAAGACGTGATTGCCTTGATGCCCAATACCCGATATCTAACCACCTAAGGAAACCCTATGTTGCAGCGAGTACGTGTATTTCTGGACGCTATTAAGTTTGAACATACCATTTTCGCCCTGCCCTTTGCTTATCTGGGCATGGTGCTGGCCGCTCGCGGTTGGCCCACCTGGCACCAGTTCATCTGGATTACTGTGGCCATGATCTCAGCCCGAACCCTGGCCATGTCCGTGAACCGAGTGGCCGACTTGTACTACGATGCCCGCAACCCACGTACGGCCCAACGGCCCCTCGTGCGGGGCGACCTGTCTCCCGCCCACGTGTGGGGGGCAGCGTTTCTCTCCCTGGTTGTTTTCTTCCTGGCCGCGTGGCTGCTCAACCCTTTTGTGCTCGAGCTGGCGCCCATTGCCGCGCTGTTCCTCATCGGCTACAGTTACACCAAGCGCTTTACCTGGTTGACCCACTGGTGGCTCGGACTCACTGACGGCGCGGCCGCAGCCGGCGCCTGGGCTGCCATCACAGGCAATCTGAACGCCCTCACGCCCTGGCTCCTCTGGCTGGCCGTGACCTTCTGGATTGCCGGATTTGACCTCATCTACGCCTGCCAGGATGTGGACTTCGACCGCCAGACCGGACTCCATTCCGTACCGGTGCGTTTTGGCGTCGCCGCGGCCTTGTGGGCGGCCAAGGGATGTCACATCGTCACCTTGCTCGGCCTGATGGGGGTAGGCTCGGTCGAAGGTCTGGGGTGGCCCTACTGGTTGGGCCTGGCCGCGGTCGCCGGTCTTCTGGCATACGAGCATTCCCTGGTTAAGGCTGACGACCTGAGCAAGGTCAACGTAGCCTTCTTCACCGTGAACGGCTACATCAGTGTGATCGCCTTCCTGGCCACCTTTGCCGGCATCTTCGTGCAATGACAATCTGTTCATCTTCCCGCCTTCCTGCCACTCCGGTTGATCTGCTTCGCCGGCACGACCGTATATGAGAACGTCATCGCGGACAGCAATCGCGGACAAAGCGCAGGGAGACCCCATTGAGAGACAAACGAAAGACCATCCGTACCATCGTCCTTCCGCTCCTGGGGACCGTTATCGCCATCGCCGCGCTGTGGCTGGCCCTGCCCACGCAGGGCCAGGCCGGACGTGTGGACAGCCTCCCTACCCCGTGGCAGGCGCGCATCTCCACCGCCCCTTATCCCGGCATCTGGCACTTCCAGGATCTGGACCTGGCCGCACCCCACTATCCCAACCTGGTGGGCACCCATCGCGTCTGGGCCTGGGATGAGATTGAGCCTGCGCCCGGTGTCTACCGCTGGGATCAGGTCGAGCACTGGGTGTCCGAAGCGGCCGCGGGAAGGCGCCCGGTGGGACTGGGCATCAACACTTACGACGGCGTGTACGACGGAGGCGATCGCACGCCCCGTTGGGTGTACGGCGTGTACCCGGACGCGGAAATCGTCTGCGCCAACGGTTGGACGATTCCCAAATACTGGCACCCGGGCTGGCAGGCAGCCTTGGATCAACTCATCGCCGACTTCGCCGCTCATTTCGACGGCGACCCGCGGGTCGCCTGGGTGGAGATCAGCGTCGGCGTGTACGGAGAAACCACGCCGGAGTCGGTGCTCAGTTACCGGACGGGATGCCTCCAGAAGGCCGGGTTGACCTCCTCTCTCTGGGTCAAGACGGTCAACGCCATTACCGACATCTACGTGCGCCACTTCAAACACACTCAGCTCTTCCTGCAAATGGCACCCGCGTTTCTCAAATTCGGCGAACGCCGCGAGTTCGTCAACTATGCCGCGGCCAAGGGCGTCGGCCTCAAGCACAACGGCCTCCAGGCCGACCAGGGCACCGCGGTTTACGGCCCCTGCCCTGACGCGGGCAGCGACTGCGAGGCCGGATTCGTCGAACTCATGCGCAAATGGGGCGACCGGGTGCCCATTGCCTGGGAAGGGGACCCACGCTACTTCCGCCCCGGTCTGCACGTGGACCCCAATCATCCCGAGTGGGCCGTGTATTGGCAGATTCTCAACGCGCTGGACAAACACAGTGACTACATCCTCTACAACCAATGGCTGGCCCAGTACCCGGCCGATCAACCCCTCTTCGCCTGGGCTAACCAGTACCTGGGGCGGACCGTCCACGATGCCCTCTCGGCCTGGGTGGTGCTGCGCGAAACGGCCCTGGCAGCCGTCCGCCATCCCCAATACGGCAACTATTCCTACTGGCTCTACCAGGAGGATGCCGTACCCGGCGGTCGTTCGGTGCCCATGTGGAATGTGGGTCCCTATCCGGAAGGGTATTACGCCCGCCGCACCGACCAGGATACGGGGAATCCCTACCTCTACTTCAACGTGGACGACGCCTTCTTCTTCAACGGAAACGGCACCGATGTGCGCGTTCGCGTCACGTATCTGGACCGAGGTAGGGATACGTGGTCGTTGGAATACGACGCGGCCGGGGGCCTTCGGCGAGCCGGCACGGTGGTCAAGGAGGATACGGGCACGTGGCGCGTGCACGAATTTCTCCTCCCCGATGCCCGCTTCGCCAACGGCCTGCCAGGCGGGATGGACTTTCGCATCGACAGCAACCAGGACGGCGACGAGATCATCCACAAGGTGGACGTCTTGCGCTCGCTTGCGGCCACGCCGACCCCTACGCCCACCTGGGCTCGGCCCTTTCCCCCCACGGCCACGCCGACGCCCGGTCCGCCGTTGCACGAAATCAAATTGCAGGAAGGACGTTACGGCTACACGGGCGTCCAGGACGCCTACATCAGCAAGACGTACCCCAATGTGAACTTCGGCACGGGGCCTCTCTCCATCTGTCCCGTCTGTCCGGGAAACGCGGCCGAGTCCCGACGTGTGCTCATCCGGTTTGACAACCTGTCCTCGCACCTCCCGTCCAACGCCCACATCGAGTACGCCTGGCTGGATCTTTACAGCCTCGACGGCAGCAACAACCTGTACGTGCGCGCGTATCCCCTGCTGCGCCCCTGGGTGGAGGATCAAGTCACCTGGAATCAGGCCGCATCGGGTTCTCCCTGGGCGCGGCCCGGCGCTGACGGGATCGGCACAGACCGGGGGGATCATTGGAGCGACCAGGGCACGACACAGGATGTCGACCGCTGGATGCCCATTGACGTGACCGAACACGTCCGCGAATGGCGATGGCATCCGGCTACCAACTTCGGCGTCGTGCTCATCCCCTTCTACCAGGGCGCGGCCCAGTACACCTTCGCCAGCAGCGAATACGGTGATCCGAGCAAACGCCCTACCCTGCGCATCGGCTACACGATTCCGGGGGAGCCGCCCCCGTCCCTCTCCTCACCCACCCCCTCGCCGACCCCGACGGCGACGTCCACCCCGACCGTGACCCCTACACCCTCCCCCGCGCCGGTCCTGTGGATCGTCCAGGGGCGGCTCTACGACGCTCAACAAGGGCCGAGCGCGCCCATCGCGTCCGGGGTAATTACAGTGACGCTGGGAACGGGAGGGCCGCAGCTCAGCACGCGCACGAATGAGAACGGCGCCTTTTTCCTCAGCGCCCAGGGACCAGATCGAGGGGAGTTGAGTTATGTGGCTCGCGCCAAGGGCTACCATGAGCGCAGGGGGACGGAACCAAAGCGGTCCCCTCGCACGTATACGCTGTACTTGGGCCTGGAGCCGGTGTTACGTCCTCGCGCCTACCTGCCGTTTCTCGCTTGGTCCCATTAACGCCGACGAGGGCGGACTTTCCCGGGGCAGAGGGGCTTACGGTATAATCAGCCTGTGTCCGCGAGGAGGGAACAGCCCATGGATGACCGAATTCGAGCCGACATTCGCGAACGCCTTCGTCGCCTGGGCGTTCGCAGGGGAATTCCCCGGCCATCCACACCCCGGCATCACTCTGTCGGACCCTCTTCGCTGCCGGGCAAAGAGGTGGAAACTTCCCGGGGGGTATTTCAATGCGCAGAAACGGTCCTCCCTCTGGATCAACGACATGGCCGTTACCCGTTGGGGCGAGTCCTGGATGTGCCACGTCTTCCCTTGAGCGAGTTGCTCGCCCCGGCCATCGAGCCGCCTCCCGCCGTGACTGAGCTGGCCTTCATCGACACGGAAACGTCAGGATTGTCCGGGGGCACGGGGACACTCGTTTTTCTCGTCGGCGTGGGGTGGGTCGAGCCCACGCGAGTTCGGGTACGACAGTATTTCCTGCGCGATTTGCACGAAGAAGGAGCTTTGTTGGAGCAACTACGACAAGATCTGGCGCCGGCTCAGGCAGTGGTCACCTATAACGGCCGGGCCTTCGACCTCCCTCTTTTGAACACGCGATTTCTCCTCCAGAGGCTCCCCTCTCCCTTGGAAAAGACCCCTCATCTGGACCTCCTGCTCATGGCTCGGCGGCTCTGGCGTCCTCGTCTTCACCACTGCGCGTTGAGTGACCTGGAACGTCACATCTTGAAGTACAGACGCGAGGAAGTGGACATCCCGGGCTGGATGGTGCCCGGTCTCTATCGGGATTACCTGCGCACCGGAGACGCTGCGACGCTCCAGGGCGTCTTCTACCACAACCTGCACGACATCCTCAGCCTCATCGCCCTGGCCGATATTGCCCTGCGTGCCTGGCATGATCCCTGGAGTGAGCCGGCGCTTCGTCCTGAGGACTTTGTGGCCCGTGCCCGTTGGCTCCTGGCCGATGGCCGCTATGAAGAAGCTGAAGCCCTTTTGCGCTACGCGCTCAACCACATCTCCATGGCCGAGCACCGCCGACACGCGTTTGCGTTCTTGACGACCCTGCTCAAGCGAACGGACCGCGCCAATGAGGCAGTCCCTCTATGGAAGGAATGGATCCGGGAAGCCCCGGAGGAAGACTTGCGCCCTTACGAGGAGCTGGCCAAGTATTTCGAATGGCAGACTCACGACCTGAGCACGGCTCTGGAATGGACGGAGAAAGCCTTGGCTATACGGCCCCATGTCGGCCACTTGACGCAAATACGCTGGCGTCAGGCCTTTGAGCATCGCCGCGCGCGCCTGTTGCGCCGCCTGCAGCGGCAGGAGGGCTGATCATGCACGAACGAAGCCCCTTGTCCATTCTTCTGCTCTTGTCCTTCCTTCTACTCTTTTTGCCGGCCTTTTTGACCAGCGCCTGCCAGGGGCCTACACCTTCCCCGTCCTTCTCAGAGCCCTCCACCCGGCCCCTCAGCCCTCTTGGACGCCCCACCGCCACCGGAGAGACGGGGCGTTCCTCCACGCCTATGGTCCTTTCACCTCAAGCCCATCTCCCCGTCATCGGTCAGTGGAACAAACCCGAACCCGAAGCAACCGCCACTGCCCTGCCCGTTCCCACCCCCTTCCCCACCCAATCCTCAACGCCAGTGGCCTCTCCGACTCCGGCACCCACATTCCTCCGTCGGCAGCACATGCCACTGATCCTGGGCAGCGAAGCCCCGCGTCGTCAGGAGCCGCTGCCGGAGCCCGGGGGACCTCCCTCCATTGGGGTACTCCTGGACATGTCCGCTCAGGCCGGCCGAGTGCTGCCCGGCAGATCTCTGACTCCCTGGCAGATGTTCGAGAGCGTCTTGCCCTCTTTCCTGGCCGCATGGTCTGAAAATATCCAAATACTCCCGCTGGCCCTGGGAGGTCGGGCTTTCGTTTGTGAGGAAAATGTGCGCCAGTTCCCTCGGCCCAGTGGAACCGTGCTCGACCGGCAGGCCTTCTGGACACAACAACTCAGCACGTTGTCCCCTGCAGGTCCGGCTCCCCTTTCCGAGGCGCTTCTCAGGCTGACGGCTACATTTCCACCCAAAGGACGTCGGTCCATCCTGGTCCTGACGAGCGGCGGTCCCACGTGCGGAGAAGATCCGTGCAATACCGCCCGCGTGCTGGAACGAGCAGAGAACGATGTCACCCTCCACGTTGTGGCAATGGAGTTGCCGGCGGGACAGGTGGGCGCTTGGCGTTGCCTGGCCGAGGAGACAGGAGGGACCTTCCGAGAGGTCAAGGGGGAAGGAGAACTGCGTTCGGCGTTACAGGACGCGTTCAGGCAGGCACTGGGGGGACAGATACGGGTAGAGGTACTCGGCGCCAACGACCATCCTCTTTTCCCCACGATCATGGTCAGCCAGGACGGCCATCCGGTGAGCACATTCGACGCCTGGACGGACGCTGATCTGGCCGCGGGGACCTACACGGTCGAGGTAGGAACCGCTCTCCCCCTGGTTTTCCCCACCGTGACCATCACCCGGGGAGAACGGACCCGATTACGGATCCCCTTGGGAGAGCTGGATGTGTATTTGCTGGACCCAGCCGGTAGCCCCGTGGCCGGCGAGATCACCGTGTGGGACCAGAGACATGGACCCTTTTTCACCGTCGTCGACAAAGAGGCCCGCATTCCTTTGCCCACAGGCCATTACACGGTCTCCGCACGAGTGCCGGCCTGGAAAACGCCCCTGGCGTACGCGCGAGATGTGCCAGTGGTGGTCAACCACGTCCAGGAACGGGTGTTAACCCTCCCTGTCGGGCGGCTGGACGTTCATCTGAGACGACAGGGCCAGCCTGTCTCTGCTTTCGTGGCCGTCGCTCCTCGTTTCAACCCCACCGTCCCCCTGGCGGCCGGATGGGCCAACGGCGACATTCGCTTCACGCTTCCCTGGGGCACGTACCACCTGACACTGAGCCACTACGCCGAGGAAGGAAGTATCTTACAGTTGAGGGAGGTAGGAATCCCGGCCGGAGACGTGTTGCCTGTGAACATCGAACTGACTTCAGGATGGCTGACGGTGGCAGCAGCAGACCGCAGCGGAAACACTCTTGCCGGTCATGTCTCTATTTTCCCGGCCGGTCGCACATCGCCTGTCGTTGCCGCCGGAGAGACGGGGCAAACGTTTCACCTGCCGGTGGGCACGTATGACGTCCGCATTGATGCGGATGAAGGATATCCTTTGTGGGCTTGGGATGTTGACGTTCACGCCGGAGAAACGCGTCTGCTCCAGATTTTGCGCCCCCAGGCCCGTCTTTGGGTCCGGGTGAAAAGTCCACTCGCCCACCCCGTACCGGCGTTCGTAAACGTCAGACATCCCGGCGAGACGGATGTCGTCACATCAGGATGGGCGCCAGGACGCTGGATCCTTCCGCCAGGCATCTATATGCTCTCGGCCGACGAGTACGCCAGTTCCGGCACGCAGACCCAGGGCTCTCCCTTTGTGCTCCAGGCCGGCGACATCGTCACTCGCGTGTTGTCCTTGCCTCTGGCTGAACTGCGCATTGTGCCCACCGAAGTGGACAGAGTTACCGTGGAGGTCTATTCCGCCGGCGAAACGACGGCCCCCCTGACTCGTGTGACAGACTCTCTGCCCATCTTGCGCCTGCCCCCGGGGACATACGATGTGCACGTGGTCGCCGAGGGAGTGCAGAAACGCTCCCGGTGGGTCACAGGAATTACACTCGTTGCCGGCGAAGAGAAAGTCGTTCGAGTCGCCTGGGCCCCCTGAGGCATGCCCAAACTTCGCTCCGACGTCTGGAGTCCTCGACGAACATTTATGTTGTTTCCAGGCATTCCAAAAATATCCGAAAAGGAGGGAAGAACACATGCGTCCAGCTCTCTTTGTTCAGGCTCTACAGCAAACCGCGTTGTGGGAAGCGCTCTTGCTGGCCTTGGGGTTGTGGTGGTTACGCTCGCGCTTGAAGCCGGACCGTGTGGGGAAAATTTTTCGTCGGACCTTGACCCTTTTCACCCTTTTGGCATTGCTGTACGCGCTTCTCACCTTCATGCTGCCGGTCTTCTCGATTTCTGTCACCGGGGCCCTCTCCCTGGGGGCCCGGTTCCTTATCATTCTTGTGATCGGTTACTTGAGTTGGGAAGGCATTGAAGTCGCGGTCGTCTACGTCTCGTCACGGATTGCCCCCAAGATGAAAGAAACGTCTCGAGTCGAAACAATGGCCGCGGTGGTGCGGTGGGCGGGGCGTTCTGTCATCCTCTTCGTCGTGGGCGTCATGGTGTTGGCCCTCTTCCAGATCGACGTGACGCCGCTGGTTGCCAGCGCCAGTATCGTCGGCCTGACGATTGGGCTCGGCAGCCAGAAGTTGGTCCAAGATGTGGTGGCCGGACTGTTCATCCTCATTGAGGACCAGTTTCACGTGGGGGACGGCGTGGAGGTTGCCGGAATCGCGGGCTCGGTGGAAGCGATGACGCTGCGGGTCACGAAAGTGCGGGATTTCAACGGCGTGCTCCATATTATCCCCAACAGCGCCATCACCACGGTGGCCAACAAGACACGTGAGTGGGCGCGGGCCATCGTCACCGTGGGCGTGGGATACGAGAGCGACCTGGACAAGGTGATGGAGGTGCTGACGCAAGTGGGAAAAGCTCTGTACGAGGAGAATCCCGAAGGCACCTTTCTGGAAACGCCCTTTCCCCTGGGGCCAGAGGAGTTAGCCGATTCAGCCATCACCTTTCGACTGGTCGCTCGGGTGAAAGCCGGGCAACAGTGGGCTGCTCAACGCTTGATGCGCCAACACATCAAGGAAGCCTTCGACGCCGAGGGTATCGAAATTCCCTTCCCCCAGGTGGACGTCCACCTGGAGAAGAAAGCCTCGTAAAGGCGCGTTCGTGCGCGTTCGGCGAAGGAACCCTGTTCGGCAGGCAAATTGCTCGGCCACAGAGCTTGGGGTAAAATGCAGCTACCCCAGGGCAGGAGGTTGACATCATGGACGAAATGGTCAAAGAAATCCTCCAGGACGCTCGCGAGCGCATGGACAAAACGGCCGACGTGCTCAAGGATGATCTGGCGACCATTCGGAGTGGCCGCGCGTCCCCCGCGCTGGTCGAACGCCTGCCGGTGGACTACTACGGCACGCCAACGCCGTTGATGCAACTGGCGTCCATTACCACGCCGGAGCCGCGCCTGCTGTTGATCCGACCATTTGACCCCAGCAGCATGACCACCATCGAAAAAGCCATTATGAAATCGGATCTGGGAATCAATCCGAACAACGACGGTCAGGTCATTCGCCTGGTCTTGCCACCGCTCACAGAGGAACGTCGTCGAGAGTTGGTCCGTCTGGTGCATAGGCGCGTCGAAGAAGCGCGCGTCGCCGTGCGCAACATTCGTCGTGATGCCATTGCCGACTTGCGGGACATGGAAAAGGAAAAAATGATCTCGGAGGACGAGTATCACCGCCTGGTTGACCAGGTCGATGAAATGACCAAAGAACACATCGAGCGAATCAATAAATTGGGCGAGCGGAAAGAGCAGGAGATCCTGGAAGTTTAGACTCGCCGTGATGCGAGGAGTTTCAATTGCATGACCCTACCGACAATTGCCGCTTTCGAGATCGACGCCCGGCCCAAGCCTGAGGCGTTAACGGAACTGGGCGTTGCGCCGGAACGCATCCCCCGCCATATCGGCATTATTATGGATGGCAACGGCCGCTGGGCCCGGGAACGTGGCCTCCCCCGACTGGCGGGGCATCGCGCGGGAACCCACAACATCCGCCGAGTCCTCGAGGCCTGCCTGGACTTCGGCGTTGAGGTCCTGACGGTGTACGCCTTTTCCACGGAGAACTGGCAGCGTCCTCGGGCGGAAGTGGAAGGGCTCATGCGCCTGCTCAGCCTCTCCATCCGCAAACAACTTAAAGAGCTGGATGAAAAGGGGGTGCAAATCCGCCACTGTGGGCGCCTGGAAGGGGTCATGCCTCGCTTGCGTCAACGTATCGAAGAAGCCGTCGAACGGACTCGGCACAATAATCGCATCATCCTCAACGTCGCCTTCAACTATGGCGGCCGTGCAGAAATCCTCGACGCTTTGCAGACCATCGTGCGGGAAGGTGTTCCCGCGGAGGCCATCACAGAAGATCGATTCAGCAATTATCTCTACACAGCCGGTCTGCCCGATCCCGACCTGATTATCCGCACGTCGGGGGAGTATCGGCTCTCCAATTTCCTCATCTGGCAGGCCGCTTACGCAGAGTTCTATGTGACCCCGGCCTATTGGCCTGATTTCGACCGCAGCGAGCTGTGCAACGCCATTCGAGACTACGCGGCCCGCGAGCGGCGATTTGGCCGTCTACCCGATTCCAGTGAGGGATGACCCCATGCTCAAAAAACGGGTCATCAGTGCAGCCATTCTGATCCCCGTTGCGGCGTTGCTGCTCTATTTGGGAGGATGGTGGTTTACCACTTTGGTGCTCCTCTTCGGGGTTCTGGCCGGTTATGAGGCCTATACCATGTTAGGCAAGAACGGCCACATGCCCCTGACCTGGTGGGGCATCCTTTTCATTGCTGTCCTCATTCTTACGGGCATGGTCGACCCCGGAGGGCGCTGGTTTTTTATCATCCTCACAGCGGGCCTCCTCCTGACCCTCACCCGAGCCCTCTTTCACGCCACCAAGAACCCGGCCACAGACTGGGCCCTGACGGTGGCTGTCGCCCTCTACCTGGGCGTGCTCATGCGTCACGGGCCCTTGCTGCGCAACCTGGAACACGGGCTCGAATGGGTGCTCATGGCGTTGCTGGTCACGTGGGTGGCGGATTCGGGGGCCTATTTCATCGGGACGGCCATCGGCCGACATCCCCTTGCCCCGCGCCTGAGCCCCAAAAAGACATGGGAGGGAGCCGTGGGTGGCTGGGTGGTCGGCGTGTTGGTCGCCCTTATCGTGGGGCCCTGGCTACTGCCGATTACGTATCCCCAAGCCTTCGTTCTGGGAGCCCTTATCTCCGCCATCTCTCCTCCCGGTGACCTGGCAGAATCCATGTTCAAACGGCAGTGTGGAGTCAAGGACTCCGGACACCTGATCCCGGGCCATGGAGGGGCTTTCGACCGAATCGACAGCCTGCTCTTCGTCTTCCCCCTCGTCTATTGGCTGGCCCTGCTTTGGGGGTGAGAAGCACCTCCGGCCGGGAGGGAGGCCAGTCGCGCCTGGAGGATGGCCGCGATTTCCTGCACACGCACCTCCCAGCGGTTTTCGCGAGCGAACGTGCGGCGCGCAGCCACCAGCGAGGGATCTGCCTCGGAGAGTGCGTCTCGAACATGCTGCACGAAGACCTCATGCGTGGAAGCCACGTAGAGCAGCGGCTGAACCCGTTCGACCGCCGGAATGGCCGTGCTGACGGTCGGAAGTCCTATGGCCATGTACTCGTATAGCTTCAGCGGATCGATGTGCGCGGACCAACGATTGAGACGATAGGGCATGAGGGCCACGTCGAGACCGTGCAGGTACAGGGGGAGAAGTTGAGGCTCTTTGAAGCCCAGGCGGTGAATCCGGGGATGGACCAGGAGATCGCTTTCCCCCCGCGTGTGGCGGAGGCGCTCGGGACCGACCAGAACCAGGTGGATGTCGGCCAGGGTTTCCACCAACTCCCGCAGCAGGGAGAGGTCGATCTTGTCGTTCACAACGCCGACATAGCCCACTCGAGGATGTGGAATAGTTTCCAGGTCAGGAGGTGGAAAAGGGAAGGCGAAGGATCGACGATACAGCTCCCAATCGACGCCGTTTCGCACCAGGTGGACATGGGCGTTCCACGTCCGGGCCTGCTCGACCAGGGCCGGATGCGTACAGATGACCACATCAGCCTGCTGAAGGAGCTGTCGATGCTGAGTCCGCACAGGCTCCAGCCGAGAAGCGTCCAGGTAGTCCGCTTCGTAGGCCGTGTAGTCGTCCACGACGTGGTAGACTGCCAGAGAGTGCGGCACCAGATGCAGCATATCTCCCTGGTCGGGCGAGGTCAGCCAGAGGATGGGAAGTACAGAGCCCGCCTCACGATACTGAAACAGGGCCGGCGCACACCGTATTGCCCGTCGCAGGGCCCGCCCAATCACCCGGGCACACATCCGATCGCTCAGACGACCAAAGGATCGACGGCTGCGCGCGGTCCAGGCAGGCAGCGTCAACACATGCAGGTCCGGAGCGACGGGCAAGGGTTCTACAGTCCGACCGCGCCAGGGCAGGACAAGGGGATCCCGGAGGACGCGGCGCACGTAGGGACGAGGCTCCAGGTAGAGAACGGGCGTACGTTGTCCCAGCCGACTCATGAGGTGGTGGCGATTACGCCAGGGCCCTTGCCATGGATCCCGCCCTGCACAGACCAGTGGGGGCAACGTGTTCTCCTCCCGGGAGGCCTGGGGAAGGAGGGGACGGCAAAGCAAACGTTCGTAGACCCGGACGTGGGCGTGTCCCAGGGTCGTCCAGTTCAAGGATTCGGCGAATCGGCGGGCCTGTTCGCCTCCTCTCATGAGCGCACCCCGCAGGGCTTGCTCGAGCACCCGGGCCAGCCCTTTGACATCGTTCGGGCGGTAGAGGAGCCCGCGCCCGTCCGTTGCCAGATCTCGAAAAGGTCCCAAGGCCGGGGCGATGATGGGACAGCCAAAGCTGAAGGCCAGCAAGGCAGCACCGGAGGTGGTAATCCGCCGGTACGGGAAGACGCACACGTCCGCCGCACGGAAAAAGTACTGCAGCTCGTCGTCGGCGACGTATGTCAGATGGGTCACGATACGAGCATCCTCTTGGGCCAGGGTCCGGATGTGTGCCGCGTAGGCCGGTTCCTCGGCTTTCCCCGCGATCAAGAGACGGACGCCCGGGGCATCCACCTGGCGAAAGGCGGCGATGAGGGACTCCACGCCTTTGTAGGGCCGCACCTGTCCGAGAAAGAGAAAGAGGAACGTGTCCTGCCCCACCGGGATGCCCTTCGCTTCCAGATGACGTCGGGCATTTTGTCGGTCGGTGGTGTCAGGATAAGCGCCGATGTAGCTTCCATGAGGGATGACGAAAACGTTTTTGCGACGATGGTAACGTCGAGCCACCACCTCGGCCACGGAAGTGTCGTGTACATGAACGGCGTGGGCCAGGTGAAAGATGGCGTGGTTTGCCAAGCGGTTCAAGAGGGGAGAGCGGCCTTCATGTTGGTCCAGATTGTGGACGGTGTAGACGATGCGCTTGCCGGCCAGACGGGCCAGCAGCAAGGCCATCATGACGGAAAGAAACCCCTTGCGGCGCTGCCAGGCACTGGGGGCCAGATAAAGGTGCTCGATCCAGTGGATGTGCAGGATGTCCGCGGAAGCCAGGTGGCGCACCATCCAGGGCAAGCTGAGGAAGTGAGAATGTTCAATGTGGGCCTGGGGCAGGGCAGCACTCACGCCACGTGCGAGTAAACGAACATAGGGGTTGAGCCGAACGCGTGAGACAAACACAATGTGCAAGCGTCGGTCTTCTTGCAATGCACGTGGTTGGGCCATATGACGGCTGATGATTCGCTATCCTTTCCAGGGTCAATCGTCAAGGGATGAATGACGCCTTCGCGACCGCATCCCTCCAAAGAATGAGCCACGTCGGAACATTGTACCATGGAAACGATGGTTGACGAAAGCGGCAAGATGATCTACACTGCACGTTTGAATGGATAAGCACCGTTCCTGTTGCAAGCTCTTTGATGTCCTCAAAGGCTCAGTTCAGAAAGCACATAGAAGAGGAGAAATCGCCATGAGCCAGACAATGCCGCTCCTCCGTTTGCAAGCTCGTTGGTTGGATGGACATCGGGTCCAGTTCCAGGTTCTCTTCCCGGCCCCCACCGAACACACGGCCGGCGCCTGCGCCCCCGCCACGCTCGACACCGGGGATGGGACTCAAGTCGACGTGGGCATGCTCTGTGCCCCCACCGCCACGACCTGGCGAGAACAGCGGACGGTGGATTTGACCACCCACACATACGCCGGCGGGGGCCCTTATACGGCCCGCCTGCAATGGGCTGAGCGGGATGTCACCGTGCAAGTGGACCGCGACGCACCACGGGAACCGACCGAGATCCCTCACTTGCCCACACTCCAGCAAGTGGACGTCCAGGTTGATCCAGACGATCCCGCCCGCGTCCACGTTTCTCTCACCGTCCAGGGATTGGGAGCGACTCGGCGTCTTCGGGTCGACGGGGGGGCGGGCCAGGTGTATTGGCTCGCTGGCGAAGATGTGCCTGAACAGCAGGCCGAGTGGTCCTGGGTCTACGCCAAGCCCGGCTCGTACACCCTCTTTGTAGACCTGGTGGATGCCGACGGATTCGCGATGGCCACGCTTGCTCAGTCTCCTGTGACTATCGAGGAAGTCCCCCAGACGGTGTCCGAAGAAGCTCCTCAGCAGGCGACCGTGCCTGCCCAGCCTGCCGCTCGCGTTGCCTTTGAGGAGGCTGGCCTGGCCCGCCGAGCATTGCCTGCCTGGTTACCGTTCCGCTATGCCCGGCCCATGTGGGCCGGGGTGCGCACGTATGTTGCCCCTGGGGGGGGACGCGTCTCCCGCATTGTGGGGCCGGGAACGTACTTTTCCATTCGTGAGGAGACGCTGGTTAACGGCCGGGTCTGGTATCGTACCGCGGGGAATGACTGGGTATCGGCAAGTTCGGTCGCCATCGTCCACCCTTCGGACTTGCGGGGGGTGGAGCTCAGCGGCACGTCTTCGCCGCCCCCCACTCCCCCGCCATCCCCCCCACCTTCCTCCGGGCCCACGCGCAAGGGGGTGGTCACGGCCTACATGCTCAACGTGCGTGCTCATCCGGGCGTGCGCGCGGACAATCCCCCCATCGACCAGTTGCGGCAAGGCACGGAAGTCACCATCTACGAAGATACGACCTACAATGGGGAAATCTGGTATCGCATCGGAGCGGATCGATGGGTCCACGGGGGATGGATCCGAATCGTCAGTGGCGCCCCTTCGGGGGGAACGACGCCGGTTCGACATGGGGTGGTCACGGCCTACATTCTGAACGTGCGCGCTCATCCAGGCGTGCGCGCGGACAATCCCCCCATCGACCAGTTGCGGCAGGGCACGGAAGTCACCATCTACGAAGACAGCCTGTACAAGGGAGAGGTGTGGTATCGCATCGGAAAGAATCGTTGGGTCCACAGCGCCTGGGTCCACGTCTCGGGCACTCGTCCGCGTTCGGTCGTGACGGGGGCTCGTGCCTCGGCAGCGGAGGCGTTGGGATTGCCCGTAGGTTGGGTGGTTGCCCCCGTGCTAAACGTACGGGCCCGACCGGGGGTCTCATCGAGCAACCCTCCTGTCGACGAAGTGCATTACAAGGACCGGGTGCCCATCCTGGAGGAAAAACTCGTCGGCGGCAGTCGCTGGTACCGCATCGGCACGGATCGTTGGGTGTACGCAGGTTGGGTTGGCGTGGCCCGTTATAAACCACGCCCCGCGGCCATTGGCCCGAACGCCCTGTGGGTCGGTGTGAATCTGAAGGAGCAAACCCTCGTTGCCTACGAGGGAGATCGTCCGGTCTTTGCCACCCTCGTGGCCACGGGATTGCCCATGACGCCCACGGTGCAAGGGATCTTCCGGACCTGGCTGCGTCTGAAGTGGGGCAAAATGTCCGGAGGCAGTTACGCGACCGGCGGATTCTACTATCTAGAGGATGTCACCTGGACGTGTTACTTTTACCAGGGCTATGCGCTCCACGCGGCCTACTGGCACGACGCGTTCGGACGTCCGCGCAGCCACGGCTGTGTCAACATGAGTCCCTACGACGCCTGGTGGGTCTTCCAGTGGAGCGCTCGCGGGGGCAACCGCAGTCCTGTGGTGTACTCGTATTGGCAGTGATGGAGCCACGAGCGAATCCTGACGGTGAGCGATAGCCGATAAACGAGGCCGAAAAATGTCGCAGAGCGCCTAATCATCCAACATCAACTGATTAGGGACGAGAACGAGAAAGAGCACAGGAAGCGTATGTTGCGGGAGCTACATATTCGGAACTTTGGTCTCATGGATGATCTGGTCGTCAGTTTCGAGCCCGGATTGAATGTCGTCACCGGAGAGACTGGCGCCGGAAAATCCATGCTGGTTGACGCGGTCACGGCCATCCTGGGCGCTCGTTCTCAGCCGGAATGGATCCGGGCCGGGACAGAACGAGCCCTGGTAGAAGGGATCTTCGAACTGGACGGTCTGATCGGGGAACACGTGCGTCGCTTTCTGGAACGAGAGGGGCTGGAAGGGGATGAGGGCGTGCTCATTCTGGGCCGCGAGGTTCGGGCTAATGGCCGTAGTATCGCCCGCATCAACGGACGAGCTGTGACCGCGGGGCTGCTTTCGGAGCTGGGACGAACATTGGTCGACATTCATGGGCAGGGGGCCTACCTGTCCCTGCTGCATCCTCGCGCTCATCTCACCCTATTGGATCGCTACGCCCATCTAGAAGATTTGCGTTCTGAGCTGGCCGAACAAATTTCGCACCTGCGCGCGGTGCGTCGGGAGTTGGAGCATCTGCGCCGGCACGAACGGGAATTGGCCCAACGGGCCGACCTGCTGACCTATCAGGTACGCGAGATTGAAGATGCTGCCCTGGAGCCGGGAGAAGACGAGGCTCTCGAAACGGAGCGTCGTCGTTTGACCCATGTGGTTCAGCTCACCGAGGCCGTAGAAGAAGCAATCATGGCCCTGGAAGGGGAGATCGGATCGGTGCCCGGCGTGCTGGATCTGCTGGGAGATGTGAGCGCCCGCCTGAGTCGCCTGGCCCATCTGGATGAACTCCTGGCCACACTGGGACACCAGGCCGAGACGCTTGCCGACCAGACGAATGATCTGCTCCGTGAGCTCACGCGTTATCGCAACGAACTGGAGTTCAATCCTCAGCGAATGGAGGAGGTGGAGGACCGCCTGGCCCTTATCCACAGTCTGAAACGCAAGTACGGTGACACCATTGAGGAAATCCTGACCTATGCTCGACAGGCTCAGGAGGAGCTGGACCAGATCGGACATGCGGACGAGCGAATTGCCCTGCTGCAAGAGGAAGAGACGCGACTTTTGCAGCAAGTGGGAGAAAGAGCCGGGCTCCTTTCTCGCCAGCGTGAGGCCGCGGCGGAAGAACTGGCTCAGGCGGTCGAGCGGGAATTGCAAGATCTGCGCATGGAGCACACACGTTTTCGGGTGGCCGTGACCCAACGGGAAGATCCCTCAGGCGTGCCCGTTGCCGGCCGACATCTGGCTTTCGATTCCACCGGAGTGGACCGGGTAGAGTTCCAGGTCAGCACCAACCCCGGAGAGCCCTTGCGGCCGCTCGTGCGTGTGGCCTCCGGCGGCGAAACTGCACGCTTGATGCTGGCTTTGAAAAGCGTACTCTCTCGAGCCGACCCGGTGCCGGTGCTCATTTTTGACGAGATCGATGCCGGCATCGGTGGACGCCTGGGTGACGTGGTCGGCAAGAAGTTGCGCCAGTTGGCCCAGGACCATCAGGTCCTCTGCGTCACCCATCTGCCGCAACTGGCCGCGTACGGGAATCGGCACATCCATGTGACGAAGGAAGTACAAGGGGGCCGCACTCGGGTGCGAATCCACGCCCTGAGTGGGGAGGAGCGTGTCCGAGAGCTGGCCGCGATGATGGGCGCGCCGACGGAGTCAGGACTCCACAGCGCCCAGGAAATGCTGGCCGGGGTCCAGAAGTCTCCCGGCCGTTGAGGGATCCCGTCCAACAGGATTCGGAACACACCCCAACCGGTTCAACGTCCCGCGCTTCTCGTGGGATTCTATCACCCAAACAGCACAAGAGGAGCTAAAATGAACGGATCACCAATAGACCGTGATCGTCTCGTCAACACCTTTCTGGAACTGGTACAAATCGACAGTCCCAGTGGATATGAAGCGGAAATTGGACATCACTTGCAAACATTACTGGCCGAGTTGGGCGGGGAGGTACACCAGGATGAGGCCAACAACCTCATCGCCCATTTTCCTGGCACCCGCGAGGGCCCTCCCCTGATGCTCAATGCCCATATGGACACGGTGGGCACCGACAGGGGCATCAAGCCCATGGTGCACGAGGGAGTTATCACCTCGGACGGCACCACCATTCTTGGAGCCGATGACAAATCGGGAGTCGCGGCCATCCTGGAAGTGGTACGTGTGCTCGTGGCGCATCCCGACCTTCCCCACCCGCCGTTGGACGTCGTCTTCACGGTCGGGGAGGAGCAAGGTCTTCTAGGGGCTCGCGCTCTGGACATCGGGTGGTTGCGTGCGCGCAAGGGCCTGGTCCTGGACAGCGGTGGCCCCATCGGCACCATCATCATCGCTGCACCCTATCAGGACAAACACTGGATCCGGGTGCTGGGGCGGGCCAGTCATGCCGGCGCGGAGCCGGAGAAGGGGATCAACGCCATTCAGGTGGCGGCCGAGGCCATTGCCAGCATGCGGCTGGGACGGATCGATGAGGAAACGACGGCTAACGTGGGGGTCATTCGTGGGGGCGTGGCCACGAACATCATCCCCGAAATGGTGGAGGTGCAGTCAGAAGCGCGCAGCCACACAGAATCCAAGCTGGTGGCCCAAAGTGAACACATGCTGACATTGTTCCGTGAGGCAGCCAGGCGCCACAGGGCCCGGGTGGAGATCGAGCACAAGCGCCTCTACGACGGCTACCGCCTGTCGACGGATTCTCCTCTGGTCCGTTGGGTGGCCGAGGCGGCCGAGCACCTGGGATTTTCCCCCACATACAAGAAGGCGGGCGGCGGTTCCGATGCAAATATCTTCAACCACAAAGGCATCTCCTCGGTGGTTATCAGCACGGGACAGGCAGATGTACACACGCCGGCCGAACACATCGCGGTGGAAGATCTGGTCGACTGCGCCCGCTGGGTCCTGGAAGCCGTCATACGAGCATGACGTGGACTAGAGAACGGCGTGCGTTTTTTCCCATCGCCCATCCGAGATACAATTCGACGTGGTAGCCATCTCACGAAGGAGTCTGCGATTACTTATGAGCAACCAGACGTTGGACGCCTTGATTGCCGGTCTGGCGGAAGAGGCGGAACATTTGAAGGAGCAATTTGCCTATTACTGGAGTCCTGAGGGGGAGAACGTTTCTCAGTTGGAGATTTTTATCGACCCCGATCTGTACCAGTACATCGAGAAAATGTACAATGATGCCCAATCGTTTTTCTCTCGCGTGGCCGCGCTGAAAGAACACCTTGCCGGGGGGGAGGACGGGCCGGAAGAGGCCTGACGTCTCCCCTTCGAGGGGGCACCCGAGCCCTGGGCCTGGATCGCGGGCCGACCAGCCCACCACCATTACCGCGCCACGCGACGTCCCGCCGCCTGAGCGGCACCGCGCCCACATCTGAAATGCCTGTTCATCGGTGAAGGAGGGCTGATGCGACGGTATTACACCACGAATTACATTCTCTATCTCATGGTCTCCGACACCGTGCTGACGTTGGTCTCTCTTTACCTGGCGTATGTCATCCGCATCGACGCCCCCTTCGGGGTAAGTTTGGGGCCGCAAAACATCCACCTTCCCGGATTTCTCTACGTCGCGGCCGCTCTTATTTGGGGCATTATTTTCATTCTCGTGGATGTCTACGATTCGGGCAAGACCCTATATGTGCAAGAGGAAGTCCAGCGGGTGCTGTTGGCCGTAGGCATCGCCGCGCTTACCCTGGCAGGCACCTTGTACATGACGGCACGGGACTTGCCGCGCCTGCTCTTCGTCTACTTCGTCCTCGTAGACGCCAGCCTGCTCTTGTTGTATCGCCTGAGCCTGCGCCTGGCCTTCCACTATGTAGGCCCCCGGCTGCGCGACACGGAACGCGTGCTCATCGTAGGGGCCGGAGCACTGGGTCGGGAAGTAGCCCGTCGGCTGAAGGACCTGGAATGGACCGGGCTGGACCTGGTCGGCTTCGTGGACGATGTTCGGGGCAAACAAGGAGGGCAGATGGAAGGAGCTCCGATCCTGGGGCGGATGCAGGACATCGTGCATGTCGTGCGGCGCCATCGGATCGACGAAGTTATCGTGGCCCTGCCCTTGCGCTCTCAGGGCGCCCTGGCCGAAACCATCCGCCGGCTGCACTTCCTACCCGTTCGTATCCGTGTCGTGCCGGATGTGATGGATCTGGCCATCTTCAACGCGACCATCGACGATCTGGACGGCATCCCGTTGATCGGACTGCGCGACCCTGCCATCGACGGGTTCGACCGTCTGGTCAAGCGGGCGTTGGATATCCTTATTGCTTCTCTGACCCTGGCATTGACGTGGCCCCTCATGGTGCTCATCGCCGTTGCCATCAAGGTGTCTTCGCCCAACGGCCCGATCCTTTTCAAACAAAAGCGCACGGGGGAGAACGGACGTCTTTTCTGGATGTACAAGTTCCGGACCATGATCCCCGACGCGGACAAGCAGCTCCACAAAGTCATGCGCACCCTGCCTGATGGCTCGGTCGTCTACAAACACAAGGATGATCCGAGGGTGCTCCCCATCGGGCGCATCCTGCGTCGGCTGAGCCTGGACGAACTGCCCCAGCTTTTCAACGTGCTCAAGGGGGAGATGAGTCTGGTTGGGCCACGGCCCGAGATCCCGGAGATGCTTCAATATTATGAACCCTGGCAATGGAAGCGCTTCAGCGTGCCCCCCGGCATCACGGGCTGGTGGCAGGTCAGCGGTCGGGCCGACAAACCCATGCACCTGAACACAGAATACGACCTGTATTACATCCAGCACTATTCCCCGTTCCTCGACCTGCAAATCCTCTGGCGTACCATCGGCGCGGTCCTGCGCGGAAAGGGCGCTTACTGAAAATGGCCAAGCCCTCTCAAGGGATCGCGACTCAGCAATGACAGAGAATGTCCGATTACTCGAGGCGGGGAGAGCTCATGTGAACTGCGCCGGGTCCTCCAGGCCAAGACGCGCCAGCACCCTGGACGTGGGCTTCCCGCTCTCCTCGTCCCAACCGCGCACCCGGTAGTAAAGGCGCACCAGGACATCGATGTCCGGAGCGTAGCCCGCCGCGTTGCCCTCCTTCAAGGGCGTGCGCAGCAATCGCGGCAACGTATCGTCTGCCCGGGTCATGCCCAGGCGCATGTTCAGAAGGCGCTTGTAGGTGTATATTCGCTCTCCTGCGCGGGCAATCTCCTCCGCCGACCAGTCCCCATCCGTCACCGCGTTGAGTAAGTCCACCAGTCCCGATGCCGAAATGTCCTCGAAGTGACAAAGAATGACCGAGTTGGTGAAGGCACGAAAATCCATGTTGCGGGCCACGACACGGGCTTTCTCCTCTGATTCGTCGCGCGGCTCCCCGGCCACAATCCCCAATTCCGGTACCTCTCGTCCCGTGTCCACGTGATACATGTCGCCGGACATGTGGTCCGCGCCCCGAGTGGCCGTCGCATAAACCAGTCCCATGCCGCTGAACGCGCGCGGGTCATGGTAGGGAACCTCCAGGCCCTTCACATGAACGGCCAACTCCGGCACCCCCAAACGATCCCCCACGCGCTTTACCCCTTCCGCCAGAAGGTCCCCGATGCCTTCCCGACGGGCGATTTTGTGGACCAATGCAATCGCCCCCTCGCTGTTGCCCCAGGAGAGATCCAACCCATCCACGTCCGAGCGGGAGAGGATGCCCTGGTTGAAGAGATAGTAAGCGAAGGCAATGCTGGCCGACGTGGAGATCGTGTCCAACCCGTAGACATTGCAAAGGTGACCTGCATACGCCGCACCTGCCAGGTCGTCCCCGCCGATCATGAAGGAAAACCCGGTCGCGGTCTCGTACTCGGGACCATCCACCTTGGGTTCGTCGTACTCGGGGAGTCGGATCTCCCGGCCGCAGGCGATCGGACACCGGTAACAAGCCCTGTGTTTGACCAGATAATGGTCGGAGAGTTCGCCCGCGTTGACCTTCTCCGTCCACGCGTCCACATCCCCCCAAGTGTAGTAGCGAGCGGGCACGTCGCCGTACATGCCGCCCACTTCCGTGTAAAGAATGGTTCCTCCCAGGCGCAGCATCTGAGTATAGATGTCGTCCAGCACATAATGCATGGTTTGTCGCAGGACGTCACGAAATGCGTCAGGACGAGCAATGGGCACCTTTTTCCGGCCGTAGACCACAATGGCCTTCAAGTGCTTGCTCCCCATGACCGCGCCCAACCCCGTGCGTGCAGCCGCTCGACCGTGGTCGTTCAGGATGGCCGCGTAGCGCACCCGATTCTCCCCTGCAAGGCCGATAGCAAGGACACGCGCTTTGGGCAAATGCAGATCCGCCCGTAGGCGCGCCTGCACCTCGTAAGTGTCCAGGCCGCCCAGGTCAGGGCGATGGAGCAAGCGCGGGATTCCCTCTTCGATGACCAGGACTGCCCACGGGTCGGCCTGCCCGGTGACGATGATCCCGTCGTAGCCCGCGAATCGGAGCTCCGGGCCCCAGAAGCCCCCGCTGTTGGCCTCACCCACCAGCCCGGTGAGGGGCGAGCGGGCGACCACGCTGTAGCGCCCCGCGGCGGGGATGGGTGTACCCACGAATGGTCCGGTGGTGAAGATGAGAGGTGCTTCCTCCGCGTAGGGATCCAGCGTCGGGCGGCCATAGCGGGCCAGGAGACGGGCACCCAGTCCGGACCCGCCGACAAACGCCCGGGCCATTTCTCCCTCCAGGGGGATGTCCTCCCAACTGCCGGTGCTGAGGTTCACGTGAAGCAATCGACCCATGTAGCCGTAGAGCATCGTCAAACTCCTCGGAGTAAATTGGAGGTGGACCTCAGAGCCAGGACCGCGAACCGGGGGCCCCGGGACCCCGTACCCCGTCCCTAAGAGCCCTCATTGACTCTCTCCTCCCTCCCCATTTTGGACTTTCCACGGAAACTGTTCCAGGCTGACGCCGGCTTCTTTCAGGAATCGGACCGCTATAGGATCGGGATAGTGGCCTGCGTAGACCACACGCACTAAGCCGGCGTTGATGATCATCTTGGCACAGGTGAGACACGGCTGGTGGGTGACGTAAATGGTTCCCCCGCGCACGCTGACGCCGTGCAGAGCGGCCTGGATGATGGCGTTTTGCTCCGCGTGCAATGTGCGCACACAGTGCCCGCCGACCATCAGATGGCCCACGTCGTCGCAGTGAGGCAGGCCCATGGGGGCACCGTTGTAGCCGGTGGTGAGGATACGCCGGTCTTTGACGATAATGGCCCCCACATGGGCCCGATCACAGGTGCTACGCGTTGCCACCTGAAAAGCGATGTTCATGAAGTACTCGTCCCAGGAGGGACGCTTACGCTCCATTGGGGACCTCCCGACACCCGGGCCACGTAGCCCATGGGAGAATGGCCGCCGACCAAAGGGACGATGGCCATTCTCCCTCGCCTCAGGTTCCAAAAAGTCGGTCACCGGCATCTCCCAGGCCGGGAACGATGTACCCCGCGGGCGGATCATCCGGAGTTTGGGGGCGCGGGGTGAGGTGATCATCCAGGGCCGCCAGGTAAATCTCGACATCTGGGTGCTGGCTGTGGACGAATTTTACGCCCTCAGGGGCGCCGACCAGCCCCAGGTATTTCACCCGCTGTACGCCGCGAGAGCGCACCAGGGAGATGGCCGCGGCCGCGGACCCCCCTGTCGCCAGCATAGGATCCAGCACCAGACACAGGCTAATGGGCATTCGCTCCGGCAACTTTTCGTAGTAAGTGACCGGTTGCAATGTCTCCTCGTCTCGGTAGATGCCGATGGGCCAGACGGTGGCATTGGGCACCACGCTGAGCACACCGTCTACCAGGCCCAGACCTGCGCGCAAAATGGGTACCAGGCCGATCTTCTCGTTCAACTCATAGCCGTGGGTTTCCGCCAGCGGGGTTTGGATGAAGCAGTCGGTCACCCGGACGTCACGCAAAGCGGCCCAGGCAAGGGCAGTTGCCACTTCCTGGGCCAAATTGCGAAACTCCCGATGATGGGTGTGGATGTCTCTCATCAACGTCAGTTTGGTCTGGACCAGGGGATGCCGCAAGACGAACACGGCGGGGCGTACCTCCTCTAGGGACAACATGGGCTCTCCTCCCATCAATCCAACTGCAGGGAACGGCGGGCGCGTTGGCTCAAACTCTCCAGTTCCCTATACATGCCGCGCTTGACGAGACGTTCCACTTCTGCCTGACATTTTACACAAAGAGAAGCATCGGGGTAGATTTCCAGACGCTCGATAGGAATCTCTGCCCCACAACGTTCACAAATGCCGTATGTCCCTTTTTCCATGGCACGCAATGCCGCGCGTACCGATTCCAACCGGTCCTTAAGGGCCGTGATCAGCGCAATGTTCTTCTCCCGTTCGATGACTTCTGGATCGCCTTCGTCCAGATCGATCTCGACTTCGCTCGTGCGCACAGCAGACTCCAGATTCTCGATCTCGTGGAGGAGCTTCTCCTCCTCTTCCAACAGACGTTGCCGTAGGTGACTGAAATCTCGCGTTTCGCCCATTGTTGGTTTCCTCACCTTCCGTTGATGGTTGATGGTCTGGGATCAACGACGACCGCAACCCTGCGTCGCCTTCCTCGGATCACTTTCGTGGGAAGAGCGGCTCTCACGGCCGGCCGCTCTCGAGTGACGCCCTTTCTCTGGGACATGTCGGGCGTTTTGGCCGTCCGCCTGAGCGCCGCAATTTTCGCGGAAAACGGAGAAATTGTCAACTCCTCTCCAGACCCATATAATGTTTCGCGCCGAGACGCCGGCAACTCAGACGCGCGTTTGCCGACGGGAACGTGCGATGTGGACATGAATGTAAGGCAGAGGCGCTTATCTTCCAGGAGGTCTGAGGAGCACGTGTTATTGGCAATCGACACGGCAACCGATTGGGCTGGCATTGCGCTGTACGAGGAGAGGCCGGCGGTCGTTCGCTACGAGGCGACCTGGTGGGCACAACGACGCCACACCACGTCGCTAATGCCCCGCATCGACGCGGCATTTCGCGACCAGAACCTTTCCCCAGACGCCCTTTCCGGCATCGCCGTGGCCATCGGACCAGGATCGTATACCGGCTTACGCGTGGGCCTCAGCCTGGCCAAAGGCCTGGCCATTGCCGGAGACGTCCCCCTCGTGGGCATTCCCACGCTGGATGTGGTTGCTTATCCGTTTCGGGGACGTCACGAAGCCATTTGTGCGATCATCCAGGCCGGCCGCACGCGCGTGTGCTGGGCCCTTTACCTGCCGGAGAGACCCGACTCGCCTGCTTCCGGCTACCACCTGGACGACCTCCCCTCGCTCGTCCGGGCACTTCACGAGACCGAACGTCCCATCTACGCGGTCGGTGAGGTGACTCCGACCACGGTTCAGGCATTGCGGGAGGGACTGGCGACGCAAGTGACCATTGCCTCGCCCGCCGTAGGGCTACGCCGGGCCAGTTATCTGGCCGAACTCGGCCGGGCGGCTTTTCAACGAGGCCACCAGGACGACCCGGCCACCCTCTCCCCCCTCTACCTTCGACATCCCGGGAGCATTGGGCCATGAGCAATTCCGACCAGGATTTTCCTTTCTCCATCGACCCCATGCGGGAAGAGGACATCCCGGCAGTCATGGAGATCGAGAAACGATCTTTCACTCTCCCCTGGACACCAGGCATCTACCGCTACGAGCTGCGCCACAACGTGTACGGCCTGTATCGGATCATCCGCACCCGAAACGAAACTCTACCGCCCGTGGTGGCTTACATCGGCATATGGCTCTACTTGCCCGAGGCCCATGTCAGCACTATCGCCGTCCATCCAGACTTTCGGGGCCTCCACCTGGGCGCCTGGATACTGGCTTCGGCTCTGGTAGAATCCGCGTTCAGGGGAGCGGAAGAGGCCACTCTCGAGGTCCGAATCAGCAACACGCCTGCCCAACGACTCTACTGGAGCTTCGGCTTTCGGGTGGTAGGCCGGCGATACAAGTATTACAGCGACAACGGCGAGGATGCCTACATCATGACCCTACGGCCTCTGGATCTCCTCTATCTACAGCGACGCTTGCAAAAAGAGGAGACCCTTGCCCGCGAACGGTGGCAGAGGCACAAAGACCGAATTCTGACCAGGCGATCCGTCGGCATCCACTAGCCACCAGTGGCTTCCTCTGCCCCGAACTCACACCGGGTCCAGGCTCTCTTGCCGCACGCCGCCACGTCCCCGCACTTCGTCCAACACGTCATCCACGACCTCATCCAGGTGTTCTGCCAGCTCTTCAGGGGTGAGGGCGATGAACGCCCAATCGTCCGGTACTCCCTCTGCTCGACCCTGCTCATAGGTCACCCATATACCGCCGTCCAGACAAGGGATGCGGAGGCCAGTTTGATAGGACGCGGGTGCTTCGGCCAGCGAAGACGTAGTCTCCGCCGGCACACGCCGTTCGATCAGAGCGTCGTACAATTGTTCCTGTAGATCGTCTCGCAGCCAGAGATCGGTGACGTCCCGGGCGTTGAGAAGACGCTCCACGGTGGTGGGAATGAAAGTAACCCGGCGAAAATGGCGGCTGGGGACCGGACGAGGCAACCGTTGCAAAGGGCCCAATTCTACTTTGTAATACCAGGCATCGGCCCGAGGATGGCGTGGCTCTTCAGGCAACAGGTCACGCCGCCGCACAATGCGATAGCGCCGCACGGGAGCCACGTAAGGAACCGACCAGCGGTCGGGGCCGAAGACCCGGGTCAAGTAGAACGCCAGGTAGGACGCGCCCAGACGATTAGGCGCGTGTTTGACGGGGATACGGTACCAGCCTTCGTCGCGGACGATGTCGAAATCTCGCAGGTTGTTGAGGACGACGACCAGGGCACGCTCGTCCTCTTCCTTTTCCTCGAACAAGGTCATCCCGGCATAAGGGACTGCAGGCTCACCCAGACCACGACGGTCTATCGCGTCCAGATAGGACGCGCGTTCGGGAGCATAGCGAAGAATGTCCAGGTGCAGCCGGGCTACGGCCACATCGTGAGCCCGAGCTTCGACCATGACATCCACATCCCGATCCCCAATGGCGTCCAAAAGCGCTATGGCGTCGAAAGGATGTACGAAGTCGCTGTGCTGGTTGGGGAGAGGCGGATGGACCGTGGTGTAACGTTTGCCCGTCACCGGATTGCGCCGTTCCACCCGACGGGCGGAGGTGCTGGGTGACGCCAAGTGCACTTTGGGCCGCACGCCGGCGGGCCAGGTGCCAAGGGCCAGGGAGAGGGCCTCGTCCAGGGGCAGATGTTGCCGGTTGAGCAGGCGATGATGAAGCAGGTCGAAAACGATGGGGAGGCCTGTCCGCTCGTGAGCACGCATGACATCCAGCAAGTCAAACGTGGTGCCATCGTGTTCCAAAGCCAGCCGGCGGCGGACGTCCGGCGGCAGCGCCTCGACATGAGCACAAAATCGGTCCAGGGCGCGAGCCGGGTGTTCATAGCCGCCACCCACGTGAAGAACGATAATGCTTTCCGAGCCCATCCCCATGGCATCAAGGATGCGAGTCAGTCCTGTGAGGGTTTCCACGCCGTGCTGCAGGTGCTCGGGACGTGGAGTACTCAAAACCACGTGAGAGGGAGCATGAAAGGTCAGGCGGATGCCGAAGGTCCGGGCCAGCTCCCCCACATGGGCCAATTCAGGCAAGGACTCTTCGACTTGCCGGTGGAATTCAGGGAAATCAGGATGGGTGAGGTAGGGAGCCAGATCGGAGGCCATCCGGTAAAGGGAGATATGACGGCGGTACAGGTAAGCCAGGATGTCCCGCAAATAAGCCAGGCTGACGGTCAGGTGGGGATGATGTTGCCAGCGCCGCGCGTCGTAGGGCCTGAGTCCGGGCGTTCCCAACACTCGCACTGCACAGCCCAGGCGTATCATCTCTCCATCCTCCTACGGATGCTCCCTAACGTGCTTGCCTTTCAGGGCGATACGCTGCGTTCCCCGCGGCCCCCTCTTCAGGCTCAATAGTTTCCCCTGAACGTTATGGTAGCACAGAACATGACGGCAACCAACTCTGCTGAGGGAGCACACGGGTTCATCCATAACATTTCGAGGGGACGCTGCCCGCTCAGCCGGAGCTTTCCTCAGCGGATCCGGTCATAGCAGGCGAAGGGAGTGCCTTTGTCTACTCCATTCTTGACACGGCCCTACCTTCTTTGGGCCGAGACCTTTGCCCGGAGCGTGTGGTTATGGTAACATAGCATCAACGGTGAAAGCGTGGAGGTGACACAATGCACACACGTTCCTATCTCATAATAGCCGCCGTCTTCGTCGCCCTGGTTCTGGGGAGTGTTGCCTGCACGCGCGATCGTCCTACAGAACCCATCGACTCCTGGACCCCGGCCCTGAAAACGCCCTCCGTGGAGCTCTCGACACCGACCGTCATCACCCCGACCACATCGATTTCTCCCACGATACCGGCCCTGACCACGGTGGTCCTGGTTCAGCCGACGCTGGCCGCCAAGCCGTCGGCGACACCGACACCCTCTGTCTCCGGCCAGAGCACGCCGACGCCCTGGCACTGGTACACCGTCCGACAAGGCGATACGCTCTATTCCATCGCCCTCCGTTTCAACACCAGCATCAAGACCCTCAAGCGCCTCAACGAGCTCACTGAAACCACCATCTACGTGGGACAAAAACTTAAAGTGCCGGGCGCAGCCAGTGGGGGGGAGAGCGGCACTCGGGAGTACATCGTGAAGCCGGGCGACACGCTTTTCTCCATTGCCAAGCGATTCGGTGTCGACCTCCAAGAGCTGGCCCGCATCAATCACATTGTCGACCCGAGCACCATTTACGTAGGCCAAAAACTCATCATCCCCGCGGGGGCGGCCCCCCCCGTCCAAAAGCTCTACCGCGTTCAGCCCGGGGACACGCTGTCCGCTATCGCTGTACGCTTCGGCGTTTCCATGCAGGCTATCATGGATGCAAACCACATTACGGACCCGGATGCCATCTATGTAGGACAGGTGTTGCGCATTCCCTAAGCCTGCAGGCGTCGCGTCAAAGTCCTGACTGTACGAGGAGGAGGAAGAATGCCGCGCCTTTTTGCCTCATTGGCACTCGCTTTTGTGCTTGGTTCTCTGGTGGCCCTGCTCATCGGCGCCGTTCAGTCCCGAAGAGGAAAGGCCACGATCCGTCTGTCCTTGATCGCGTTCTTGGCCGCCTTCGTCCTCATCATGGGCCTGGCCGGTATCTCGGACAGTGCCGTCCAGATCGAGGCCGGCACAGTCGGCGTCGTCAAACGGTTCGGGAACATCATCGGCGTCTTCAACCCGGGCCTGAACTTCAAGCTGCCTTTCGTGGACGAAGTCATCGTCTACCGAACTCAAGAAATTGTCTATGAAACCTCTGCCAACCCCGACACTTCACAAGCCGATTATCGGGACTATGAGGTGGATACAGCGACCTCTGATGGGCAGCAGATCACGGCCCGCTACACCGTTCGCTTCCGCATCCTGCCGGAACGGGCACCGGATATCTTGCGCAATCTGGGAACAGAGGCCGAAGTCGTGGAGAAAGTGGTCAAAGCGTCCAGTCGCGTGCATGTGCGCAACATTCTCAAACGCTACGAGGCCAAAGAATTGTATTCGGGCAACGTGGAAAAGGCTCAGAACGAGATCGCTCAACGCCTGCGGTCTGACTTCGAAGGGGCCGGACTGCAGCTCACCTTTTTCGGCCTGCGCTCCATTCAATTTACCGACGAGTACAAGCAGGCCGTCGAGCGTAAGCAGATCGAGGCAGAAAACGTGCAAACCAAGCAGCACCTGGCAGAACAGGCCAAGTACGAGAAACAACGCGCCATCACTCAGGCAGAGGCAGAAGCAGAACGGCAGCGTTTGGAGCGTATCGGCATCGCCCAGGGAGAGGCCGAAGCCGTCAAATTACAGGCTCAAGCCCAGGCCGAAGCCATCCGCCTGAAAGCTCAGGCGCAAGCCGAAGCTAATCGTCTGATCGGCGAAAGCCTGACGCCGGCCATCATCTCCTGGCAGGCGGTGAACACCTGGAATGGCCAATATCCCCTGGTGGTAGGGACAAGCCAGTTCATCCTTCCCGGGGACCTGTTCACCCGCTCACCGTTGACCACCCCGGTGACGAGCACACAGCCGGCCTTGCTCCCTCCCGTCCCCACACCAACGCCGGGTCAGTAGGAAATCCATGGGGCCTATGAGGCACTCGAACCGGATATCCTCCGACGGTACTCCTCTGGGAGAGGGCCATCGTTTGCATACGGTCGTCCAGTGGAAGCGTGTGGCCCTGGCGGCGGCCGGGCTTCACCTCCTCCTGGCCCTGGCCTTCAGCGTCATCGTCCCTCCCTGGGAAGCCCCTGACGAATGGGCCCACTACAAGTACGTGGAATATGTGGCCCGATACAAACGATTGCCCCTGCAGAATCGGCGACTGACCGACGAATACGCCTACGACGAGGCCACACAGCCGCCCCTCTACTACCTCATGGCCGCGATTCCTCTCCTCCTCGGCCTTCCCGATGAGGCGTATCACCCCATTGTCAACCCGTACGCGACCAGCGGACACGGGGAGGGGGGACTCAACATGGCGGTTCACGATCCGAGGCGCGAGGGATTCCCCTGGCGAGGGACGATCCTGGCCTTGCACCTGGCCCGCCTGGCCTCTATCTTACTGGGGACACTGGGCCTCTGGTTCACCTGGAAGCTGGGACGCCTCTTAACGCCCCGCTCCCTCGTCCTTCCTGCTGTGGCCGTCACCTTCCAGGCCCTGGTCCCCCAATACGAGTTCGTCGGTAGTGTCATCACCAACGACATCTTGTTGGCCGTTCTCACGGGCGCCGTCACCTACCAGTTGGTCAAGGTGGTGCTCGAACCCGTGCGCTGGCGGGCGTTTTTCCTCCTGACGTTGACCCTGGCCCTGGCCGTACTCACTAAATACCTGGCACTTGCTCTCATCCCTCCGGTCATCCTCCTCCCCAGTGTGGCCCTCATGCGCAGGCAACGAGGAGCGCGGCGATGGGCCGTTCCCCTCCTCACCACCCTGATCCTCCTTCTTCTGAGCGGAGGGTGGCTATACAGAAACGTGGTTCAAACCGGAACCCTCCTCCCTCGGGACCCGTACGCGGTTGCCCGCCTCACCGGGGAATCCCCCTTGGCGTTGATGCGCCAGATGGACTGGGGAAGCATTCCCCCGGCCCTGGTCTACGGATTCCACACCTTCTGGGCGTCTTTTGGCTGGGGGAACGTCGACCCCGGGGGCTGGGTGATCGCGTTGTTCGCCCTGCTCACTTTATGGGGCCTTCTTGGATGGGTCCGGGAAGCCTATCGTCACCGTCTCTCCGCTCGGGAAATCAGGGCGGCCGCCGTCATTCTAATTCTGGCCTCTTTCGTAGTTGCTTTACCCTTGCTGCGAGAACTTTTACACGGCACCAGACACCTGCGAGGCCGTTACATCTTAGGGCTTCTCACCGGCTCGAGTGTCCTCCTCGGCCGGGGATGGCTGGCATGGTGGCCTCGACGATACTATCGGCAAGGTGCTTATGGACTCCTCCTGGGATTCACCGCCCTCAACCTCTACATCCTCTTCGGCGTCATCCGCCCGACCTATCAGGTTCAGGGACGGCTTTCGGCCGCGGAGGCGCAGGCATACATGGACCGCCCGGGCACACATGCCACGTATGCACGCTTCGGTCGTGTTGCAGAACTGCGTGCCTATCGCTTACTGTCGCCTCAAGATGTGCGGGTAGGGGATTGGGTTCGGGTGGAACTGCTCTGGCACGTGCTCAACCCCCTCCCCCAATCATACGTCATTGGCGTCCACTTGCTGGGCCGTCGAGAGATCTCCTATGGCCACATGGCTACGATCCCGGCCAAAGGGACCTACCCGACCTGGCTCTGGCAGCCGGATACCTGGTTTCATGAACGGTATTGGCTTCAGGTGCGACCGGAAGGTCCCCTTCCCACCCGCGGGCGAATCGCCGTTTCCCTTTTTCGCGACACCCCTCAGCTTACTTATATTCCCGTTTTCGATTCCAAGGGTCGACGGGCAGGGAGCACGGTCCTGCTGGGCCGGTGGCGGATCGCCCCCGCCACGAACACGGAACCGCGTCAGCTCCCCGCTCCCCTGTGTCCCACGGACGCCACGGTCGGGCCGGCACGTTTGCTGGGGAGCACGTTCCCGTCGCGGGCCGTACTGGGCCAGCCTCTCCTCCTGAGCCTGCACTGGGAAGGGGTCCGGACGTTCGACCGGGATGCGACAGTGTTCCTGCACGTGCGAGACCGGCGAGGAACGGTTCTTGCCGGAGGGGATGGCCCGCCCCAGGAAGGGGATTTTCCCACCACCCTCTGGCGTCCGGGGGACAAGATCATCGATTTGCACCGCATTCCTCTGCCCGCGACCCTGCCAACAGGCACTTATACCCTGACGACAGGGCTCTACACGGCTGCGGATGGGCGACGGTTCCCAGCTCACGGTCCAGGGGGGAAGCCATTGGCGGACAATGCCGTCGTCGTCGTGCGCCTGCATATTGACCCAGGGGGAAGGGTTATATTAGAATGTCCCTACCCGGATTCCGTGGAGGCCACATCAACGCCATGAGCGTTCCAAGTTTATCGATTATCCAGGGGTGGTATCGGCTCGTCGGCGCACACCCCCGCGTTTTCAAACGCATCCTCTTCTGGACCCTCGTCGCCGCCTCTCTGGGGGCTGCTCTGGGAGTCTGGCAAGCTCTGGAACGCCCACCCCTTTACCAGGTAGAAGTCAGTCTGGCCGTCTACCCGACGCATTATCGGTGGATGGCGGACAGCCACCTTCAGACCCTGAATCGCCCCCGCGGCGATGCCCGTCAGATGGCCATGGTAATGGCCAAGGGCCCAGAAGTGCTGGACATGGTCATCCGGGAAATGGGAGATCGACTCCCTCCAAGCTGGCGCACCCGAAAGGAGCTCGTCAAACACCTCAGCGTGCGCGGGGGAGAAGGCGTCTACGCCTACCTGACTGTCAACGGAACCGACCCACAACTCACGCACGACCTGGCCACGACGTGGGCCAAGGCCACCAAGACGGTCGTGGAAAAGGCCTTCTACCGTTACGATTCGGACATTCCTCTCCTGAAAGAGCAAGCCCAAGAGTTGGAAACCCGGCTAAATGCCATGGAGAAGAAAATTGAACAATTCCGGGTGAGGACGGGCCTGGCCCTGGTCGACGAGTCCCGCGCGGCCATTATCATCAGCGACTACCAGGGGTTGCGTCCGGGCCTGGCGGGCTTCAACGCGCGTGTCTTGGAACTGGGAACCGTCAACGGCGACCTGGCCGCCTATCGCCACGCCCAGGCCGTCCTGCGCGACCTCGCCACCCAGGTTCGACAGGCAAAAGCAGATGGCCGCCCTTTGCAAGACGTCCCCCTGGAGCTGGTTTCGACGCTGGGGCCGGTGCAGGCGCGAGGACAACTCACGTATGAGCGTCTCCGAGAGATGGGGTCCGACTACGACCGAGTGGCCCAGGCACTCACCGATGAAGCCGACGCCTTACAAGCGGGCATCGACCTGCTGGACAAGCAGTCGATCACGCTGCGTCAAGGACTTGCAGCAGACATTACCGAACTGCGGGCTCTGATACGCCAACGAAGCAGCGTCGAGAACCTGTACAAAGCCTTGCTGGCGAAACAAAATGAGCTCCGCGCCGAAGCCGCCGTATCCAGCCATTATGTGGAAATCGTGGACATCCACACGCCGAACCCGTCACGAGCCTTCCGACTGCTCCTCTACCTCGTTGCCGGCGCCATCCTGGGGGGCTTTCTGGGATTTACCCTGAGCACCACCTGGTACAGCGTGCGTCGCCCGACGGCGTAAGCGGGCGCGATGAAGATCCGGGCGCACGGTGAGCACTAGACGAACGTGGTTGCCGCTGATCATCTATCTCGTTCATGCCCTTCTCTGGGTTGCCCTCCTCCCTCCCTGGCAAGGTCCCGACGAGCCCGGCCATTATGAGTACGCCCGGCTCCTGGCCCAGTTGCAACGCCCCCCACAGCGCAGTGATGCCAACCCGGCCCTACAACATCAAATTCTTGTCGACCTGGACCGGCATGCCTTCTGGCATCGGACCCACCAGCCGCGCCCCATCCCCTTACCGACCCGGTTCCAGAATGTGGCGTTCCTGGCCCGCTCCGGCTCCCAGTTGGGCAACGAAACGCCCCTGTATTACCTGGTCCCCGCCGTAGTCACTTACATCTCCTCTTCACCACAGGTCCACCTTTACCTGGGACGGCTGTGGAGCGTGCTCCTGGGAGCGTTTGTCGTCCTGGCTGCCATCCGCGGGAGTCCGTACAGTGGGCTTGCGCCCGAGGTCCGGGAGGTGCTGCCCTGGCTGGTGGCCTTACTCCCCATGCCCACCTTCATCCACGCGATTTACAACAGCAACGTGTGGGCGGATCTCGTCGGCGCCTGGTTCTTTGTCTTTAGCTGGCGACTTCTTTCTGCACCTCAAACCGCCTCTCAAAGCAGGTGGGGAAGCTGGGTCGGCTTTGCAGGGCTGGCCTTGATTTCGTTGGTGACCAAACGCACCACCTGGCTTCTCTTCCCGCTGGCCCTCTGGGCCTTTTACCTGATGCCCGTTCGCCGCCTACGGCGTTATCGTCCCCTGCTTCCCTTGAGCGTGCTCCTGGGGCTTTTCCTCCTGCTCCTCTTCCCCACCGTCCCCTCCCGCGCCACGGGGTGGATACAAGGACGAGAGCAGAATCCTGCCCCACGAGTACCGCGGCCGGGCAATATCCGCGACCACGCCCTTCTGCTGATCGGGCGTGGGACCCCGAGAGAACGACCTTTTCTGGCGCAGGACATCACCGGCTCTCGCCTGACCTTACTGCGGGGGAAAAGGGTCCGTTTTCGGGTGGACATCCGCAGTCTGGACCGCCAACCCCGCACATGTATCTCCATCGCCGACGCGCGCGGGCGCAGTACTACTTGTGGGAGAGCAGGAGCCCAATGGCGTTCGTGGACGCTCGAGCGCACGGTATCCCCTCGCACGTCTTTTGTGCGAGTCGTGATCGGCCTTGGCTATCCACACCACCCAGGAGAGTCGGGAATACTCCTGGTCGACCATGCCCGACTCGATGTGCTCCCCGTCCAGAACAATGTTCTGCTTAACGGCGATGCGGAAATGCCCCTAAACCGCATTCGGCATCTTGTAAAAGGAACGGGCTGGGCAGGAGCCGGTCCTCAAAGCGGGCCAGAGCGACTCCAACATCTTCTTTTGGCCGGAGCCATCCTCTTCACTTCCTTTTGGGGCAATTTTGGCTGGTTGCAATACCCGCTGCCGCTCCCTATCTACATCCTCCTGGCCCTGGTCAGTGCCGTGGCCCTTGTTGGCGCCGTGAAGCGTGTGTTCACTTGCCACAAGGGGGCGTCGGCAAAACGGGTGTGGTGGTTCCACCTGGGGAGCGGGACGGCGTACATCGCCCTCAACCTTCTCTCCGCCCTGCAAACGAATTGGTACCCGCAAGGGCGATATCTCTTTCCGGCCCTCTTGCCCTTGTTGGCCCTGGGCCTGTTGGGCCTGGAAGAAAGTGGTCTGCTCTCGGGCCCCCGACGGTCGAGGAAACGATTGCTCATCCTGGGCGCCCTGGCACTTTCCCTGACGGCATTCGCCGTTGTCCTGAAGGGCATGTATTGAGGCCCCATTCCTGACCGGCCAGGCGGAATTTGCGGACCTAGTTTTCGAGCGAGGATCATCGCGGCCACGAGGTTGAACCCCGCCCAAACGACGGACGGTTCTGGCCACGAAGGTTTGTCCCAGCCGCATGGTGGCCGTATAATGCCTGTGGGGGACGCGAGAAGAGAGGAGTTTGCGGCCGGGGTCGAGGTCGCACCTCTGTCCCGTATGTGAGAGCAACCTACTGGAATGCATGGCAGGAGTCAGGTGACCCAATCATCCCATCCCGAAACGCCCGACCACTCTCCTGAAACAGCGGAAGAACCTTCGCCATTTGCCTGGGAGAATTGGGTGTTGCAAGGCCTCCAGGGATTCAGCCGACAAATCGGGCAGGCTGATTTGCCACCGGAGTTCTGGCAACACCTGGGCCGGGCCTTGTGTGAGCTGGGCAGTGCGCTCCGCTTGTTGGGAATTCGTCTGCCGAATTCCCCCCAGCCTTCCTTGCTGGAGGAATACGAACGCATCATGCGCCATCATGGCTACACACCGGACCCGCCTGAAGGCCAAGTCGAGGACAGCCATGGCCCATGAGCGCATCCTGATCGTGGACGACGAAGCCCACATTCGTGAACTGGCCCGCCTTTATCTGGAGCAAGAGGGCTTTCAGGTGCTGGAAGCGTCTGATGGGGCGGAAGCGCTGCGGTGCTGGCAAAATGAGGCGCCGGACCTGATTATCCTCGACCTCATGTTGCCACAAATCGACGGCTGGCAAGTATGTCGCACCGTCCGCGCCCATTCGGACGTACCTATCATCATGTTGACCGCTCGTTCCGACGCGGTCGACAAAATCGTGGGGCTGGAGATCGGCGCCGACGACTACGTGACCAAGCCTTTCAACCCGCGCGAGTTGGCCGCTCGTGTAAAAGCAGTCCTGCGCCGCGCCGGAGGGAAGACGCGCCGGGATGACAAGGCGGCTCCGCTTGTTCTGGGAGATCTCCGCATCGATCCCGCCGCGCGTGAGGTGTCCGTTGGCCAACGTCCTATCGAACTGCGGGCCAAGGAATTCGAGCTGCTGCTCACCCTGGCCCGGCACGCCGGTCAGGTGCTCAGCCGAGAGCAACTGCTCTCCCAGGTGTGGGGATACGACTTCTACGGGGAAACACGCACCGTCGACGTCCACATTGCCCACCTCCGCCGCCATCTGAAGGGGAGTCGGGTGGCCATCGAAACCGTGTGGGGCATCGGGTACAAGCTGACGGTAAACTGAGATGCACATTCTCCGTTCCTTGCAAGGCCGACTCTGGTTCGCGTTCAGCCTCATCATTGTCGCCACGTTGCTCTTCCTGGGGCTGGCCTTTGGCGCCCAGGCACAACGTCTCACCGAAGTGGTCCTCTACACCCGCCTGGAAGAGCAAGCACGCACCCTGATGCCGCTGTTGCTCCAACGGGCCAGACAACAAGGCGATGGCGCGGATATCCTCCCGCGCCTCCTGACGCCGCCCCTGCCCCGCTCCGGCAACCGGCCACGCATCCTGCTGGTCACACGGAAAGGGGGCGTCCTGTTCGACAGCGCTCCTCCTGCTCTCGAATCCATAACCGGCAAGACCATCCGCCATTGGCGTCCCCTACCCAGAAGTGCCCGAGCGCCCGGCTACCGGGGAGAATTTCGAGACCAGACAGGCCGTCGCTGGCTCGTTGCAGGCATCCCCGTCCGCCGACGATCACCGGCATCGTCCCTTTATCTGGCCGTTGCCGCGCCCGCAAATGAGAACACCATCCTGATTCAAGTCTGGCGTCAACTTCTACTTTCCGGTCTGGTGGCGTTGCTGGCAGGCCTCCTCGTGGCGATCCTGATCACGCGCTGGCTGAGCCGCCCCATCCACCAGCTCTCCCGAGCCACCCAGGCGATTGCTCAAGGAGACCTTGACATCCGTCTGGATCCGAAGGAGGTGCCGAGCGAATTCACCCCTCTGGTGGAGAACTTCAACACCATGGTGGATGAAGTGCGTCGCGCCCGACAATCGCAGCGGAACCTGATCGCTAACGTCTCCCACGACCTGAAAACTCCCATCACCTCCATACGGGGTTTTGCCCAGGCCCTTCGGGAAGGCGTCCTTCGTGACCCGGAAGCCCAACGCCACGCGGCCGAGGTTATTTACGATGAGGCCGAACGTATGCACCGTATGGTGATTCAGTTGCTCGAACTGGCCCAAATGGACGCGGGACAACTGATCCTGACTCGGCGCCTGCTCGACCTGGCTCAAGTGATCGAGCAACAGGTGGAAAGCGTCCGTCTCCGGGCGTCGGAACGGGGCATTTCACTGCAGTCCCACGTCGACTCTCCTCTACCCGTGCTGGGAGATGCGGACCGGTTGGCCGAGGTCGTCAGCAATCTGTTGGAGAACGCGTTGACGCACACCCCGATGGGGGGCACGGTTCGCGTTGAAGCCACGACCGAACCGGGGCCTTCAGGCAAAAAATGGGTGACGTTCCACGTGGTGGATACGGGTTCGGGTATTGCCGAGGAGGACTTGCCCCACATCTTCGAACGCTTTTATCGTGGGGACAAATCCCGGGGCGGGCAAGGCGGATCTGGACTGGGGCTCGCCATTGTCAAAGAGCTGGTCGAAGCCCATGGCGGCCGGATCAGCGTCCAGTCTGTTGTGGGCCTCGGCACTCGATTCACCGTCCGTCTGCCTGCCGCGTCGGGGATTCCCCAAAGGTGACTGTTTGGGCGGAGGCCTGGCACTCACTCCAGGCCCCTGAGGCCGGAAAAATTCCCGTGTGCACTTCACGTCGACCTGAGCAGTGACCCCGACCGCTCGCGGCGCTTCGAGCATTCGCTCGATGGGACATGTTCAAATAGCTCCAGAGTCTGGGGGCTATCTACCGGGGCAGAGTGGCCCTTAAAACGCGTTGCCAGTTGCCCCCCATGATGGCCGCAATGTCCTCCTCGGAGAAGCCACGTGCTTTCAGCCCCGCTCGGAGGTTTCCGTAGTGTGCGGCATCCTCGAGGCCGCGCGGGGGCGGCGTTTTACCGATCCCGTCGAAATCCGAGCCGATGCCCACATGCTCCACACCGACCAAACGGACGAAGTGCTCGATATGATCAAGAACGTGATCCAGCGATGCCGGGGCCGAACCCTGCGTCAGGAAGCTGGGGACAAAGGTAACACCGATCACACCGCCGGTCTCGGCAACGGCCCGCGCCTGTTCATCCGTCAGGTTACGCCGATGGTCGCACAAGGCCCGCGCGTTGCTGTGGGAAGCTACTACCGGGCCCGACGCCAGGCGCAGGACGTGCGCCACCCCTGCCGGTGCCAGATGGGAGATGTCAACGACGATCCCCAGCTCGTCGCACGCCTTGATCACTTCCTCCCCAAAGGGCGTCAGGCCCCCGCCGCTGCTCGCATCCGCGACCCCATCGGCAGCCGCATTGCGGAAGTTCCACGTTAACCCCAACCAGCGTATCCCCAACTGGTGGAACGCGTACAAGGTCTCGATATGGCCGTCCAGGGGCTCAGCGCCTTCCAGGCTGAGGATGCCCCCCACCGCTCCGCCCGGTTCCAGACGATCAAGGTCGGAGGCCCGGAGGATAGGGAAAAGGACATCGGGGTGACGGGCCACCTGTTGGTGGAATACGCCCAACAAGCGTAACACATAGGCGGTTGCCTCGTGCCGTTGGTAGGGTTCAGGCGTCCAACAGGCAAACACCTGTGCGTTGATGCCACCCGCACGAAGGCGAGGCACATCCACATGGCCGCCGGGAATCCCCGTGGCCAACGTTCCTTCACCGTTCAGAACCCGCTGCAACGTATCACAATGGGCATCGATCACGGGAGTCGGACGGGTCATTCTTTCCTCCTATCGTTTCCGGCGGGGTGATCCAGCCGGGAGAGTTCCTCATTGATGCGCAGGCGAAACATTTGGAAACGCACGAGGGGGACGGTGAGGTTATACGTGTCAATGCGCGAGTTGATGCTCGTCACCTCGGCACGAAAGGCGTCGAGGTATTGCTGCCAACGGGCTTTGACCTGACGCCGTTCCTGCCAGATCTCGAAGTCTTCGTCTTCAGCATCCAGAGCGGCCATTCGGCGTCGATACCAGGCCCAGGCCCGCTGCAGACGGGCTCTGGCCGTCTCGATATCCCGCAGGATGGACTTGCGCTCTTCGATCCAGGAAGGGACAAACCCCTGGTCTGCCATAAGGCTGTGAGCCAGCTCCTGGGCAGGGTCGGCAAAGGGATTGGTGGGCCGATCCACAGGTTTGCCCTGGACGGAAAGATGGTCAAACTCGCCCCGACGCATGGCCTCCTGGATGCGTTGTTCCACCAGGTCTTGCCATTCCTCCAGAGAGCGTCGCTCATCCTCCTCGTCCTCCGGCTGTGGTCGAGAAGAGGTGGCTTTCCGAATGCGCCTCCACCATTCCAGATGTCGGCGTTTCGTTTCTTTGTCCCGGTTCTCGTCCATGGTAGACCGGTGCCTCTTTTTCCACTTGCTTCCCACCTGCTTTCCCCTTGTCCCAGATTATACCCCAGAACAGGGGTCGTTCACATAAGTCACCCCTTCCCGGTGTAGCAGGGCTTTTTCAACGACACATGCTATGGGTTCGTCTACCGGGGCAATTGCGTTGTGTGTTTGCAAAAGGGTAGAGCACTGAAAAGCCCCAGCTTTGGGGGGAAAATGATTGCCGTCCTCCCGCAGGACGTGGTATGCTAAGAGGGAAAGCGCGTAACCTGATAGCGAAAAGAGGAATCCAAAGGGGGCTGGCACAAGATCCCGGCGAGCCCTCTGTCGTGCTCACATTTTAGGAGAGAGACGGGGGAAAATCCAAGGGGAAAAAATCGAAGGAGGACGCAACTATGACCAAGTTGAAGGAGATCAAACATCCACGGCCTGTCACTGCGGAGGAATGGAGAGAGAAAGTTTTGGAGGCGCCGGTCCCGGTCATTGTGGACTTATGGGCGGATTGGTGTGCCCCCTGCCACATGATTGCCCCCCACATCAGCCGCATTGCCGAAACGTATGCGGGACGTGTTCTGGTTTACAAGCTGGATGTGGACAAGTACCCTGAAATCGCCATGCAATACCAGGTGCAGAGCATTCCCACCGTCCTCTTCTTCTACCAGGGCGAGGTGAAGGATTCGATCATCGGAGCGGTACCCTATCAAGTCATCGAGCGCAAACTCGAGCGTTTGCTGGCAGAAGTGCCGGAGACGTCAGAGGAATTGCTGGAAATGGAGGTCTAAGCCATTCCGGCGTGGCCGGAGGAACTGGAGAGAAGGGAAAACCCGTCCAACAAGCCGTGTGCTGAATCTGGAGTTCAGGAGGTGCGAAGATGGCTCACATGCTGGAAGCACCCACTTATTCGATTGCCGACCGCGTGACCCTGGACCCCACCCGGACCGCGGTGGTGGTGGTTGACATGCAAAATGACTTCGTTCGTCCCCAGGGAAAGCTCCACGTGCCCGCCGCACAGGACATCGTCGGCCCCATTGTGCGGCTCCTGGAAAAAGCGCGTCGGGCCGGCGTGCTGGTGATTTACACCCAAGATCTGCACGGACCGGAGGACCCGGAATACCATATCTGGGGAGAGCATGTCAAAGCAGGCACATGGGGGGCAGAGATCATCGATGAACTGGCTCCACAACCTGAGGACGAGATCGTTCCCAAACCGCGCTATGACGCGTTTTACGCATCTCGCATGGAGGATCTGCTCCGAACGCATCCCCACATCGATACGTTGGTCATCACCGGCACGGTGACCAACATCTGCGTGCTGCACACGGCAGGCAGTGCAGCCCTGCGCTGGTACAAGGTCATCGTCCCCAAGGATGGGGTGGCCGCCCTGAGTGAATTCGATCAAGAAGCAGCCTTGCACCAAATCGACTTCCTGTATCAGGGGACAATCACGACGGTGGAGGCCATCGAGTTCGCCTCCTCATAGCGGGATTCGTCCGGCGGCACAGGCTTCTCTGATGTCGCCGGACGAAGGCTCTCAATCGTTCGAGGCCTTCAATAAACGTACGATTTCTTCTCCGTACAAGCGCAATCGCACAGGGCCCAACACACCCAGCGTCCTCAACTCCTCCAGGGAACCGGGGGCGTGTTCCGCAATGGCCGTCATGGCCGATCGGGGAAGAACGATGTCGGATTCCACCCCAAGGACCTGCGCTCTTTCTCGACGCCAGCTTCGAAGTCGTTCCAACCGTCGGAGGTAGGCCGGGGAAGGCCGCGCGGACCGAGGCGGCGGCGTGGGCACAGAGAGCGATTTGGCTTTCTGGATGGCCCGGAATAGACGAGCCACGAAGTCCCGGTCATTCCGACGCTTCCGGTCCAGGAATGATCGCACCTGGGCCAAAGAACGAGGCGAACGACGGGCCAGAGTCACCAGCTCCTGATTGTGCAAGATGCGGAACGGCGGAACGTTGTGCTGCTTGGCTTCTTCCTCCCTCCAGAGATAGAGAGCCTGCAAGAGGCGTAGTTCCTGAGGGGCAAGATCCTCCACCCCGGGCAAATGCCAGAACCCCTGTGGGTTGAACGTATGATCGATTTCGAGGGGTTCGCTCAAGCGCTCGAAATCCTCTTGAGCCAGCTCCCAAAGTCCCCGGTCGACCAGCTCCTGGTACAAATGATCCCGCAAAGGGATCAAGTAACGGGTATCGTACGCCGCATAGGCCCGTTGTTCCGCGGGGAGGGGACGTTTCCCCCAATCCGAGCGTTGCCAGCGCTTGTCTAAAGTGACACCAAAATACTCCTGCAACAGCGCGGCCAATCCCACGCGCGTCTTTCCCAGGATGCGACTTGCCTGCATGGTGTCGAAAATATGATTGACCTTGAAGTGAAAATCTCGCCAGAGGCCGATAAGGTCGTACTCCGCCGCGTGAAAAATCTTTTCGATGCCGGGATCGGCGAAGAACGCTTCCAACTCCTGCAGGGGGATATCACTCTTGGGATCCACGAGATAATCGCGAGTAGGGGTGGAAAATTGCAACAGGGCTACGGATTCACGATAGACGAACATGTTGTCCGACTCTGTGTCCACCGCGACCGTGGGTTGGCGATGGAGCTCTTCGAGCAGGGTGGGAAACACGTCCGGGGTATCTACCCAGATCACCTCACGCTCGGTCATACCGGCGTCCTCCCTGGCATGAGATTGGCCTGGGGCTCTGATGGTTTTTCTGTTCATGTCTCTTTTCTTTCCACGCTTTCATTCTTACTTTTCTCTGGCCTCCTGTGAGGGCAAGATGGGGTGAACACTTCCGCTCAAGCTCCTCGATCGTTCATTCCGAGTCTGCCATTTCGGCCAGCTTACGGGCCTGTTCGACGTACTCCAGGCTCTGATGGCGGAAATAGGTGTTGTACAAGTCCGCGTAATACCCGCCGCGAGCCATGAGTTCCTCGTGGGTCCCCTCTTCGATAATCTCTCCCTTTTTGAGCACGATAATGCGGTCGGCCGCCTGGACGGTGAACAAACGGTGAGCGATGACGATGCTCGTCGTCTCTCGCATCAACATGTTGATCGCCTGCTGAATCTGCCATTCGGTAAAAGGATCGATGCTGGCGGTGGCCTCGTCCAGGATGAAAATTGACGGCTGCTGGACCAGGACGCGCATCAAGGCCACAAGTTGACGCTGTCCCATAGAAAGCAGCGTACCGCGTTCCCCCACCTCCGTGTGTAACCCGCGCGGGAACGTTTCCAACCATTCGCCTTCGCCGATCCGGCGGGCCAGCGCCAGAACGCTCTCCTCTGATACGTCGTGGCGGGCATAGCGGATGTTATCCAGAACCGTGCCTGAAAAGAGAAAGGGACTCTGAGAGACAATCCCCAGGTGATGCCGGTATTGTTGCAGATCGAATGTGCGGATGTCCCGTCCATCGATGAGGATTCGCCCCCCTTGGAACTCGTAAAAACGGGCAATGAGGCGGGCGATGGAGGTCTTGCCCGCGCCCGTATGGCCAACGATAGCTACCGTCTCCCCGGCCCGGATGTGGAGATTGAAGTCGCGCAACACCGGTTCTTTCTCAGAATAGGCAAACCACACATGTTCCAAACGGATATCGCCACGAACGTAAGGCACGGGATTGTGGGCCACTTGCCTCACAGAGGGCTCGGCATCGATGAGCGCGAACACCCGTTCCGCGGCAGAGAGTCCTGCCTGAACCTGGGCGGAAAAGGCCGAAAGGTTCAGCACCGGGAACCAGAATCGGTCCAGGCTGGCCAGGAACAGGTACCAAGCCCCGGCGGTCACCATTCCCTGAACGGTACTCAGGCCTCCGACGTACACAAGCAGCGCCGTCCCCACCCCGCCCAGAGCGTTTAGAATGGGAAAAACGCTGGAAAGGACTAGTCCGCGGCGTACGTTTACCCGGTAGGATTGTCGGTTTGCCGTCTGAAAATCCCCGTAAATGGCCGCTTCCTGGCGAAAATTTTTGGCCACGGCAATACCGCCAATCGTTTCCTTGATGGCCGCGTTCACGTTCGCCAGGGCTCGCATGCCTTGCCGGGTGACCTTGCGGGCCGCGTGGCGCAGGCTCCAGGCCACCAGGAAGAGCAGGGGCAAGAAGCCGAACAGGTAGAGGGAAAGGTGCCAGTCCAGGCGGACCAATACCACCCCCAGAATGATGGCCTGCAAAATCTGGGCGCTGATGTCTGTCAGGAGAACGGTCACGTCCCCAAAGTCCTGGGTATCTGAGGTGATACGGGAAACGATGCGGCCGGAAGAGAACCGGTCGTAGAAAGAGAGGTCGTGGGAGACAGCAGCGCGAAACGCGTCCCGACGCAGGGTCCAGATGACGTCCTGCACCGCGCGCACGGTCAGCCGACGTCGGGCCCAGTTCACCCCCCAGGTGACCACGCCGCTGGCCAACACACTCAATCCCAGTAGCCCGGTCGTCAGAGGGGTGGGATGAGCACGAATGAGGTCCACCCCGCGGGAGATGAGCATGGGCAGGGCCGCGCCCGAGGCAGAGATGATGGCGACGAAGACGGTAATCGCCAGCAGTCGCCGTGCCTGGGGCCGCAAATACCCCCACATGCCGGCCATGAGTTCCCGATCACTGTACTGCCTGTCGTAAGCGTCGACATCTAGATTGGCGAAGAAGGCGACACCTCCTGAGGCTCCGACGCCTCGTCTCGCAGGAAGATCCGACGGTAAGCCGCGGACACACGCAAGAGCTCCTCATGCGTTCCGATGGCATCGATACGGCCTTTGCGCAAGAGGATGATCAGGTGAGCCCAACGAATCTGGGAGAGACGGTGGGTGATGATGAAGGTCGTCCGCCCGCGCGAGGCCGCAAAAATAGCCTGCTGAATCCTGTCTTCGGTAGCACTGTCGATGGCGCTGGTAGAATCATCCAGGATGAGGATGGCGGGCCGGGTGAGAAAGGCGCGAGCCAGAGCCAGGCGTTGGCGCTGTCCTCCGGACAATGTTACCCCCCGCTCGCCAATGACGGTTTCATATCCCTCCTCGAAGGAGAGAATGAACTCATGAGCCTGAGCCGCCTTGGCCGCGGCGATGATCTCCTCCATGGTCGCGTCAGGCCGTCCAAAGGCGATGTTCTCCCGAATGGTACGCGAGAAGAGAAAAATGTCCTGCTCAATGATGGAAATCTGACGGCGCAAGGCCTCCAGGTTCCACTCGCGCACATCGACGCCGTCCACCAGAACCTGGCCCCGGGTCACGTCATACGTGCGATTGATCAACTTGACCAGAGTGGTCTTTCCAGCACCGGTTTGCCCGACCACGGCCACTCGAGTACCCGGCGCGACCCGAAAGGTGATGTCGTGTAAAATCGTGTCGCTTTCCGGGTAGGCAAAGTCGACGTGCCGGAACTCGACCAGGCCTTTCATGGTCCCGGCGTATCCGGCCAGGTTCTGGTCCAGGTCCGTGCGTAAGGTCATCAGCTCCAAAATGCGTCTGGCAGCCGCCAGTCCCGAAGAGACCCGGGAGTAGGCGAAAAGAGAGGTGAAGGTAGGGAAACGGAACAATTGCAGAAGTCCCACATAACCGACCACCTGGCCCACGTTGATGGCCCCCTGATTGTAGAGCCACATGGCGTGGAAAAACCCGCCGGCCACAGCCATGCCCATCAGCAGCAGGGGGAGGAAGCGGGCTTCCACATCCCCCTGGCGAACCGCGGCGTCCCGGAATCCGCGGGCCAGAGCAGCGAAGCGTTGGACCTCTTGGTCTTCCTGGGCGGCCCCTTTGACCGTCTCGATGCCGTCGAGGGCCTCGGCCAGGCGGGTGTTCATCTCGCCGAAATTCTCCCGCACATCCCGCGTGATGGGATCCAGTTCGTGCAAATATTGAACCAGAGCCAGAGCGTAGGCGATGATGAAAAGGGCCGGAGTCAGCATCAGCGCCGGATGGTAGCGAGGCGCCACAATGAGCGGCATGATAAGGAAGTTGGCCGAGCCGATGACCAGGTTGATGCCCGGACTGAACATGAGGTTGATCTCCCGCACGTCATTCGTCGCCCGGGCCATCGTATCCCCGACCGGCTGCAGGTTATGGAAGGTCATGCTCTTGCCCAGGAGGTTGATGTATAACTCGTCGCGAATGTCCCGTTCCAGTCGCTGGGCCAGCAGCTCGGCGCCAAAGTTACGTCCAAACTGGAGCACACTGCGGATGATCTGGCTGAAGAAAATCAGGAGGGCGATGGTGATCAGCGCTCGTGTCTGAGGTGGCGTGGCAACGATAGCGTTGAACGCGCGTCCAATGAGCAAGGGGACAAGTGCGGCCAACGCCGCGTTGCCCACAGCCCCGATGACCAGCGTCAGGAAGATATACCAGTAGAGGCGCACGTGCGATAGCAACCAGCGCACAGGCCCCTCTTTATTCGAACGATATCGGTCGGGCAGGGTAAACTCGGCCGCTCCTGAAGCGACCAGAGCATGAGTTGTCATATAGGAACGTTGCACCCTCGTTTTGCGTTTGTCAGGTTGTCGCGAGGCTGAGAACGCCGCCACGGCATCCCGAGTTTCGTGAACGCCTCTCTCGCGTTTGTCCCCCTGGGAACTCGTTTATACAGGCTAACCGTTTTCTCCGATTTCGTCAAGATCGGCGTTTCGCGGCCAAGGGCTTTTCAATGGTCCAACTTTTAGCGAGTCCACGGAGGTGTTGTTCCGGCCATCAAGCCGTTGTATGGCTGTGGAAAGGTCGTCGGGTAGGCGACGGCACTGTCCTCGCCTACTTTTTGGGTATATGCGTCAGAACTCTGAAAAAGCCCCGTAACTGCCGGGCGCACGCTTGACCTTCCTCCGCCAGGGCGAGTAGAATCCGACAGGGCGATAGAGCAGTCACACAAGGCCGGGGAGAGACGCTTCGTTTCCGTCCGGCATTCGCCTGCCGACATTTCGTAGAGATTGGCGCATTTCGGAGAAGGAGGCGCGATGATGAAGACGAAGTTTACACCCCAGTTGGTCGCTGTCAGCGCACTCATGATCGCTCTGACCACCGTGTTCACCATGCTCATTCGAGTCCCCGTCCCGGCGACGGGAGGGTATATCAACCTCTCCGACGTTGCCATCGTCTTCGCCGGCCTGGCCTTTGGCCCCTGGGTAGGTTTCCTGGCCGGAGGCGTCGGAGCGGGGCTGGCCGACGTGCTGAGCGGGTACGCTCAGTTTGCCCCTCTCACATTTGTGGCCCACGGCGTCGAAGGATTGCTCGTCGGGTATATCGGCTATGTCGGCTATCGCAAGGGACTGGCTGAGGCCGCGGTCGCCTGGATAGTGGGAGGAGCCTTCATGGTGGCCGCTTACTATGTGGGCGAGGCGACCGTCATGGGCCTGGGCTGGGCCGCGCCTCTGGCGGAGGTGCCCGGCAATCTATTTCAGATGCTGGCCGGCGGCATTATCGGCATCCCTCTGGTCGCGCTCATTCGTCGTGCCTATCCTCCTATCTCCCAGTTGGGCACCCCTCCCCAGTGGCATTCATGATGGGGATCGTCGTCGATCATTTGACCTACGCTTACCCCCCGCTCACGGCGGATACCAGAACATCTCCCGTGCTCCGGGGGGTCCGTTTGTCTCTTCCCCCCGGCCAGCGAGGGGTTCTGCTTGGGCGCACCGGGGCCGGAAAGACGACGCTCCTCCTGAGCACCGTTGGCATCGTTCCCCAACGTACGGGGGGAATGTGTCGGGGACGCACCCTTGTCTTTGGTTTGGACGCCCGCTATACGCCCATTCCAGACCTGGCCACGCGTGTGGGCTTTCTCTTCCAGGACCCGGAGGCCCAGCTCTTCCAAGTGCGCGTGGACGACGAGGTGGCCTTCGCCCTGGAAAATTTGGGATTGCCGGAAAAGGAAATCAGCCACCGGGTCGGCGAGGCCCTGGAAATCGTCGGGTTGCGCGGCCTCGAACACAGACGCCCGGCCACATTGTCCGGGGGCCAGAAGCAGCGTCTGGCTCTAGCCGCCGTCCTGGCCATGCGTCCCCCGCTGTTGGTCCTGGATGAGCCCACAGCGAATCTGGACCCGGTGGGGCGAAACGACCTCCTGCGCGTCCTGCCCGACATTCTCTCCCGGGAACACACGTTGTGGCTGGCCACGCAGGAAATTGATTGGGCCGTGAGTCTGGCCACCCGCGTACACGTCCTGGAGGCGGGCAACCTCATCTGTGAGGATGCTCCGAGCGTCCTCTTCTCCCGAGCGCCGGATCTGGCAGGTGCGGGCATTCCCATCCCCCAGGTCACACAGGCGGCCCGACAGCTCCAGATGTACGGAATAGAATCTCCCCCTGTTCTGACCCCAGAAGAGGCCCTGCCCGCGTGGCGTCGTCTTCTCAGTGAGCCCGCCCGCCGACGGCCCGCCCATCGGCCACCGAATCCTCCGTCGAACGCTCAGGAAGCCGGCCGGGGGCCCCGGCGAGAATGGCCCCAGGCTGTCCCGGTGCGCGCGACCGTCGACGACCTTCACTTCACCTACCCCGACGGCACAGTCGCCCTGCGCGGGGTGAGCCTGACGATAGAGCCGGGTGAAATGGTGGCCCTTGTCGGGGCCAACGGCGCAGGCAAGTCCACCCTGGCCCGACACCTGAACGGGCTTCTACATCCCACGCGAGGCCATGTGTGGATCGGCAAGCAAGAGACAGGGGACGTTCCTGTCCACGAACTGGCACGACATGTGGGATACGCCTTTCAAAACCCCGACCATCAAATCTTCGCACCGACGGTCGAGGAAGAAATTGCGTTCGGCCCACGAACCCTCGGCTTTCCGCCTGAGGAAGTCAGCCATCGCGTCCAGGAAATGCTAACCTGGTTCGGCCTCGACGACTACCGGCGCCTGCCCCCTGCCATTCTGGGCATGGGATTACGGCGCAAGGTGGCCCTGGCATCGGTCCTCGTCTCTCGGCCCCCCATCATTATTCTGGACGAACCCACGGGGGGGCTTGGCCCGGCCTCGACCCGAGAATTGATGACGCGCGTGGAAGCCTTTCACCGGGCTGGACACACGGTGATGCTTATCACCCATGACATGCGGCTGGTCGCCGACTGGGCGAAACGGGTCGTGGTCATGGCGGATGGACAAATCATCTTCGATGGAACCCCCAAAACCTTGTTCACTCGTGAGGACATCCTCCACGAGGCTCGGTTGACTCGCCCTCCGATCAGCCAGATGGCTACGGCCCTGGCCCCCCTGGGAATTCCCGCGAATGTGTTGAGCGTAGAGGAGTTCGTCGCTGCGTTTCTCGAGCGCTACAACGCCGGGAGGACGGCATGACCGTCGAGTTCGACCTTTACGTTCCCGGTTCTTCCTGGCTCCACCGGATGGACCCGCGCCTCAAGCTGCTCCTCTCCCTGGAGATTACCCTGGCGCTTTTCTTGTGGCCCACACCCGCGTTCATTTCCCTGACACTTATCGCCCTGCACGGCGTTCTCCTCCAGGCCGGAGTCCCCTGGCGTCAACTCCGTTGGGTGTGGGTTGTCATGGTGCCTCTGTTCATCCTGATCCCCCTGGCCTGGTTCCTTTTTCAACCCATAGGGACGCCTTTTTGGCAATGGGGATGGGTTCAGCTCTCCTGGGGAGGACTCTGGCATGGGATGTGGGTGGTTTTACGCCTGACCGCACTCGCGTTTGCAGCCTTTCTCTGGCTTTACACCACCGATCCCAGCCTGATGATGCGCACGTTTCTCGGCCTCGGCCTGCCCTTTATGCCCGCGTTGACCTTGGCCCTGGCCCTGCGATACCTGCCCACCATTGCCGGCCTTTACATCCAGGTACGAGATGCCCAGCGCTCTCGCGGGGTCAACGTGGACGCGGGATTCTGGTGGCAACGCCTGCGGGCGAGGATTCCTATCCTCGTCGCCGTCATGATCGGCACCCTGCGCCTGGCGCAAAACCTGGGCTGGGCACTGGAAACTCGCGCCCTCGGGGCCACGCTGGGCCCGGGTCGAACCCGAACCCTCTGGCGTCCCCTTCGCTTCTCTCGTGAGGACCGGCGAGGTTTGATCCTCTTGGCCGCGGCAGGTATGATAATGATAGCCCTAAAAATAGGGGGCGGCGTTTAGAGGCCGAGGCCTTCCAAGAACCCGATCACCTGATCTGGACGAGGTTTTATGCAAAATCGAGCACCGGCAGCATTCACCTGGCATTATTTGGCAACCCAGGACGCGAACGAAGGACGCTATCGCGAGGCCCAGTCCAAGTTTCGCATGGCCCTCTTCATCCAGCAAGAGCTAGGAGACCTGGCAGAAGAAGCCAACACGTTTGCCAACCTGGCCGCGATAGCCGTAGAAATCGGTCGTGGAGAGATGGCCTTGCGCCTTTACATCATCAGTGTTCTCTTGATGCGCGAGGTCCGACATCCCAACCTGGAAGCTGTCGAACAGGCGGCGAACGAATTGGCAAGTCGCCTGGGATATACCGAGTACGATTTCGGCGATATCATCAACGAAGTTATCGACGATTACTACACAGATGGCGGTTGGGACCTGATCGAGGATACGTTCAGCGACGCCTTCTGGGAAAACATGGAATAGGACTTCTCCCCAGAAGACGTGCTTTGCCTCCATTCGACTCCGGCGCCCCCTCCTTCACCCTTGCCGAACAAAAGGAGTCCCCCCGGACGGTCTCACATCCGGGAGAGCCCTTATTTTCCTATGTTCACCCATCCTAGAATCGCGAAGGATGTGGGCAAACGCTCCTTCCCACGACGAGGCACCAGGAATTTCCCCATGAAGGGATACATGCCCACTTCCAGCCGATAGCGTCCGGGGGATACATCCGCCAGCCGCTTGGGGGGATAAATGTCCCGCATCACGTATCCCCGGGGCCAATGATCGGTGCTCCAACGCCCCGCCCCCGGCGATCGTTTCCACTCCCACACCACCCGTCCCTTCTCGTCGATCAGGCGTACAACCGCGCGCAGGTCCTCCCGAGGCCGCTCCGTTGCCAACCAGTACAGGGTGATCTGCCGCGCGTTCGCATTCCAGGCCACCAGGGACACCCCATCGAAGTCAAGAGGCGCCATGTGCGGCAACTTCTCCCATTCCAGAGCCGACGCTGTAATCGGCGGTGCGTACGCCGGGCGAATGACGCCGACCAGCCCATAGGCTCCCAGCGCGGCCATGCCCAAACCAATGAAAAACGCCAAGGTTCCCCGGGTGCGCGAGGGAACGAGACTGAGCCAACCCAGAACCAAAAGCGCAGCTATCGGGGCCAGCGCGGGGAAGAGCAATCGTCCCTGGTCTGTGCCCAGGGCGACCAGGGAATAGCGCCAGATGGCCAAAGCGACTCCGGCTGGGGCCAACGCGAGGGTCGCGATAATCCATCGTTGCTCCCGCCGACGGAGGGCGAGAACGAGTCCCCATCCGGCCAGTGCCATGAGCGCAACCAATACCCGGTAGACAATCGGCGCCATGGGAATGTGTCCGGCACTGCCAAACTTGCCCCAGAAGGAGTGGAACCATCCGTTCACCAGCCAACGGGTGTCGGCCCAGGTCCAAGGAGTGGTGCGCAGGTCCACCGTTTGACGCGCCAGGGCCATGCCGGTCACGTCGCCGTATAGCCGCAGGTTGCGGAGGAACCAGGGCGCCGTGATCAGCATCGCCGGCAGGAATACCGTGAGGGTGTTGCGAACAGTGCGGCCCAGGCGCGAGGTCGCGTTCCGACTCCCGGCCAGGGCCACCGGCACAAAGACCGCCGGCCAGAGGGCGAGGGTGCTCACCTTGGCCCAGAGCCCCAACCCCAGGGCAAGGGATGTCCACCAACCTGCGCCGACCCGATGGTCGCGATACACGCGCATGCCTCCCCAGAGAGCCAGGGCGCCCAGCAGTGCGGCCATGCTGTCGTTGTTCAACACGCTGCCGATAAACGCGAATTCAGGCAGGAACGCGACTAGCGCCGTGCCGGCCAGCGCCAGCGGTACCCCTTCTGCGCCGGGAAAGGTGGCGCGCATGAGTCCGTAAGTGGCCCACACGGTGAGGGTACTGAGCAGGAGGGACCAAAGGCGAGCGATGTGGAATGCTCTGGGGCCCGGCCGCCAGGGCCAGTTCTCGTAGGTGGTGTGGATGAAGGAGGTGTAGGCGTATCCTCCTGTGGCAATGTCCCGGGGCCAGAAACTCACATCAGGATTGGCGCGCAAGAAAAGGCGAGAATCCAATGTGCCCAGAGTGGGCACGACAAGGGAGGTCACGAGTGCAGCCGTGGCGTGATACAAGGGAGGGTGCTTGGCCTGGGTCAGTTCCGGGCCTCGGGGCAGGCGATGCTCTCGAGCCAAATATTGGATGTAAGCCCAGTGGTCCGCCTCGTCCGGGGCCTCCCCCAGAGGAACGGTGAGGCCGTAGGCTCCGGACACTATCATGTGCCCGAGAAGCAAAAGCCACAGCCAGATGAAAGGGGACCTCCTGGGTTGTGCGACCGGTCGATATGGGTTCGGCATGTCCTGAGGTTTCGGCATCCGTTGTCTAAAATTACTTTCTGATGACTTTCAACTCGATTTCTGTCTCCGACGCACCATCTGGGTGCAAAGGGGCATCTGCTTGGCCGGGACGGTACACGCCCACACGCACATGATAGGTGCCCGACGGCACTTTGTCCAGCGGGATGAGATGATCGTCGGGGATGAGGAGGCCGGGGAACCAGCGCTGAGGTGGGGTGACGGTGGCGCCGATGGGACCGTCGTGCTGGGCGACGACACGGCCTTCCTTGTCCACCAGGTGAACAAACGCGGTCAGGTGCGTCCCCCTCTCCCGACTGAGCCACAGGAGACGCACCCGTAGGGTGTTCGGTGCGATCGTGGGTACCGTGTCCCCTCCGGTCAACGTCACCGCAGGATATCGGGCTTCAATCGGATGGATAGGCCGCAGAAGGCCGTAGGGAAGAAGGAGCCGAACCGCCAACCAGCTTAGGAGAACCAGGGCACAGGCCGCGGCCAGGACACGAGCGCGACGCCCTTTTCCCCAAAACAGCAGAGTCGCCAACAACACCCCTAGGGTCAGGAGGGAAAGAGCGCGGCCCAGGCGCGCGGCCGGGGTCTCCCCCCAACGCAGTTCGATGGTGTGAAGGCCCGGGGGGATGTCCGCGGTGAGGAGGCCCAGATTGGTTTCCGGGCGCGTGGGCCAGGGAGAGCCGTCCAGGAGCAGGTACCAGGCAGGATAGTAAAAGGCGTGAAAGGTGAGAAGGACAGGTCTGGGTGTGTCGTTCTCGACCTGCCCCAGAAAACGCAGGTAGCCCCAGGCCCAGGGAATGAGGCGCGGTGCCGCCCCTGCAGGCATGGACGACGGATTGGCCGGCTCACGGCCGATGGCCCAGCGCTGTTCAGTCACCCAACGAGGGAGAAATTCAGCGGTCCAGGATGCGCCGACCTGTCCATGTTCCCGGTCGAAGGACCACATTTGTTCCGACGTCAGGTCGTCGGTGGTGTAAGGCGCGGAGGGCGGATGAAGGGGGAGAAATGTATATCCCCCCAGCAGGAGCGTCAGGGCGCCGGCCAGGATCCAGCCCCTTCGCGGCCGTGAGGGGCGCCACGCGTCCAGAGTCAGGGCCAGCGTGAGGGCGAGAGCCAGGCTGAACAAAGCTTGCCAGCGCCAGGGGAACTGGAGTTTGGCCAGCAAACCAGCCAGCCCATTCCACACGGACGCGCTGGCCCAGGTGGTCATGTAGAAGGTGAACAGCACCGCCAGCAAACTCGAAAGCAGGGGCCGGGGTTGCGGGCTGCGTCGGGCCAGGAGCACGAACGCGCCGGCGAGAAGGACGAGGAGAACGTACGCGGGCACGGGCACGGTGGGACGGCCGGCATCGGGGTAGGGGTACAAGAGCGTCCAGGTGAAGAGATCGTTCAAGTGGGCGAAGTGATGGACATACCCCCGGGTCTCGGGCCCCGCGCCTAGCCCCACGTTGGGCAGTTCCACCAACGCCGGCAGCACATAGAAGGCCCCAATCCCCCCGGCGAGCAGCAGCGGCAAAAGCAAGGTGGCCAGATGATGTCCGTTCCTCCAGGCGCCGCGGAGCAGGAGAATCAGAATGAGGACGAGGACGTAGATGAGCAGGGCCAACGCGGCCATGAGTGCGGTCAGGTTGTGAGTGAGGATGAGTCCGGCCCAGGCCAGTGCTGCCAGGGCGACGGCAACGGGTTGCCGATGCCAGGACACCAGCCAGGAGCGCCAGATAGGCGTATCCTCAGGCGCAAGTGGTCGACCGAGGTGAACCGTGGCCCAGAGGATGAGAGGGGGCCAGAGAAAGGCGATGAATTCGGGCAGCGCACCGCGAATGAACAGGTCGTACAGGTGGTAGGGGAAAGTAAGGTAGAGTGTGGCTCCCACCTCCGCGGCCCAGGGCGCCGTCCATTGGCGCAGCAAGCGGTAGGTGATCCAGCCGGAGAGGGCATAGGCCAGGGCCAGGACGACGCGAGTCGCGGACAGGATGTCCACTCCCAAAAACACCAGTAGGGCCGGAGGGTAATAGCTGGCCGGAGCGTAGAAGTTAAGGACGGGGTAGCCGTAGCCGAAGGCGAAGTCAGGAAACCAGCGAGGGTAGAGGGTTCCCCAATGAAAGGCCTCGGCCAGGGCGCGAACCCGATGCAGGTGAAAGAGACCGTCCGGCGTGTCCGGCCAGTGCGCGGTGAGCGCGTAGAGTAGCAGCGCGGGCAGAAAGAACAACAGCCCGTCGACAGCTCTTTGGCGACATGCGGCTGCGAGCCGACGAAGTCGCATCGAATCCTCCTCCCGGTTGGACCGGATCATCCGCCTCTTTGGGGCCGATGAGAAACGTGTCGATCCACTCATACCGCGGTCATTGCGCCCCTACACCCGGGAAATAGCCTTCTTTAGTACCCAGGCACCAGATTCTACCACGAATGCCGCTCCAAAAGCATGCCTATTGACCCATGGTGGATCTCTCCTCTTGCCCTTACACTGGAAGTAGAGGAACAGAGCGCCTGGCGCATCGTGGGTTGGGGAAAGTTTCTCAATAGAGGGAGATAGCAGAGAAGGGACAAGAAGAGATGATTAGATATAAGGGGGTGATAGCCATGCGCAAGGAGTTCGTGGGGATTGCTGTGCTGTTTGGAATGTTGCTGGTTCTTCTGTTGGCCCCGCGACCGGCCGCAGCAATTGACCTCCGGGCTTCCACGCCACCTGCATGGAGCCCCTCAGTTCAGACACGGATCGTCGTCAAGGTTGTCCCCGGGATGTCCTTGGACAATGTCCGACGACTGGCGTCGTTTGTCGGCGGGAGGATAGTGACCCGCATTCCTCAACTCCATGTCTACGTAATCGCCGTTCCCGAGGAACGGGTTGGAGGGGCTTTGGCCGCCTATCGTTCTCTGCCCAACGTGGTCTACGCAGAGATAGACGGGAAGGCGGAGGCGGCTTTTGTCCCTAACGATCCAGACTATGCGGTAAAGCAGTACGGTCCCAAAATTATCGGGGCGGAACAGGCCTGGGGAATCACCCACGGCTCCCCCGACATCCTGGTAGGTGTTGTAGACACGGGCGCGGACTTTTCTCACCCCGATTTGGCGGGGAAACTGGTGGCAGGCTGGGATTTCGTCAACAACGACAACGATCCTGCGGATGACAACGGACACGGCACCCACGTGTCCGGCATTATCGCAGCGGATACCAACAACGGCATCGGGGTGGCGGGAGTCGGATTTGACACTCGGGTGCTGGTGGTGAAATCGCTGAATGCACACGGTAGTGGTTACTATAGTACCATCGCCCAGGGTATTACATACGCTGTGGACCACGGGGCCCGCATCATCAATCTCAGCCTGCGGGGCACCGTTCCCTCTTCTGTCCTGCAGGACGCGGTCAATTACGCGGCCAGCAAGGGGGTACTGGTCGTCGCTGCCGCCGGCAATGACGGCAGTAGCGCTCCCGTGTACCCCGCTTCTTACCCTCAGGTCCTGGCCGTGGCAGCAACGGACTGGAATGATCAACGGTGGAGTATCTCCAATTTCGGTGATTTTGTCGACCTGGCCGCCCCGGGTGTTGGCATTTATAGCACCGATTGGGCCGGCGGGGCAGGACCCTACGCCTCTCGGAGCGGCACGTCCATGGCTGCGCCTCACGTCTCCGCCGTGGCCGCCTTGGTCCTGGCGGTGAACCCGAATCTCAGCGCCGACGGCGTGCGAAACATCCTCGAGAGCACAGCCCAAGATCTGGGGGATCCTGGGCGAGATCCTTACTACGGGTACGGCCGAGTGGACGCCTACCGGGCAGTCGTCGCGGCCCAACAGGGAGCACGTCAGGTCACACCGGCCACCGTGGGCAATCTGGCCTGGCTGGACGTGAACGGGAACGGAATCCAGGATAATGGTGAGCCGGGACTGGCCGGTGTCCACATCAGCCTGCACAAGGCGGACGGCACCCTGGTCGAAACAGCCGTCAGCGATGCCGGTGGGCAATACCTGTTTACCGATGTCCTGCCGGGTACCTATTACCTGCAGGTGACCGTTCCTGCCGGGTACATGCTCACACGGAGTAATCAGGGGACGGACGACACCCTGGACAGCGATGTCTACACGGATACCCTGCATACGGACGTCTTCTCTGTCGGTGAGGGAGCCACCTTGACCGGATGGGACGTTGGATTCATCCCCTTGGGGCACATCGGGGGCATAGCCTGGATCGATCCCAATGCCAATGCCGTCAAGGATGCGACCGAAACCACCTATGTGCCCGGAGTGCCGGTCCACGTGAGTGGCACGGACGTCCTCGGCCAAACCGTCAACGTGACAGTCCAGACCGACAACCTGGGGCAGTACCGGGTGGATGGTCTTCTGCCGGGTACCTACCTGGTAGAGGTTCCCTATCAGTACAGCGGCTATGTGCTCACGTCGCCCGGCCAGCAGCAGGTCACCCTGAGCGCCACAGAGCCTGCTCTCGACCAGATCGATTTTGGCTACATCGCCCCAACGTTCGTCGACCTGCTGACTTTCGAGGCGAAAGCCGGCCTGAACGGTGTCAAGCTGGAATGGCGGGTGGATTTGCGAGAAGGCATTGCCCCATCCTTCTACGTGTGGCGCTCGACGGATGGCGACAAGTGGCAGAAAGTCACGCCGAATGCACTCCCGCCCATTTGGGACGATGGGCACACGGCCGTCTACCGCTTCACCGACAAGGGCGTGGAGCAAGGAGAGACCTACGATTATCGCCTCTCTACACCCACCGCCACGTTTGGTCCCTGGTCGGTGACCGTGCCTACCATCCACACTTCGCAAGTCTCGCTGCGGGCGTACCTGCCCTTCGTCGGCAAGTGAACGTCACGGGCCTCTCCCCGCGCACGTCAGGGGAAGGCCCACCCGCTTTTTCCAAGAACAACAAGCGTCTACTCACTCCAGTACAGCCCGCAGAGCTTCCCCCAGAGTCCGTACCTGAACCACCGTCAAGCCATCAGGAGAATCGCTTTGCCCTTTGCGGCCCCGGGTGCGGGGTACGACCGCCCGGCTGAAGCCCAGGTTGGCGGCTTCGTTCAGGCGTCGTCCCAGGTGGGCCACGCTGCGCAATTCGCCGCTCAAGCCGATTTCACCGATAAGGATCACATCCGCGGGCACAGGCATGTTGCGTACACTGGACGCAATGGCCGCGGCCACGGCCAGGTCGGCCGCGGGTTCATCCACGCGCAACCCGCCCACGACGTTGACGAACACGTCCTGGTCGGCCAGGCGCAGGCCCACCCGCTTGCTCAGCACCGCGGTCAGGAGGAGCAGACGGTTGAATTCCACGCCGTTGACCGTTCGTCGTGGCTGACTGAATGATGTCGTCGAGGTCAGGGCCTGGATTTCCACCAGCAGAGGTCGGGTGCCCTCCATGGTCACGGCAATGGCCGAGCCCGAGGCGTTGGGCAGACGTTCGGCCAGGAACGCGGCCGAGGGATTGGGCACTTCCTCCAGCCCTCTCTCCCCCATCTCGAAAATGCCCACTTCGTTGGTGGAGCCAAAGCGGTTTTTGACCGCCCGCAGCACCCGGTAGGCGTGGAAGCGTTCCCCCTCGAAATAGAGCACGGTATCCACCATGTGCTCCAGCACTCGTGGTCCGGCAATGGTCCCTTCTTTGGTCACATGGCCGACCAGGAAGAGGGGGATGTTGTGGGTCTTGGTCAGGCGCAGCAAGCGGGCCGCGCACTCCCGCACCTGGCTGACATTGCCTGCGGCCGCGGGCAACGCGTCGGAGTAGACGGCCTGGATAGAGTCCACCACGACCAACGTGGGCTGCATCTTTTCGATGTGGTGTAAGATGGTTTCCAGATGAATTTCGGCCAGGATATAGAGTTGTTTTGCAGTAATGCCCAATCGTTTTGCTCGTAGCTTGACTTGCTGCGCGGATTCCTCGCCGGTGATGTAAAGAGTGGAGCCGACACTATCGGCCAGCTCCGCGGCCAGTTGCAGCAGCAGGGTGGATTTGCCAATACCCGGCTCACCACCCACCAGGACGCCCATGCCGGGCACGATGCCTCCGCCGAGCACGCGGCGGAACTCCCCCATGCGCACGGGCAGGCGGCGGAAGTCCTCCGTATCGATGTCCGGCAAGGGGCGCGGGGGGGCTGTTTCCACCAGGGGCATGGAGGCTCGTCCTTCACGCCGCGGATCCTTGGTGGAGATCGCCTCCTCTTCGATGGTGTCCCATTCGCCGCACTTGGGACAGCGACCAAACCACTTGGCAAAGGTGGCGCCGCAATTTTTGCAAACGTATCGAACACGCTGTTTGGCCATAGGTGATCTTGAGTCTAAGCATTCTCTCCGCAAATATCAGGTATCAGATATTGGGCGTCTTCACACGGTCCCCACGTGAATGGCGACGGTGTCCAGCATCAGCCGCTTATAGTATACATCTTTCAGCCCGACTTGTCGCATGATGTCGGCCAGGGCGTCTGCGTTGGGGAAAGGGAGCGTGGAGTGCGGCAGGTAGGTATAGGCGTCCTTCTGGCCGCTGACGAGGCCGCCGATGAGAGGGACAATGTTGAAGAAGTAGAAGCGGAAGAGTTTGCGCCAGGGCACGAAACGGGGATGGGTGATCTCCAGGCAGACCACGCGGCCGCCCGGCCGGACCACGCGCCGCTGCTCGGCAAAGGCCTGGGCAATGTCCACCACGTTGCGCATCATGAAGCCACTGCAAGCGGCATCGAAGCTGTTGTCCGCAAAAGGGAGAGCCAGGGCATCCCCTTGTACAAAGGGCACGTGCAGGTCTGGTGCCTTCTGCTTGCCCACGGCCATCATCTCAAAGGTGAAGTCCATGCCCACGGTCTGGATGTCGGGGCGCATGCGTAAGGCCTCATAAGCGATGTCCCCCGTGCCCGTAGCCACGTCCAGCAGCCGTCCTCCCGGGGGAAGTTCGCACATCTGGACGACCATGCGGCGCCAACGCTGGTCCTGGCCCGCGGTCATGATGCGATTCATGAGATCGTAACGGCGGCTGATGCGTGCGAACATGTCGCGCACGTACTGGGGCTTCTCCTCCTTGGGAGGAATGACTGACGAGGTCATGCGGGTTGCCTCCTGTAGAGCCGCCCTCGCAGCCACCACAGGATCAGGGCCAGGAGCACACATGCCACTAGGACGGGCAATAGAATGGCGATCAGACTGACGGTAAGGGAGATGACATCCTCCACAACACTCACGACCGGGTTGGCAATGCCCATGGTTGTTCCCGTGATGACGGGACGGGCCGTGGCCTTGGCGCTGTGTACAACCCCTGCGGCGAGGATGCCCATTGCCAGGGCCAGCACCGTGTTCATGTCGCTGATCACGTGGGCGCTGGCCGCGAAGAGAATGGCCCCTGCCAGGGGGCGAATGATGGTTTGGATGAGGTCGTTGAAGCTGTCTACGGCCGGAATCTTGTCGACGGTCATCTCGATGAGGAGCAGGACCGCGAGCAAGGCGATGATGGCCGGGTGGGTCAGCGCGTCGTAGGGCGGCTTCAGGGTGATGAGGTCGGTGTACCGCGCCAGGAGCGCGACGACCAGCAGGGGCAGGTACGCGTTCAGGCCCGCGGCGCTGCTCAGTCCAAATGCCGTGAAGATGTTCAATACCACGTTCATTTTCCCCGTCCGTAACGTCTCTTCAGATCATCCCAATCCTTTTGTGTCAGTACACGTGGTTCCCCGAACCGACGAGCCAGCAGGTACACCCGGGCACTCTCCTCGGCCAGGAGAACCCGATCCAGAGTTCGGGCCACATTGGGGCCGGTGGCAATGAGCCCGTGGTTGCCCAACATGACCACAGGCACCGAGCGCATTTCTCGCTCCACCGCGCGCGCCAGATCCTTCGTTCCTGGAGTCATGTACGGAATGAGCGGCAAGGACGTTGCATTCAGATAAACGAGAAAATCCGCGGTCATGGCAGGCAAGGGTTCGCCCAGACTGGCCAGGGCGATGATGTGGGCCGGGTGGCAGTGGATGACCGCACGAGCGTCAGGACGGGCCCGGTAGCAAGCCAGGTGCATGGGCAATTCGGACGAAGGTCGGAACGCGTTGAGAGGCTCCCCCGTGTTCACATCCACGGCTGCGAAAGTCCTGGGGGTCAGGGCGTCCAGTCGCGCTCCGGTGGGGGAGATGTACACCTTATCTCCTTCTCGCAGGCTGACATTGCCCCCTGCGGCCAGCACAAGGCTGCGGCGGACCAGCTCCGCCGCAGCGTCACTCAATTGTTGCAGCAGATCGGTGACATCCATCACGATGATATGGTCGCCTCTCGGTAAGGCACCTGGCTGATGCGCATGAGCTTGTCCCAGCGGTGCAATGCTCGAATGCGGCGGATAGTTCCTGATTTGGAGCGCATTTGCAGAGATTCGGTGATGGCTCCCTGGCGGGTGTACTTGACGCCGGCCACCAGTTCTCCGGTAGTGATGCCCGTGAGCGCGAAGAATACGTTGTCCGACTGAATGAGGTCGTCGATGGCCAACACCGCGTTCAGGTCAAGCCCACGCTCCTGCGCCAGGCGTTCTTCCTCCTCGTTGCGCGGCCAGAGCATGCACTGCAGCTCCCCGTCCATACACTTGAGCGCGGCTGCGGCCACAACCGCCTCCGGGGAGCCGCCGATGCCCATGAGCACGTCGATGCCTGTGTCCGGCATGGCCGCGGTGATGGCTGCGGCCACATCGCCATCCATGATCAGGCGAATGCGTGCCCCGGCCCGGCGGATGTCATCGATGAGCTCTTGGTGCCGGGGCCGGTCCAACACCATCACGGTGACCTCGGAGATGGGCTTGCCCAGCGCCTCGGCCACGCGCCGGAGGTTGTTCTCCACCGTGTCGGTGATGTCGATGGTTCCCTTGGCTTCGGGACCGACCGCGATCTTCCGCATGTAAACCAGGTGTTTGGGATCGAACATGGTACCCCGTTCCGACGCGGCGACAACGGCTAATGCTCCAGGACGACCCTGGGCGGTCAGGCGCGTCCCATCGATGGGATCGACGGCAATGTCCACGCCCGGAGGACGCCCGGTGCCCACTCGCTCCCCGTTGTAGAGCATGGGGGCCTCGTCCTTCTCCCCCTCGCCGATGACGACGACACCGTCCATATTCACGGTGGACAGCATCAGGCGCATGGCATCGACCGCCGCTTGATCGGCAGCGATCTTATCCCCGCGGCCCACCCAGCGGGCCGCGGCCAGCGCCGCAGCTTCGGTGACGCGCACCAGCTCCATCCCCAGGTTGCGATCAGGTTGTGTTTGGTCGGTCATAACTCCTCCTCGAGTTGTGAACTCGTCACCTCGTGTCCGACATTGGATCCCGGGTGACGGTGATTACGTTTAAGCCCCAAAGCGAGTCAGTCGTCCCGCGTGCCCCATCGCCAGGGGCATGAGCTCCGTCGCGGGCATGACGCCGTACTGCCCCCGAGCACACTCCCGCTCTCCAAAGCTCTGGGCCGCGTCCGGCATAGCGTCGTAGGCCCAGAGCAGGAAGGGCACCGGATGCCAGGAGTGGGACTTGAGCTTGGCCGGTGTGGAATGGTCGCCGGTGATGAGGAGGACGTCCGGCTTCAGGTCCAGGAGGTCCGCCACGTGCCTGTCCACTTCCTCGATGACCTTTACCTTGGCGTCGAAGTTGCCGTCCTCTCCCCGGCTGTCCGTGGGCTTGACGTGAATGAAGAAAAAGTCGTACTCGTCCCAATGGGCCTTCAGCGCGGCAAACTCCTCGGCGATCTCCGAGCCATGTTCCAATAGCTCCATGCCCACCAGCCGTGCGACGCCCCGGTACATGGGGTAGACGGCAATGGCCGCGGCTTTCACCTTGTAGATGTCGGGGAATTGGGGCAACTGGGGGTCCTTGCCCCACCCGCGCAGGTTGAGGCAGTTGGCGCGGGGTTCGTCCTTGAGCACCTCGCGGGCCTGACGAATCCAGTCGTTGACCCACTGCGCGGTCCGTCGGGCCTCGGGCGTGTCCTCCAGGGGGGCTACCGGCAAAGGGGGCTTGCCCGTCAACAATGGGTCCGTCTCGGTCAGTCTGTCGGAGAGTCCCTCGCCCCGCAGCACCAGGGCAAAACGGTGCTCCTTCACGGGCAGGACGAAGAGTTCCACGCCTTCAATGCGGGTGTTCTCCTGCAGCTTCTTCGTCAGGCGGATGCACTCTTCCGTGGGGATGCGGCCGGCACGACGGTCGGTGATGAGGCCGTTCTCGTCCACGGTGCAGAAGTTCCCACGAGCAGCCACATCCTCCGGGCGCAAGTCGAAGCCGATGCCCAGCGTTTCCAGCACCCCCCGTCCTACTTCGTACTGGACGGGGTTGTAGGAGAAGAGAGCCAGATGGGCCGGGCCGCTGCCTGGGGTGACCCCCGGCACGATGGGCACGTGGAGTCCGGTACTGCCCTCGCGGGCCAACCGGTCCATGATGGGCGTGTTCGCCCTCTCCAATTCCGTCTTGCCGTCCGGCGTGAGGGGCAATCCCCCCAGCCCATCCATGACCAGAAGCACGATCTTCGACCCGTTCGGTCGAGCCAGTCCTCGCAGCAAATCGAAATTTGCCATAATATTCCCTCCTCAGGGGCTCCGATGCGCTCGTGCAGCATCAGAGTGTGTTTTCCATTTTGTCCAACCGCCTCAAAATCGTATCTCGAACGACCTGGGGATCAGGGGGCAGATAGACGGGCGGGTTGGCGTAACGAGCAGCCACATCCTCGAGGGTGTTATCGTGATACTTGAGTTTGAACTGAGTAAATTTCAGTCCATGGGCGGTAGAAACCACCACCACCCGTTCGTCTCGCCGAATGATGCCGCGATTGACCAATTTCATGAGGACGGCCAGGGCCACTCCTGTGTGCGGGCAGGTGTACATGCCCGTGCGGTCGGCAATGGCCGCCGCGTTGGCAAGCTCGTCTTCGCTGGCCTGCTCGACGACCCCCTCGAACTCTTGCAGAGTCTTCACTGCCTTTTCATAAGAGACAGGGTTGCCTATTTGGATGGCGGATGCGAGGGTGGGTTGAGCCTGGACGACGACTTTCTCTTTGAACTTCTTCAGGTAACTCCGATAAAGGGGATTGGCCCGCTCGGCCTGGGCCGCTACCAGCCGAGGTAACTTGCTGATGATGCCCAGCTCTCGCAAAAGCAACAGGCCCTTTCCCAGGGCGCTGATGTTGCCTAGGTTGCCCACCGGGAGGACAATCCAGTCGGGGACAGCCCACTCGAACTGCTGCACAATCTCGATGCTGACGGTCTTCTGCCCTTCGATGCGCAGGGAGTTCATGGAATTGGCGAGGTAGATGGTGTTGTCCCGGGTGATCTCCTGCACCACGCGCATACAGCCGTCGAAGTCGGTGTCCAGGGCCAGCACCAGGGCGCCGTGGGCGATGGGTTGGATGAGCTGGCCCAGGCTGACCTTGCCCTGGGGCAGGATGACAATGGCCGGGATGCCCGCGGCCGCGGCATAGGCTGCCAGCGCGGCCGACGTGTCTCCCGTGGAAGCCGCCGCGACCGCGCGCACCGGTTTGCCCCTGGCGCGCATCTGCTGCACCGCGGAAACCAGGACGGTCATGCCCAGATCCTTGAAAGAACCGGTGTGACTGTTGCCGCTCAATTTCACCCACAGGTCGGGCACACCGATTTGTTCGCCCAGGCGGGTGGCGTGAAAAAGGTTGGTATTCCCCTCGAACATGCTGACGATGTTATCGTCGTGGATACTGGGCAGGACCCACTCCTTATAGCGCCACACACCGGACCCATAGGGCCAGTGAGTGGTTCCGGCCCGCTCCTCCATCAGACGCATCCACGCGGGCGCGCTGCGGTCCTTCAGGGCTTCGACGTCGTGGGCGACTTCCAGCAACCCGCCGCACTTGGGGCAGCGGTAGATGACGTCGTATACGGAGTACTCACCGGGGCATCCCCGAAAGCAACGGAACCACGCTCGGTAGCTCATGGGCACCTCTCGCCTGCTCGTACTTTCTCAAGTCTAGCACGAGGGGAGGGAAATGATCCAATACGGACGGGGGCGAAGAGCGGCCAGGCGCATTAGAAAAAGCGAGGGAGATGACGAAGCCATCTCCCTCGCCCGAGCAAGTCAAGTCTGCAACTCTTTATCCTATCGGGTCAGGAAAGGCAGGAAGGTATGCTCGGAGGCTACCGTGCTGCCACCGTCGTCCACCTCCGGGACCTGGACCTGCCAGGGACCGTAAGTGTCGCCGACATCATCTTCCAGTTTGTACAGATATGTAGCTCCTGGCGTGACATAGGTGTCCGTGTAGACATAAACGGCCCGCTCACCGGACACGTACTGTCGGCTCACCCACGCGGGCGTCAGCAGCTTCCAGCGGCCGTTGGGCACGGCCCGCCATACCCGGAAGCGAGGTGCTGTTCCCCCATCCAACCGCAGCGCCCACTCCAGGCCTACGCTGGTAACGCTGGGATACGTTTGGAAGGAGAGCATCTGTACGGCCGTTGGCGAGACGTATCCGAAGTCCAGGGTCAGGTCCTCCATGTGACCAATGGTCAACGTGGTTGACAGCGGGTTGTCGGACGTGAGGATAAACCCTTTGAAACTGGCTGGTGCTGTGACCGTGTATGTGCCCGGAATAAGATTATCTAGTATGTAGTGTCCCGTGATACTCGTGGTGACGGATATGTCGATAGTTGTGCTAATGATGGTCACACCGGTGACATGCAAAGGCACCTTGGGAACAATCCCATGCTCGCTAGAATCCTGAACACCATTACTGTTCGAGTCCACCCAGGTGGTGTCCCCGATGCGCCCCTTGACGATTTCACCGAAATTGTTGTTCGTTGCTGAACCGCTAGGACCGATGACCACGAGGTCCACCTTGCGAATGTTCGGTGTCGTATCCTCTAATCCAGATGGCTGTGTCTCCACGACGAAGTAGGTGCCGGGCAGGTAGTCATTAAAGCTGTATGTTCCATCGGTGTTCGTGTTCTTGCACTCTTGCAGGATATCGCCACCGTTGAAGTTGCCATCTCCGTTGTCCTTGTAGAGGCAAACCTTGACGCCGCCGATGCCCTCTTCACCCGCATCCTGCTGACCGTTCTCGTTCCAGTCGTAGAACACGGTACCAGCAATGTTCCCCTTGCCGGCGTAGCCAAAGTCCGCATCGGTGACGGTATCGCCGTAGTTCACCGTGACCAGATAAGGCGTATCTTTGCTCTGGCTGCCTGAGATGTGGGTGTACCCGCTCAGCGCCGGGCTCGTCTCGTCCACCGCGACCCAATAGCTGCCGGGGTAAAGCATGGTGAAGTGATAAGCCCCGTCTCCAGCCGTGACCTGAGTCGCAATCAGTGCGTCGTCCGTGCCCGGCTCGAAAGTGCTGTCCCCATCGTCTTTGTAGAGCTTGACGGTCACGCCGTTGATGCCGTACCCCGCGCCCTCGTCCTGCAGGCCGTTGCCGTTCGCATCGTTCCAGACGTAATCTCCGATGCTGGCAGGTTGCTTGCAGGTAATGGTCACCGAGTCACCGGCATTGGGAACCGACGTGCCGTTCTCATCCAGAACGTCGTGGGTGACCGCTGTATTGGTCGCACTGTCGTCCGGCCCGACCGCGGTGAAAGGTATGGTCAGGGTGAAGCTCTCACCCGGAGCTAGGTCCTGACCAAAGGTGGTTGTCAGATCGGCCCACTCGATGAAATCTGCACCACGGTTGTTCTCGATAGGGTTGGCCGATTTCGGATCGTAGCTCAAACACGTGTTGTCAAATGTGTCTCGTAGAGGTAGCCAGATGATGGTCGTGCCCCCTACGTTGGTAATTTGCACCGTGTAGGTAATAGTCTGGCCGACCAAGACCACGTTACCCTGTACACCGTCAAGCGCCTTGTCCACCTCCAGGCCCGGCCCAGGTGTGGCCGTAGGTGTGGCCGTAGGTGTCGGCGTGGATGTGGGTGTGGGCGTGCTTGTCGGCGTAGACGTCGGTGTGGATGTGCTTGTCGGGGGGAGAGTGGGGGTAGGCGTTGCACACGAGACAACAGTGACATGGGTTTCTGGGAAGGGCACTGAGGCCGGGTGCCCTTGGTAGTCCGTGTAATCCACACGCGAGTCCGGATAGACGTCTACCAGTTGGTTGGGAGTCCCAGAATCCAGAGAGACCTGGAAGCTAATGGTGACCGTCTGGGTGATACCCACGATGCCCAGGTTCCACTTTAGGGTTTGGCCTGAGATGCTATCAGGGGCCGGGTTCGCGGTTCCGCTAATGTAATGTACCCCCGTGGGCAAAATGTCGGTGACCACCACACCGGTACCGGCAGCGTTGGTAATGGTGTTGGCAATATTGCTGAAGATGCCGTCCAGGTCGCTAGAACTGGGGGATTCGAAGTAATTGGAGGGAGTGGTTGCCATCGACCGCAGCACGTTTCGGGCCAGATTTTCCACTGCCTGACCGTGACTTTGACCGATGTTATGTAAATTCAGGCCGATCGTGTAGATGACCGTTCCCTGTCCTTTAGCTACCGCTGCCTGGTTGATGGCATCGTTGGTGCAGGCCGTGGGACTGCTGGGCCAGGTGCTACAGGAATCCCCGTTGTGGCTGCGATTGGCCACCCCATCGGAGAGGAGGACGATGACGTGGACGGCTCCTGTGCGTCCATGGTTGTCCAGTTCCTGCTGTGCTTTGAATACGGCATCCCCGATGTTGGTGTAGCCCCCGGTGGTAATGGCGTCGATTTTATTCTTCACCAGAGAGAAATTAGCCGTCAACCCCTGGTCCAAGGTAGCCCAATCCGAATAGGAAACGAGGCCGGCTCGGTCCCGTGTGGAATCAAGCTGGTCCACCAAATGTTTGGCTGCGTTCTTGGCGTCGGTAATGGGCTGCGGCGGGTTTCCCCCAGCATCGTTCATGGACCCGGAACGGTCCAGGACGATCATCACGTCCAACGGTCGGCGTTCCACCACTGGGCTGCCGGCTCCGTTAACATGCAGTTGCACCTCTGCCGTCTGGCACTGGGCCAAAGGCGTGGCCTCTTTCGACGTCTCGATGCGAGGTGGATTCGTGGGTGTGCTGCTGGGCGTGCCGCTCGGTGTCGGGGTTTCAGTCGGCGTCGAAGACGTCGGCGTGTGAATAACCGTCGGCGAAACGGGCACGTCATTGTCGCCGTCCTTAGAGGGTGAGTTGTGGGCACTGGGCACAGAGACATAAATGTCGTTGTTCCCGCACGAGCTGACATCCATGCTCATTTCATAAACCATGGCCCATTCCCACTGATCAGTGGCGTCGAATCCCGGGTATCCTTCCAGAGAAGAGGGCGACTTGTAATGTTTCTTCCCGGAACGGGTCCCTCCCAACGTCACATCCCAACTGGTATGGTCCATGTTCCAGGCCAGTGAACTGGCCGAGACCAGGTTGGGGGGGGGCGAACCACCCCCATCATGCCCATCGGTGTCGGACGACCAGTCGTGCTCACTCGGATCGCCGTCATTATCCACGTCGTCAAGGTAGTCCTGGCGCCAGTCCCAGACATGCTTCCCACAAGACAACAGGAGTTGGATGTGATCTGATCCGCGCAGATCCTCAAAGGTATGATGGTTCCATCCCTCGGACTGCACGTAACTCTTGTCTTTGTCCTTGTCCCCAAACACGTTATCGTTCACACTGGGGTTGACGCGCATGAGCAGATAAAGAGTGTCCCCCACACGGTTGAAGTAAAGGGACCCTCGTCCTCCGTCGGCCTCACCGAGGAGATAGTAATTGCTTTCGTCTCCTGTGTAGAGGCCGTCTACCGTCGGAGCATTCATGACCATGCTGGCCGCCCGTGCTCGAGCCGGGATGACAAACGTGTTGGCAGAGCTCTCATCGCTGGGCGCGCTTTTTTGGGCCAAGAGGCCGTTGGCCGTCATCAATGTGATGACCAGGAACAAAGCTATGAACGAAATGAGGGATACAACAAATCCTTTACGCATGTGGTCTCTCTCCTTTTTGCTCTACAACCTATTGTTCATGCAGAGGGATACTCGCAGGATGCTCGAGTATCCACCCTTATCATAGCATGAATTATGGCAGTCTTTGCTGACAATTCGATGACAAAATAGCCGGAGGAACATCTTTGAAGAAAGAACGCAGGGGTTCGCCCTCTCCCCCTTTTTCGAGTAAAATGGGAGCCGTGCGACGCAGGACGCCGATGCTCAGGGAGAGGTCTGCTCCCGGGTCAAGGACAGCCAGCCATGGGGACTTCAAACACCCCGGCCGTTCGGTCCCTAATGTGGGGCACAGGCCTTCCCATTCTGGATCGAGGAGAAAAATCATGGACGAACTCTCCGGTGTCTTTGCCCCCATCGTGACCCCCTTCCGGCAGGACGGGGTCACGATCGATTTTGCCTGGATTCCTTATCATCTGCAATACTTGCAGGCCTTGGGCCTGAACGGTGTGGTCCCCATGGGAACAACCGGTGAAGGGCCTTCCCTGTCCCCGGACGAACGGAAGGCCGTACTCGACACGGTAATGGCCCGACGTGGTTCCCTGAAAGTCGTGCCCGGCGTGGGGACACCTTCGTTGACGGAGACCGTCGACCTGATACGCCATGCCTTTGCAGCCGGGGCGGAAAGCGTTTTGGTCTTGCCGCCCTACTATTGGCGCAATCTCAGCGATGAAGGAATGCTGCGTTACTTCCGCACCCTCTGCGACAGCGCTTTGCAGCCCGGACAGAAAATCATGCTCTACCACATCCCGCAGATCAGTGGCGTACCCATTACACTCAACCTCATCGATGGGCTCTACGAAACTCACGCCGAATGCCTGCTGGGATTGAAGGACAGCACCGGCCATGTCAATAGTTTCCTGCAATTTATGCGCCGTTACCCCAAACTCCGGGTCTTTGTGGGCAGTGATCGTCTGGTGGGAGTCGCCTACGAAATGGGCGTAGCCGGGACCATCACCGCCGCGGCCAACCTGGTCCCCCAGGCCATCCAGCGATTGCGGACTGCGGCCCAACGAGGGGAGGCCTACGCGGCCTTGCAGGAGGCGCTGACGGCATTGCGTGACCTGCTGCAGGAGTATGGCTCCATTCAGGCGTCCATCAAGGTGTTACTGACGCACATTGCCCACGTGCCGTTGACCTTCGTACGCCCGCCGTTGGTAAATATGCCCCCAGAACACCGGCTTCGTCTCTTGGAGGCGGCGGAAAAGCTGGACATACTCCGAGGCGTATGGCATTGACTTGGTTTGATGCAGTTGCGGCAGCACGATCACACGACCAGCGAACGAGGAAAGCTTATGCACCTGGAACGAGAAATCCTGACCTGGGCTGACGTGGATGCCCTCATCGATGTCCTTTTACCACAATTGACCCACTCTTTTGGCGCCCTGCTCATGATCACCCGCGGCGGCATTGTGCCCGGCGGCATCATTGCCGAGGCCCTGGACATTCGCGATGTACTGACCGCAGCCGTCCACTTCCCCGACCCTCGTGGTGTAGAGAAGCGGCTCACCTGGCCTACCTTCCTCCAGTTTCCCGAGGATGCCCTGCTGCGTAGCCGCCGTGTCCTCATCGTGGACGACGTGTGGGATGATGGCCGTACTATCATGACCGTACGAGGACGGGTCGAGCAAGCCGGAGCCATCCCGGAAATGGCCGTACTCCACTACAAGCCCACCCATTCCCTCTTCCCCGACCATCGGCCGGACTACTACGCGGCCATCACCGATAAGTGGATTGTCTATCCGTGGGAACTGCGACGAGGGGGGCACTTTGTCCGACCCGTCACGCCCAACCCGTCATAAAGGAAAGTCGGGTATTGGTTATGGGGGATTGGATATTCGATACCCCATAACCAGTACACCATTGTCCACCGTTTATCGTCCGTCATCCCAGACCGGTATGCATGGAGGTCCACCATGAACACCTTTGCCCTCCCCGGGTTCAAGGCCGCGGGTGTGGCCGCGGGCATCAAGGCCAACGCCGCGTCCGACCTGGCCCTTATTGTCAGTGACGCCCCTTGCGTGGGCGCGGCTGTCTTTACCCAAAACGCGTTCGCTGCCGCGCCGGTCCTGTACGACCGCAAACTCATGGCCGTGGCCGCGCAGGGGCTCCGCGCCGTCATCATCAATTCGGGCAACGCCAATGCCTGCACAGGAGAACCGGGCATGGTGCACGCGGCCGGCATGGCCCACATCGTGGAAGATCGCCTGGGCCTGCCCAAACGCAGCACCTTCGTCATGTCCACCGGCGTCATCGGTGTGCCTTTGCCCATCGAGCGCATACGGCAGGGCGTCCCTCTCGCCGCGGCGCGACTGCGCCAGGATGGCTGGGAAGAGGCCGCCCAGGCCATCATGACCACGGACACCTTTCCCAAACTCGCCTTTGAACCCCTGCCCGATCCGCTGGCTCCGGCCGTGGTGGGGGGGATCGCCAAGGGCGCAGGCATGATTCACCCCCACATGGCCACCATGCTTGCAGTCCTGGCGACGGATGTGGTCATCACCCAGCCATTGCTTCAAACCGCGCTGCGCCACGCTGTGAATCACTCCTTCAACCGCATCAGCGTGGATGGGGATACGAGCACCAACGACACGGTGCTGGTCCTGGCCAACGGTCTGGCAGATCCCCCCCCCATCGAGCGAACGGAAGACCCCCGTTTTGTGCTCTTCCGCGACGCACTCACCCGGGTATGTGTGCGGTTGGCGCAGGCCATTGTGCGGGATGGCGAGGGCGCGACGAAGTTCGTGACTGTGCGTGTGCGCGGGGCCGCGTCGGAGGAAGATGCGGTCAAGGCCGCCAAGGCGGTGGCCAACTCCCCCCTCTGCAAGACGGCCTTCTTCGGCGGCGACCCCAACTGGGGCCGCGTCCTGGCCGCGGTGGGATATTCAGGGGCCCAGGTGAACCCGGGCCGTACGGCCCTGTGGTTCGCCGGGGGCGAGGAGGGCAAGCGTGGACCTCTCCTGCCGGTGGTGGACAAGGGCAGGCCCACGGCCTACGACGAGGAGGCAGCGGCCCGCATCTTCGCCCAACCTGAAATCGACGTGCTGATCGACCTGGGCATCGGTGACGGCGAGACCGAGGTCTGGACATGTGATCTGGGCTACGAGTACGTGCGCATCAATGCCGAGTATCGGACGTAAGCCAGATAGCGGATATTGGGGATTAGATATCGGGGGAGTAGGGAAGCGGCATGCCACTCCCCACTCCTGCCCACTCCCCACTCCTGCCCACTCCCTACTCCCTGATAGCCATTAATCCCGCTTGAACTTAGTGTAATCGGGCGCCGCGTAAGGGCTGACGCCACCCCCTTCGATGTTGATCAACGCCCGCACCTTCATGGGCAAGCCAAAGAGCTTGATGAAGCCCTCCGCGTCCTTCTGGTTGTAGACGTCACTCTCACCGAACGTGGCGTAGTCCTCCCGGTAAATGGAGAAAGGAGACTTGCGGCCCACCACCCACACTCGGCCCTTGTACAACTTCAGACGCACCGTGCCTGTGATGGTCTTCTGGGTCTCGCGCACGAACGCGTCCAGCGCCTCACGCAAAGGCGTGAACCACTTGCCGTCGTACACCAGGTCCGCGTAACGGAGCGCGATTTGCTGCTTGTAGTGCAGGGTCTCTCGGTCCAGGCAGAGCTCCTCCAGCCCGTGATGGGCCTCGTAGAGGATGGTGCCGCCGGGTGTCTCGTACACCCCGCGCGACTTGATCCCCACACGCCGGTTTTCCACCAGGTCCACCCGGCCGACACCATGCTTCGCGCCCAGCGCGTTGAGCGTCTCCATGATGCCCACTGGCCCTCGTGAGATCCCATTGATGCGTATCGGCACCCCCTCTTCGAAGTCGATGGTCACGTACTCCGGCTCGTCAGGCGCTGATTCGGGGCTGACTGTGCGCTGAAACATGTCCTCGGCCGGTTCCGTCCAGGGGTCTTCCAGCGGTCCCCCCTCGTGGCTGAGGTGCCAGAAATTGGCATCGCGGCTGTAGATGGACGTGCGCGTCTGGGTTACGGGGATACCGTGTTTCTCCGCGTACTCCAGCGCGTCCTCCCGGCTGCGGATGTGCCATTCCCGCCAGGGGGCGATCACCTTCAGCTTGGGATTGAGGGCCATGTAGGTCAACTCAAAGCGGACCTGATCGTTGCCCTTGCCCGTGGCGCCGTGCGCGACCGCGTCCGCGCCCTCCAGTTCGGCGATCTCCACTTGACGCTTGGCGATCAGCGGCCGCGCCATGGACGTGCCCAAGAGATACTTTCGTTCGTAAATAGCCCCGGCCTGCATGGTGGGAAAGACGTAGTCCCGCAGGAACTCCAGGCGCAAATCTTCGATGTAGATTTTGCTCGCGCCCGAGGCCAACGCCTTTTCCTCCAGGCCCTCCAACTCGTCGGACTGGCCCAAGTTGGCCGTGAAGCAGATGACCTCACAGCCATAATTCTCCTTCAGCCAGGGGACGATCACCGAGGTGTCCAGTCCCCCAGAATAGGCCAGGACGACCTTCTTCACCTTCTGTTCGGACATGACTCTACTCCTTTTCATTGAGGGTTTGTGTTGACTTCCATCGTGTACCGATTAACGTTCTACACGCCCCATCCTCATCTCCGACGTGTGACGATACGCATACTTTGCCTTCATACAAAAAGCCACGGGGCAAGGAGCCCACGTGGCTTGAGGACGAGAAGTAAACGACCGGCGCGACGGACGGCAGGGCTACTCCTCGCCCCGCCTGGACCTACCACGAATCGTCTGGGCCGTTGTATGTGTGATTGACATCCTGCTCATCCAGATGAATAATGAAGCCGTATCATCCTATAGCACGCATTATCTCCCCAAGTGGGAAAAGGGGCAAATTCTCAGGGCATGGACACGCAGGTGCTGGCGGACTTGAATCCTCGGCAGCAAGAGGCCGTAACGTTCACGGGCGGCCCCTTGTTGGTCATTGCCGGACCGGGCAGCGGCAAGACTCGTGTCATCGTCCACCGCGCGGCCTACCTTGTGCGGGAGAAAGAGGTGCCACCCGAACACATCCTGGCCATCACCTTCACCAACCGGGCCGCACAAGAGATGCGCACACGCCTTGCCGGCTTGCTGGGCGAACGCGCCGACAGCATGTGGATCTACACCTTCCACGCTGCCGCGCTGCGCCTGCTGCGTCGCTTTGGCGACACCATCGGCTTGGCCGAGGACTTCGCCATCGCCGATGAGGACACCCAGCACTACCTGTTGCTGGAGGCTCTCCGCTCTCTCGGCCTGAGCGTGGAAGCACATTCACCCCACCTCATTGCCGACTTCATCAGCCGGCGCAAGGCACGCCTCCTGGATCCCACCCTGCCCCTGGCACGCGAACCCATCCCCCCCGAATGGTTGCAAGTCGCTCGGGCCTATGAGGATGCCTTACGTCGCCAACGCCTACTCGACTTCGATGACATTATCGGCCAGACCGTCCACCTGTTGCGTGCCCGTCCCGATGTCAGGAAACACATGGAACATGCCTTGACACACATCCTCGTGGACGAATACCAGGATATCAACCTGGCCCAGTTTACGTTCCTCACCCTGCTTGCCCCTCCGGACGCGGAAGTCACGGCGGTGGCGGATGAGGATCAATCTATCTATGGCTGGCGCGGCGCGGACCTGCATCTGGTCGACCAATTCAAACGCCGCTATCGGCCCCACATCGTCAAGCTCACCGAATCCTACCGCAGCACCGGACATATCCTCTACGCGGCACAACGCTTCGTGGCTCGCAAACGCCTGCGGGAGACCCAATCTTTCCTGAAGGCACGTCGGGACGAAGGTTCCCCTGTCGTTCATCTTATCTTTCAGACATTGGAGCAGGAGCAGCAATGGCTGACGCAACTTGTGCGCAAAGCCGTCGAAGAATGGGGATATCACTATCGAGATATTGGCATCCTGTACCGGGTACATACCCTGGCCGACGCGGCCGAACAGCATCTTCTGCAAGAAGGCATTCCCATCCAGCGCATCCAACCACGGGACTCCTTCCGACAGGAAGCGTTGGATGACATCATTCGCTACCTGGCCTTGTTACAGACCCCGACCGAATACGACTACGTGCAGGCTCTCAACTTTCCCACCATGCTCGTGGACGAACCCACTCAAGCCCTGGCCATCTCCCTGGCTCGCGCCCGCGGCGTCACCCTGGGAACCGTTGCCCGGCAGCCGGACGCGTTCCCCGAACTGGGTCCCCTGACCCGCTGGCAACTGCGCCAGTTCGGAGAACGCCTGGCATCCCTGCGCGCCCAGAGCTCCACCCTTCCCCTGGAAACGCTGGTAACTCGTCTCTTCGCCCTGCTCGAACAGCGCCGTTCGCTCTTCGCACCCGCAGAGGACACGCTGGTGCGGGATTTCCAACGGGCTGCGTCCTTCGAGAAACAAGTCCAGATCCTGAAATCGGCCATCGAGGAGGGCCGACCGATTTGCCTACAGGTGTTCCCTGCGCGGAAGAGCTCCGTCGACGCCTGGGCAGCGTATCACATCGTTCATTATGTGCTGGACGATATCATTGGCCATCCCCTGGTGGAAGAAGGGCGTGCGGATACCTTCCTCCTGCAGATCGGCGGCGGTAAAGGGAACCTGGTATTGGAGCCGCTCGACATGGGAACGTTGACGTACCCTCTGGCCGTAGTCGCCTGGCGTGTGGCGACGGACCTGCTCCTGGCGCTGGACCCCGCGGGACGAGGTCCCTATGTGGTCTACGACCTGGAGACCACGGGCACTCACGTGCGGCGGGACGACATTGTGGAGATCGCGGCCCAGCGATATCGGGGTGAACAGCCAATGGGGGAAGTATTTCGCACCCTGGTGCACCCGGAAAGGCGGGACTTTATCCCCAAAGCCGCGTCCCGGGTCCACGGCATTACTTGGGAAGATGTGACCGACGCGCCGGCCCTGTCCGATGTCCTGCCCGCGTTCTTGGAATACATTGGCCAGGATGTGTTGGTGGGGCACAATATCCGCCGCTTCGACAACCGCTTTCTGGACCGAGTGTTGGGTCAGCACCTGGGCCGGGGACTCACCAATCCGGTGGTGGACACCCTGGAGATGGCACGGCGTCTCTTCCCCGCGTTGCGCCGTTACACACTGGAATATGTGAGCGAGTTCTTGGAGCTGGGTTCGGGGCAGACGCACCGGGCCGCGGATGATGTGGCCCAAACCGCGGCGCTGTATCAAGCGCTGTTGCGAGAAAACCGGGCCTTGCGCGCCCGTACCCTCTTGCCCGAGCTGCTTCCCCTGATCGCGTTGGGCATTCTGGCCGCCGCTGCTCCCCTGGTGGACGAACACCAGGCTCTGGTCCATGCCGCCCACCGGGTAATGACACGCTTTCCCCGTCAGCCCCTACTGGACGACGTGGTGGCTTCCCTGGACGAAGAGGGGCAGTGGCTTGCGCTTTCCCTCCTGGCCCGGCTACGGGATATGTCTGTGCCCGCTGACACCGATGATGAGAGGTGGGACCGGTGGCGGAATGAGCTGATGGCCTGGGTACGGCGTTATTTGCAGTCCGGTGGGGATCCCACCCTGACGGGCTTTCTCGATTATCAGTCCCTGCGCACGCGTCTGGACGCATATGACCCCGAGGCTGACGCCGTCGTCCTGATGACATTGCACAACGCCAAGGGAACGGAATTTCCCATTGTGGTCATCCTGGGCCTGGAGGAGGGATATCTCCCCCTGTGGACGACACGAGAGGACGAACGGGCGCGCAATGAGGAACGTCGGGTGCTCTACGTGGGCATGACGCGCGCCCGTGATCGACTCTACCTGACATCGACGCTGGACCGGCATGAAGGCATCCGGCGCACACCCAGCCCCTACGTGTTCGAGCTCGACCCGGCCCACGTTCGTCGCGTCCAGTTCGACCGTCAGGGCCGGGCCCGAGAAACCACCATTGCGGGGGAGACACAACGTAAGGAATATCCATGATCCACATTTCCGACCTCGAATTCGAACAGCTCGTGGCAGAGGCCCTGGACGACCTTCCCGAGGAGATCGCCCGCTACCTGAACAACGTGGACGTCGTCGTCCAGAGGTGGCCAACGCCTGCTCAACTGCAACACGCAGGCATTGGGCCGGGATACCTGCTGCTCGGACTTTATGAAGGTGTCCCGCTCACGAGGCGAGGCGCCTACTATGGCCTCGTGCCTCCGGACAAGGTCACCATCTTTCAGGGACCGCTGGAACGCGTCTCACGAGACCAAGAAGACTTGCGGCGACGGGTACGGCATACGGTTGTCCACGAATTGGCGCATCACTTCGGCATCAGCGATGCGCGCCTGAGAGAGCTGGGTGCCTATTGAGCCCCAGTCCGGTTCCCCACGTCGGACGCGTCCGTTTCGGCATTAGGGCTTTCCAATGTTCTAACCTTTGGCGAGCCCACGGAGGCGTTGTTCCAGCCATCAGATCGTTGTATGGCTGTTATTCGTGGGACAATGCTTTCATCTTCCACCAATGATTAAAACTGCATGCAGGCACCCTACGACCAAGATCGCCGGTTGATTCCGGCCTCACGGGCTAATGCCTACATCCACATTCCCAAGTTCAATGCACTGCTGACTGGAAACGACCAACGAACGGGGATTCGCCGTCGTTGCCTGTTTGCCCTCGGGAACGGTCACGGAGAGCCAGTAGTCTCCCGGGGGAATGCCCACGAACATGTATGTACCGTTATCGCGCGTCGTTATCATGGAGGAAATCGGTCCTTGAAGGAGAACCGGTATCCCGGGCAGACCAGGCTCACCGGCATCCCACCTGCCATTTTGGTTGCTGTCCGTGTAGACCTTTCCCCATATCCGACGGTAACAGCTCGGAGGGGCAATGGGGGTAGCCCACCTGGGTGGAACTGGCGTGGGTGTCACGGCGGTTCCACGTGCGAGAATCAGATGACCGTAGCTGGCATCACTTGTATTGGTGCTCTTGCCAGCCCAAATCATGTACACATCCCAGTTGTAACCATCATCGTCGTCGTGATAGGCGAAGTTAAATCCCAATATGCGCCCGGGAGTTCCTGCAGGAACCCGAAGCGTGGACCAAGGGAACTGGACTTCGGCACTCCAACCATCGGATAGCCGTTGCACGGCCCGCTTTATCGTGGGATCTTCACTGTCCCGTCCAAGGCGAGCCCAGCGTCCGTTGACAGCCAGGGTAAATTGGAAATCCGCTCCTCCCCACGTAAATTGATGGTCGTTGTCCGCATCCAGCCCTATTTCAATGGAGTCATCCCGCCAAATATCGATGCTATCGGCAACGAGTTTGTCATCATAGACCCGAAAGGCGAAGGTGAGCGCCTGCTCATCCCATGTCGCCCACATGTACACCCGGGCATCCGCCTTGGACATCGGGCCGTCCACGTAAGATGCCGTGGTGGCGCTTAGGATCGCCCGCGGGGAAGCAGGCCATTCGTCCAATCGTCCATCAATGGTTATTTGAGATGTCCTGTAGGGAGCTACCACTTCACGAGGCGGAGGCATAGGTGTTGGTGTGGGTGTCGGGACGGAATAATGACGTGCGGGAGGGGTCGGAGTCAGTGCTGGGGCACCGGCCGGGTCCTTGATCACCTCGACCAGGTGCACCCACTCATCCCCATCGCTCATGCTGTCTATGTAGAAATCTGCTCCCCCGCTCGGGAGAGGTAGCCTGTTGGTGAGCAACGCATCATCAAGGTGGAAAACGACGGTTCGCCACGTGTTCGAATCCGTTTTAGTGATGACGTTCTCGCCTTGTGCGGTGGTCGCAGCACGTACTTGCCCTTGCCCATCCATGTAAAGCAGTCGCCAGCTATCTGTTCCGTGGTCCCAATAGGTGATTCTGACCTCCACCTGATCCAGGTGACCGTACATAAACGCATCATCCAGGGTGAAATACATGTAAGGATTTCCAGTGGTGTAGTCCGTACGGCGCGTCGCCCAGCCTTCCCGTCCGGGAGGGAGTTCAGGATTGTAGGGGGAGAGGTTGGTGCCCATCCTGCGGACGCGAGCATCATTCGTTTCAGGAACGGTCCGGCCTCCCGGAAGGTCATCGCGCTGATCAAGAAAGAAGCTGTAATTTCCCCATTCTGGGTGATGATGCGGCGCAATCCGTTCATCTTGGACGCACTGTAAGGGGTAGAAGGGATCGCGATGTTCCCGAAGCGCGACCCAGGCCTCCGGGGAGGTCTGGGCTGTGACACCGAAGAAAGGAGCAGCCCATTTGAAGGGAAGAATATTTGCAGGTCGGGGTTTTCCATCGTACGTTTGCACGAGCGGCCAGGCCAGCCGCAAGTACACGGGATGTTTGCTGAGAATATTGTAGAGCCCCCACCAAATAAGCGTCGGCGTGCAGGTGTGCAGCTCATAGGCTTCCCAGGCTGTTGGGACGACAAGCCAATATCGTAGGGGATAATCGTACCATCCACACATAGGGCAGACTGGAGAATCACCAAAAAGAACGCCCTCTCCATCGGGATACATCTCCGGTCTGCTGCAGCAGGGGTTTTAAGAGCCTGCCTTGGGTGTCGGAGAAGGCG
>CAZAQA010000002.1:0-26841 GCA_964487375.1 uncultured Anaerolineae bacterium | reverse complement strand
TCCGGTCTGCTGCAGCAGGGGTTTTAAGAGCCTGCCTTGGGTGTCGGAGAAGGCGTGTACGTACCAATCGGTCACCTTGTTGCAGAATTCGACCCAGTTATCAGTGGTGAGCCCGGCCCGCTCGAGCACAGCTCGGTCCTCGGGGTCCGCCGCTGCTCGCGTTTCGCCGTAGATCCCTGTCCCGATGGCAACAAATTCCACCCGAGGATCGTCCTTATAGCGCGCTCCCAGGCGCTCGATGAGAAGACGGTACCGCTCTTGCAATTGTGGGTTGATGTAGTTCGGCAAGGCCTTCCAGGTGCGTCCACTTTGTGGACACGAGTATCCCAGGTTGCGACGCACAGCCATATGTGGATCATCACGAATATACGCCGGAAGTGAACGGTCGCCGTCGCATCCACCATCGAGCAAATCAACAAAGAAGCTTCCTTTTAGCCCCCGTCGAGACAGGTTATCCAGCCACACATCGATCACATCGAACGTGTACACCCCTTCTTCGGGCTCCAGTTGGGACCAATGGAAGGACGCCAGGGAGCCGACGGTGCCGTACGTGGCGGGATCGTGTCCGTGATAATCATAGGCCAAATAGATGCCAGGTCTGGTCACCTGGGGCCAGGGGTACTCCGTCGATGCCCGAGAGCTCAACGCCCCCATCAGTACTCCCAGCAACATGACGATGACCCCAACGAACCCATATTTGCCAAAGCGCCATCTTCTCATCATTGACCTCCCCGTGCCTGATAGCTCGAACACGCGCCTTTGGACGCGTGGTTATTTCATCACCACACCCAGGTAAGCCATGTAGGGCAACGGATAGAGGCCAAAGTTGGCCGTCGCTATCGTGTTTACACCCGGCTGCACGTTGACCTCCACCTCTGTGGTGGGCCAATAGCCACTGGGTCGGTCCAGGATGAGGTGATATGTTCCCGGCGGGATGTTCGTGAAGCGGTAGTACCCATTCTCATCCGTTGTCGTTGTCCACTCCTCGGTTACGGTCATAGCATGTCCTGTCACCGGTATCAGGTGCAGTGTCATCCCCCCAATGCCCGGCTCGCCAGGCTGCATCTGTCCATCCCGATTCTTATCCGCCCACACGTATCCTTCCACACTCCCCGTCACGGGCGTGGGGGTTCCTGTGGGCACTTCCGTAGGTGTCGACGTCGGCGTGGGTGTTTCCGTGGGCGTCGGAGTGAACGTGGATGTGTGCGTGGGCGTTGGCGTCCACGTCGGTGTAGGGGTAGCCAAAGGCCGCACGCCCACGTCCACATACCCGTAATCATGACACTCGTGAATGTCCAAAAACGCCGGATACGCGGTCGTCACCTCATAGGTATAGGGCAGATCCACGTAGAGTTCGTAGTAGCCCGGAGCCACGATCCCCTGGGCGTACGCATTTTGGAACAGGTAGAACCCCCGCGGTTCCACCGAATGGGCCACATACCGCACCCTGCCAAAACCGGCGTCCCGCAGCTCCACGGTGATGCCGGCCAGGCCTGGGTCGTCGGGCTGGCGCACGCCATCGCCGTCCTGGTCGATGAAGATGAAGCCCCACACTTTCACCAAACAGGGCGTAGGTGTCGGTGTCGGCGTGGGTGAAGGCGTTGGAGAGGGAGTAGGCGTTGGTGTCAGGGTGGGTGTGGGCGTAGGCGTCCACGTCGCTGTGGGCGTCGGGGTGCTGGTCGGCGGCGTCCCCACCCACGTGGGTGTCATGGTGGGAGTGAGGGTGGGGGTCCCCGTGGGCGGGGTGAGTGTTAGGGTCGGGGTTAGTGTCCAGGTCACTGTGGGCGTGGACGTGGGAGGTGTCAGAGTCCATGTCGGCGTGACCGTGAGTGTCAAGGTGGGTGTGGGGGTGACGGCCAAATCGGTCACGGTGAGAGGATATGCGTCTGACAGGTACGTGTTGCCTGCCAGGTCGGTGAACTGGACGCGCAGGGTGTAATCCCCCACGCTCAGGCTGCCGGGATCTACTGGGAACTCCCAGGCGACCGTGTGCGTGATCACCGGTGTCCAGGCCAGGGGCACCTGTTGGGCCGAGCCATCAGGCGCGTAGAGGAGCCCGACAATGGATTGTATGCCCGTTCCGTCGGTGGCGGTGCCGGCCAGCACGGTGGTGGACATGGTTTCCTGGTTGGAGAGGGATGTTCGAGTCTGGGTGATGGCGACCGTGGGCGCGATGTTGTCCACGATGACGGTGTAGGGCTGGGTGGTGGTGATGTTGCCCGCGTTGTCTATGCCGGTGAATTGCAGGGTCTGGGTGAGGCCGTCCGCAGGGGGCAGGGGCCAGGTGGCCACCCAGTTGACGATGCCGTTAGGATCGGGGTTGCTGAGCATGGCACGGGCCTCGAGCAGTTGCTGGCCGTACCGGTCCAGGACTTTCACCACCACTTTGCTGCCCTGGTTGATGGTGTACGTTGAGTCGAAGGAGCGCCCGCCCACGACACCGTAGGCGCCGGTGAGGAAGGTGGGAATGTCCACCTGCAGCCGGGGCGCCTGGGTGTCCACGTAGAACGTGCGCACGAGTTCGCCCACCTGGCCCAGAACGTCCGTGGCCCGGATGCGCACTTCAAAGGTGGAGGCCGTGCTGGGCACGTACACGTTCGCCACCCAACTCACCGTACCCAGGGCGGGGGTCCAGGTCACCCCGCCGTCCACGCTGTACCACACGCTGGTGACGCCGATGCCGGTGCCGTCATCGGCCGTGCCCAGGATCTGCTGCGCGCCGGGGCCGATGAAGTCATCGTGCGGCGTGGTGATGCGGATGCTGGGCCCGTTGTGATCCACCGGGTGGGTGAAGGCCAGTTGGCTGAGCACGGTCGTGCTGTAGAGGGAGGTGGCCGTCATCCACACGCGCGAGACGGTGGAGAGGTCACCGCTGATCACGCCGGTGACGGTGAAGGGAATGGTGGCGCTGGGCGCGAGTTCGGGCACGCTCAGTTGCCAGGAGCGCCCAAACGCGGGGCACTGGCTACAGGTCAACCCGCTCACCTGGGTCAGGCTCAGGCCGCGCGTCGCGGTGAGGACCAGGCTGGTCACCGGCAGGGTCACCAGTTCCATGTTGGTGAGTTGGAAGGTGTACGTCAGGATGGTGTTGGGGCCCACGGGCATGAGCGGCGCGTATTGGGAACGGCCGATGAAATCCACCATGGCCCGGGTGACCTCCTGGGGCGAAGGCAGCAGGCTGCACGGCTGGCGGTACTGGTAGTACTCATGCCACGGGCCTGCCAGGTCGTTGGTGGTGGGGAACACGCTCCAGACGCGCTCGCTATCCTCCGCGTAGGTCAGCAGTCGGGCCACGTTGATGGTGTTCAGCGGGCGGTCCCACGGGATGCGCACTTCGGTGTCGCCGTTGGGGCCGTTGGCGAACTCCACCGCCTGGGGCGCGCCCCACGCCTGCGCGCTGCTGTTCCACAGGTAGAGCACGCCGTCGGTGGGACTGTTCACCCGCACGGCCATGGTGGCGCCGAAGGGCAGGGCATGCTGCCCGTCCACTGTCGTGGTCGCTCCGCCTGTGTCCGACGTGCCCACGTAGACCCACAGGGTACCATCCGCGCCCCACCAGGCCCCGCGCCAGCCCACGTAGATGGCATCCCCGGCCCAGGTGACGTAGAGGGACTGCCGCGGGTAGCCGTACTTGCGCCCGCGCACGTCATCGTCCATGAACTCGTTGACCGTCCACTCGTTGTGAGGGATGTCCAGGAACCCGTCCACCTGAATGGTCTGCTGGCGCTGGGTGCAGTCCACCGAGGAAACAAGGAAGTTGCCCACGTACCAGGGCCCGAAATGGGACGCGTGCATGTTACCGGCAGCGTCCCGGTAGAAGAGGTGGACGTACCACTTGCCCGGCAGGGAGAGGAGGTAGGTGTGCCAGTTGGAATACGCGTTTTGTCGCGTGACCCACGGGTCCACGGGTGAGGGGTCGGACTCGGGCTGCTGGTTGACCAGGATCTGCAATTCGATGTCAAACCCAAAGGGATCGGACCCGTCGTAGGGGCGGTTGACCCAGAAGCTGAGGTTGGTCGGCCCGTCGAAGTGGGTCCCCGGAGGCGCTTTGACCTTGCCGGAACCGGTGTCCTCGTAGAAAGCAGGCGCGTACCGGGGCGAGGGGGCCACGTTGTCCACGTAGAAGAGGACCTCCTGGGTGGTTACGTTGCCGGCCTTGTCCCGCGCCCGCACGATGGCCCGGTAGCCCACGCTGTCCTGCTTCAGGGGGGGATTCCACGTGTAGCGCCAGGAGGTGCCGGTGACCGTGGCGGGCAACCAGGTGGTGCCGCCGTCCACACTCACCTCCACGGCAAGGAGTCCGCTCTCGCCATCCTGGGCCGAACCGTCGAAGACCACGGGCAATTGGACGAACTGGCCCGATGTCGGGCGGGTGATGGTCAGGGTGGGCGCGATGGTGTCCGCGCCGGTCTGCGCGGTAACGTTGATAGCCACCGCCGCGCTCTGGCCTCGGTTCCCCGCCCGGTCATAGGCCACGGCGATAACGGTGTGGGCTCCGGGGGTCAGGTCTATCCAGCGGTGGAAGGGACGAGGCTGGCCCGCGTTCGGGTCCCAGGGCTCGCCCGTCCAGGCCCCATCGTAGGGCTGGCCGTCCACCTCAAAGCGGATGCTCTGCACGCTGAACTGGCCCGCGACTGTGTCCGTGACCGTGGCCCGCAAGTCCAGCGGGGAGGTGACGCTGGCACCGGGCACGGGCGCAACCATCGTCACCACGGGCGGGGTGCCATCAGCGACGAACGCGCCCATGTACTGGTCGGACGTGTCCGTGGACACATTGCCCACCCGGTCCTCGCCCCTGCCGTAAACGCGGTAGAGGCCCTCTACCGTGGGGGTGATGGTCTGGTGCCAGTAGACCTTGGTCTCGGACGCGCTGGGATCGTCGTAGACGGGTGTCCAGGTGCTGGGAGGCGTCTCGTCCACCGCGGTGCGCGGGTCGGCCACGGACACCACGCTCACGTCCACGTGCTTGACGCCCGAGTTGCCCACCGTGGAGGAGGGGCCCTCCTTGCCCAGGAAGAGGGTCGCAGGCAGCGCCACCACTTCCCTGTAGCCCTGGTCCGCGCGGGCGCCGCCGCCGGGGGGCACTGCCGCGGTAGGTGAGGCCGCGTCCACCGCGGTGGAATCCTGGCGCAGGTGCTCGTCCGTGGCGCTGACAAAGCCCGCGTCCCACACTTTGCGGTCGTGCTCACCCGAGAAAATGTACTTCTCCCCGGTTACCGTGCCGTTCACCGTGTCGGTAGTGGCAAAGAGGTTGTAATCGGAGAAGCCGGTGCCTTTGCCGTCGGAGAAGATGCCGTAGATGAACGAGTCGAAGATGTTGTTTGTCGCCCAGACCTGGCTGCCCGTGCCCACCAGGTCGATGCCGTAGCGGCCTCCCGCGGAGGCCCCGCGGCCGGTGATGGTGTTGAAGATCACGCGACCGTTGCCCCCGTTCTCAAAGCGGATGCCGTAACGGGCTTCACGGATGCGGTTGCGCTCGATGGTGATGTGGTGTGCGCCGTTTTTGATCAGAATGCCGACATCGGGATTGCCCCGGATGAAGAGATTACGCACACCTGCGTAGGCCACACCGTCGAAGACGACGGCCGCGGCCGCGCCGTTGCCATCCAGGGTCACCTTATCAGGATCAATGCCCACCAGGTTCACCCGGCTGGGGATGCTCACCGTGCCCGTGTAGACACCCTCGGCCACGCCCACGGTGATGGGGTCGGGCGCGGTCTGGGTGCACACGGTGAGGCCCCACGCGTCCACGCGGCCGCCGTTGCCCGCCTGCCGGTCCTCCACGATCAGGGCCCAGGTGCCGCGCGCCTCATCCCCGCGGAACGCGGAGAGTTGCTCCTGGGGCCGGTAAGTGCCGCCCGTGTTGGGAGGACAGGGGGGCGTGGTGGTTGCCCGGTCGCTCAGGTTGAAGTCGAAAGAGCCGGCCACCGAGCAGGCGGGCGTGAACAGGGTGACGCTCCCCCCCGAGGGGTTCATCAGGCGGAACTGGAGGTCGGCCAGGTTGTCGTGCTGCCCGCGCAGGGAGTGGACGCGCACCTCGGTCACCGCGCCCGATTGCTCTACATCCAGAGGAATGAGGACGGGGCCGGTGCCCTCCGCGGGGATGGGGCGGGGCACCGCTGTGCTGCGGTAGGAGCGGCAGGTGACCGAGCCCACGTGCGCAGCACCGTAGGCCTTCTGTTCCTGGTCTGCCTGGTTCAGCGCGGCCTGGATGTCGTCAAACGCGTCCACACCCCAGGTGAGCCCGTCGTTGAGACAGGTATCGCAGTAGTCGTCGTCCACGTAAATGGCCGCGCGGCCCTGCTCGATGTAGCCCATGTCCACCACCTCGCCGGTGCCGGGCGGGTGGGGGTCGTTGGGGTTGCCGGCGTCGATGACAGGGGAGTTCTCTTGGGGGTAGTAGTTGTCCGCGTTGGGGTCCACAAACAGCGGGTCGAGGAAGAGTTCGGCCGCGCCGGGGCGGGCCGGGTTGAGGTCTGTGCCGTTGGCCCAGTAGTCGTTGTAGGTGTGCAGGGGGGTGGGCCCCGCGGCGCTGAAGTCCAGGCCGGTGGTGGTGTTGTAGGCGAAGATGGTGTTGCGTACGTTGAGGGTGGCGTTGTTGGCGGCCACCAGGCCCTTGTCGTTCTTGACGATGGTGTTGTTGACCACCTCCACCTGGGTGCCACCCCCCTTCAGGAGGACGCCGGTGGTGGCGTTGCGCACGATGTCGCGGTAGAGGGTGGTGTGGGTGGCCTTGTCATCCCCGTGGAAGCCGACGACGGTCCCGGTGCCGTTGAGGGTGACGCCCTTGAGCGCGGCGTCGATGACGCCCTCGGCCTGGACGAGGGGCCCGGTGTGGCCGGGCGGCGGCACGATAACCACCCGGTCCGCGCGGGCGCCCACAACCTCCACGCCGGTCACCAGGTGGAAGGCTTCGGCGTACTGGCCGGGCTTGATGAGGACGCGGCGCGGGCCGCTGTCAATGGCCTGCTGGATGGACGCGTAGTCGTCGGGTACAACCACTGTATCCTGGCTCACCAGACTATACCCGGCGTTGATGGTACGGTTCGTGCCCATGCGGTAGTTATCGTGCGCGGGGTTGAGGAAGTCTGCAGCGGCGGTGTTGGTAACGGTGCCCGGACCGTTGTACGGCCAGGCTGTGGGGTCGGGGAACCAGGTGGCGTTGTCGCCGATCCAGGCGTTGTCCGCGCCGTTGACGGTGAAGTCGCTGGGACGAGGGCTCAACCAGGCGCCCCGACGCACGTCCTGGGGCAGGACGAAGGCGACGCGGTCCAGGGTGAGTTGGGTCTGGCGAACGCTCAGGGGCGTGTACTTCCACAGTTCCGCGCGGCCGCCCGCAGGGACGGCGTACAGGTCACTGCCGATGCCCGCGAGAGACGCGCCGCCCGCTTCGGATGCGGGGAAGTCATCATCCCAGGTCGTTGTACCGTCACCGTCCCCCAGCACTTCCCAGCGGTCCGCGTCGATGTCGTAGCGGGCGAAGTGGCGGGATTGACCACCGAAGAGCGCGTAGAGCCCGCTGTCGCCATCCCACCAGAGGAACCCGCCGTCGTTCACGTTCCAGGGGGCCTGGGCCACGCGAACCCAGTTGGTCCCGTCCCACTTGTAGAGGTAGGGCCAGTTGTAGCCGCCGAACATGTAGAGGGTGTTCCGGGCCCAGACGAGGGACTGGCCCGCTCCCGTGCGGCCGTCGCGCACGTAATCGGTGTAACGGGTCCACGTGTTGGTGCTTCGGTCGTACTTGTAGGCGTAGGTAAAACCGTTGCTGGCCAGGCGGGCCAGGGCGTAAACCGCGCCCTGACCGTCCGACGCCAGGGACATGACCGTCCAGTCCTCCGGGAAGTCGGCCTTGGGGAACCAGGTGTCGGTGCCCACATCGTACATGTAGAACGCCCGGGAACGGGTGGGGAAGAGGAAGATGTGCCCTTGCCCGTCACCGATGGGATTGCTCCCGTCCCCGTCCATGGCCACGGGGATGTCGTACAGACGGGTCCAGGTGTTGGCGTTGGGGTCGTAGACGTAGAACTCGCGAGAGTTCTCGCCCCGAGCGAGGTACACCTTGCCCTCCTCCGCGGCGATGCCGCCGCTGTTGGAGACGGCGGGGGTGTTGGCCGCGCTCACCTGAGTCCACCGGGGCGCGTCCGCGATGTGGATGAGGGCATCGGTGCCCACGAAGGTGGCATCGGTGATGTGCGCGGTGCTCGATCGGTCCATCTGCACCGCGTGGGTGGCGTCGTAGATGAAGAGGTAGCGGAGAGTGGTGGCCAGGGACTGGCCCGCGTGGTCCAGGAGCACGCCCGCATCCGCGTTGCGGATGGTCATTTTCTCGACAGTAACGCCGGACGCGTTGGCGATTTTGACGCCGTAGGTACTGCTGCCACCGTTGATGAAGACCGCGTCCGGGTTCACGCCCTGGACGGTAAGGTTATCCTTGCCGTCGATGAGGAAGGGGGCGTAGCCGCCGGGCTGGACGATGATGGTGTCGCCTGCCGTGGACGCGTCCACGGCGGATTGGATGTCCGCGTAGCAAGGGGTGAGGCCGGCGCAGCCGGGGTCGTCGTCGACGTAGAGGGTGGAGGCAGAGGCGGCCGCAGGGTGCGAGGCAGGGGCAGGGTTGGAGGCGTCATGCGTCATATGTAATGCGTAATTCGTAAAACGTAAAACGTGAGGTGTAGAGTGTAAGGGGAGGTGGTCGGCCGATGCGATGATCGGGTTGTCGAAGGGGCGAAGGAGGTGTTCGGCCATGCCGTAGCGGCTGCCTGCACTGGTGTCGGGGTAGAGGAGGATGTCGGACGCTCCATCCGCGTTGATGTCCGCGCCCGCGGGGTAGAGGGTGGACGCGGCCGCGGCGACGGCAGTGAAGCGGGCGGCGACTTCGTTCAGGTTGCTGCCCAGGACGAGGTAGGCGTCGCCGTCGCTGTTGCGCATGAGGATGTCCGCGCGGCCGTCCCCATCCACGTCGCCCGCGGCCGCGAGGAAGCCGGAAGGCGCGGGGTCAAAGTTGTTGAAGATGTGGGTGCTCCAGGCGTGGGAAGGACTGCCGAACAGGAGTTTGGGCGCGTTGCCACTCTCGTAGATGAAGTCGTCCACACCGTCGCCGTTGACGTCGCCCAGGCGCACGACCTGGGGATTGGCCGTATCGCTGGCGAAGGTGGCGTCCGCGTCGCTCAGGGTCATGGCTGTGGGGCTGGCCTGGAGGAGGGTGTAGTCCCCGTTGCCCAGGAAGAGGTACACGGTGTTACCCGTGGCCACCGCGAAGTCGTCGTAGCCGTCGTTGTCCACATCGCCCACGCTCGCGAAGCGGGCGTCCGCGCTCCCCATGTCAATGGCCGCCGCGGCCAGACGGTCCACGTACACGGTGTGTCCGCGGAAATCTGCCCGTCCCAGAAGGAGGTAGAGGGTGGTACCGGACGCGATGAGCATGTCGGTGAAGCCGTCCCCGTTCACGTCGCCCGCGGCCGCGACGCGGTGACCCAACGCGGCGCCATCAGAGCGACGCAATTCCAGCCAGTAGGGCGTGTTGGGTCCATCCAGGCTGACACCCTGGCCCAGGGCCGCGTCGTTGCCGAAGACCAGGAACGCGCGGCTGTTGTTGGGGTCGCCCACGAGGAGGTCATCGTAGCCGTCGCCGTCCACATCCCCCACCGCCGCGAGGGCCTGACCCAGGGCTGCGCCGTCCGTGCCCACCAGGACCGAGGGACTGTTAGAGAGGTCCTCGGTATCCGGGGGCGCGGGCCAGTTCCCGGCGCGACCGTAAACGATGACCACACGGCCCTTGCCGCCCTCGGCTGCAGGCAGACCCAGCACCGCGTCCGCGAGGCGGTCGTTGTTGAAGTCTCCCAGCCAGGCCAGGGTGACGCCGTTGTCGTTGTCGCGCACGTTGGGCAGGCCCAACCAGATGGTGGCGTCGTCCAGGCTGTGCAGCCGACCCACGAGTTCCTTCGGGTGGGGCGGCTTGGGCGCGCGGCCCGCGTCGTTGGCCACGCCGTAGAGGGTGTGGGCCCGGCCCGCGGGCACGTGGGGGGGATCGGTCACGTAGGAGCGGTTGCTCAACTCGGTGGTGGGCGGAAGCACGTCCACAATGAAGGTGCGGGTGAGGATGCCCTCATTGCCCGCGCGGTCCAACGCGCGGATGCGGACCACGTGCTCGCCGGACGCGCTCTCCGCGTTGGGCAGGGTCCATTGCGCGGCCCAGGAGGCGTTGAGCGGGTGGGAGGGGTTGGCCCACACCTCGCGCCAGGGCTTGTTGTCCAGGCTGGCCTGGATGCGCACCAGGCCGCTCAGGTTGTCGGACGCGGTGCCCGTGACGGTCACGGTGATGACGTTGCCCGAGTCCCCGCGCAGGTAGGAATGGTCGGGGAAGGTCGTATCCAGTTGGGGGGAGGTGTTGTCCACGGTGACCTGGACACCGGCCGCGGGGCCGGTGTTGCCCACAAAGTCGGTGGCTGTGGCCTGGAGGGTGTAGACGCCGTCCGCGGGCAGGTGCCAGGTGTAAGCCCAGGCGTCCAGGGTATCGGTGATGTCCGCGGACGCGTTGGGCAGGGTCAGGTGGACGCGGGTGACCCAGGTGGTGTCGTCCGCGCTGGTGCCGCCGATGACGTAGTCGTTGATGCCCCCGCCGATGACCGCGCCGTCCAGCGGGGTGAGGATGTCGGCGGTGGGTGTGTCGTTGTCCAGAACGACGGACGCGCTCTGGCGGATCTCCTTGCCCTGGAGATAGGGGAAGGAGACGACCACGTCCCCACGCGCGGTGGGCACATTGGCCCCGTTCGCATGCACCTGGGTGTGGACGCTCTCGTGCCGTTGGAGGGTGTTGCCGCCGCTGAAATCCCACTGGAAGCCGTTACAGGAAGTCGCGTTCTGCCGGGGCGGATGACGGTCCCCCTGCATGTCCCCACCCTGGAGGTTGGTGAGGAAGTCGGGCAAACAGAGGGTGAGGGTGGTGGTGACGGGCTGGGGACCGTCGTTGTCCAGGGTCACGGTCAAGGTGATGGGGTCACCCGGCTTGAGGTAGGTGGATTCCTCCCCGTTGGGGCTGATGTCCCGGGGGTCCAGGGTTAGACGCAGGCGGGGGAACCGGTTGTACGCGTAGGGGCTGGTCTGATACCCTCGTTCGCTGCGGTCGCTGAGGTTGTCCCCGTCCAGGTCAGCATGAAGGGGATCGGTGTAGGCCCAGTACGTGGCGTTGGTCTCGGGCAGGTTGGAAACGAACCAGCCGCCGCCAAGCCACTCGCTGGTGTTGCCATCGTGATCCGCGTCCATCAGGTCCTGGTGGAAGACTTCTTCCGCGTCGGTGAGCCCATCGTCGTCGCTGTCGGGATCGTTGATCCGGGTTCCCGCGTCCAACTCTTGCCCGTCGCTCAGCCCGTCGTTGTCCACGTCCGGGTTCAAGGGGTCAGTACCCAGGGTCTGGCGGAAATCGACCTCGAACTTGTCGGAGAGGCCGTCGCCGTCGCTGTCCCACGCGTTGGGGTTGGTGCCCAGGTGTTGCTCCTGTTCCGTCGTGAGCCCATCGCCATCCGGGTCGTCGTTGGTGATCTCGCCCCAGGTCCAGAAGTCGTCCACGGTCGCGGGGAGCACGTCCACGTAGAAGCTCTGGGCAGTCCAACGTTCGTCCTGGGGCAAATCCCGGGGGAAGGCGACGGACATGGTGGTGTCCTTGCAGATGGCCCCCCACAGACCACACTCGTCGTACACCATTGTGGCGTTGAAATAGGGCTTCAACGTGAGTTGGAGGTTGCGATGGGCCGCGTTGAAGGTGTAACGCAGCCAGAAGCGTTGGTTGATGTACAGGTTGCCGTTGCCGTCGTCCCGTCGCGCTTGGCCACCTGCGCCCCTGTACACGCCTCCGTCGTTGTTGGTGCCCTCGAAATAGGCGTGGAAGGAGGTGAGAGCGCGGTCGTCCTCTTCTGAATGCTCGGTATAGATAAAACGGGTCTTCGCTGTGGCCGAGACCTTAAACTTGTTCTTGACGGAGGCCCCCAAATCCGGTGACTGAAAGCCTCCATCCACATCCACCAGGTCCAGGTCCTTGAGTTCGGTTTCCACGTTGACCGAGTAAAACATCTTGGCCAGAAACGAGGTGACCGCCCTGGCCACGCTGTGCTTCCCACCTGTTACCAGGAGGACGATAATATCCGCCAGGTAGTAGAGGGCCAGCAGGCCCATGGTGATGGGGTTCAAGGAGAGAACGATGGAGACGATGGCCAGGATGCTGGCAGCAATGGCGTAGGTCAGGGCGTAACGCCAGACGATGGGGTTGGAGAAGTCCACCCCGATGGCGAAGAAGGTCCAGATGATGGCGAAGGAAATAATGGCGCCGATGATGTGTCCCTTGGTAATGAATTTATCGAAACCGCGCCAGGTGCCCAGGTCACGGGCCAGGTTGTACGTCCCGCGCAAGGTGTTGAACAGGGAGAGGGAGCCCAAGGCCACAAAGACGCCGTAAGGCACGTCGGAGGACTGGTTTGGAAGCAGATCATAGGAGTAGTCGATGATGTGGAAGTCGGGGAGGTTGAAGTTGTCGGCTGCGTCGGGAAACGCGTGGCGGTAGTCGTAGTCCTGGCCCAGCCCTGCACCGACGCGCATCCCCCCACCGGGCTCGGCCAGGTTCGCGACCTTGACCAAATAGGCGGCCAGGTTGTCGTAAGGGACATCGGGATGGTGCAATGTGTCGTACGTGCGTTGGTCCAGATCCCCGGGTGCGGGGTCCATCCGGGGCTGCTGACCAATGGTGACGACCCGCTGGGACCCCGCCTGCCAGGAGGTGTAGAAGAGGGTAATGGTGGCCTGCAGGTCCCGGGCCGTAATCTCGGGATAATCCTTATGCATGGCTCGGACCACAGGCGCGAGCGCGCTCTCGCTGTAGCGGTCGTGCATCAGATTCAAGGTGGAGGCCGCATCCAGGGGGGACCAGGCGCCATTCCCGTATTCATAGGTGACCAACTGGAGGTGACGGGTGGTCAGCAGGGGCACATCCACCAGGTTGACTCGGATGGAGGTGGAAACCTGCCCGGCGGTGTCCTCATCCAGCAGCCACGTTCCGCCCCGGTCTTCTGTAGCGATGAGGAGAGAGGGATGGCTGTCATGGGGGTACCCTTGGTTACTGAGAAACTGGAGCGCGCGGTTGCGGATGTCGCGCAGGCCACTCCGGTATTCCTGGAAGGAGGTCACCCCGTCGACATCTACGTCGCCCGGGTCCACGCCCCAGGTGGCCGTGGGATCACAGTTGGTCGTGCAGGTGAAGCGGTTGACCAGGTCGTCCAACGTGCGGTCTCGGTAGCGGAGAAAGGTGGAATGCGCGCCCAAAGCCATGTTGAAGAGGGTGCGGTCGTCGTTGGGATGACGGGGCGTGCCGAAGATGGCGCTCTTCAGGTCCCCTCGCGCGGAGACCATCAGCCCGGTGAGGACAAAGGGTTCCCGTTTGTAGATGTGGATAACCTGCCATTCCAGGTGCGAGGTGGTGTCGGGCGCGTACACCAGCGTGTGTTTCATCAGGACCCAGACCAGTTGGACGTCGTTCCAACGGATGTCCTCTCCCTGGTCCGGAGCATAAGCCATCTCCGTGTGAAAGGCGACGGGCGTGCCGTGGTAAATATCCGGCTCGAGGGAAAGGTACAGGGTATACGAACCATCGTCATTTTTGTTCACTGCTACGCCGAACTGGTTGGCCAGCTTGTCGGTGGGCGCCACGTTGGCCTGAACCTGAAGCATGGGAACCAGACGCAGATCGCGATGAACCCCTTTGTAATCCGTGAACTGCCCCTGGGAGTCCACAGGCCAGTCGAGGGCAGAGGTGATGAAGCGCAAGTGGGTCGCGTCCTGTGGTCGAACTTGCAGTTCGATGTACACGTGTCCTCGGGAGGCTTCACTCTGCACTGTGAGGGTGAGGCCGGTGGTCGCTTGTGTGTACGCGTAGGGGGAAATGTCCAGACGGTCGGGGACGCCGTCATTGTCGTTGTCGTCATCCCAGGGATTGGGGATACCGTCGCCGTCGGGGTCCCAGGAGGGGGCAGTACCGTTGGGCTTGGGCCATTCCTCGTAGTCGTTGAGGCCGTCGTTGTTCGTGTCAGGACTGACGGGGTTGCCGTACCAGATGTGGCCGCTGCCCCGAGGCCATTCCACGCCCTCTAGTTCCACCTTGTCGTCGATGTGGTCGTAGTCGGTGTCGGCCTGATAGGGGTCGGTGCCCAGGCAGTACTCGTCCCGGTCGTTGATGCCGTCGCGGTCGGTGTCCTTGTTGGGGTCGCCCTTGCCGCAGTACGCGCCGGGAGCTGAGGCGGCTGCGGCGGAAGACATAATGCGTAATGCGTGATGCGTAAAGGGTTGTGTGCTGACCGCTGACCGCTATCTGCTGATCGCCATCCGCTAGTTGCTGCATTTGACTGTAGACGCGGGAGATGTTGAGGGCGCGCAGGGTAGGGGTGGTGACCATGGCAAGAATGACGGTGAGGACGAGGGCCGCGTAGGCGCGGTGCCGCCGCCGGTAGGCGATGAGGAGGAGGGCCATGAGGGGAGGGAAGGCAACCAGGAGCGCGTTGGTCGCGTGTTGTAGGGGCAAGGCATGCCTTGCCCCTACGAAGCCCCCGTTGGGTCGGGGCGATTGTAGGGGCGACCGGCCGGTCGCCCCTACGTCCGTGCCCGTCTTCCCACCGACCGGTCCCCCAGGTGGGGGGGACGCATGCGTCGCTCCTACGGGAAACGCATATTCCACGACAACATGGGCGCGGGTCGTGTAGTATTCTCCCGCGGGCAGGTTCAGGTCCAGCACCTGGCGCGCGGGCAGGCCGCGCTCATCCACCGACAGTTCGCCGGTGCCGTTCACCGAGGCCACCACCGCGGCGGGGTCTAACTTCAGGTCGGGCGCCTGCGCGGCGCGGCGGAGTTGGTCGACGATGCGCTCGGTGTACAGGCGGGCAAGGCGTTGGCCGTCGATGCGATACGTAAAGCGTGAAACGTAAAACGTAAGGTCTTCACGCTCCTCTACCTGATCCGCCGGGCGATGTGCGCTCTCTGCCGTCGGCACCTGGCGCACGTCGGTGGCGGCCTGCAGGTAGTCCAGGAAATTGGAGGTGAGGGCAGTAGGATCTACGGGAAGCTGGCGCTCGACGCGCTGTCCCCCGTTCTGCAGAATGACGCGAGAGCCCTCTCGTTCCACGGCCAGCAACACGTTGTCGGGCGCGTCGGCCAGGCGCAGGGTCATGCGCGAGCGGTCGGGCGCGGTTTGCTTGCCCTCCAGGAGGAGGGTGATATGTTGATCATGCTCTCCCCGCATTCCGGGCACCGCGCGCGGGACCAGGGTCACCTCCATGCGCGCCTTAAACGAGTACGACGGAATTTTTTGGACGCGCTCCCAGACCCGATGTAAAATGCGCGCCGTATCGAGCTCATTCTGAGAAAAACGCTTATCAAAACCAGACTTTACCATCTGCGAAGAGGAAAGAGCCGCTCGTAGCGGGGGAGCCGTATAGCTTAACAAAATGGCCGTTAGGAGAAAGCTGAAAACCAGCAAGAACAGAAGAAGACGCACACTCACATGACGTTCTCTCATTGTTCTGTCACTTCCTTCTGGTCTGTTGAGGGATACTGCATCTCCTGCAGAAAGTAGTGAATGAACTCGCTCAAGTGAGCGAAATGCATCTCCTGGCCTGTGGCAACGTCCACTAATATGATCAGCCAGTCTGACAGTCCCTTACGCTGAACAGGCCACATGCGCAGGAGGAACACCCGAGAGGGCACTTGATGATGCCCGACCAAAGTCATCTCCTTTCTTCTGTGACCCGGAAAGGAAATCGATCATACACGGTGCATTCAACCATACCACACGGCTGTGACAGCAGCGTGACAAAACCGGGATCATCGCAGATATCATGTCAGCAAGCGAAACCGACCAATCCACTGTACGCTTAACCCTGTACTTCCTGGGACTTCCCCAGGTTTTGCTTGAGGGCCTCCCTATCTCGGGGCTGCGCAAAGCGTATAAACCGCTTACCTTGCTGGCCTACCTTGCCGTCGAAGCGGACCGACCTCATCATCGACTTCATCTCGCAACCCTCTTCTGGCCCGACCATTCAGAAAAACAGGCCTTACAAAACCTCCGGCAGACCTTAAGCCGACTGCGACGGGCCCTCAAGGACGAACACGCTCATCCCCCGCACCTCTTGATCGATACCCATGTGATCCAGTTCAACCGGGAGAGTAATTATTGGCTCGATGTGGACACTTTTCGCAACATAATGACCTCCGTCCACAGTCATCCCCATCGACGTCTGGCGGTATGTCCGAGTTGTGTGAACCACTTGATTCAAGCAGCGCACCTTTACCGCGGGGATTTTCTTTCCCAGATTCCCAGCATGGGCAGCCTGCCCTTTGACGAATGGCTCCTTCTTACCCGCGAACAGCTCGCCTATCAGGCGAGAACGGTGTTCCGGGCCCTGGCAGAAGCCCACTTGGCGAGGAAGGACCTGGAGAAAGCCCATGAATACGCTCGTCGGCTATGTGATATGGACCCATGGAATGAGGCAAGTCAGCGGCTCATGCTGCGCATCCTGGCGGAGAGTGAAGGGCGTAACGCCGCCCTGGCGTACTATCGGGAGTTTGCCCGTCGTCTGGCCGCAGAGCTGAATGTCGAGCCGGAAGACGAGACCCAGGCCCTTATCCAACGCATCCGTAACGAAGGAACTCGCCGGCCCGCATCATCTCCTTCTACGACTCCCTTTAGCCCTTCCCTTCCTTCTCCCACCACCACCTTCGTGGGGCGAGAGGAGGAACTGGCCCAGTTGGAAAATTGGCTGGCCAGTCGCGCCCGCCGTTTTATCACCATATATGGCCCGGGGGGAATCGGTAAAACCCGCCTGGTCATTCAACTGGCCAGGCGGCAGGAGGCCTTCTGGGAACATGGCGTGTATTTTGTCTCCTTGACCCATGCTCGGCCTCAGGATGATCTGGCCGACATCCTCGCCAATGCACTGCACTTGCCCATTGCCTCCCGACGAGCAACCGCGGACCTGCTTATCGATCACCTCCGCACTCGTGAAGTCCTCCTTATTCTTGATAGCTTCGAGTTCCTTCAGGGCTTTCGAAAGACTCCCTCGTATACTCGAAACGTACGGCTTCTCGCTGACATCCTCCGTCAAGCTCCTGGGGTGAAAATCATTGTCACCTCCCGTGTGCGTGTGGGTCTGCAGGGGGAATGGGGGTTCCGTCTCAAAGGATTGCCTGTGCCTTCGGACATATCCTCTCTTTCTGCCGAGGACGTACACGCTTTTCATGGGCTTCAACTCTTTCTGGAACGCGTCCAGCCCTTCATGACTCGTGTTCCGCTAAACGAGGAAAACGTGAACGCCATCGTGCGCATCTGTCGGGCCGTGGGGGGATTGCCCCTGGGTATAGAGCTGGCAGCGGCGTGGACCCAGTATCTTTCCATCCCGCGTATAGCCGAAGAGATCGACCACAACTTGGACTTTCTGAAAAGTACACATCCGGAAGCTCCCAAGCGTCACCACAGCCTGCGGGTCACTTTCGACCACTCGTATGCTCTACTTACCCGATCTCAACGACGATTGTTTCGCGGTTTGGCCGTATTTCAAAAGGGCTTCACCCTCGAGGCCGCCCAGCACATCCTGAACGCGTCGCTTACAGACCTGCTGGTGCTCCAAGACCTTTCCCTGATACAACAGGTAGGGCCGGAACGCCTGGATATGCACCCGACACTGCACCAATATGCGACCGAAAAGTGGCAGCAACACATCCAGGAGGTGACCCAGGACCGAGAACGTCATGCCGCTTACTACATGCGTCTACTGGCCGAACAGGTGCCCACCCTAGAGGGGAAATCCCCCCAAAAGGCCCTGGAGATCCTCGAACGTGAACGCGAAAATGTGCGCATGGCCTGGAAATGGGCCGCCTCCCATCAACACAAGGAACTGCTCGACCAAGCCCTGGGTGGACTGGTCCTCTTTTACGAAATGCGTGGGCCCTTCAAGGAAGGAGAGGGAATGCTGCAATTGGCAGCAGAAGTGGTAACTGACGCGAACGTGCTGAAGGGTCGCCTCTACGCGGGGGCGGCTCGGTTGCTGGAGCGCAGCGGGGATTACCTGGCAACAAGGGAGATGGCCCACCGCGCCCTGGAGTTATGTGCAGCAGAGAAAGACGAGGTCGGTTGCGTGACGGCCCATTACGCCCTAGGGAACGCCCTCTGGCATCTGGGAAACCTGGCTGACGCGCAAACGCATCTAAAGCGGGCTCGTGCCCTGGCCCATCGTGTACACCTTCCGTTGATAGAGGTGGAAAGCTTGCGAGCACTGGCCGGTATTGCCTGGCGACGGCGCGATTACGCTCAGGGCCGTGCCCACCTTGAAGAGGCCCTTCGGTTAAATGTGAGCACGCCTCACCACGTGGCAGCCTTACTTCATAACCTGGGCGTCGTAACCATCGAACAGGGGGACTATAGCGAAGCGCGAAAATACTACACACGAGCACTGGCCTTACGAAAAGCGATTGGAGATCGGCAAGGAATTGGCATGACCCTGACGAATCTGGGGAATTTCTACCTTTACTTGGGCCAATACGAAAAAGCAAAGCAGCATTATCGCCAAGCCCTACAGCTTCTACAGGAAGTGGGAGACCGTTGGTCAACGTCGCTGGTGTTGGGCAACCTGGGATTGGCCTACCACTATCTGGGAGATGATCGCCTGGCGGAGAAATACGCCCACCAGGCGGTGCACGTTGCCCAAGCGATTGGAGATAAATCCACGGAAGCAACCATGTGGATGGAACTGGGGCATGCCCTGGCAGGACAGAAACGTTGGCGCGAGGCATCAGAAGCGTATCAACGGTCGTGGGAATTACAAAAGGAAGCCGGCCAGAAGGCTAGAGCTCTGGAATCCGTGGCAGGGCTGGCACGGGTCGCTCTCGCTCAAGGCCACACAGAACACGCTTTGTCCTTGGCCAAATCTATCCTACCCCACTTGAATGAGCACGGTTTAGATGGAACCATCGACCCGTTCCTCATTCACTGGACGTGCTACGAGGTACTGCACGCGGTGGGAGACTCGCGAGCAGGTACTGAAACACGCCCGCTGTCAGCTCGAGCTTCGAGCAGCCCATATTGAAGACTCTATACTACGCGCGTCCTTCCAGGAAAACGTCCCCTCTCATCGCATGATATTGGCAGAGAAACACATCCCCCTAGAAGATTGTCCGCCCCATTCACCCCGGAGATAATGAACTGACCGAAAAGGGCTTTGGCAGAGTCACGGAGGAGACTTTCGGGGGGTCATTCACAGGTTCTTCTGACATGGCGAATCCCGCCTTTGCGCTGCAGGTGAGCGAACGGAATTCTCTTCCACCCACTCACGACACACGTGTGGTGCCCCGGGCAGGACTCGAACCTGCAACCTACGGATTCGAAGTCCGTTCAAAGCTCATGTAAGTAGGTCAATCCGATTCTTCTTCCTGGCCTAGCGATTCTTTTAGCGGAGAGTAGCGGTCGTGTAATTCGCCCAATTCATCGTCAGCCCACCGTGCGTAGAAACGCACCGTCACTTCCACACTGCTATGTCCCATCAACTGACTTACGGTGGCCAGGTCTGCCTCCTGCTTGAGGGCTCGACGGGCAAACGCATGGCACATACTGTGAGGGTTAAAACGGCCTTTAATTCCTGCTTTCCTCTTTTTGTGACTTTTCGATGACCAGAGCACGCCTCCGTTCCAAATCAAGCCGGTCGAGGGTCAGGGAGACGACTCCTCCCGCCCTCGCTCCGGTATCTATCAGGAAACAGAGCAGTGCGTAATCTCGTGCGGATGTCGACTTGGCCGTTTGAAGCATACAGCGAATATCTTCCTCCGCGGTGGCCTTAGGTTCTTCGTCGGGCGTTCGGATGGAGTTGAGTTTGAGGGCTGGATTGGCCGAAATGTAATCTTCGGCATTCAGCCATCGAAACAAACGGCGGCATGCCCGAATGTATCCGTTAATGGTATAGGGTGAGAGCGACCCCTTCGTTGTTTCCCTGTAGGGATGATCAGACCATCGCTCTTTGCGAGCCATAAGGGAGGTACGCCAGCGACGCAGGTCATCGGCAGTGACACTTTCGATATCCTTCTCACCGAGAGCCTCGCCTAAACTCCTTAACTTGTACATATACCAAACGTGCGTCTTGGGCGAAACTTCTCCCTGGATGGCCTGAAGATAAACGGAGATGGCTTCTCGAAGTTTCATTGGTCGCCTCCTCTCGGGGATATGCTATCAAAGAGGGGCGCAAACAATAACATGGTAGAGCAGCGCAATGGACGCATTATATACGGAAGTCTACTCACCGGACAGTTTGATTCAGTAAGAGCTACTTACCGACCGTAGGCCGGACTGTCAGTCCAGCCGCTTCCGCCGTTTGAGAGGTTTTTTTCACCGAAAGGTTCCATAACCTTTGCCTCGAGCTAGCTTTTGAAGGCTTCAGGCCTGCCTGAAAATCGCTAGGTGGCAGCCGGAAAGGCTGAACCTGAGGACGAGCTAACAGCCCGTCCTACAAACCCGCAAAACCTGTGCGACCTGCGCAAAAGTGTCCGGTAACTAGTACGGAAGTGAAGATGTAGGCGCAATGAGCCTCTGCATGTGGAGAAACACTCTTCAACGAAAATGTATGGAATTAGCACAGGCACAGAGAGTGGCTATAATGCGATAGAGGGCCAAACAAAAACGGGGCCAGCGATGGATGCCAGCCCCTTGCGGGGAAAAACTTGTGAGTCGATTATACCCTCAGTATATCCCTGCTGTCTCTTTGGTGTCAAATTCTTTTGCTTAACACATTACTCGCGGTCTGTATTACTTTGTCGGCGGGCCTTCGTTTTATGCACTCTCACCTGTGGTGAGAAGAGCAGGATATGCACCCTTATTTGGATGTATATCCCACAAATTTGTGGCTAAACCAGGTATTATCCGACAAATGTTTTAGATAATGCCCCGGATGAGGTGTATCTCCTGCAAAATCGTCGGATAATACGGCCTATAGCTTCAGATTTGCAAGTTAATCATATAGTTAGGGCTTCCGAGAATAATGCAAATTGAGCTGCTCGACATCACACCGAAATATTTACAATACGTACCCCAGCGACGCAAGCAAGCCTACTTTGCGGCCTACCCTGAGCTATTTCGGCATTACTATCGGTATTGGGCGGTTCCTGGCGACCTTATGCACCTTGCAGAGCATATGGTGCAAGAAAAAGTGGCCTTGATTAAATCCAGATTGCCTTTTCTGGAGCAAGCATTTACTCGGAACGGGTTTAAGGACAAAGTCCGTGTGGTACTTTTCGTAGGCGCCGATACAACCAATGGGCACGCTTTCTGGGATGAAAGCCGCCAGAGTTTTGTGGTCTGGTTGCCGGTGGAAGCCTATACCACCTCTCTGCAAGTGGATGTCTTCGTTACGCACGAGATAATCCACGCGCTGCATTACACGCGAGTGCCCGAGTTTTACTTTCAAGATGAGAAGGTAAAGTATCTGGTAGGGCGACAAGTCATTACTGAAGGCATAGCAACGAGGGGCACGCAATTTTTGATGGGGCATGATGATGGGACCGTCCTCTGGGCAGATTACGTCTCGCCCTCGTTTGCTGAGGAATGGTATAAGCGATGCGGGGTTCAATCACATGTCATGGCGCAACGCATTGTAGATGAATGGAATGAGAGCAGGAAAGAGAATGCATGGTTTAGTCTGTGGGATGAGAACGATGTCACGCGCTATCGAGGCGGTTACTATGTTGGCTTGCAGGTGATCAAAAAGGTTTGTGGAGAACATGCTTTAGATTTGCGTTCTCTACTTGTTCTTGAAAAGCAGGAAGTGGAAACACTAGTTTTGAGGGCACTCAAGGAAATGGCCAGAGGCGGACCCTAACCGTGTGTCCAGCAGGCGGGGCTACGCCCCTCACGAACCGTGGCGGCAAAAAGCAAGGTGACTCTCGCCCGCTGTCTCCTCGGACATCCCCGTCGTGCCGCTGACGCTATCGTTGAACAGGTTTTCTCCTGCTGTGTCTATCTTGTTACCGAAATTGCCCCTTGATGAGGCGTGTGGTATGATATTTTTGCCTCACCGTTGCTTCGGAGAGTTGCCAGCTTTCTCCCCTTTGAAGCCCCACGGGCAAAGCAGACGTGCTGGCAGTCGCAGGAAGTGCTGGCAAACAGATACCGCGCGACAGGACATGGAGACTTTGGCACCACATTCGGAACAGGGACCGTCGTCGACAGACATCCCTTTGCACCGCCTGTGGGCTCCCATCAGAGACTCCTGATGCTCTGTGCGCTGCATGTGGAGAAGGGAGCCGTCAAATGAAAGTCCTCCGAATCATCAGTCTGACACTCTTCATTACCATGCTTGCCTCCACGGGCGGTTTCAGCATTTACCGACAACCAGTGGCGGAGGCCAGTGTCTCGACATCGCGTCCGCTCACGCTCGCGGGCACATTGAACCTCGACGGCCAGGGAGACTATGTGCAGGTGCCGAATCATCCAGACCTGAACCCGGCCACAGCCATCACCATCGAAGCCTGGGTTCGTCGCGCGGATACGGGACGTTGTGAGACTGTCGTTGGCAAGGACTACATCAGCGGCTACTGGCTTGGCTTCTGCTCCCAACGTATTCGCTTCTACACGAGCGGACAGGGATCGGCGCAGGATGGTGTGCACAGTATACCAGCCAATGAATGGACGCACATCGCTGTCACGTTCGACGGTACAACCCGGCGGTACTACATCAACGGCATGCTGGACTACGAGAGCATCTCGCCCGCCACTCTACCATCTAACTCGCGCGACCTCGCCATCGGTGCCAACTCGGGCAGTTCATACCCCTTCCGGGGCAACCTGGCAGAGGTACGCATTTGGAGCATAGCGCGCACTCAGTCCGACATTCGCCGCGACATGATGCGGCAGATTGACTACAGGAGGCCAGGGCTGATAGCCGTGTGGACGCTCGTGGGAAGCGCGGCGGACGCGCTGGCCCGACACGGGGGCACGCTGAGGGGCAATGCCAATTTTTCCGGACCGGTCACCCCGGCATTCGACCACAATCCCATCTGGATTCCGCGCCTGGGAGTCCCTCCAAATCTAAACGGGGTCTGCCTCCCTGGCGAGTACGGAAACCTGCGCCTGCCTGTCTGGTATGGCAACGAATGGGCGGTGAATAATCTGGCGTGGGTGTATGTGGGGGCCACAGAAACTGACCTCTATGTGTGTATGGATAGACTGCGGTGGGGCAGCAATCCCAATCAGTTTGCCAGTGTCTATCTCGATTTGGACAACGACGCCGGTGCGGTAGCCCAGGCCAACGACTACAGGGTGAACATCCAGTGGCCCGGCCGTGCCGTATGGAGCCAGCACGGCAATGGCGCCGGCAGTTTTATCGCGCCTGGCCTGAGCAACTACGCCGTCCGGGCCGGCGGATCCGAACTGGAGTGGACAGCCGAATACCGAATTGGACGAGATGCCCTCCCTGCCAGTTACAGCGTTTTTCGCATGCAGTTCTTGCATCAATGGCTGACGGCTGTAGGCGACGACTACGGATGGCCGCTGGACCAGGTTTGGAACAGTCCGGACGCCTGGGAGACGTTTCGCATCAATGACTCGAACATCCCGGCCACCTTCGATGTCCAGGTGCAGGCGATCGAGGTCACACAAGGGGTTCGGACGGACATTCCTACCCGTACTCCGCCGAATGGCCTTTCCTTGCTTCCTCCAGACAACACCTTCCAGACACATGTGGCGAGACGGCGTACCATCGTGCGGGTCTACCCGTGGATCGACATTCGCAGTAGCGGGACTGTCCCCCCACTGTCGGCTGCGCTGTACGGCTACGACAACAGCGGAACACCTCTGCCTGGCTCTCCCCTCTCTCCCGAAAATGTCGTCTACAGTTTCGACCCCTCCCTCAGCCTGGAGGCATTGCGGTCGGAAGCAGCCCGTTCCTGGAATTTCGTTCTGCCTGAGTCGTGGACATCCGCCGGACGAATCCGCCTTGAAGCCGTTGCCAATCCCCCGGGCCCGAGCCATGTACGTGAGTGCGAAGGCTGTGAAGACGGCCCGGTCATTCTGTTCGGCGTTCGCTTTTACAGAGTAGGCCCTGTCGTGTTTGACACTACACTCCTTCGCTGGGCCAACCGCGAAGACGACGGAACCATCACACGAGTTATGCCCAGCCTGTTTGACGTGGCCAACGCATTCGCGTTTCTTAGCAAGACATGGCCCGTATCTACATGGAGGCTGCGCCTTCACACAGCCACAACTGCCTGCGCGACCAACTTCACAGATTGTCGAGACCCCTATTCTCAGGGCTCGCTTTCCCCGCAGGCCCGCCAGCGCGCCGAGCGCGACAGGCGTGGCGTGCGGGGGGGAGATCCCTACCTGTTCCCGGCCCTCTACCACCCGGATTCCATCACCCTGCAGCGGAACGCGGCTGGGCGGGAATTCTTAGCCCGTGTCGGCTGTGCAGGAAATGCCGGAGTCCCGGGGCCTGACTACTGGGCAGGTGCTTGTGGCCCGACGCTCGCGCATGAATCGGCTCATGCCGGCCCGGCCCGGAACCACGCCGGCGGCGTACACGGCAGCATCGGGGCTATTGATTCGTCATATCCCGACCCACATGGCGGCATCGAGCCCAATGCCTACGGTTTTGACATTTTCGCCATGCAGGCCGTCCCTCCTGTAGGCAGAATCACGCACACCCACGACTACATGTCGTATGGCCGTCGTGAACTGGTCTGGACGTCCCAGTACACCTGGAACGCCATCAGAACCTGGTTGGGCACCAGCGCTGTCATACAGGCTTCTGTACTCTCGGGAAGTACAGTAAGTACAGTAGGCGCGACGCTGAAAACGGCACCTTACCTGCAGATTACTGGTCAGATTGCCACAGATGGGAGCACCATCGATCCTGCATATCGGGTTGAACTGCCCGATGGGAGCGGAGACTATATGGGACAGGGCAGTTACGCGCTGACCTTGTACGACCAGGAGGGCAGCGTCGTCTTCGTGCGCCGGTTCGAGCCCACCCACCGACACAGCGACTGGGCCGACCATCAGGAGTCTGTGACCTTCTCGGAAAGTATTCCTCTCAAGCAGGGCGTAGCACGTATCACGCTGAGCCACAACGGGCAGGTGCTGGCAAGCCGGGAAGCGCTACCAGGGACGCCCAACATCTCGCTCATCTCCCCTACACCTGGAGCCCAGTGGGGCCATAGCGGCACGACCACCGTCTCGTGGAGAGTTAACGCATCTGAAGGAGAGCCCCTCATATTCTATGTGGAAGGAAGTCCTGACGCGGGAGCAACCTGGACGCTGTTAGGCGTCGTCCAGGGGGACACAGCGGTGAACCTGGATCTCGCCGGACTGCCTGCAGCCGGGCCGGGATGGACGATTCGCGTTCAGGCCACCGATGGCCTGAACGTGGGACTGGCGCAAGTCAGCCCTATCTCTATTGAGGCCAAACCACCGCAGGTGCTATTAGTGAGCCCACGTAACGGTGCCGTGGTCGCCCCCTCACACGAGGTATTGCTCGTCGGTCAGGCGTTCGACTGGCAAGATGGGCAACTTGCTGACGGCCAACTGTCGTGGCAGGTCGACGGTAAGACCGTTGGCAAGGGCGCGGAGACCAGCGTGCGCGGGCTGAGCATGGGCCCTCATACCATCACGCTCCGGGCTACGAATAGCAACAACCTGCAGGAAGCCATGAGTATCACCATTACTGTGGCTACGGACACTGATTTCGATGGCCTACCGGACACCTGGGAGCAGACTTATGGCTTCAATCCTCAAATTCCTAACGCAGGCGACGATCCAGATCAGGATCATCTGGCTAACTGGCAGGAACTGCGTGAGGGCACCAATCCCCTCCAGCCGGACAGCGACCAGGACGGTTTCAGCGACAAGGAAGAGGTAACCGCCGCGTCGGATCCGTTGGACCCCAACTCAACCCCGTACACCGGCATGGTATGGCCCGACTATTCAACATTGTACCTGCCCATGCTCACTCACGGCGGCAAGTAGCAGGTCACGGTAGAAAACGTCCAAGAGAAGGGATTTGTGGTACGGATACGTGTTGCAACTTGGAATCTGGGCTAGCGGCAGTTCCGGAGGCATCATGAGAGGGCCTGGGGCTACTTGGGACAGGAAATCAAGCCAGACATTCTAATGCGGGTTACTCGCCTCCGTGACAGCCGCCCCGCTTAGGTCACGCCCCCGCGCGTGGCACAGATTGGCATCAGTTTCCTCCCTCTATGCCCGGGCCGAATAGGGAGCTTTGTATAGAGGGCGCCTGTGCCTTCGATACCAGCCGCTCAGTCCGTGCGCAGCCATGCCTCAGGCCCGAGCCCCCCTCACTCTCGCCATCCTGAATTTGCCCTCCCCGCGCTACCCCTGGACGCGGACACCGCCCACCGGTTCCACATCCTGGGCCTGCGCACCCTGGGCTACCTGGCCGGGCTACCCCCGCGCGCGGTGCTGGCCCAATTCGGTCCCCACGGCCTCTTCCTGCACCGCCTGGCTCGGGGCAAAGACGACCGGCCCGGGCCCAGGTTGGTCCCGTGGCCCTGACCAAGAACGAGTGGTTCAAGGCCCAACGCTTTGGCGACGACTACTACCTGTACGTCGTCCTCAACGCGGCCACCCGGCCCGAACTCTACATCATCCAGAACCCGGGCGCGCGCCTGAAGCCAGAGGAAGTGGTGGAGGTGCGGTATCGGGTAGGGGTGGAGGAGATTTTGCAGGTAAGCATGACTCCACGATGACTCCCTACGGAGGAGAGGAGACTGTTCCAATTTATTCAACGAGAAAGTCTTTGTTTCAGGCGTAGCAGAGCT
>CAZAQA010000001.1:213686-233489 GCA_964487375.1 uncultured Anaerolineae bacterium | reverse complement strand
TCGAACCCCTGACCTCTTGAATGCCATTCAAGCGCTCTCCCAACTGAGCTACGGCCCCTTGCTATCCAGGTGGAGCTGAGGGGATTCGAACCCCTGACCTCGACAGTGCGATTGTCGCGCTCTCCCAACTGAGCTACAGCCCCACGCACTGTGCCCATTCTATCCTGGACGGCGGATCCTGTCAAACTGCTTCCCACCCTGGGAAAAGCCACGGTCCTCCCTCTATTTCGACGTGTTTCAGAACATCAAGCGGCTGATGCGGACTCCTTTCATTTCTCCTCATGCTCGGGAGACATGGATGCCAGCCACTTCGCCACGGCAGCCGAACGGGTGTTCACGCCCATCTTGTCGAAGATGGCCTGGACATGCCGTTTGACCGTGTTCGGGGAGATGACCAGCCGCTCCCCAATCTGCTTATTTGTCAGTCCTTCCGACAGGAGCTGGATCACTTGGCGTTCTCGAGGAGTCAACGCTTGTCCTCCCTCACCTCTGGTACGAGACTCCACGGCCTCTTCGACAACAGCAACAAAGGTGCGACGGCTGAAGGATCGTTTTTCGATGTAAGCAAAAACTTCTTGCTCCTGATACGCCTGCTCCACGTCCCCTGGGGTGCCCATGCCGCTGACCACCAGGGTCGGTATCCCTGAAGCCTTGGTGTTGGCAAGCAGTCGATATCCATCCCGATTGTCCTCGCCTTCTCGGGTCCCGGCCAAGGCCAGGTCCACGACAGCCAGAAGATACCGCTCCCGCCGCAAATAGCCGAGAGCCTCAGCAAAGCCGGCGCACACGCGAGGAGCAAACCCCATGTCGCTCAGGAGCTCAGCCAGAATGTTCTGCCACCCTGCGTCGTCCTCCAGAATCAACACACGACCTCGCACATGCCTGCGTGCGAATATCTCTCCACCGCTACTGCGAAAAGTGCCCGTATTCGAAGGCGAAGAGAGTCGCGGTAGCGGAGGTTGGGCCAGGGCTTTTCGCACCAGATTCAAAAACTCACGACGACGGAACGTCTCTTTGCGCAAGAAGGTGAAGGCCCCGTGCTCGGTCAGGGCTTCCACAGCAATCTCGACCGTCGCGTATCCCGTTAGGAGAATAGGCACACAGGCCGGATCGTGTTGTCGTAAGGCATCGAGGACCCGAATCCCGTCCCGATTGTGGGGGTCAAGAAAGCGCAGGGAGAGGTCCACCACGGCCAGGCGATGCGAAACGGCGCGCATTTGCTGGATCGCGTCCATATAGGTGGCTACAACGTCGACGATCAACTTTTCATCAACCAGCATCTCCACCAAGAGCTGCTGCCAGGCCCGATCATCCTCTACCACTAGTGCCCGAGGCGACGTTCTCACTCCCATGACCTCCCCGGCGGGGGCGCTCTCCCTTTCTCCCGGTTCCACATCTGAGCGCCGACCGCCTCTACGCCACTTCTCGTCTCATCATAGCCGCACCTGTTACGGGCGACCAAATTCTCCGGATCACAACGACATCACTTTCCGCCGACCAAGAACCATCCTGACAATGCAACACCTTCATGGGCCCAAGGCTAATCAGCCGCATCCAAGAGGCCCCTCCAAGCCAACTCGAGGGTGCGAAAGCTCTTACCCTTCTTCCTCAATTTTACCAGAGGCCTGTTGTAGCCGAGCCAGTAACGTTTGGTCCTCATCACTCAGGTGCTGCCGAGCCAGCAGATCTGGACGACGCTTCCATGTTCGCAACAGGGCCTGTTCCCGTTTCCAGCGGGCAATCCGTTCGTGGTGACCCGATCGCAGAACATCGGGAACGGCGCGGCCCCGAAACACAGGAGGACGGGTGTACTGGGGGCCTTCGAGGAGCCCGGCAGCAAAGGAATCCTCCGCTGCAGCCCGCTCATATCCCAACACCCCCGGCAGCACGCGCGCGACTGCGTCCACAATCAGCATGGCGGCCAGCTCTCCGCCCGAAAGGACGTAGTCTCCTATCGAGATTTCATCTGTGGCCAGGTAGCGACGGATTCGTTCATCCACGCCCTCGTAACGCCCACAAAGCAAGACCAGACGAGAGTGTTCGGCCAATTCGTACACCACCTTCTGGGTCAGCAAACGGCCCTGGGGGGTCAACAGGACAATTGGCGGCAGTGTGGAAAGGTCCACCGGAGGTCCCCCAGCCCCTCGGAACGCAGGTCGGTCCAACAAGGTCTCCACCGCGGCTACGAACGGCTCCGGTCGCATCAGCATACCCGCGCCTCCGCCATAAGGCACGTCGTCTACCTGACGATGGGGTCCCACGCCGTACAGGCGAAGATCGTGAACAGCAACGCTCAACGCTCCCTTCTCCTGCGCCCGACGGATAATACTCTCTTCAAACGGCCCCACGAACATGGACGGAAATAACGTCACGATGTCGATGTGCATTCTTTCCCCTCTTGGGAACGTGCTATAATCCTGCTATGCTGGCTAGCCGGAAGGATGTTTCGATTATTATAGTCGGAAGGTGCTGATGCGCCGGAATCCGTTGTCGATCATCGCCATCCTATCTTTCCTGCTCGCGGCCCTGGCCGCCACGTCTCCCCATTCGTTGATACCGAAGAGTAGTCGAGGAGGAGTAGCGACAGTCATCAAGCCCCCTTCTCCGTCCCCAATCGTGAAAACGTTGCTCCCCCCCTCGCCCATGTCAGGAGCAACGACCGTTCCCACGGCCACAGCGACGCCCTTTCCTTCCTCTACTCCCACACTGACACCTGTAGCCTCCCCTACGGCGAGCCCCACGCCCACGCTGACACCCACGGCCACACCGGACCCCACATCCACGAGCGTCCCAACACAACCGGTCGTGAGCGACGTCACGTCCACCCCTACACCATCGACCACACCTACTCCCCCCCCGTTTCGTAGTCAAACCCCATGGCCCACTCCTCTCTCTCGACCCCTTACTCATTACTGGTTGCAACGCCCATTTACCCCTCCGGCCCAAACCTGGGCTTCTCCCTTTTACCCTTACGGCAGCAACGGAGAAGGACACTACATCGTCCATCACGGTGCGGATTTCCCCAACCCGTTGGGCACACCCATTCTGGCCGGTGGGGCAGGAAACGTCGTTTTCGCGGGCAACGATGTGGACACCCTGCTGGGCCCCCACTCTGATTTCTACGGGCGAGCGGTCGTCATCCGGCTTGACCGTTTCTACGCGGGCAGGCCCGTATATATACTCTACGGCCACATTCGACGCTGGCTGGTCCATCGGGGAGATCGGGTCAAGCAAGGCCAGGTCATTGCGGAGGTGGGAGAGGCGGGTATTGCCATGGGACCGCACCTGCACCTGGAGGTGCGCTGGGGAAGGAACAGTTATGGCGCAACCATCAACCCGGAATTTTGGTTGCTGCCTCTGCGGGGATATGGCACTCTCATAGGAAGGCTGACAGACCCAGGGGGACATGCCTGGATGGGAGCCCGGATCAATGTCTACCGCCAACAAAAGGGAACGTTTCACTATTGGTTGACCATCCCCACTTACCTCAAGGAAACCGGCATTCAGCCGGACCCTTTGTGGGGCGAGAACTGGCTGCTCACAGATGTGCCTGAGGGAGACTACCTGCTAGAATTCCAGGTTCCAGGAGGAAAGGCCCAACGCCGGCTACACGTTGAAGCAGGAAGCACACAGTTCGTCTCCGTGACTCTTCCCTGAAGAACGTTCTTTGGCGAGCAATGGGTACGATACCTCATTCGGCAAGTTTGTTTGTCCAACGACCCAACTCGTGGCAGAATGCCTCCCCGAGGAGCTGCTTCGAGGCTCTTGGAACAAGTCACGTCTCCCCATTGAGGTTGACGGAGGCGACAATGATTCTGGGAGTCCTGAGGGCCCTCCGGACTCCCAGGAATTGCTTTGCTCGCCTGCAGCAGGCAAGGGAGACGAGCAGTCGTACAAGCTGGGTAAGGGCGATGACGGAAACCGGAGAAAAGGCTGTTTACGATCTGAGCTTCGAAGAACTGGAAGAGATCCTGTCCCGGTGGGGAGAAGCTCGCTACCGCGCGCGCCAGATATGGGAATGGCTATACAGCTCCCTGGTCACTGATTTCCAGCAGATGAGCAACTTGCCTGGAGTACTTCGTGCCCGACTGGCTGAGACGTATCGATTCTCACCCCTCCAGCAAGTGACGGAGATTGTCTCGAACAACCGCTGGACCCGCAAAAGTCTGTTCCTCCTGCCCGACCATCAGACGATCGAAACGGTGCTAATGCTGTACAAGAAGCGCCGGACTTTATGCATCTCCAGCCAGGTCGGGTGTGGGATGGGATGTCCGTTTTGTGCGACGGGACTGAGCGGATTCACCCGCAATTTGAGCGTGGGGGAAATCGTTGCCCAGGTTATCCACTACGCTCGCTGGCTGGCCGTGCCGGCCCCAGCCGATGAGAGGGTCCCGATTGAACGTCCCACCCGGGTGACAAACGTGGTCTTCATGGGCATGGGGGAGCCCATGGCGAACTACGAGCGAGTATGGCAAGCCATCCGCATTCTAACCGATAGGCGGGGGTTTGGCCTGGGAGCTCGCCACATCACCGTGAGTACCGTGGGTATCGTTCCCGGCATCCTGCACATGGCCGAGGAACCGTTGCAAGTGCGCCTTGCCATCTCGTTGCACGCTGCCGAGGACGAGCTACGGGACACCCTGGTCCCTATCAACAGGCGGTATCCCCTACGGGAGTTGATGAATGCTGTACGTCACTATGTCCAACGCACGGGGCGACGGGTCACGTTTGAATACGCTCTCATGCGCGGCATCAACGACCAGCCCAGACACGCTCGCGCCCTGGTGCGCCTACTCGCTGGCCTTCCGGCCCATGTCAACCTCATTCCCATCAATCCGGTAGAAGGAGCGCCTTTCCAGCCCAGCACACGGCGGGAGACCGTTCGCTTTGCGCGTTTGCTGGAGGAGGCGGACGTGCCTGTGACCGTGCGCCTGCGTCGCGGGTTGGATATCAACGCTGGCTGCGGACAACTCCGCCGCCACGTACTGGAAAAACTCACACCATAACTGTTCAGGGTGACGCGAAGTTCACACGGGAACGGGTGCCATACCTCTGCCCAAACAGGTACCTCGCCCCCTTTCACCCTGGTGGTCGACAGATCGGTGCCCTGACAAAAACGGGGCAGGGGATGCACGAGCACCTTTGTCGCTCGTACATCCCCTGCCTCGCCGTCGGCCATTTCCTCGTGCAAAACGCCTGTCCTCCCTCCGATCGGATCGGCGTCAAGGCACTTTCTACGCTGTACGGCTCAACGTGCGCAAGCAGCGAGTGCACACCTGAATTCGTTGTTTGCGACCATTCCGGTAAACGGTCACCTTCTGCACATTGATATTCCAGCGACGGTTCGTGGCCCGCATAGAGTGACTGCGATGATGCCCAAACTGAGGGCCCCGTCCACAAATGCTACACTTCGCCATGTTCCTTCTCCTAGCCAGTATTTCGCCTCTATGGCCCTCGCGCCCAATGAGCGCGCAGGTTCCTCGGGTCCGGTCACGCAATTGAAGATATTACCCCAACCCAACGGGCCCTGGCAAATTTGGACAGGATGTTGTCCGTGACTAATATGGGGATGGCAGAAGGATAGACGGAGGATTGGCCGCCCACGGCGGCTGCACGTGGAGGAGGATTGGTAGATGACGCCCCAAAACGGACACGGAGGCATTCGCATTTCGCCAGCCGCCATCGCCCATGTGGCCAGGGACGCGGCGCTGCAGTCGTACGGGGTCGTGGGCCTGACCTCACGCAATATGTTCGACTACCTGGCCAGTCAGGTCCGTAGCAGCCATCTGCAGGGCGTCCGTGTCCACCTCAAAGGAGAGCAGATTATCGTCGATCTCTACGTCATCGTACAATATGGAACCCGCATCTCTGAAGTTGCCCAAGGGGTCATGAATCAAGTGAAGTACGCATTGGAACGGACGCTGGGAGTCCCGGTCACCCAGATCAATGTCCACGTCCAGGGATTGCGAGTGAATCACGAGAGCCACGAGGAGGAGCATTAGCGTGACAGAGGAGCTCGGTCGCCACATCCCCAGACGCTATCCGCCAGGGACGAGCGTGGAGCGGATAGACGGTCGGGATGTGAAGGCACTATTTTACGCGGCCTATGCCTGGCTGGAACGGCACTATGAGACCGTCAACCGCATGAACGTGTTTCCCGTCCCAGACGGGGATACGGGAACGAACATGCTCCTGACCGTCAAGCGGGCCTGGGAGGAGATTGCGGAAACCTCTGACGAGCACGCGGGCCAAGTTGTAGGGCGTCTTGCCCACGGTGCGCTCATGGGAGCTCGAGGAAACTCGGGTGTGATCCTTTCCCAAATCTTGCGCGGCATGGCCAAGCATTTGCAGGATATTCCCGCCATCGGCAGCCAAGAGCTGGCCGAAGGGCTCCAAGAGGGAAGCAATACCGCGTATCGAGGGGTCAGCAAGCCTGTTGAAGGGACCATCCTCACAGTCGTTCGGGAGACAGCAGAAGCTGCACGGGCTGCAGCGCGGCTGGAGAAAAACTTGCGCTTTCTCTTCGAACAAACTCTGCAGGCCGCTCAAGCAGCTCTGGAGCGCACGCCTGAGCTGTTGCCTGTGCTGAAAAAGGCGGGTGTCGTAGATTCCGGGGCCATGGGATTCTGTTTCCTGTGGGAGGGAATCACGCGGAACCTGCGAGGGGAAGTCATTGAACGGGGCGGTGCGGAAAGCGCGGTGGCAGCAGAGGTGAATCTGGCCGAAATGCCCGACGAGTGGGGATACGATGTTCAATTCCTGATTTATAACGACCATACGAACGAAGAAGAAGTACGCCGTCGCCTGGAAAGCCTGGGAGGCGAGAGTATTGTTGTGGGAAAGGCCGGAGATGTCATCAAGGTGCACGTCCATGGTCCAGATCCAGGTCCTTTCCTCTCTTACGGGGCCTCCTTGGGCGAACTAGATGACATCGTGGTCGAGAACATGACCTTACAGACGCGACGACGCAAACAGGCGGCCGACATTAGAACTGCTGCGTCCGGCCAAGCTATAGACATGACGGCGGTACCCCCTTCTTCGCTGCTGGCAGAGACAACATCTCCCGGACGCGTGGCCGTCATCGCGATCTCCCCCGGCAAGGGATTCGACGACGTCTTCCGGAGTCTGGGGGCAGATTATGTCGTCTCCGGAGGGCAAACGATGAATCCCAGCACGGCAGACATTTTGGAAGCCGTGGAGCGAGTGCCCCAAGAGGAAGTCATCCTCTTGCCTAACAACAAGAACGTTCTCCTGGCCGCAGAACAAAGCACACACATGACCCAAAAACACGTGCGGGTCGTCGCTAGCCGTACCGTTCCTCAAGGTATCGCCGCCATGCTCACATTTGACCCGCTGGCCGATGTGGATGAGAATTACGAACAAATGAGCGAGGCGCTGGACAACGTTCGTACCGGTAGTGTCACTATCGCTGTAAACGACGCCCGTTTTGACCATATTCAAGTGCGGAAAGGAGATACCATCGGCCTGGTAGATGGCGCGTTGGTGACCCGAGGGACCTCGCCGGAAGAGGTCGTCATAAGCCTTTTGCAGATTATGGAGGCGGACATGTTCGAGATCATCACCCTTTACTACGGCCAGGGGGTGACGGAAAGTGAGGCCGGAGCTCTGGCCGATCACATTCGGGCCCATTACCCGGAACAGGAGGTTGAGGTCGTGTACGGTGGACAACCCCATTATCCTTACATCATCTCAGTGGAATAATCGAGACGCGCGATGACACCTAAATTTCGGATCGTCACAGACAGTGCAGTCTATCTACACCCTTCCTTTTTCAAAGCGCACGCCGTCACCATCATGCCCATGACAGTTGAGCTTGAGGGGAAACGATATCGCGAGGGGATAGATATCAGCAACGCCGAGTTCTTGACCCGATTACAGCAATCCGACAGAATGCCCCGGCTGATCGCCCCGTCGGTCAACGAGTGGGTACACCTCTACCAAAGCCTGGTCCGAGACTACACGTACATCCTCGTCCTCACCCATTCATCTCGGCTCAGTGATGCCTTCGCCAATGCCAGGGAAGCCATCAACAAAGTCTTCGGTCGAGCCCGCTTTTGGGTCGTAGATACTCAAACTATTAGCTTCTGCCAGGGACTCCTCGTCCGGCACGCGGTTCAGGCTGCCGAGGAGGGCATTGCCCCCCCCGAGGTCGTACGCCGGATACGGGCAATGATCCCCCACATGTACGCCCAATTTCTCATGGATCGTCTGGACTACCTGGAAAAACACAGGCGAATCGGGCCAGCTCAGGCTCTCTTAGGAACGATGTTCGACATCAAGCCCCTCCTCACGATGGAGGACGGGGAACTCATCCCCGTGGAAAAGGCGGTAGAGTGGGAAGACGGCATCGACAAGTTACACGAGTTCATCTCCGAATTCCTCCAAGTCGAGGAAATGGCTGTCGTCCAGTACGGGCTGGACGAGGAAACCGCACTCTTGCTGGAACGCCTGGAGATGACGTTCGAGGAGATGCAATTTCCCATCCTGACATATGGCCCTACCCTGGCCACCCATATCGGTCCGCGGGCCCTCGGGGTTATGGTTTACGAAGGGATTGGGCCAATGAAACCTTGAGAAACACATAACGGGATACGAGGAGCCAAAGGGGAAACTGAGGAACAGGCATGGGGACACCGGTCAATCCATACGTAAAGCTGATAAAAATTCTCAAGCTGGAACGACAACAAGGCTATCAAGATCGAGCGGTCATTGGCGGCATGGCGCGTTTTGCAACCGAATGGGAAAAGGAGGCCCAGGCCCTGGCGCGCAACAGCCAGCAGGCAGCTTTAGCCCGGGATATTACCGCCTTACTCATCGGCTATACGGCCCTTCCCGACCCGGAAACGCGCAAGGCCGTGATCGATGAAATTGTCCGACGGGTCCAGGCACTGGTCCCTGAGGTGTTTCACCAGGGGGAAAGCCCGGGAGGACGTCTCCCTCACCCGCCCATCGAGTCGAAGGGGGGGCCGTCGCCGACCCTGCCCGCTCCCCCCTCTCGGCCCATCAAAGAGCCCACGGCGCCACGTGCACGCGCGGCCGTTCCCGAACCCTCACCGGACACGGGACTAAACGCGCCAGTGACCCGACTTCCCGGCGTTGGCCCCGTCAATGCCAAACGATTACAGCGTTTGGGTGTCGAGACCATCGCCGATTTGCTCCAGCATTTTCCGCGACGCTATGTCAATTACGCCACCCTGAAGCCCATCGGCAGACTGCATGTGGGTGAGCAGGTCACCGTCATCGGCAACGTGTGGGACTTCGGAGAGCGAAAGACGCGAGGGGGTAAAACCCTCGTTCATGCGATTGTTAGCGATGCCAGTGGCAGCATCCAGGCCACATGGTTCAACCCTTATATCATCCGCCAGTTGAGTCGGGGGAAAACCTATGCCTTCAGCGGCAAGGTGGACGCTTACCTGGGGCGGCTGGTGATGATGAACCCAGAATGGGAACCGGTGGACCGGGAGCTGGTCAACACTGGCCGTCTCGTTCCCGTCTACCCGTTGACCCAGGGCATGAGCCAACGCTGGCTGCGCCGCCTCATCAAGAGGACTGTGGACGCCTGGGCTCCCCGGCTGCTCGATTACCTGCCTGCCGACCTGCGTGAGGAAATCAAGCTTCTCCCTTTGAGCGAAGCTTACCGGCAAATTCACTTTCCAGACGATGAAACTCGTCTGCAAGAGGCCCGCCGCCGACTGGTATTCGACGAACTGCTTCTCTTGCAACTGGGCATCCTGCGACAGCGCCAGATCTGGCGTTCCCGACCCGGTATTCCCCTGCAAGTCCACAAATCCTGGCTCGATATGTTCCTGGGACAGTTGCCCTTCGAGCTCACGAAGGCCCAGGAGCGGGCGCTGGGCGATATCTTGCGCGATCTGCAGCAGGGATCCCCCATGAGCAGGCTTTTACAAGGAGATGTCGGCTCGGGCAAGACCGTGGTGGCGGCCGCGGCCATGTGGATAGTGGCTTGCAACGGCGGACAGGCCGCGTTGATGGCTCCTACCGAGATCCTGGCCGAACAGCATTATCGCAGCCTGTTAGGCGTGCTGTCAGATCTGGTTTTACCCAACGGTGCCTCTCTGCGGGTGGCCCTCCTTACCGGCCGCGTGCGTGGCCAGGAACGGGAAGCCATCCAACAGGGCCTCGAAAATGGCGACATCCAGATTGTCGTAGGCACCCATGCCCTCATCCAGGCAGATGTCCATTTCCACCACCTGGTGCTGGGCATCGTGGACGAACAACATCGCTTCGGCGTGGAACAGCGGGCCGAGCTGCGCGCCAAGGGGCGTCATCCTCACCTGCTCGTGATGAGTGCCACTCCCATTCCGCGCACGCTGGCACTCACGTTGTATGGGGACCTGGACGTCTCCACCATCGACGAACTGCCTCCCGGCAGGCAGCCTGTGCTCACCCGATGGCTGAAACCGGCGGAGCGGGAGCGCGCGTATGCTTTCCTTCGCCGCCAGATAGAACAGGGACGTCAAGCGTTCATCATCTACCCCTTGGTCGAGGGCGAGGCAGAGGCGGCCATCGAGAAAGCAGCGGTCAATGCCTTTCAGCACCTGCAAAAGGAAATCTTCCCCCACCTGCGCCTGGGGCTCTTACACGGACGAATGAAGGGCGAGGAGAAGGACCGCATCATGCGCTCGTTTGCGAGCGGCGAGCTGGACATTTTGGTGGCCACCTCCGTGGTCGAGGTGGGGATCGATGTGCCCAACGCGTCCGTGATCATGATCGAGTCGGCAGAACGTTTTGGGCTGGCCCAATTGCACCAATTTCGTGGTCGCGTGGGGCGAGGTTCGCACAAATCCTACTGCATCCTCATCTCCGAGGCAGCTACCCCGGACGCGGTGGAGCGCCTACGGTCCATGGAAACTATTCACGATGGCTTTCGATTGGCCGAGAAGGACCTGGAGCTCAGGGGACCTGGAGACTTCTTCGGCACTCGGCAAAGCGGTCTCCCCCCACTCCGCCTGGCACGTCTCAGCGATACCCAGACGCTATCCCTGGCCCGACGGGTTGCGCGCCGCCTGTACGACCAGGATCCCGACCTTTCTCGACCAGAGCACGCCCCTTTGGCTGAACGCGTGCGTCTGTTCTGGCAGCAACACACGGACCTGAGTTGAAGCTCAATAGTCCATCACCCGGGAATCGAACCAGCCCGGTTTGCAAAAGATAGAACAATGAACCCTGCTAAAAGGAGCGTTTTCCGATGCCTGTAGCTGTTTACCCCGGTTCCTTCGATCCCATTCACCTGGGTCATGTGGACATTACGCGGCGGGCAGCACAGCTCTTCGAACACGTATACTTTGCTATCTACGACCGACCGAACAAGCATCTTCTCTTCCCCACAGAGGAACGTATGGCCCTGGCACGCGAGGCTCTGGCCGATCTGGACAACGTCACGGTAGTCTCCTACCGGGAGCTTACAGTGGACCTGACGAAGCGGTTGGGGGCAGATGTGATCGTCCGGGGGCTGCGGGCCATTTCTGACTTCGAATGGGAACTTCAGTTGGCCCTCACTAACCGAGAGCTGGCACCCGATGTAGAGGTCGTGTGCTTGATGACACGCATCGAGTTCGCGTTTCTCAGCTCGACCATCGTCAAGGAGGTGGCCAGCCTCAACGGGGACATCTCGCACATGGTCCCGCCTAACGTGGCCGTGGCGCTCAGACGTCGTTTTAACTGAAAAAAAGCGTTCTCCTCGTATAGAGAAGTGGACTCTTCGGCTTGTCAGGGGGGGGTACATGCCTTGTGGGCCTGCTGCCACAAAGCCTGAGGCACCTTCGCCGGAGCAATGCTTTGCAAACGTTCCATGTCATTGAGAGCCCGACAAGGGTGTCCTCGTTTCAAGTGATGTTCTGCACCCTTCCTCAAGGCCTCAATGTAGCGGGACCGGACGTCTTTGAAATTCGGCTCCAACGTGTACAGCCCCTTGAAGATGGCGATAGCGCTGTCCCAATCCACATAGAAATAGGAAGTACCCAGGATGTAGGCGGAAATGAGGTCACGCTGGCGTTGTGCCTCATGGGCATCGGGCCGCCAGCGTAAAGCCCGGTCAAAAGCGCGCAGAGCCTCTTCGAGGCGATCGTCGTCCAGCAAGGACATGCCCTCGTTGAACGCGGCCTGGTAGAGGAGCGCTTTCACATCTTTCTCGTGAAACGTGGGGGCAACGCCCCGAAGTTGCTCCAGGCGCATGTAGGCCTGTTGCCAGTGTCCCTCGGAGAGGTCCAGGCGAGCCCTGTCGAGGAGAGCTTTTAGAGTCCGCTGAGGATTCGCGGTAGGTGTGGGAACCGGCGTAGGGGTGGGAACGGGCGTAGGGGTGGGCAAGAGCAAGGCCAGGACTTCTCGCTGAGCGCCTACATGTCCTGGATTCAGGCGTAACGTTTCCTGGAATTCGGCCAGCGCCAGCGTCTTCTGGCCGGCATGCATGTACGTGAGACCCCGCCGATAATGAATGTCCGCGGACTGACGGCGCAGGGCCACGGTCTCCTGCATCCCTTGCACGATGCCCACTACGGTAGAACCCACCATCGCCCCTAATCCCAGCACCAGGACCAGGGCGATGGGCAATAACAGCGTCCAACGTGGACCCCGCCAGCGCCAGGGATGGCTCCATATTCGTGACCACGTGCGTCGCCACCCTCTCATTTCGATACCAGCTCCTTCTCGATTCTCAGCAGGGAATGTCCCCCGACGGCAAACTGGGCCGAAACACGCGCCCGGCCGATCATCCTGCCGGACGGCAAGGGGATCCGACGTCGCCAGGGGCTCTCAGGGGCGACGAACACCTTCCCTTGCCATAAGGAACGTCCCGCCAAAGACAGGGTGAGTAGCCCGCGATAAGGGCGTACGGTGAACAACCCCACGCGCAGGACACTTCCTTCCCGTTTCAGGAACCAGGCTCCTCTCGGGCCCGCCTGGGTGACTCCCCCTAGTCGCCAGATAGGATACCAGGTTTCGGACCAGGAGATGATACCATGGGCGGGGATCGTGATCCAATCGCGGAAGGTGGGAGCGAGCCCTCCATGCATCTCCGCATACACGGAACCATTATCGGTCCACTCGGAGGGCGGGATAGCATGGCCAAAGCCGAACCCTTTCAGACCGCGAGCCACCGTGTGCGGGAAAACTCGAACAAGGCCTTCATCAGCGCCGTGGTCGTACACGGCTGCCCAATCCTGCTCGGCCTGAGGATAGACAAAGAATCCCACCCAGCCGCGCCAGTTCTCGGGATAACTAAAATCTCGCCCTTTGTAAATGGGCCAGGAGAAAACCTGGTAAGGTCCGGGTAGATCAGGATCAGAGGTCGAATGAACGATGGCCGCACGGGTCGGGTAGATGAACTGAAACTGGCTCCCCAGGGTGTTGGCCGGGCCGGGTGCGACCATCGCGTTACTCCAAAACTTGACCTGCACATCCCGACTTGTGGGATTTTGCAGGCGAAACGTGAGGTGCATGGCGACACTGTCCCTTTCGAGGGATGCCTGAACGCGCACGTTGGGGCGATCGGCACCGCCATCCCAAAACTCGATACCCCGGCGTGAGGACGTGTCCAACCAACGGTATTGCCAGGGAACAGCAAACTCGTAGCCGTGCTCGTCCACGGGGAACCCCCATTCGATTCCTCCAATCGCCGGCCACCAATTTGCACCCGGGGGTGAAGGAGGGCCCCAATGGGTCGGCTTGATCACCGGATTCTGATAAAGTTCGTTATTGCCGGTCAGGCGGAAGATCATCTGATACACGCGCCCTCCCAGGGCCGGTAGGAAACTCAAGCGTAAGTAGCGGTTCTGCAAGTTGAGGCGAATGTAAGTTCGAAGCGTGGGGTGGGGATGGGCAGCCTCGTAGGCCTCGCGATCGAAACGCTTGTATGGAAAACCGCCCAGTGACTGATCGCGTGCATCGTGCAGAAAAGGACCATAGGGGTACGTGGGAATCTCGACGCGATCTTCCCAGCGAACTACATTCGCGAGTCGATGGGATGAGCGGGAGGTAGGGGATGCGGTCACTGCAGGAGTAAATGTGGGACTCGGGCTGAGGGGGACCGTTGGCAATGATGTAGGCGTGTCGGTTGGCATCTGCGTGGCCGTAGGTGGCCGCGTTTGCGTGGAGGTCGCTAACGGAGTAGGAGAAACGGTTGGCGCCGCCGTGGGTCGACGCACACGTGTGGAGGGCTGTGCAAGTTCTGAGTGCCGGGGAGGGCGCCTCTCGGAAGATGCTGAAAAGGACAGAGGCGGCGCAGCCGTTGTAGTATCAACACAAGAAGTCAGGGTACTCCCAAGGAGAAGCAGCACCAGAAACGCGATCGTGCTCCACTTGCCGAGGGGGGTCATTTGTGGTCTCCTCCTGCTGCGATGTCGACGGTAGGCTTGCGGAAGACCTCATTTCTTCTTGGTCGACGGCTGAGCATTCCCGCACAAGAAAAGTGTTTGGGCGTTGCCATGGTACTCGTAGCGAGTGTCCCTGGCCCGGAGGACGATCAAGTAGCCCGGGGTAAGAACTTGAGCATACGTCTTCCCCGGCTCCGGGCATCCCAAGCTTGCATCCGGCCAAGTGACTTTTTTGGCCGTGAGCACCTGAACCTGGCCTCCATCCACACCCAGACGTCGGGCCAGATTCGAGATAGCTTCTTGTCGGGCGACCTCGAGGCTCATGGTCACGCCGGCCACCTTCAGGGACCCGGAACGACACACCCAGAGCGCCCCACGGCTGCTGACCACGTAGATGGGAACACCTTTGTGCTTGAAAACCAACGCCTCTCCTTCACCAAAAAGAGGGACATCTCCGACCAGCCTGTCGAGACATTTGAGATGTTTGGGATCGGCTTGGCGGACGTAATTGACCCATGGGACCTCTTTGGGTGTGGTGTCCAGGACGCGAGCCAGCGCCACTTGCACCCGGGCAGCGATGTCACGAGGGTTCCACACGGTGGCCTCGGGAGCAGGCTGGGCCGTGGTTTCAGGGGAACGCTCAGATGTTTGGGTGGACGAGGGACGGCGGGCTGGCGTGAAAGAGGCCTGCTTGCCGCTGCTGATCTGCGGCAGAAGCTGGCGAGAACCGGTCGGCACGGGAGCGACCGTTGCTGAACGGGCGATAGGAGGCGCCGAACTCGAACAAGCGGCCAGGATAAGGACAAACAGCACGATGACCCAACCCAAAAGGGCGCTTCGACGTAAAGGCGATGTCATGGGTGACCTCCTAAGGGATGCGAGACATCGAGTACTCGGAACCGGTCAACAATGCCCCTCTTATGCCCAGCTCTGTAGGCTTTCCAGAAGGCTTCGTCGGTCTCACCCCAACGGGGGCATCGATGGTCCTCTTTCCACTGTTGTGTATCTTATTGTACATGCAACTTGCCCCACCACCAAACCTGATAGCCCCCCTCACGGCATGCTCTGACGCAGCGCTACCAGAACTCCGGCATGGTCAGATGCCCAAAGGGGGCCTTGTGCCGTGGTGAAAGGATGGTCGAACACCCGTTGTGCAGCAAGGACATCCCAGGTGATATGCGAGGTCGGCCGCAAGAAAATATAATCGATACGCTTGTCGAGGGTTCCTGGCCCATCATGAACTCGATCTTCTACACAGCATGTGTGGCCCGCCCTGTGGGGATGCACGACTCGATACGCGTCGATCCAGCCCTCTTGCAGAGCCTGGATGGTTGCTTCTCGCTCCGTAGCGTTGAAATCGCCGGCAATGATGGCCGGATACCTGGCCCTACGGCGTACGAATGCCCGCAGAGAAAGGGCCTGATAATAATTCACTGTAGCCGCGCCAGAGGTGAGATGGGTGACAAAGACGTCCACCGGCCCCCTAGGAGTGATCGCCGTCCCCTTGAGGACTACCCGATGCTCGAAGAAACCCGCCTGGGGCTGTAGTTCCGTGAAGGTCAGATCATGCAGGGGATACCGGCTGAGAATACTCTCCCCTTCCTCGAAACGAATCAGATCGGCATTGCCGTTCGCCCGCAGGTACACATCATTCAGTCCCGTCTCCTCCCCCAGACGGGCAACCACGTAGCCCCAACGGGGCACCCAAGGTACTTCCTGCAGGAAGACAATATCCGGGTCCAGACGACGCAGGCCGTCCTCGATAAGAAGCAGGCGACGGTCCAGATCACGAAAGCGAGGGAATCCGTGGAGCATGTTCAGCGTCACCACGCGCAGAGGACCGGGTGAACGCTTCCTACGGGTGGCACACCCTGTTGGACAACCCCAGGGAGCACGGCCGGGGTTGCTGACGTGAAACAACGCCCACCCGAGGAGCAGCAAAATGCCCCCCAACAGGGTAATCCCAACGGCTCTTTTCCCGACTCGCCATGAGTGCCAGAAGGTGGAAAACCGGGTTGAGGGTCGGTCTTCGCGATCCATGTGGCTCTCCACTCGAAAATATGCTATCCTTCACCCCGAACAGCCCTTACCTGTGCGTCAGAGGTGAGGCCACACATGCAGTATGAAACGTAATCACCACACCAAAGAAGCGGTTGATCGCACGTTGGAGGAGGTTCAACCCATGACAGAAAAGCGCGTCTCTCTTCCCTGGGCTCTGATCTTTGTCTTTCTTCTCGCCGGCGTCGCTCTTGCCTTCCTTTTGGCCAACGCGGAGAAGGGCGGACATCCGCTGCCCCCCCTGGCCTGGGTTAGCGTCATTGTGGGATTTGCCCCTCTCATCGGTGCCCAATTGGTCCTGGGTATCCCCTCGGTGGCGCAGCAGATTCAGACCTGGCTGCAGACGACACGATGGCCGTTACTGCACACGGCTGGAGGCATTACCGTGCTCTGGCTTCTGTCCAATCTGCTGGCCGGCCATTTCGACCCCTACGCGACGGCCATTGTGGCTTTCGGGCTCTTCGCCGCGCTCGGCACCCTGCGACAAATCGGCCAGGGACGCCGCGGTCTGACCTGGGCCGACGCGGCAATCTGGCTCTTCCTATGGATTCCTTTTGACTTGCGCTGGAACTACGATTTGTGGTTTGGTTATGGTGGGGGCTACAACTGGTGGTCGATCGCCATCTCCGTTCTGGCTGTGGTGGGATGGTATGGCCTGCGAGACCTGCCCGAATTCGGCTATCGCCTGGTCCCTCACGGGAAGGATATCCTCATCGCCCTGATTGCCACGGCGGTATTTGCGGTCATCATCATCCCCATCGGCTTGGCCATCCATTTCCTGACATTCCCTCCCAGCAAGCCCCCCCACTTCATCCCCGCTCTTCTCATGTTCGTGGGCCTGATTCTTACCGTTGCCATTCCAGAAGAACTCTTCTTCCGTGGTCTCCTGCTGCACGGTTTGGATCAAATGTACAACCGACCGTGGCTGGTGCTCCTGGGCGTATCCCTGGCCTTTGGGCTAATGCACTGGAACAACGCCGATAGCCTGTCGACGAAAATCGCTTATGTGGCACTGGCGACGGTGGCGGGCATTTTCTATGGATGGGCCTATCGGCGTAGCGGCAACAACCTTCTGGCACCCGTGCTTACCCACGCGCTGGTCGACACCATCTGGGCTACGCTTTTGAAGTGACGGCTTCGGGGCGGAGGCACGAGATCTCCTTACGGGCTTTCCCCCTCCCCACCCCGAGTCCCTGCCTCACCTGCCCGCCGAACATAGACACGGGCGCGACGCCGAAACTTATCCCGAGGCATCAGGATACGCCGCCCGCAGCCCAGGCAGAGCAGGCCGATATCCGCGCCCACGCGCACAACCTCCCAATCGGTACTACCGCACGCGTGCGGCTTGCGCATTCGCACCACGTCTCCCACTTCCAGGTCCAGCCAGAGCTGCATATCCCCTGCCTCATCCTTTTACCAGGGATGACGGAGAGTTCCGAAGATGTCCCCCTGTTGCATTGCTCAAAAAAGCCGCGCCTGCTCGTCCGCGTGATAGGAGGAGCGCACCAGCGGCCCCGATTCCACCCACTTAAAACCGCGCGCCAGCCCCTCCTCCTTCAGTCGGGCGAACTCCTCCGGCGTGTAATAGCGTTCGATAGGCAGATGATACCGGCTTGGCTGCAAGTACTGCCCAATCGTCAAGATGTCGCAGTCCACAGCTCGCAGGTCATCCATCACCTGCAGGATTTCTTCCCATCGCTCGCCCAGGCCTACCATGATGCCCGATTTGGTGTACACGTGCGGCACCATCTCCTTGGCCCACTTGATGACGTTCAAGGAGCGCTCGTACTTGGCCTGAGGGCGCACACGCCGGTACAGACGGGGCACCGTCTCCACGTTATGATTGAGAATCTCGGGCCGGGCGTCCATGACGATCTGCAACGCGTCCCGGTCCCCCTGAAAATCGGGGATGAGCACCTCCACGGTGCAATGAGGCAATCGCTTACGAATCTCACGGATGGTCATGGCGAAAATCGTCGCCCCTCCGTCGGGCAAATCATCCCGGTTGACCGAGGTCAGCACCGCATGGCGTAGCCCCATCATGGCCACCGTCTCGGCCACCCGCACGGGCTCCTGCCAGTCCACCGCGTTGGGCTTGCCGGTCTTGATCTTGCAGAACCCACAGGAACGAGTGCAGATGTCCCCAAGCAGGAGAAACGTCGCTGTACCCCGCCCCCAACACTCACCAATGTTGGGGCAGAAGGCTTCCTCACACACCGTGTGCAGCCGGTGGCCACGCATGAGCTGCTTCAGATGAACGTAGTTAGTGGTCACGGGTGCTTTCACCCGCAGCCACTCCGGCCGTCGTCCCGGCGTCAAATGGGGCTGATGCCAGTTGTGGCGGGGTGGATTGGGGTGTAGCTCAATTGGGATTTGGTCCGTAGATGTCTCTTCGCCAGTCATCAGTACGCTCCTTCAAGCCATACATTGAGACCACACTCAACGTTTACCGCAAAGGCACAAACTCCGCTTGTCTATCCACAAACCGACTCACATAACGGAACCCAACCGCCTCCAGCAACTCGACCATCTCGGGCAGGGCGTATCCCACATCCTCTAACCGATGCGCATCCGACCCCAGCGTGACAATTTCGCCCCCAAGCTCCCGATACCAGCGCAGCACCACTTCCGTCGGGGAGGGTTCTCCAACCGGTCGGCGCAAGGTGCTCGTGTTCACCTCCAGGCCGATGCCCACCTCGATGCAGGCTCGCAGCACTTCGCGGATGATCTCCTCGTATTTGTGCGGATCGAAAGGCCCGTAGACATCGAACCCGTAGCGCTTCACCACATCGAAATGTCCAACCACGTCGAAACCGCCCACCCGTACCATGACCAGCAATTCCTCGAAATACGCCTGATACGCCTCCTCTTTACTTCGTTTGCGGAAATACTCGGGACTCAGTACCAGCTCGTCCCTGACCCAGTGCAGGGAGCCGATGACAACATCAAACGGGTATTCGTCCATCAGCACTTCCGTCTCGTAAGGGTAGCGATGAGATTCCCCCATCTCCGCGCCGGCACGGATGGCCAAACGGTCGCCGTACCGCTCCCGTATCCGCCCCAACTCGTCGAAGTAGGTCTGCGGATGAAAATAGCCACTGCCGATATCCCCTGGAACAAAATCCACATGTTCTGTCAGGGCAATCTCCGGGATTCCCAGCGCGATGGCCCGCTCACACACTTCCGCCATCGTCTGATGCGCGTCCGGCGAAAACGTCGTGTGGATGTGATAATCGTGCGGCACGACAATGCCTGCACCCATATTTCCTCCCCTTACGTTGAATAGTACTACTCCGCTCCTCCTCACTCCCTATTCCCTATTCCCCACTCCCTACTCCTCACTCCCTACTCCCCACTCCCCATTAAATATGTATTGCATGTCCGCCCCAGGCAT
>CAZAQA010000001.1:0-213586 GCA_964487375.1 uncultured Anaerolineae bacterium | reverse complement strand
CACTCCCTACTCCCCACTCCCCATTAAATATGTATTGCATGTCCGCCCCAGGCATGAGCCGCTTCCATGATCACCTCGGAAAGGGTGGGGTGTGCGTGGACGTTGCGTGCGACCTCCTCCGGGGTGAGTTCCCACGCCTGAGCCAATGTCAACTCCGGGAGCAGCTCCGTCACCTCGGGACCGACCATGTGCGCGCCCAGGATTTCGCCGTATTTGGCATCGGCAACGATTTTGACGAACCCTCGCGACTCGCCCAGCCCCAGTGCCTTGCCGTTGGCCTGGAAGGGGAATTTACCCACGCGCACATCATAGCCGCGCTCCTTGGCCTGTTTCTCCGTCAGCCCAAAGGAGGCCACCTGAGGCTGGCAGTACACCGCGCGCGGCATCATCTCATAGTTCAACTCCACCGTTTCCACACCGGCAATGGTCTCCGCGGCCACAATGCCCTGGGCGGACGCCACATGCGCCAGCAATGTTTTGCCTGTCACATCGCCGATGGCGTAAATCCCGGGCACATTGGTGCGCATGCCCGCATCCACAGCGATGAAACCGCGCCCATCCAGTTGAACACCGACCCGCTCCAGCCCAAAGTTCTCCGTATTCGGGCGCACGCCGATGGCCATAAGCACCTGCTCGGCCTGAAGTGTGCTCGTCTCCTCCCCTGAACGGACGACAACCTTCACGCCCTCATCCACGACTTCAACCGATTCCACACGCGAGTGGGTATGGAAACGAATCCCTTCTCGTTGAAACGCCTTCTCCATCTCCCGACTGACTTCTTCGTCCTCCAGAGGGAGCAAGTGAGGTAGCATTTCCACAATCGTCACCTGAACGCCATAGTTGTGCCACACATAGCCGAACTCCATGCCGATGGGTCCAGCGCCGATGATGATAACAGATTGGGGGAGGGTGTCCTGCACAATAGCTGGACGGTAGCTGAGAATGTGCTTGTCGTCGAATGCCACGCCGGGGATAGAACGAGGGCGAGCGCCCGTGGCCACAATGACATTACTCGCGGTCAACACCTGGACGTTGCCCTCTTTATCGGTCACCTGCACTTGATCGGTAGCCACCAGTTCCCCTGTGCCACGGTAAACGTCAATCTTGTTCTTCCGCATGAGGAACTCAACGCCTTTGACCAAACGATTACTGACCTGACGGCTTCGTTTGACCGCCACTTTATAGTCCAGACGGACGTTGTCGAAGGAAAAGCCGAAATCCTTAGCTCGCTTGGTGAGAATGTGCGCCAACTCCGCGTTGCGCAAGAGGGCCTTGCTGGGAATACACCCCCAATTAAGACAGATACCTCCCAGGTTCTCACGTTCCACCAGGGCTGTTTTCAATCCCAACTGAGAGGAACGGATGGCCGCTACATATCCTCCCGGACCACCACCGATGACCACGACGTCATACCGGTCAGCCACGTTACACCTCCCTTGTGTGTTCGAGTGCCCTTGCAGGGATTATAAGCGAAGATGTCCGGCCAGAGAAAGAGCAGGAGGCAGAGATGGACAGACCAACAATATCCTCCCTTCTTCCTCTTACTCATCCACCCAGCATATGGCATCTGGGTACAGGCGTGGGTCACGCAGACGCCACGCCGTCAACAAACTTCCACCCATGAGCAATGCACTGCCGACGAAAACCCACGCATAGGGAATCTGTTGTATCAACGCGCCCACCACCATCGGCAACAACATAAAGGGCATCAAAATGGTGTCCTTGAGCGCCACACACGTGGGCCGCAACTCCGGCGGCGCCATCTCCAAAACAATGTTCCCATACCCCACTCGCATGCCACTCATGGTTCCGCCCAAGAAGAGGAAAACGAGTGTGTAGACCTGGGGTGTCCACGCGGGCGTCAACAAGGCCACCAGCGCGGCCAGGGCCCCGGACGCGGCCACGCCGACCGTAATCGTGCGGTTGCCATACGCATCCCCCAGCCATCCCCACAGCAGGTTGGAGGCCGCCGCGCCGATCATCTGGGTGGAGAGGAAGACCCCCACCATGCCGGCCGGCAGCGATAACTCCTGTCGAGCATAGACCACGAAAAAGGGGGCCAGGGCCAGCCCCGACAACAGAAGGGCCTGAGCGGTCAACAAACGCCGAAACTCTCGACTAGAGGCGAGCAAGATCCGCGAACGGGATATCATGTGCGACCAAGAATGAGCCGGCCGCTGAATGGGGTACACCGGCTCCTGAATGAGAGCAAAACCACTGAAAGCCACACCCAGGGTCAACCCACTGAGCAAGAATAATGTGGCATAATTCGACGGAAAAGGGAAACGAGCCTGGTCTTGTAGGAGGGCTTTCACCACCGCGCCTGAGGCAATCGCCAGAGCAAAACCCAGGAGATTACGTGTGCCCATGAAGCGCCCACGCCGTTGCGCCGGGATGGCCCGGGCAAAGACGTCGGCGTAGACAACGGTGCCCACTCCCCCAGCCAGGGAAAACGTCAGGACCAACACGCCGAAGGTTGCTGACACCAGAGCAGGGTCGACCAGAGCATAACGATAAGTGAGCCAAGCCAGCACCACCCATGAAACCCAACGAATGGTGATCACGCCCAACAGGATAGGCTTCTTGCGCGGTTTGCCCTCCACCCAGTAGGCGGCAAAGAGTTCGGGCAGCACCTGACCGAGCCCGATGAAGGCAGCGATCATGCCCACTGCCACCTCCGAGCCGGTCAGAGTGCTGATGAACGCCGGTAGAACCGTGTTCGTGTCCACCAATGCCATCGAGGCACGGAAGAACACGCCATGCACTAACCCCGCGATGAAATTTCGTCGATAGTAGCGCTCGACCGTCTCCTGAAACGTGGATAATGCGGTCGTCTGATTCATGAGCAAGGCCAATATCAGGTCGCGAGTAACCTGTTAGGCTTCCCACCCCTCCAATGTCTTCTTGACCGCGGCCAGGAACGCATCCGCTGCTGCCCCGTCCAACACCCGATGGTCAAACACGAAAGACAAATAAATCATCGGCCGGATAGCAATGGCATCCTCAATCACCACGACGCGCTTCTGGATAGCCCCGAAACCCAGGATGCCCACATTGGGCTGGTTGATGATGGGGAGGCCAAACAGGCTGCCGAACACCCCGTGATTGGTGATGCTGAAGGTACTTCCCGCCAGCTCATCGGGCAGGAGCTTCCCCGCGCGAGCCCGCTCGGCCACTTCGTTGACTTTGCGCGCCAGGCCCAAGAGGCTGTACTCATCCGCGTTGCGGATGACGGGCACGACCAGACCATCGGGAACAGCCACGGCCATGCCAATATGATAATATCGCTTCAACACAATCGCATCATCCCGGAAGAGTGCGTTCGCCTGAGGCACTGCTTTCAGTCCGGCAATGGTGGCCTTGATGAAGTAAGGCGTCAATGTCAGGCGCACCCCCTGACGGGCGAACTCGGGCTTATGGTTCTCCCGATGGGCCAACACTCGCGACAGGTCGGCTTCCATAAATGTGGCCGCGCGTGGGGATGTGAGCACGCTGCGGGTCATGTGCTCGGCGATGGCCTTGCGCATGCGGGAGAGAGGCACCACCTCTTCGGCCTCCCCTGCCCGCGCGGGAGAGGGTGGCGGAGGTGGGGATGGAGGCGCAGCGGGTGGAGGTGCGGGCTTCTCTTCCTCCCACGTAGAGGGCTGGAAGAGCTGTCCCGAACCCGGCTGCTCCCAGGGCGGCACTTCTTGCTTTCCGGCAGCCGCGGGTGCCGCTTTCGCTGCTTCCATTTGTTTGATGTACGCCTCCAGATCCTTCTTCGTGACCCGACCACCCTTGCCCGTCCCCTTTACTTTGGAAAGGTCGATGCCGTACTCCGCGGCCATACGTGCGACAACGGGTGTCACCCGTGGGCCACGACGCTCTTCCGGTTTCGACGGTTTCCTTTTGGACCGAGGCGCTGCAGCAGGAGCCGCTTCCGCAGGCGCTGCAGCAGATGTAGTTTCAATTTCGTGATGGCCAATGGCGTGCAGATCCACTTTCTTGGGAAGCTCAGACGGGATCTGCTCGTCCGGTTGGCCGATTACGGCGATGACCGTGCCTGCGTCCACGGTTTCGCCCTCTTGAACCACGATTTTCAGCAGCACCCCGGACGCGGGGGCTGGAATTTCTGTGTCCACCTTCTCGGTCGAAACCTCCAGCAAGGGTTCGAGCTTCTCCACCCGGTCCCCTTCTTTCTTCAACCAGCGTGAAATCGTCCCTTCAACGACCGATTCCCCCAGTTGGGGCATAGGTACCAGTGTTGCCACGGAATGACCTCCTTCTTAGGTAGATAATTCGCAATGCGTAATGCGTGAGGTATAGGGTGCTTGTCAGTCTGGCTGAATAATGTCTATCCCGACTACAAGCCTCAGAATGACGGATTACGCATTAGTACTCTGCCAATTCGCGCATCTTCTTCTCAATCTTATCCGCGGTGGGAAGGAACCACTTCTCAAACGGCGGGCTGTAGGGCACCGCGGGCACGTCTGGTCCAGCAAAACGCATGACAGGTGCGTCGAGCCATTCGAACATGTCCTCTGCCACGCGAGCCGCGATTTCCGCTCCCCAGCCGCCGGTCAGGTTGTCCTCATGCACGATGAGAATCTTGCCCGTCTTGCGCAGAGACTCGTAGATGGTATCCAGGTCCAAAGGCTTAAGCGTGCGCAGGTCGATAACCTCAGCCTCGATCCCCTCCTGATCAGACAATTTGTCCGCGGCCTTGATGGCCTCATGCAGGGCCATACCGTAGGAAATGACGGTGATATCATCCCCCTGCCGTTTCACATCGGCCTCCCCAAAGGGGATTTCATAGTACTCGGCGGGCACTTCCCCCTTCACCAGACCGTAGAGGCGCTTATGCTCGAAGAAAAGCACCGGGTCAGGCGCCTGAGCCGCCGTGCGCATCAGGCCGACGATATCCTTGGGCGTGGAGGGAGCCAACACGTAGAGGCCGGGCACATGGGTGAAGAACGCCTCCACAGACTGAGAGTGGTAGAGCCCGCCGCTGACACCGCCACCGTAGGGGGCTCGGATGACCATGGGCACCGGCCAGGCGCCGTTGGAACGATACCGATAACGGGCTGCCTCATTGACGATCTGATTGAACGCTGGATAGATGAAATCAGCGAACTGAATTTCGCAGAAAGGGTGATACCCATTCAAGGCCATGCCAATACCTACGCCAACGATAGAAAGTTCTGCCAAAGGCGTGTCGATAACGCGGTCCGGGCCAAAGCGTTCGTACAGTCCTTTGGTCGCCTGGAATACTCCCCCCCGTGGTCCCACATCCTCTCCCATGACGACGACGTTGTCGTAATGGTCCATGATTTCCATCAGTGTATCGCGAACAGCTTGTAAGTTCGTCTTCGTTGCCATAGGAACACCCTCCTGAAACATGATGGGTGATGTCACCATAATGGTTCATCGTCCTGTTACGTAAAACGTGACGAGTAAATGACTGTGACGTGTCAGACGTTACCGCGCTGGTCCATCGTCTATCGTCCATCGTCCCTCACCGTGTGAGGCTTGACCGCTTCACCAAGTGAAATTCGCCGTACACGCCCTCTGCCGCCGACTCGACCGGAGGGTAGGGTGCGTGCAGGGCGTAGTCCACCGCATCATCGACTTCTTTCATCACGCGGTCCAGGACCTCTCGCTTCTTCTCTTCGGTCAACAACCCCTTCTCCATGAGCCGCTTTTCATACAGAAGGATAGGGTCGCGCTTCTTCCAGGCTTCGACCTCCTCACGGGAGCGATAACTACGGTCGTCATCTGCCGTGGAATGAGGGACGGGTCGATACGTCTTAGCTTCCACCAGGGTAGGTCCCTCTCCTCGACGCGCCCGCTCCACGGCTTCGACCATCACGTTGTAGCAGGAAAGCACGTCATTGCCGTCAACGACAACACCGGGCATACCATACGCGACGGCCCGATCGGCCACATTTTTGACTGGCATTTCTTTGTCCACCGGAACGGAGATGGCATACTGGTTGTTCTCGCAGACAAAAACGATAGGCAGCTTATGGATGCCGGCCCAGTTCAATGCCTCGTGGAAGTCTCCCTGGGCCGTCGCCCCCTCCCCAAACCCAACGACGGTCACCTCATCCTTATTCTGCAGCTTGGACGCCAAGGCCACTCCTGCTGCTTGCGGGGCCTGATCCATGACCGGACTGGAAACCGTCACAATCTTAGCAGGCTTGTAACTGAAGTGCTCCGGCATCTGCCGCCCACGGCTGAACGCATCCCCTTCCTTCCCCATAAGAGCCAACATCATCTGCCGCGGGGTGACTCCCAGGATGAGACAGGTAGCAATGTCTCGATAGTGGGGAAAGAACCAATCGTGCCCCTTACGAATGGCAAAGCCCTGGGCCACCTGGATAGCCTCATGACCGATGCCGGAGATATGAAAGGGAGCCTTGCCCTGCCGGTTCAGAATCCACATGCGCTCGTCCAGCTTCCGACTGAGCACCATGTAATAATAGAATTCCAGGAGTTGCTCTTCGCTGAGCGACTCCGAAGGTCGTACAGGTTTAGTTTGCATTGTCTTCGCCGTCTCCATAATTCGCCCTCCTTGGGATAAGCTACATCACCACACTCGGGCTGAAGTCTTTCTTCTTTTCAGCCCCAAACGTACAAACACCCACAGCGGACAACGGTTTCTTCTCCTTTCCAGTGGAAGGCAACAAAAAAGGGCACTCACAATGTGAGAGTGCCCTTAAGGTAGCCTGAGCGAAAGCACAATATGTGCACGCCTAACGCCTCGGTGCTAAACGCCCGCAATGCCCGATTCCATTGTTCCCACCAGCGCACAACGGCGCCGGCCGCGCCTCCTTGTCGCGTCCCAGACATGCGTCTCCTCGTTGAGATCTACACCTCTTCATTCAACTACAACCCAGTATACCTCAGGATGGCGAATTGAGGGAAATTTTCCTCCCCCCCAGCTTTCATGTCAGGTCTTCCCGGCCCACGACCGCGGCCGGGGCTCTGCGCCCTGTGTAACGAGCCAGTGCCTTGGGATACTGAAGGGCAATCACCCAGGCGGCCAGTAAGGTTACGAACGGCACCACACTCATAAGGAAGCGAAACGCGGCGTCAGGATGAGGGCCAGGGTTCTCACCACTAATATATCCAAACAATACGCTCAGAAGAACAAACACCAGACCGTGCAATGCAGAGGAGATGCGGGAGACAAATCCATTTACACTGTAGTAGATGCCCTCACGGCGCTGGCCCGTACGCTCCACGTCACGGTCGATGACCTCTGCCAGGACCAACTCTCCCAGCATTTGCACACCACCGAAGGCGATCCCTATCAGGGCCCCGGCAATCAACCCGTGTATCAGCGTGCGTCCAAAGTAGAGGGGGATCACTGAAATAGCAAAGATGAGCATGGCAATGGTCCACGCCCGGTAGCCCCCATAGCGACGAGCGACCCACCCCCAGAAAGGCAGCATAGGCAAAGCCACCGCGAACACAGCAGCGAACAGCAAGGTCGTTTGTCCTGCGTTCAGTCCCAAACTGTAACGGGCGTAGAAGGGCATTCCCACAGCAAAAAGGGAAATGGCGAATCGCAACAACGTGCCCGCGGCTGAAAACACCCAAAAGGGTAGGTTGACCAGAGTTTCCTTGAACGCCGGGATGAGAGGGAGGGGTTCCGTTGCTTGAACCTCCAGGTCCTCTTCCATGGTCAACAGGAAAGGCAGTAGCAGGAGGCCACCAATGATGGCGTATGACAAGGCCATTCCTGTAAAGCCAAAATGGGCATAGACCACAGGAGTGAGTGCGATGCCCACGATAAGGCCCACCATCTGGCCTGACTGCTTGTACGTGGTCGCTGTAGCCCGTTCTCCCTCCGAGCGGAATAGCTCAGGAAAGAGAGAAGAATAGTTTACCCACATCACCGTTGCCAGACCTTCGTACAAGAAGGTAATGATAAAGAAATACCAAAACAATTTCATCCCCTTGCGGAAAGGAGCGGGGACACTAAAGGTGGCGATGAAAAGAAGGAGGAAAAACGGAAGTCCCAAAAGGAGCCAGGGTTTCCGTCGTCCCCACCGGGAACGAGTTCGGTCGGACAGGTAGCCAAAGAGGGGATCGTTGACGGCATCCCACACCGCATAAATCGTCCGCCCGATGGCGAGCAAGCCCACGACCAGGGCCAGCGTGTCCACATAGTAAAACACCAGGTATGTGCCGAATGCTTCCGAGACAATCGTCAATCCCAACATGGCCGTGCCGAAGAGGAATGGAGACGCGCGTTTCATGTGAACCTCCGAGTGTACGCCGCCACACGGGCGAGATAGAGTATGGATATCCGACCGGTCTTACGAGTTCCGAGGTGGTGTACTCCTCCGCTTGCGCCTTTTGGCATGTTCCGGATCGCCCAGATAGGCCCGAACAATGAGGCCAAATACCACCGATCGCCGGGGATCCAGAATACGGGTACGAATTCGTTCGTCCAGTTCATCAACGGCTTTGGATGTGGTAATGATGGTGGGGAGATGGGCATTATAGCGAAAGTTGAGGAGTTGGTAGAGTTTCTCCCGTGCCCAGGGGGTGGCGCTCTCAGTACCCAGGTCGTCGAGCACCAACACGCGAACCCGTTTGACCTCTTCAAATCGTCGGTCGTAGGGCGTCCGGCTTTCCGGACTGAATGCCGCCCGCAGGTAGTCAAGCAGATCGGGTACCACGACGAACAGCACATCGTCCCCCCGCCGGACCCGCTCGTTGGCAATGGCCGCGGCCAGGTGTGTCTTGCCCGACCCCGAGGGGCCGGCAAACACGAGCCAGTTTTGAGGCTGCTCCGCATACGCCTGGGCCAGGGAAAGGGCCCGTTCCAAGTTCTCTTGCTCCTGTCGCGACAGGCTCCCCGTCCGCTCATCCCAGGTCGCAAACGTCATGTCCCCCAGATAGGGCAGCATATCGAGCTCAGGTCCTTTTTGCATGGCCTCCTGAACCCGATAGTCAGGGACGCGAAGGTGGCACACGGTGGTGAGTGCATGATCCAGCAAACGAGATCGGATGCGCTCCTCGATCTGATCGAGACGCGCGTTGGTCGTGAACACGGTTGGCAATCGAGCATTGTAGCGAAAGTTGATGAGCTGGTAGAGTTTTTCCATAGCCCAGGAGGTGGCACTCTCGGCCCCCAGGTCATCCAGAATGAGTAGAGGAGCCGCACGGATCTCCTCGAACCGTTCATCGTAGCTCGTACCACTCCCCGGCTGAAAGGAAGCACGCAGGTAGTCAAGCAAATCAGGCACCACGATGAAAAGGGCAGGTTCTCCCCGCCGTATTCGTTCGTTGGCTATGGCGGCCGCCAGATGGGTCTTGCCGCATCCCAACCCTCCGGTAAGGAGCAGCCACCCGCGGGGCTGCTCCGCGAAACGCCGCGCCGCGTTCAGCGCGGCGCGCAAATTCTCCACCCGGAACGAGGGCAGCTTCTCCTCCCGCAAGGAGAACGTCTCGAACGTTTTGTCCTGCAGGTGCTCGAGATGGCTGATACGCTGAAGTTGGGCAATGCTGCGGCGTTGCCACACCTCACGCTGGCACACGCAGGGGATGGCGCGACCGAAGTCCGGGTGCCCGGGGGGAACATCCAGCACGTAGAACCCCTTCCCGCCGCAAATGGGACACACCTCTTGAGAAACGCCGGAATCTCCCGTTTCCTCAGTGCTTGATGAGGTGACTGTAGGGTCCCGAGATATATCGTTTTGGATCTTGCGTACCACGTCGCCCAGTTTTTTCATCCCCTCGCCCCTCGCGAGCCCAGCGTTCCAAGATTGCCCGCACATATCGCCAATGGCGCACGTTCCGTTCTGCCGCAATGCGAAAAGCATCCTCGATCCACTCCGCCGGGTATTCTTGCTCTGCTTCACGCAATTCATCCGCGAGGAGTGGTTGCAACAGCCCTATGTTCTGCTCGTACAGAGTGAAAATGTTGGCTCGTACCGGACGCAATGAAGGAATGCTCTCGCCCCAGTCCACGGCCCAGGCGGACACCGTTTCACGCTCTCCGCTTGCCAATGCCCTCAGACGCACCCGGTTAGCCGTCGTGTTGAGACAATACCAGTCTTCCTCAGGAGCATCCGGGGCCTTCCGGGCCCGAGCACGAAGCAAGGTGCCCCGGGCGACGGCCCGGTCCACTCCCTCTTGTAGGGCCTCTTGTGGTGTCCGCTCCGCGTCGGCCAGAGATCGATAAAACCGTTCGTCCGCGACCAGGTCGTCCAGGCGGAAAAAAGGCTGCTCCGCCCCGCCGTGATGGGCGAGCCATAGGGCATATAAAGTGACAAGCAATTCTGCCCGATCCTCAATTGCGGGCAGCAGTTCGCTGAAAAACTGAACAGGAACCGCGACCGCCTCCTCACCGTCAAAGCCCGAAAACGTGTCCACTCTGCTCATTTCCTTTCAACCTGAGCCAAGGGCTCATGCATACTCAATGGGTTCGGATTGACGTTGGAAGTCGGAGAACCGAGTATGGGCCTTGTCGAAATAGGCTTCCACATTGTCCGTAGGCCCATGGCGATGTTTGGCCACGCGAATCTCAGCAATGTTAGGTTTGGGCGAATCCTCATTGTAATAGTCGTCCCGATAGAGAAACATCACCACATCGGCGTCCTGTTCCAAAGAGCCACTCTCCCGCAAGTCGGACAGAATGGGCCGCTTGTTCTGCCGCTGTTCCACCCCACGGGACAACTGAGAGAGGGCCAATACAGGGACGTTCATCTCTCGAGCCAGGGCTTTCAACGAACGGGAGATGTGGGAAATCTCCTGGACCCGATTTTCCGAACGCAGCCCCCCTTGCATGAGCTGTAGGTAGTCCACAATGATGAGGTCCACACGGACCTCCGCGTGCAGACGACGGGCTTTGGAACGAACCTCCATCACTGTGGCGCTGGGCGTGTCGTCGATGTAGAAATCTGTCTCGGCCAGAGTGGCCGCTGCCTCGAGGAGTTTCTGCCACGCCCGGTCGTCCAACCGGCCCAAGTGGAGGCGTTGAGCGTCGATTTGGGAGACCATGGACAGCAGCCGCAACGCCAGTTGCTCCGCGGACATTTCCAGACTGAAGAAGGCCACATGTTTTTGATAGCGCAGGACAGCGTTGAGAGCAATGGTCAGGGCCAGGGAGGTCTTACCCACACCGGGCCGAGCGGCCAAAATGATCAGGTCGGACCGCTGCAGTCCTCCCAGAAGTGCGTCCAGGTCCCGCAGCCCGGTAGGGACTCCCAAAATATCCTCGCCGCCGGCCTGAATCTCCTCCAGGCGGTCAAGGACGGAGGACATCACACCGCTAAGATGCCGCAGATCACGGTGCTCGCGCTCCGCATTGATGGCAAAGATGAGCTGTTCTGCCTGGTCGATGATCTCGGAGACGTCCCCCTCGCCCCGATGGGCCATGCGGGCGATCTCCGTCGCGGCCTCGATCAGACGGCGCAGAAGTGCGGTGCGCTCGACCAGTTCGGCATAATACTCCACGTGGATAGAGGTAGGAACCCGGCCCGCCAAGGCCGCAAGGAAGCCCAGGCCCCCCACATCCTCCAGGTGTCCCTCCCGGCGCAATTGCTCAGCCAACGTGAGCACGTCGATGGCCTCACCGCGCTCCTGCAGGTTGATGATGGCCTCGTACACCCAGGCATGACGTTCGACATAAAAATCCTCCGGCCGCAGACGCGGGGCTACACGTAGGATCGCATTGGGATCGATGAGGAGCGCGCCCAACACAGCCTCTTCTGCTTCCATGTTGACTGGAACCGGTGGCGTAAGTATCTCGGTGGCCATCATTTTGTCCCGATGAGGAGATCAGCTATCACGAATTTATGTCCACTCCCACGTTTCGCTACCCGCCTCATACTCTCTTGCGCGGCCCTATTATAGCCCACCCCGCCCCTGGGTGCAAACGTCACTCCAGAGCCTCATCCCATTCTGCTCCCAAAATTTCCTCTCCTCTCGTCCTTCTCTATAATTCAAAGCGTTCGCAGTAAGCAAGATGAATGACCACAGTCCCGGAGTCACCCATGAACGCTTCTGATATCGATGTCGCCATCGTGCCCGTTGCTGGGCTGGGCACCCGTCTCCTGCCCGCTACCAAATCGCAGCCCAAGGAAATGCTCCCCGTAGGACGCAGACCCGTTGTCCAATACGTGGTGGAAGAACTCACCCGTATGGGCATCCGTCAAATTCTTTTCATCACCGGGCCAGGGAAAGACTCTATCGAGAACCATTTCGACACAGACCACGCTCTGATTCAGATGTTGCGCGAGCGCGGCAAAGAAGATCTCCTGGCTGAGCTGGAGTTTGAAGGCGCCGCCACGCAATACTTTTACACCCGCCAGCGTCGTCAGTTGGGCCTGGGACATGCCGTACTCCAGGGTAGACACTTTGTGGGCAACCGCCCCTTCGTCGTTGCCCTGGGCGATTCCATCATCGGCCTCAACGCCCAAAGCGACATCATTCACCGCATGAAGGACGTATTCGTCGAGACCGGCGCTGATGGCGTCATTGCGTTTGAAGAGGTTTCTCAGAAAGACGTGGACAAGTATGGCATTGCGGCCCCGGCTTACGAGGGAGACGTCTTTCCTTTGCGAGATGTTATAGAGAAACCCCGACCTGAGGGGGCCCCCAGCAACCTGGCTATTGCCGCCCGTTACGTGTTTAGCCCCGTCATCTTCGAAACACTGGAGAGGACCGACTTCGGAGCTGGAGACGAAATCCAGCTCACGGATGCCGTCCGCTTACTCTTGCAAGAAGGAGGCAGCGTCTACGGTGTGCGCCTCAGGCCCGGGGAGAAACGATACGACATCGGCAATTTCCCTTCCTACTTCCGGGCCTTCGTAGAATTCGCCCTGGCCGACGAGAAATACGGTCAGGGACTGCGATCCTTCCTGGAGGAGTTGATCCATGCGCATCATCCATAAACGCGCCTACGCTCGCGCCGGCCTGCTGGGGAATCCTTCTGATGGATATCATGGCAAGACCATTTCGTTCATCTTGCGCAATTTCTCTGCCGAGGTGGTTCTTTACGAATGGGATACGGTGGAAATCGTACAGACGCGGCAGGACCGGGCTCGCTTTCGTTCCGTATACGACCTGGCCCAGGACGTTGCCTTGCATGGTTACTACGGCGGCATTCGCCTCATCAAGGCCACGATCAAGCGCTTCGTCGATTATTGCGAGCACGAAGGAATCCGCCTGCCCGAGAAGAATTTCTCTATTCGCTATGCCACGAACATCCCTCGCCAGGTGGGATTGGCCGGGTCCAGCGCCATTATCACCGCCACCTTACGAGCGCTCCTCGAGTTCTACAACGTAGAGATGCCTCTGCCCATTCAACCCAGCTTTGTGCTCTCGGTGGAGAAAGAGTTGAACATTGCCGGGGGACTGCAAGACCGGGTGGTTCAGTGCTATGAAGGCGTAGTATACATGGATTTCGCCCACGAGCACGAGCGAGTGCAGGCCGGCCTCCCCTATTACCACTATGAACCCCTACATCTGCCCGTGCTCCCGAACCTGTATGTCGCTTACCACACCCGGCTGAGCGAACCCACAGAGGTCTTCCACAACAACATTCGCCAACGCTTCGACTGGGGCGAGCCTCTGGTGGTGGAGACAATGGCCGAAATCGCAGCGTTGGCAAAAGAAGGGCGATTGGCCCTCCTGAACGGAGATGAAGAACGCTTGCACCGACTCATCGACCAAAATTTTGACCTTCGGCGCCGCATCTACCGCCTGCCCGATTGGCAGGTCAACATGGTGGAGGCCGCCCGTGGATGTGGTGCGTCGGCCAAGTTTGCCGGGTCCGGCGGAGCCATTGTGGGAATCTATCGAGACGAGGGCATGCTTCAAGCACTGCAGGCTCGACTGGCAGTTATCGGGGCCCACGTCATCGAACCCCGCATCCAGTAAGTTGATTACTCCAGATTCAACGCGTCCCCAATGGCATCCAACATCTTCTCCAGAAAGTTGCGTTCGTCAGGGGAAGGGGCCTTACCCAAGGCTTCCCCAAGTCGGTGAAACAATGCCTTTTGCTCGGAAGTGAGGTTTTTGGGGATGACCACGCGCACGGTGACGAGCATGTCCCCCCGGCGTCCGGGTCGATGCATATCCGGGACCCCTTTGTTCCGAATGCGGAACGTCTTCCCGTGCTGTGTGCCGGCCGGAATAGTCAGGGAAACGGCATCTCCATCGATAGTCGGGATTTCGATCTCATCCCCAAGCGCAGCCTGGGCCACGTTGATAGGAACTTCTAGAAGAATTGTCTTGCCCTCACGCCGAAAAAGCGGGTGAGATTTTACGTGTACGCGCACGTAAAGGTCGCCCGGTGGCCCTCCCTGACGGCCCAGCTCTCCCTCCCCTGAAAGTCGCACCAGGGTGCCTTCGTCCACCCCCGGCGGGATCTTAATCGCCACCGGGCGCGTTCGACGCACGACCTTGCGCCCACCGCACTCATGGCATGGCGTGGGAATCACTGTCCCTGTGCCGTTACAGCGCGGGCAGGTGGTGACTGTGACGAAACGCCCCAGGAAGGATTGACGAACCTGGCGCACCTCCCCCGTCCCTCCGCATTGAGGACAGGTCACGGGACGGGTTCCCGGTTCAGCCCCGGTCCCATGGCACACAGGACACGGTTCCCAGCGGGGGATCTCCAGGGTCTTCTCGGTGCCAAACACGGCCTCTTCGAAGGTCAAAGTGACATCTACCTGCACATCCTGGCCGCGCTCCGGTCCCCCCCGAGAGCGCCGACCGGTACCAAAGCCGAAGAACTCTTCCAGGAGATCGGCGAAGTCAGGACCAAAACCGCCAAAGCCGCCAAAATTATCTCCGCCCGGCATGCCTCCTGTGCGGGGGGTGTGGCCAAAGCGGTCGTAATAAGCCCGCTTTTGGGGATCGCTGAGAATTTCGTAGGCTTCGTTGATCTCCTTGAAGCGCTCCTCCGCGTCCGGCTCTTTGTTGACGTCAGGATGATACTGCCGCGCCAGGCGTCGATAGGCGCGTTTAATCTCCTCCGTACTGGCCTCGCGAGAAACGCCTAGGACCTCGTAGTAATCACGCTTGGCTGCCATCGTGTCCCGTCTCTTCCTCGTCCTCGTCCTCCCAACTGATAATCCACACGCTTAGGCCGGCCAGCAAGATTGTCGCTACGATCAGCGCTGCCCACTGGGAAAGGGTGAAATCCACGTGGTGAGCCGACCAGAACAGTATTACCAACATCCCCACTGAGAGAATAGCCCAGGAGACCAAATTCGGGTGCGTCTCCCACCACCGTTTCAATGTGCTCATCGTTCACACCTCGCGTTCTTCCGGTGTGTTGAAGCGCCTCCGTTCCGGAAAACGGAGCTGCCCGCGTTACGGCGCGCTAAGCAGAGCCAACTTTTTTCCTCACACGAGCCCAGGCCACTTCCACCTGTCGGCGCAACGCCCCCTTGTTCCCGCTGTTGTCAATGACCACATCTGCCCGACGCTCATACTGCGAGCGGGGCAATTGAGCCGCCAGGCGGCGTCGGACCTCCGGCTCGGACATGCCTCGCTCCCGCAGGCGCTGTATTTGTACATCTTCATCTACGACCACGACCCACACTTCATCACAAAGTGTAATACTAAGTCCGGCTTCCAGCAACTTAATGGCCTCCAGCGCGACAACGGGCTTCTGGCTCAGGGCCACCCGGCGCTTGACCTCTTCAAACACCGCGGGATGAACAGCGGCCTCCAGTCGTTTGAGCGCCTCCGGGTCGTTGAACACAATCCGGGCCAGGCGTGCCCGGTCGATACGCCCATCTGGTTGCAGAACATCCGTGCCAAAGAGGGAAATGACGGCCTTATAGGCCGCGCCACTGGGTTCCATCACCTCATGAGCCACTTTGTCCGCATCGATGACCTCCGCACCCAGCTCGCGCAGGATGGACAATACTGTTGACTTTCCGGCCCCAATAGGACCCGTGACTCCGATGATATACTTTCCGGCGTACATTCTCCTCCCTCATTCTCCTCCCTCATTCTACCTGTTCGGCCAACATTTCCCACTCGGTCCACACCTGTTCCAAACGGCGTTCCACCGCCTGATACTCCTCTCCCAACCGCTGCAACTGTTCCAGGTCCTGCGCTTCTCCCGCCTGGCCCAGGGCCTCTCCCAGGGCGGCCAAGCGCTCTTCCAGGCGATGGATGGTCTCCTCCAGCTCGGCGTGGCGGGCCAACAGTTGCTGCCGGCGCTTACGTTCCCGTCGTGCCTGCTTGCCTTGTTCCCACGCCTCTGAAGGGGACTTCTCGCGACGTTCCCGGGCACTTTCGGCCTGCTCGGCCCGCCAGCGCAAGTAATCGGCCCATGACCCCTGAATGAGATGCACTCGTCCTCCGGCCAGGGTCCAGATCTGGGTAGCCAGCGTCTGGATGAGATATCGATCATGGCTGACAAAAAGCACCGTGCCGGGAAAATCCGCCAACACCTCCTGGAGAATTTCCTGGGAAGGAATATCCAGGTGATTGGTGGGCTCATCCAAGAGCAAGGTGTTCGGGCGCTGGATGCTCAATCGCGCCAGAATGACTCGCGTCCTCTGGCCTCCGCTCAAATCCCGCACGCGCTTGTAGACCTCGTCCCCGTGGAAGAGGAAGCTCCCCAACAAAGTGCGGGCTTCTTCCACCTCTATGCCCTTCCGGGCCGCGAGCAGGGTGTCGAGCACGGTGGCATCGGGGTCCAGATCGGCATGAGTCTGGGAAATGTACCCAAAGCGAACGCCCGCCCCCCGCCGCACAACCCCGGCCAGCGGCTCCAGTTCCCCAAGAAGGGTGCGCATGAGGGTTGTCTTGCCCACGCCGTTGGGCCCGACAATGGCAACCCGCTCTCCTCGCCGGACCGTCACATCCGGCATGGTCGCCAACGGTCGGTCCGGGTGATAGCCGATGACCAGGTCGCGTGTTTGCAAGACCAGGTCACCACTCCGCAAGCGGGGCACAATGCGCACGCGAATGTGCCGGTGTTGCCGCGGCCGTTCAATCGCTTCCGTCTCCAAAAAACGTTGCAAGCGCGTGCGTCGCCCCTGAGCTTCCTTGGTACGTTGTCCGGCCATGTTGCGCCGGATAAACTCCTCTGTCCGGCGGATGAACTCCTGCTGCTGTTCCCACAACTTCATCCGCTGGCGGAAGCGTTCCTCTCGCTGACGCAGATACGCGCTGTAATTGCCCCGGTAGGTCTCCAGCTTGCCAAAGGCGAGCTCCCAAATGCGGTTGGTCACACTGTCCAGAAAATAACGATCATGGGCAATGATGACCATGCTTCCCTTAAAGTCCTGCAACCAGTTTTCCAACCACTCCAGGGCTTCAATGTCCAGGTGGTTGGTAGGCTCATCCAGCAGGAGTAAATCGGGCTCTTCCACGAGCAGACGGGCAAGCAAGGCGCGGGTTCGCTGACCGCCGCTGAAATGGCTCACCGGCATGGTGTGCTGGTCTGAACGGAAGCCCAGCCCGTTGAGCACGGCCCGGATGCGTGCTTCGTACGTATACCCGCCCCGACGCTCGAATTCCTCCTGCAGAGCACTGTAGGCGGCCATCGTGTCAGCATCACCATCCATCATGGCCTCCGCCAACTCGGCCAGTCGGGCTTCGACCCGCCGTAGATCCCCCACAGCCTCTAACATGAAATCCCACAGAGTCCCATCTCCCAGGTCCGGAGGGTCCTGTGGCAGGTAGCCGATGCGCAACTTTCGACGACGTTCCACGCGCCCTCCGATGGGCTCTTCCAGCCCCGCCAGGATACGGACAAGCGTGGTTTTCCCTTCACCGTTGGGTCCGACCAGGCCGATGCGATCCCCCGGTTCCACACGAACCGTTAGATGATCGAAAACATCTTGACCGCCATAGTACTTGCTGATGTCTGTAGCTACGATTAAAGACATGGCTCCGATATCGACTTGTGGCAGATAAAGAGACCTCTCATGCTATCCCACCTGCTGCCAAAGCAAGCGGGCACCGATCATCACGAGGGCCGCTCCCAACACCCATAGTGTACGCTTGTACCAGACACCGCGTAAGAGGTTCCGCTGACGATGGATGAGTGCGGCCAGGCCAATATGTGCTCCGACCAGCAGGCTATAAAAGGTAACCAGGAATAGGACAGCGTTCCATGCCGTTTGCCGGTACGCCTGGAGCAGCAACGGCCCCCCCACTGTTCCCCAGAACAGATACGGATTAGGATTCAGAAAGTTCACCAACACGCCCCGTCCCATCTCTTGCCGGGCGCTCAAGCTGTCATCCAGGCGGATATCCTCCACCTGCCCAGCGCTGCGCGCCGTTTCCATGCCCAGGTAGATAACGAACAAGCCGCCCACAAAACCCAGCAGGCGCAGCCCTCCCAAGGGCAAGAAGTGCAATACCAGCAAGGAAAAGAGAATGATGGGCACGTCCGTGATCAACGGAGCAATCCCCACGCTGACCCCCGCCTTCCAGCCGCCGCGCAAGGTGGCCACGATGGTATAGGTTAAGAGAGGGCCCGGCGTCAGTCCGGAGGCCAGTCCCAAGGAAAATGCCAGAGCCAGATACTCGTTCATAAATTCCCTCACAATGAGGCCTCGATGAGTTGGAATGTACCACATGTGCGAACGAGCAGGCAAAGGAAACCGGGGAGCGAAAGGCGACACGGCACGTGCCATCGCTGTTGTGTTTTCCGACACGAGCAGAGTATAATCAGAATGCCTACCGAGGGAGGATTCACGAGGTGGGGGAAGCATGTTTGTACGTCCAATTGCAGCAAACCAATAGCTCCTCATAATCAACAGGAGGACCGATGCACGAAACCCCTTACCTGCACGACATCGCGTTGGATGAAGCCAGGAAACGCTGGTGGCAAGGGCTTCAAGCCATTGGCGCCCTAGAGCCCCTCACAGGAGAACGGGTGCCTTTGTGGGAGGCCGCTGGACGTGTGACCGCGGCCCCGGTGTGGGCCAAACTCTCGGAACCTCACTACCACGCCTCCGCGGTGGATGGTTATGCCGTGGTGGCCGAGGAGACTGTAGGAGCCACGGAGACATCGCCCAAACGCCTGCGCCTGGGCAAGCAAGCCGTTTACGTGGACACAGGCGACCCGCTCCCCCAAGGGAAGAACGCCGTTCTCATGCGCGAGCATGTCAACTTGGTGCGGGAGGAGGGCGATGACGTCCCCCCCACGACCATCGAGATCATCCAACCCATCGCCCCCTGGAAAAACGTACGCCTGATGGGGGAAGACATCGTGATCAGTCAGCTCATTGTGCCCACGAACCACAAGTTGCGCCCTCAAGATGTGGGAGCGATCGCCGGTGCCGGTCATGAAAGCGTCATCGTTCGCCGTCGGCCACGAGTGGCTATTCAGCCGACAGGTACAGAACTGGTTCCCCCAGGCGCCCCTCTGCATCCTGGGGATATCATCGAGTTCAATTCCCTGACACTGGCCGCGCTGGTGGAAGAATGCGGCGGTCTTCCCACCCGGCTGGAGGCCCTGCCCGACGATTATGAACTGATTCGCGAGGCGGTGGACAGGGCTCTGGATGAGTTCGACATGGTCATCATCAATGCAGGGTCATCCGCGGGGTCGGAGGACTACACGGCCCGTGTGGTTGCTGACCTGGGGGAGCTCTACGCGCATGGCGTAGCCATTCGTCCTGGTCATCCCATCGTCCTTGGCTCTGCTCGCGGCAAACCCATCCTGGGCGCACCCGGCTTTCCCGTGGCGGCCACCCTCTCCTTCGACCTGTTCGCACGTCCTGTCCTTTACAAAATGCAAGGCCTGGAGCCACCGCCGCGCCCGCACACGACGGCCGTCATGACACGCAAGGTGCTCTCTTCCATGGGAGCAGACGAATTTCTACGCGTGTCCTTGGGACGAGTCGGAAACCGAGTCGTGGCCACCCCTCTGAAGCGCGGGTCGTCGGTGATCATGTCCCTGGTCCTGGCCGACGGCGTCGTGCTCATCCCGCGCTTCTCCGAAGGAGTGCACGCGAGCCAGATGGTGGATGTGGAATTGCACGTGCCTCCGCACCTCTTGGACCGTACAGTGGTGATGACGGGCAGTCACGACCTTACGATCGATCTGCTCAAGGACGCTCTGCAACGGGAGCAGAAGGGCATCCGCCTTATCTCCACGAATGTGGGCAGCCTGAGTGGGCTGATGGCGTTGCAGCGGGACGAGGCTCACATAGTCGGCTCCCATCTCTTGGATGAGAAGACGGGAGAATACAATATCTCTTACATCCGTCGCTATGTCCCCGACCGGGACGTGGTTGTCCTCGGATTTGTCTACCGGGACCAGGGACTCATCGTCCCGCCCGGCAATCCCAAGCACATCACCGGTCTGGAGGATCTGACCCGGGAGGATGTTATTTTCGTGAACCGACAACGAGGGGCAGGCACTCGGGTGTTGTTAGACTACGAGCTCAAGAAGCGGGGCATCAACCCGCGCCGGATCAAGGGCTATTCGCGCATGGAGTACACTCACCTGGCCGTCGCCGCTGCAGTCAAAGGCGGAGCCGCGGACGCGGGGTTGGGCATTCTGGCGGCCGCACGAGCCCTGGGGCTGGACTTCATCCCCTTGTTCCGAGAGCGCTACGATCTCGTCGTTCCACTCGAGTACTACGAGAGCGATGTGCTGGCCCCCGTGCTGGACGTCATCCACTCCGATCGCTTCCGCAGCGCGGTCGAGGCCCTGGGAGGATACGACACATCCATCATGGGAGAGGTCATCCAAGTGGTGAAGCCGGAATCGGTGGAGACGCCATGAGGGAGGACTTCAACCTCTTCGCCCCGTTTTACGATTCCGATTTCGGCAACTATGAGGAGGATATCGACCTCTACGTGAACTTTGCCCACCGGGTGGGGGATCCTGTCCTGGAGGCCGGCTGCGGGACCGGACGGGTTCTGTTGCCTCTGGCCCGGGCGGGTCACCACGTGACCGGTGTGGACATCGCCGCGGCCATGCTGAGACGGGCCCGCGCCCGGGTGAGAGAGGCAGGACTCGAGAATCGCGTCTCCCTCATTCAGTCGGATGTGAAATACCTGGCCCTGAAACGGACGTTCGCACTCATCCTGTACGCGGCCAACTCCTTTATGCACCACAGCACGCAGGAGGAGCAACTGGGGGTCCTGGAACGGTTGCGCGACCACTTGCGCCCGGACGGCCTGCTCATCATTGACCTCTTCAACCCGACTATGGAGACATTGCTGGCAGCGGACGGTCGTGTGGAGTTAGTCAAGGCCTGGCCAGGTGAAGAGTCGGGTACCGTCATCATGAAATTCCAGAGCGCAGTGCATTCCCCAACGGCGCAGACCATCGATGTGACCTACATTTACGATGTGGTGCATGAGGACAAGCGGCTGGAGCGGACTGTAGCTCCTTTTCGTCTGCGCTATTTATGGCCGGGAGAAGCTCGCCTGTTGATAGAACGAGCCGGTCTGAAGCTGGAAGCCATGTACGGATCTTACGACCTCGATCCTGTAGATGATGCAGCCCCACGGTTGATTCTGGTGATTCGACGATGATGGCTCATCCGTCACCTCGTCCGCGGTGGAACCTACCGACGGATTGTGGCGTCATCAAGGTGAGCGTGATGTCGAACAAGAGAGGACTTAAGGCCAACGTCTAACCCGAGTGTACTTTGTTGTCCCATTGGTTATTGAATTCGTAGGAGAAGAAGCCATGAAACGTCGACTCGTTCTAAGCGTACTGATCATCCTGGCCGTTGTCGCGGCCGGTTGGGCCCTTAATCGGCCTAGAACAGCCCCTGTGGCTGCTGAAGCCACAGGTCCAGAGGTTACTGTATATAACAGCGACATTGCCCTGATTAAGGAAATGCGGTCTATCGACCTCAAGGAGGGGGTCAACGCGGTACGCGTCACAGATGTGCCCGCCCAGATCGACCCCACGAGCCTGCACTTCGCCAGTCTGACGGACCCGGAACACACGATCGTCCTGGAGCAGAATTTTGAGTATGACCTGGTCAACACACTGAAGGTGTTGAATAAGTACGTGGACCGGGAAGTGCGCATCACAACCCAGGACGGGAGCGTGTACGTGGGCACGTTGCTCAGTGCTCAAGGGGACATTATCCTGCGGAACGGGCACGGCGGCATCACCATCCTCAAGCGAGACCGGATCCAGAAGTTTGAGCTGGCAAAGCTCCCTGAAGGGCTCATAACCCGTCCGACCCTCGAGTGGCTGGTCCAGGCTGAAAAGGCGGGGACCCATCAGGTCGAGCTGGCTTATCTCACATCGGGGATGAACTGGCATGCCAACTATGTGGTCTTGCTTTCCCCGAAAGAGGATGCCTTAGATCTCAACGGCTGGGTGACGGTAGATAATCGTTCAGGTGGGAGCTTCAGGGATGCCAAGTTGAAACTCGTCGCCGGCGAGATCGCCCGAGTGCAGCCGCAACGTCCTACCGTGAGCCGGGGAGTGCTGAAAGTCACACAGCCGGCCCAACCGTCGCCCCAGGTACAAGAACGCGGGTTCTTCGAATATCACTTGTACGAGGTTAAACGTCCTGTCACGTTGCTCAACAACCAAACCAAACAGATCGAGTTCATTAGTGTCAGTGGAGTTCCTGCGACCAAGCGTTACATCCTGAACCTCGTCCGCATGGCCTACACGGGTGGCGTTGTATCGAACCCGGAATTCGGCAGCAAGGCCAAAGGGAATCCCGACGTGTACGTGGAGTTCAAGACAGGGAAGGAGAGTGGACTAAACCAGCCCTTGCCAGCGGGTGTGGTACGGATGTACAAAAAGGACGTGGACGGGGCCCCCTTGCTCATTGGGGAAGCCCAGATTGGGCATACTCCCGTCAGTGAGACGGTGAAACTGCGTGTGGGCCGCGCTTTCGACATCGTGGGCGAGCGCACCCAGACAGACTTCACTAAGCTGGGGCCTCGAGCGTTGGAGGAGTCCTACAAGATCGTGCTCCGCAACCACAAGAAGGAGGCCGTAACCGTGCGGGTCGTTGAACCCATGTTCCGTGCTGCCGAATGGGAGATCACTCAGGCATCCCACAAGTACATCAAGGCAGACGCCCACACGGTCTATTTCGATGTAACTGTTCCGGCAGGTGGGGAGGAAACCATTCGCTATACCGTTCGTTATCGATGGTAACAGGGCGGGACCCGTCAGATAGAAGGGTGGCATGATTTTTGCTCAGTGGCCACCAGAGCGACACTGTACAATTGCGGGTGGGCAAAAGGAGGATTTTCGCCCACCCGTTCGATTTGCCGAAACAAATTTGACAAACGAACGTGCGTGCTTTACGCGGTCACCCGTGAAGCCTCCTCGCCCGGACCGATTTTTCTTTCTCCCAGAATCCGAAGGAACGCGGCTACAACGTGGGGATCCCACTGGACGCCTGCCCCCTTCTTGAGCTCCCCCATAACCACGTCAAGGGACAAGGCGTGTCGATAGGGTCGAGTTGTGGCCATGGCGTCGTAGGCATCTGCAACGGCGATCACACGCGCCCCCAGAGGAATCTCCTCACCCCGGAGGCCATAGGGATATCCTTTACCATCCCACCGTTCATGATGGTAGCGAATATAATCGGCACCCCGGGCAAACTCGGGGAAACGAGCGATGATCTCTGCCCCCACGATAGGATGCCGGCGCATCAACTCCCACTCCCTATCGTCCAAACGCCCCGGTTTGTTCAAGACCACGCTATCGATCTCGATTTTGCCCAAATCGTGCACCCGGGCTGCCGCGCGAATCGTCTCGACCTCGTCCCAGGGTAACCCCATCTCGACGGCGATGCGCATGGCCAGGTCGGAGACCCGAATCGAATGGCCGGCGGTGTACGGGTCTCGCCGGTCGATGACATCCGCCATCTTTTCCACCGCATCCCGAGTCACCACTTGCAAACGCAAATTATTGCGGAGAGACAGATAGACCAGGGCGATGGGAATGGCTGTAAGAAGCAGTCCCCAGGCGTGAACCTGAACGACCATGACGGTGAGCAAACCGAGGAGATAGAGGGCGACCTCTTCCTTGAGGGCCCCTTCCAGCAGACTGGTAAACGTCGACCGTACTGAGGTGTTCAGATAAAAGGCCAGGGCCATAGCAACAATGGCCCTATCGGTAAGGGCATCCACAACGGCAGCTGTAACCAATGCTCCGAAGTTTCTCCAACCGCTAAGGACGGGGGGAATATGGCCTCCTGCCAGCAAGTACGCCCCCTGGCCCATCGTGATGCCGGTAACCGCTGCTCCAACGTTAATCTTCATATCCAGGAAAGGTGTACGGTTGACCAGATTTCCCAGAATCCCCCCTACCCCTACAATCGTTGCTGCCAATGGTGGCGGAAAAAGAAGGAGGGCCGCATAGATCAGGCTGGTATCGACGACCACCTTCACCTTGGCGGAAATCTGCAGGGGGAAACGTTCGGCAAAGGCGATGAGCAGTGTGATCGTCAGGGCCAGGAGGGTTCGTTCGGGAGTCAGGTAAGTAGTCCAGCCCGGCAGAACTATGAGCCCGCCGATACTGACCCCCAACGCCAGGACAAACAATAATGTGCTGTGCCACTGTGCGCGAGACGAAATGGCCTGTTCTTCGTCCGACACCGCGCCTTCTCCTCACCTCAACCGTTAGTAGCAGGTGTAACACGCGTTCGTGGGGAAGGGAGAGAACATCGCCCTTGAGAAGGCAGACGCCCCCTCCCTTCCCACATCCCCCACCGCCAACCTTTGTCTGGCGGCCCCTGAACACCTCCCCCCAACCCAAACAACGAACGTTACTCGGAAACAGTCGCTCCTCGACAACTCCCTACCGACTCTCCATCCCCGCAAGAGTGCTCGTTGCCGCCTTCCACATCGTCAGGAGTGCCTCGATGTAAGAACCCGAGCGAGCCAGGCAAACTGGCCACCATCGAAGAGGTTGACGTTCACGACTTTACTTCGTCCCATAGTAAAGGGCGCTGTAGGCCCCCCGGTGTCCAGGTATCCTCCCGACAAGCAGGCAGAGACAATCTCCTCGCCCCCTTTGGCGAGACAATGCGAGTGCCAAAGACCGATATTTCCAAAGTGGTGGACCGGGTCAACCAACAGGTCCGTAAGCTTTCATAAATTCGCCTGCTCGACCGTCACGCTCTGCACGGGACACGCCGGTTGGGCGATCCAACGTGTCGCGAATTCCACGGAGTTCTATTGCCTGCACGAACTCACTGACATGCTCTTTTCCCGTTTGTAAGGGCGGTTTCCAATCCTGCTTCTTCGTCTCTAATCGTCGTGTCCGCCATGTCCGTCCGACCAGGGAATTCGCAGAAACATGAAACGAGATCGGGTTTCTACCTGCCGCACCTGGCGCCCATCGACAGACACGGTCACGCGCATGGCCTCGAATCCCGTCAGGGCCGGAACACGCACGAAAATGCCCACGTCGTGTCGCCACCACTCAAAGGCAAACGCACGCTCCGGAAAGGCCCCGAGGATAGCCTGCACGTACGGGTCGGTCCCTCGTGGGGCAAACAGCACGGTCAGGACAGGGGGGAGAGCCGAGACATTCTCAGGGGGATCGTCCAGGGACAGTTGGATAAGGACGCTGACCTGGTGACCGCCGACGTTGAAAATGGGATCTGGATCACATGTCGAGCAAAACCGTAAACTGGCATTTGCGGGAATAGCAAATGCGCCCAGGAGAACGGCAACCAGCAGGACCAGGGTAAGTAGACGACGCATGATCGGACCTCCTTTTTCACATGTGCAGAGGAATAAAGTATCGCACATTAACAAAAAAGCTGCCAGTTTATGGGCAGCCAAATGACAAAGAGAACACCCGAGCGGGTGCTCCTCCATTGCCCTTCGGCAGCCCGGCCATCATAGTGCACTACACCGTAGACCCGTGGCTTTGCGCCCCTGGGTTTCCCCAGGTTTGCCTTTTCGGGGCCTCTACACCTGTTCACTTTGCCTTCATCATAGAATGAGAGCTTCACCTTGTCAATAGTACCTTCGGGGTGTTCGGGGCTCACTTCCCTAGTACCGCGGTACTAGGGACCTTCCAAAACCGCGCATCTCCAGAACATGGCCGGGCCCCTCAACTCCCTCAACGGTGGGTGCAGGATCACGTTTTACAGCGCCGAGAAGATGGGCCATTCTAATGCCTGACTCATTCAGGGCCAATGAAACCTCGTCCGTCCTTTGTTCGCCCGTTAGGCCACTGCGAAGAGGGCCGCCCTGCAAAAGTTCCCGGGATTTGGTTGTGAGGTTAGGCATTTTTATGTATAATGGGGGCCGTAAATCGAATTTGTTCCCATCATCCACGAAGCTGACATTGTTGGGGGAATACCATGACACGTGCCCGTGTGGGCGTCCACGCCCGAAACACACCGCTCTTCGAGTCCACCGATTACGACGTCCTGCGCATCGCCAAGATCGAAACTCTGAAGATGATGACGCTCAATCAGGACGACGTATTTCAGCAGGCTCGCAAAGTTAATCCCAAAATGGAGTTCATCGTCCGTCTGTACGATGAACGCATGGGGAAAGGACGTCATCCTTCACCCCAGCAGTTTGTGGAGAAGATGATCACCCGTATCAACCAGTTACGTCCTTGGGCCGTTAAGTTTGAAATTCACAACGAGCCCAACCATGCGACTGGTATCGAAGGCTGGGGAGCCGACGACAAGTACGCTCGCGACTTCCGAGACTGGTACCTTCAGGTCCTGCAGCGCTTACGCCAGCTCGCACCATGGGCCCAATTTGGCTTTCCGGGCCTGGCCGTATACGATGTGCCCCACCGGGATCGAGCCTGGCTGCAAATTTGTCGCCCGGCCATCAACGCTTCCGACTGGCTGGGAGTGCACATCTACTGGCAATTCGACAACATGCGTCATCCCGAATGGGGATTACGCTTCCGCCTTTACCATGAAATGTTCCCGGACAAGCCCATTGAGATTACAGAGTTCGGGGACTCCACCCCGGGTGTGTCTCCCCAACATTTGGCAGATGAGTATCGCGAATATTACACCTTGCTCCAAAGCTACCCCTATGTACGCTCGGCCAGCGCCTTCATTCTCTCCTCGCCCGACCCTCGCTGGGCACCTTTTGCCTGGCGCAAAGAATCGGGAGAAATTTTGCCCGTGGCCGCGGCGGTGGCTGAGGTGCCCCGCCGGGAACGGCCGCCCCGCGTCCTCAAGGCCGAATGGCTCACCAGCAATGTCCCCTCCCCGATCCCCGTGGGCATCGGCGCTAACGCTTCTTTTGTCATCCGCAATGCCGGTACAGTGACCTGGCCTAATAGCGGGGCCCATCGCGTGCGGCTCGGCTATCACTGGTTTGACGTCGACGGGAAGCCAGTGGCCGCGGACAGGGATCTGCGCACGGAATTGCCCAAGCCCGTCGACCCCGGTGAGACGGTGACCATTACCCCCGCGCCTGTGGTCCCGCCCCCCCTTCCAGGGCGTTACACCCTCCGCTGGGACCTGGTCGAGGAGGGTCGTCAGTGGTTCACCGATGTGGGCAGCCCCCCCCTTGACGTGGAGGTCGAGGTCCTCGTTACGGAAAAATCCATTCGCACCTTCCCTGAAACGGGGAAGACGGTCGAACAGCCTTTCCTCGACTTCTTCTACGCCCATGGTCTTGACATTACCGGCTACCCAGTGACCGATGTCATCATTGAGAACGGCATGCGCAGCCAGTATTGGCAACGAGTTGCCATGGAAGAATACGAAAAGGGGAAAGTGAGGCTTAAGCTTATTGGGCAGGAGCTGCTGGACCTGCGGGCCAAGGTCAGAGACTTGCTGAAACGCCTGCAGTCGAGGGGGCAGGCCGTTGTGCCCAAGCCGAACATCGTGGATATTGTCGACCAGCTCCCACGCGACCCGGACAAGATGATCAAGCGCAACCTGAACGACATCCGTTATGTGGTTTTCGACCACACGGCCATTGATAAACCCGTTCCCATCAAACTCATCGCTCAGAAACATCGGGAACACTGGCCGGGCATTGCTTACCATTACTACATCGACCTGGACGGCACCATCTACCAAACCGAACCTCTGGAGGATGTGGTCTCCAAACGAGAGGACTATGTCAAAGGTATTCGTGTGGCCGTCGCGGGCAACTTCAACCAAGGGGTACCCAACAAGGACCAGCTCGCCTCAGCAGCCAAATTGACGGCCTGGCTTTTACAAAGATTTCTCCTGGACACCGAAGCCATCAAGGGGACCAGTGATTTTGTCGTTACCGAGTCGCCTGGGCGCAACTGGCGACAGGGGCAGCGCTGGCGGGATAGCCTGGTCAGCCGGGTGAAACAGTTGCTTGTCCCCGTTTCTGTGCCCGGTCCGGTGGTGGACACCGAGGAAATCAACGCGGTTCTCACCGCGCTGCGCGACGAAGTCGACAAGCAACAGCAAACCCGCGACCAACTCCTGGCCGAACTGGAAACTCAAAAGCAAAGCAACGCTGCCCTTCAGGCCCAACTGGCCCAGGCCCACGAACAACTGGGGGAAATGCGCGCCGCCCTCGACCGCCTGCAATCCTTACTACAGCAACTGGAAGGCAGCGCTCCCCACGGAAGTCAGCCTGCACCGCGACCTGGTACCTCGTCCGGCCGTGTGCCCAAACCGGACATCCAGGACGTGGTGGATAGCTTACCCAAAAAGGAGGGGGCTTCTTATCCCACGCGCTCCCTCAGCGACATCACCTACATCGCGGTCCATCATAGCGCCGCTCCTCCCAACGTCCCCGTCGAAGCCATTGCTCGCTATCATGTGGAGCACCACGGTTGGCCGGGCATCGGGTACCATTTCTACATCATGCCCGACGGCACCATTTACCAAACCAACCGTCTGACCACTATGAGTAACCACGTGTTCATGAATAACGCCTACACGGTGGGGATCTGCGTGGCCGGAGATTTCACGCAGGCCTTGCCAACACCGGCCCAGGTACAGGCCGCCGCCCACCTGATTGCTTGGCTGACTCAAATGCTCAAGATCCCCGTAGAGCACGTGAAAGGTCATCGGGAATTCCCTCATAACGAAGGACACACCAGTTGTCCCGGCGACGAATGGTTGGGAGGATTCCGCTGGCACGATATGCTCTTGGGACGGGTGCGGCGCGTGCTTGCGGGTAAACTGGACCCTCCGGCCCAGCCCCTTTACCATTATTTACTCTTCTGGCAAAAGGGAGATACATGGGCACGGCAGGATTGGCTCAACAGCATCAATTACGTAGCCCGCTACAGGCCGACCCTGGGCTTTTTGCCCGACGACGCCTCGCACGCCCAAAAGGTGACCATCGTCGGCGGCCCTTTGGGCGTTTCATCTGACGTCGAACAACGATTACGAGAGGCCGGATGCATTGTGCGCCGTATCGCCGGTAAGAATGAGGAGGAGACCAAAGCTATCCTGGATCGTCTCGCCGAGGAGGGAGATCCGTTTGTAAGTGGATGAGTGAGATGCAGGATGGGAATAGGGGACGACCCCACGCGTTGGGAGTGTCCGACACAGCTCGTCAGGCCTTATTGCTGATCGGCCCACCCTGGGCCAGGCGACGGGGATCCACGACCCAGGCATAAAAGAGGAGGGCTGCTGCAAGACCCAGCAGCGCCGAGATGATGAACATGGTCCGGTAGCCCCAAAGAGTGGTGAGGGTTGCCGCTATCAAGGGTGAGAGCATGGAGATGATGCCCGGCAGGGTACTGGCAAGGCCGAAGTAAAGGGGAAGCTGCTCCGACGGTGCGAACTCCGGCACGATCATCATGCCGGATACAATGTACGCGGCCTGAGCGACCCCCAGACCGGCGAAAGCAGGATAGACCAGCACCGGCGTGGGCGTAAACGCGGCCAGAGCAAAGGCCCCTCCTGTGGCCACAGCGCCGATGGCCAGCACGCATGTATGGCCTCGCTTGTCCGCCCAGATACCGAGAAGCAGGTAGGCTAAGAACTGGGCTCCCATGGTCACCCCGCTAAACACCCCCGCCTGCCCATCGCTGAGGTGCCAGCGTTCCACCGCGTAGACGGCAAGGAATCCGGTGCCCATGCTGCCAGCAACCATGAACATCCTGGCGACCAAATAACGGGTGAAATCGGCATCAACCTGGAGGATGCGGGGGATCTCCCGCCAAAGGGATCGTTGGACCTCCTCAACTGGAATCTCATCTGCCTCCTCTCGTGTAAGGGAGAGGAAAAACCAGGAAAGGAGTCCCGCTGTGGCCCCCAGCGCGAAGGAAAGGGCAAAATTCTCGGGGAAAACGCGGGCATTGAGGATGTAAGTGACCAGACTGGCCGCCAGCGTGCCTCCCACCATGCCCAATGCGCTGGCGGTTCCCAAAAAGCGCCCGCGCATCTCCTGAGGGATAATTTTGGCCACCATGGACTGCCAGGCAATAGCAATGAGGCCAGAGCCATACGCAGCCCAGGCCGCGGTAAGCAGGGTCAACCAAAGGGCCAGAGGACGGGAGAAGGGCACCACAAGCCAGGCGATGAGCGCAAGCATGACCAACGGCAACCGTTCGCTGAAAAAACCGACGCGGACAACAATGTTCTTTTTGACAGGCGTACGCTGAACCCACCTGGCGGTGAAAAGCTGGGGCAGGAGCCAACCACTGCTACCAATGGTCGCCAGAATACCCAGGGCAAAAGGGCTATCACTGAGTTTACTGAGGAAAAGAGGAAGCACCGTCTGGAAGGAGTAGAATGCCTGGCCGATCCAGAAAAACGCCCCTTCGATAATGTTGACCGTCAGGTTCCAGCGCAGATGCCGACGGACAGCGTCTTCCATATCGCCCCCTTGTATACCCCCAAGTTGGGGGTAGAGTAACATCAGGGGCTGTTTTACGCAATCGGGCATTCGTATCATCCATCTCCAGGCCACTTATTTTTCATTTTTCGAGGAGGCAAAAACATGATATTCCAAAGTGAGACGGGGATTGCCGTGCCCACAGTGGACGCAGAAACCATGCGAGAGGTGGACCGGGTCGCGGTGGAAGTGTTTGGCCTGGACATCCTGCAAATGATGGAAAATGCCGGACGAGCCCTGGCCAAACACGCGTTGATGCTCAGACGCCCGACCAAGGGTCCCGTGGTCATTCTGGCCGGTGGGGGCAACAATGGCGGCGGCGGACTCTGCTGTGCGCGCCATCTGCACAATCATGACGTCGCTGTGCGCGTCGTGCTCGATCGCCCTCCCGAGGCGCTGCACTCATTGGCCCGACATCAGTGGCACATTCTGGATATGGCCGGCTTCACACCCGTTCCCCAGGAGGAAGTGGAGCCCATTCTACACAATGCGTCGGTCATTGTAGACGCGCTCATCGGCTATGGTCTGCGGGGCACACCTCGCCCTCAGGTAGCCACCCTCATTCGTGCTTGTAATCGTTCCCGTGCTCCCATCCTCTCCCTGGACGTGCCCTCGGGCCTGAAGACGACAGGGGCAACCACTGCGGGCCCGGTCGTTCACGCCCAACGGGTGCTGACGTTAGCCTTGCCCAAGCCCGCCCTTGACTCCATCGATGCAACGCTCTTCCTGACCGACATCGGCATCCCGCCGGAGGTATATAGCCGCTTGGGGCTGGTCTATTCCCCACCTTTTGGACAGGAGGACTGGGTGAAAATCTGGACGGAATGATTCCCTAAGGGCAAGTTCGTTTGCACCCGTCGGTAGAACCGAATAGAATACCCTCAATTGCGGTGGAAACGTGTTATGCCGGAAAACGGCCAGCCGTAGCAATGCCCCACAAGTCCGTGAACATCTATCGGTCCCAAAGGAGGGAACCGAATGCCTGCTTCGCGAGGTTTGGATGTGCTCAATCGCCTGCTGCTCAGCGTGTTAGACGCATTGCCGTACCCCTTCTACATCATCGATGTGGAGGATTACAGCGTCGTTCTGGCAAATCGTGCAGCCGGAGTAGAGAGCCGGACGGAGGGCGCCCCGTGCTACCAACTTACCCATCACCGCCAAACCCCTTGTAATGACCCGGAACACCCTTGCCCGCTCTCCCAGGTACGCGATACAGGCAAGCCTACCATGGTTGAACACGTCCACTACGACCCTGACGGGGAGCAGCATTTCATGGAGATCCACGCTTATCCGGTGCGCCTGAGCGACGGATCCATCCCCTACATGATTGAAGCCACCATCGACGTCAGCGAGCGCTACCGGGCACAAGAGGAAGCCCGGCGCAACGCGGCTGAGCTGGCAGCGGTCTTGGACGCCACCCCCGTCCTGATGATGGTCGTAGATGGGGACCGTCGCCTGCACCACGCCAACCAGGCCGTCTCTGATTTTACCGGCCTGCCGCGGCAGGCCTTGTACGGCAATCGGCTCGGGGACGTGCTGCACTGCATTCACGCCCAAGAGGATCCGAGAGGGTGCGGTTTCAGCCTCCATTGCGGAGAATGCGCGGTTCGGCGTCTGGTGTCCGACACGCTCCACAAAGGACAGACCTTCCACCGGGAAGAAGTGTCTCTGACATTGACAAACGACGCAACCTCTCCACGTCACACCTTTTGGGCCGCGAGCGTTCCCCTCCCCGCCCCACCCACGCGGTTAGCCGTTCTCTCGTTGGAGGACATCTCGCCTCTCAAGGAAGCCCTTCGCCGTTCCGAACGGTTGCTTGCCTATCAGGAAAGCCTGCGCGACATCCTGACGTCGGCTGCACACGCGCACGATTTACCTGCCCTGCTCGATGTTGTGCTGGACGGCGTCATCGCAGCCTTGAGCGTCGAGGCAGGTGCCGTCTGGGTGGGTGGGGAAAAGGTTGTGCGCGGGGTCAAAGTCGACATTGCTGAGGTCTGTACACGAGCCGCCCGGGAGACAGAGCTCTCCTTGGAAGAAGCTGTCGTCATCTCAGATATTTTCCACGATGCCCTTTCTCCAGATCTGTACCGATGGGCCATCCAGGCCATGAAGCCATTCAAGTTGCGCGGCCTCCTGGGCGTCCCTATCATGGCCGAAGACCGATGTCTCGGCGGTCTGGGCGTGGCCTGCTTCCAGCCTCGCCCCTGGACAGAGGGAGAGATCGTCTTTCTGAGCACGGTAGGCCGAGAAGTTGGCACATTGGCAGAACGACTGCTGCTTATCTCGCGCTTGCAAGAGGTGAACACACGCCTCGAAGAGGCCTTACAAGTCAAAGACACCGTTCTGCAAAATGTGTCCCACGAACTGCGCACCCCCTTGACTCTGCTTAAGGGCTACATTGACCTCTTGCGAGAAGGGATGTTGGGAGAACTTTCCGAGGATCAACAACAAGCGCTCCAGGTGATGACCAATAGCGTGGAACGCCTGGAATTCATGATCAATCGACTCTTGCTCATGCGCACTATCCAGGGAGAAATCCTGCAACGCCAACCCATCATCCTCACCCGCTGGCTGAAAGCCCTGGTACGGGAATGGAAACAGACCACACAAGGAAAGAAATTCCATTTGGTTCTGGAAACCACCTCCCCCTTGCCCACCATCCAGGCCGATCCGCAATTGCTGCGCCAGGTAATGGACAACCTCCTACACAACGCGATGAAATTCTCCCCTGCAGGAAGTACAATCCGCATCCTTGTCCGACAGGAAGCAGAAAATGTAGTGATAGGGGTCCGTGACGAAGGAGTTGGGATTCCACCCGACAAGTTGGACAAGATATTCGAACGTTTCTACCAGGTGGATAGCGGACTGCGACGGCGTTTTGAGGGGTTGGGTATCGGCCTGGCCCTGTGCCGCGACATTGTGGAGTTGCATGGAGGGCGCATTTGGGCGGAAAGTGAGGGGATGGGGAAAGGCACCACCTTCTTTATAGCTTTTCCCATTCGACTGGAACCTCACAAGAGCCTCCCGGGGGAAGATGAACCCACCTCTTGATGGGCATCCAAATTGGAGATGCTCACGTCTTGTGCTACAATTCAAGCATATTGTCAGACAACTGGCAAGGAGGACAGGCCCATGATGTTTCCGAAGCTCTTCATCCCCGGACCCACCAATGTGCGTCAGGAAGTTCTGGCCGAACAAACCCACCCCATGATCGGTCACCGCACCGATACCTTTGAGGCTCTTTTCTCCCGGGTTCAAGAGAAAGTGCGCCGCCTCTTCCTCACCGAACATCGGGTATACATCACCGCCTCTTCCGGCACCGGTCTGCAAGAAGCCGCCATTCGCAACGGCGTGCGCCGGCGCGTTTTGGCCATGGTCAACGGCGCCTTCTCCCAACGCTGGCACGATGTCGCGGTCGGCTGTGGCAAGGACGTTGTTCGAGTGGACATCCCCTGGGGGCAGGCCGTGAAGCCCGAACAGGTGGTGGAGGCCATTGAAAAATACGGTCCCTTCGACGCGGTCACAGTCGTGCACAATGAGACCAGCACCGGTGTGATGAGCCCGGTAGGGGAGATCGCCCGTGCCGTGCGAGAGGTCGCACCTGAGACGCTCATCTTCGTGGACGCGGTTTCCTCCTTCAGCGGCATCAAAATCCCGGTGGACGAGTGGGGGTTGGACGTGACGCTGACCTCCTCCCAGAAAGCGTTGGCCCTGCCGCCCGGGCTGGCCCTGGCCGCGGTGAGCGACCGTGTGTTGGCCAGAGCCAAAGAGGTGGAAGGTCGGGGCTGGTACTTCGATTTCCTCATCCTGGAAAAATACTTGCAGCGCAACGCCACGCCGGCCACCCCCGCCATCTCTTTGTTCTGGGCGCTGGACCGACAACTGGACATCATGTTCGCGGAGGGGCTGGAGAACCGCTTTGCCCGCCATGCCCGTATGGCGGAGAAGGCCCGGACCTGGGCACGCGAGCGAGGATTCAAGCTTTTCGCTGAGGCCGGCTACGAATCTCAAACGGTCACTTGCGTGGCAAACACTCGGGGAATCGACGTGAATGCGCTCAACAACTATTTGAAGGAACAAGGTATGGTCCTCTCCAACGGCTACGGCAACCTGAAGGGCAAGACATTTCGCATCGCTCATATGGGGGAGACCACGCCGGAGGATATCGACGCTCTATTTGCGGCTATAGACGTCTGGCTGGACCGAGCAAAGTGAGGTGAACCGAGTTTACGTCGCCCTGGGGACAAACCTGGGGCACCGCTGGCAGAACCTGAGCCGGGCCATCGAATCGATGCGGGCTTTTGTCCACATCGATATGGTGAGCCCGGTCTATGAGACAGCCCCGTGGGGCTACACGGACCAACCCAACTTCCTCAATGGCGTGCTCAGCGGGCAGACGGGGCTCGCGCCTCACGACTTGTTGGCAGCGTTGAAAAAACTGGAACGTGCTCTGGGCCGAGTGCCCAACGTGCGCTATGGCCCCCGGGTCATCGATCTGGATATTCTCTTCTACGATCACATCTGTCTGGACACGCCTGATCTGGTGATCCCTCATCCTCGGCTGCACGAACGCGCCTTCGTGCTCGTGCCCCTGGCGGACATTGCCCCTGACTTGCGCCATCCTCGCCTCAACGTGCGCGTGGTCGACCTTCTCTCGATGGTGGACCCATCAAAGGTGTGGAAAGCATAAGGTCGACCGGTCATTCGCTCACGGGACCCACATTGGCCCTCCTTACCATCACGGCCAATCAGGCAGAGTCAGAACGCTGAAGACAGTGCTCGTACCCGTTTGGAGGAATCGACAGAACCATAGGGGGCGGCTCGCGGCCGCCCCTCTCCCTCTAACTCGCACCCGACCTGATCTTACGCCCAACGGAGAGCGCTACTTGCTCTGCTCCTTCTCCCGTTTCGTCTCTTCGATAATTTTCTGGGCGATGTGCTCGGGCACGATCTCGTAATGGGAAAACTCCATGCGAAAGACCCCGCGGCCCTGGGTGATGGACCGCAAGTCCGTCGCGTATCGCTGCATTTCCGCCAGGGGCACCAGCGCCTTGATGACCGATTTACCCCGTTCCTGGCTCATGCCCTGCACCACCGCCCGGCGAGTGTTCAAGTCGCCGATGATGTCACCCACATAATCATCCGGCACCATAATTTCCACCTTCATGATGGGTTCCAACAGTGCCGGGCCGGCCTGGAGGAATACTTTCTTGAAGACCTCGCGTCCGGCAATCTGGAAAGCGATGTCCTTAGAGTCCACCGGATGTTCCTTGCCGTCGTATACTTCGGCCCGCACGTCCACCACCGGATACCCGGCGAGCGGTCCCTCTTCCATCGCCGCCTTGATGCCCTTTTCGATGGAGGGGAAGAAAGAGCTGGAGATGGCACCACCGAACACGCGGCTGGTGTCATACTCGAAGCCCTTACCCCGAGGCAAGGGTTTCAGCTCCATGTGGACCTCCGCGAACTGGCCGGCGCCGCCCGTCTGCTTCTTGTGGCGATACTGTCCACTGGCCGAACGGGTCACTGTTTCCCGATAGGGGACCTTGGGCAGGGTCACTTCCACGTCCACGCCAAAGCGCTCTTTGAGGTAGCGCACGGCCACATCGATGTGCACATCCCCCATGCCGGAGAGGATGGTCTCCTTGGTGCTGGGCTCATAGCGCCACTGCAGCGTTGGGTCTTCCTCCTGCAAGCGGCTCAGGGCCGTGGTCAGTTTGCCCGCGTCCTGCTTGGTCTTCGGATGCACGGCGACCGAGAATAGGGGGCTGGGATAAGCAATCGGTTTAAGCTGCAAGGAATGATTGCGAGCACACAATGTGTCATTCGTCAACGTGTTGGCCAGTTTTGCCACGGCTCCAATGTCTCCAGCCAGGATGCGATCGGTGTTGATGTGCTCTTTACCTCGTGGGAAGAAAAGCTGACTGACGCGCTCTTCCGTCTGAGCCCGGCTGTTCCAGACTCGGGAATCGGATGCCAGTGTGCCCGAGTACACGCGAAAGTAGGAAATCTTGCCCACATAAGGGTCGGCTACCGTCTTGAACACAAAGGCCGCTAACGGCCCATCTGGGGCAGGAGCCAAATCGATTTCCTCTTGTGTTTGCCCGTCAATAGCCGGCTCGGGAGGCATGTCCATCGGGCTGGGGAAGTAACTCACAATTGCATCCATGACCGCGGTCACGCCGATCTCTGCAACGGCTGCGGAGATGAGCACAGGTATGATCTGCCCCTGGGCAATGCCCATGCGCAGCCCCCGTTGAACCTCTTCCACGGTCAGCTCTTCGCCTTCCAAATATTTAGTGATCAGCTCGTCATCCACTTCGGCCGCGGCTTCGATGATTTCCAGGCGGCGTTCCTCCACCTCATCCGCATATTCCGCCGGGATTTCCGCGGGCTTGGCTTGAGGACCGATGTAAGCCTTCTGGGCCACCAGGTCGATGACTCCCTGGAAGCCCTCCCCCGCGCCAATGGGCATGTGCAGGGGAACGATCATGCCCGGAAACGCCGCCCGGATGTTCTCCATGGCTCGCTGAAAATCTGCGTTCTCCCGGTTCATTTTGTTCACCAGAATGGCTCGCGGCATGGAACGCTCGTCCATGTAGGACCAGACCAGCTCCGTCCCCACCTCGACGCCGCTCACCGCGTCCACCAGGAGAAGTCCCACATCCCCGACGCGCAAGGCCCCTTTGACCTCACCGATGAAATCAGGGTATCCGGGCGTATCCAGAACATTGACCTTCGTGCCATGCCACTCAAAGGGCAACAAGGCCGTGTAGATGGAAATGGTGCGCCGAATCTCCTCGGGGAAATAATCAGAAACGGTGTTTCCCTCCTCTACACGGCCAATGCGGTTCGTCACCCCGGCATCGAACAACATAACCTCGGCGAGGGACGTCTTCCCCGAACTGCTGTGGCCGACCAGTACGACATTGCGAATGGCATCTGGTGTGTACGCTCGCATCCGCGCCTCCTTGCCTCTCCACCCTCAGTGGGAAATAGGATGTCTATGTCCGTATCCAAATAAGATCCTGGAGATGGTGAGAAATCGGTTGGGCCCCTGACCCCTCCCATCCTCAGCATTAGAAAAAGAATTCTGCGCCACGCCCCGTAGGACAAAACGACGGTTGCATCCTCTTGAACCGACATGGGCATTTCCGAGTTCGATCCGATCATGCCCGGCAAGCAACGAGCCGGGCACGTCAGCCCATTGTAAATCAACGCGTCCAGGCTGTCAACGCGCTCCGGTATGCTGGCCTGGGCTGCGCCGTCCTTGCACGAGATGAATGAGCTCACGGCAGAGGTCGGACTGTGGGCATATTGCGTTGGGAACCGGGCGCGCCGGCAAAGGTTCCTCGCACTTGTCAGCATCTCCTCAAGAGGCGCATAATAAGTCCGACGGAAGAATACTCGTGTCCTCCGGGAAGAGCCCTTATGCCGACCGCAGAAATTCGATGGCAACGGCGTTGGCTGCTTTGGGCCGTGGGATTTTGGCTTCTCCTCGCCCTGGCCATGCCCGCCCGCGTCTGGTGGGCTATCATCGTCCCCCTGGTTCTCTTGCCGGCGTTGAGTTACATCTGGGTCCGACAACTGGCCCGTGGTGTGGTCTGGGCACGTCGAGTGCGCCAGGGCATTATGGTCGTGGGCGATCAAGTGGTTGAAGACTTCGAAATCGAAAATCTCTCCCCTTTCCCCCTGCTCTGGGTGGAAATCGTGGATCACTCCAATGTGCCCGGATACCGGGCTGACCGGGTAGAAGCGGTCGACGCCCACGGGCACAGGGGCTGGCAAACACAGGGGCGGTGTGAACGGCGAGGCTTGTTCCACTTAGGCCCGTGGGAGGCTATCTCCGGCGACCCCCTGGGGATCTTCAACGTGTACTGGCACTTCCCCGTTGAACGCACTGTCCTCATCTACCCTCGAATCGTGCGCCTGCCCGAGATTCCCCTGCCGCGGGGGATGGCTCGCGGCCAGGCGCGGGAATGGCATCCCAGCCCGACGGAAGACATCAGCGCGTCCGGCATCCGCCCATACCATGCCGGCGACACCCTGCATCGCATCCACTGGCGACAGACGGCACACCGGGGCGCGCTCATGTCTCGCCTCTTCGACATGGAACCCAGCGGTGACCTCTGGCTCATCCTGGACCTGGACGCGCGCGTGCAGGCGGGCAAGGGGGCTCGGTCCACTGAGGAATATGCCGTCATCCTGGCTGCATCCCTGGCTGCCCGCATGCTGACGGAAGGGCGCCGCGTGGGGCTGACTTTTGCGGGCGAACACCCTGCGTTCGTCGCCCCTCAGGCCGGTACGGGCCACCTGTGGACGCTAATGGGCTACTTGGCACGCGCCCACAGCGCGCCTCACACGTCCCTCGCCGACCTCTTACAGCAAATGGTGCCCACGTTCGGACAAGGGCGCACCCTGGTTATCTTCACGCCCTCCTGGCAAACGGACTGGGTGGCTCGTCTGGCCGAGGCTCACCAGCGTGGCCTGGCGGCGAGTGTCATCTGGCTCGACGGCAGCACGTTCATGGAGACGCCCGATCCGGCGCGCGCGAATGCCGGCTCGGTCCTCCGAGCCTTGTTGGCCCGCATCGATGTGCCCATGTTGGTCATCACTCGCGATTTCCCCTTCGAAGTCGTGCTCAAGATCCGGCGCAAGCGCAAAGTTCTGAAAGTGCTGCCGGCCACAGGGCGAGTGATCGAGGTGGAAGTGGAAGAAGAGGTTTAACGGTGAATGCCGGGGAGGGTCGGCCATGAGCAAATGGTTCTGGCGGGCCATCCGCTGGATGATGCGCCAGTTCCAACCGGCGGAGGGCTGGGCGGTGTGGGTGTTGTCCATGGGAATGGCCGCGGCCCCCGCATGGGCCCTCGTGGACACGGGCTGGGTGCGCCATTCGGACGCGCTCGTTTCCTTCGCCCTGCTGGCAGCTCTGCTCGTCCGCTGGATCGCCATGCGCTGGCGGAGATGGACCCTGGTACCGTTCGCACTTTTACTTCCCTACCCGCTGCTGCTGATGACCGTGGGCCACGTGCTCCCCCCGACCGACCTGTGGCTCAATGTCCTGGCCAACGTGCTGGTGTGGGCGCTTTCCGGCGGCAAACAGGGAGCCCCGGCTCGGGCATGGGGGAGTTTTTTGCAAGTGCTGGACCTGCGCGCGGCCCAGTACAACGGTGAATTGCTCTACTGGATGCAGGGAGTGTCCGGCGGCCAGGTGCGCAGTGGGCGGGTGGCTTTGCTCACGTTGCTGGCCCTCTTGCTCTACCTGGCCGTGTGGTGGCAAGTGTGGGCCCTTCTGCGCCGGAAGGATGGGCTGCTGGCCGCGATGGCCGGCCTGTTCATCGCCGCCTGGAACATGTACTGGGCCGGCAGCGGTCTCTCCTGGGTGGTCGGACTTATGGCCTTGGGGACACTGACTGCTGTGGCCGTTCATTATGTCGATTTGGAACACGGCTGGGATGAGCGCCGTGTCGATTTTTCCGATCAGTTGCGATGGGACTTCGGCATGATGGCCGGAGGATTAGCATTGGCCGTCCTTTTGATTTCCCCCGTTGTGCCCGCCTTGACCTCCCCGCAGCTCTACGCGGGCATTTGGGCACACATCGCCCGTCCCTGGCAGCGGGTGGAGGAGGAAACCTCTCGACTCTTCCCCGACGTGAGCCGGCCCGCGCGTTCTCCACTGGGGTATGGGGGAGAGCCCGCGTTGCCACGCAGCCACAAGTTGGGCAGCACCCCCCGTCAACTGAAAGAAGAGGTGTTTACCGCCCGCCCGCGCGGGGACACGCGCTTGCCTCCGGGTTACTGGTACGGACGGGCGTATGATGTCTACACCTCGCGCGGGTGGGTGCAATCGCCCTGGCAGGAAGTCCACCTGGACGCGGGGGAAGCCTGGCAAGGCCCCGTCGGCAATGCACGTATCCAGGCCTGGCACACGCTGAAGTGGCATCGTCCCACGCGAGATGTCTACGCCGTGGGCATCCCTCTGGCCGTGGACCGGCCAGCGCAGGCCCTCGTCTACGACCACAAGGACCTGGTAGGCATGCGCCTGTCCGGTTCGACCCGCACTTATGTGGCGCTGGGCGCCATCAATGTAGCGACGGAAGGACAACTGCGGGGTGCGGGCACGGCCATCCCTCTGTGGGTAGCCAAGCACTATCTCCTCCTTCCACCCACCGTACCTGAACGGGTCAAGGCCCTGGCCCGGGAAATCACGCAAAATGCGGTCACACCTTATGACAAAGCTCGAGCCCTGGAATCCGCGCTGCGCCAGTATCCTTATTCGTTGGACGTACCTCTGCCGCCGAAGAACCGGGACCTGGTGGACTGGTTCCTTTTCGACTTGCGCCGTGGTTACTGTGATTACTACGCCAGTGCCTTTGTGGTCATGGCCCGGTCGGTGGGCCTGCCCACACGGTTCGTCATAGGATACGCCCAAGGGCGGTGGGACGAGGCGGCGGGTATCTACCGTGTCACCGGCGAGGATGCCCACTCCTGGCCTGAGGTGTACTTCCCTTCCTACGGTTGGGTACCCTTCGAGCCGACGGCCTCACGCCCGGTTTTCACCTATCGGGGAACGCCGGGGGCCCAATCAGCCCGTTCGCCCGTGGAGTGGCGTCATACCCTGGCGACGTTTCGCGCCTGGGCCCGGTCCCATTGGCGGACCGTGCATCTGTGGACGATTGCCCTTTGGGCCTCCCGCCTGTTCGGATTGATCCTGCTGATAACAGCGAGCTGGTGGCTCTACTGGCTGTGGCGGGTGCCTGCTCCGGCCCGGGCCTATGCTCAGTTGCTCTGGCTGGGACAATGGATAGGCGTCACACTCCAACCGGGGTGGACGCCGCGAGAGTACGTGGCTCACCTGGACGAACGCTTGCGTCAGATGCGCCGGGCATCCTCCTTATGGGAACGGGTGCGAGCGCGCGCCTGGCAGGCCCTGGCCGGTTACCTGGTCTGGCGATACGCGCCCCGCTTTACTCAGGACGCACCGTGACGACCATCTTCCCCTGCCGAATGGTCACATCCTCTACGCAATAGCCACGACTGTACTCCTGCAGGGCCTGATTCACGGCGGAAGGGATGAACGCTGTAACCAGGCCGCCGGGCTTCACCTCCTCCACAACGAACCGGGCCCGGCAGTCAGCCACATTCACACGGCCTACCACGTATAAGTTGTGAATGGTGATGAAGCCGTAATGGACCTTGTCTGCACGCGCTTCCAGACGGCCATCGGCGCGGAAGTGGACCGAGGCGTGGAGGTATTCGACTCCCTGCCCGGCCCCCTTCGTCAAGAGCTGCATAGCGTCCTGGTCCGTGATCACCAGGCGAAGGGCGGCGGGCGTGGGAAAGCCTCCTGCCGCGGAAGGCGTCAGGGTGGGTGTCGGCGTTGCTGTCGGGGTGAAAGTGGATGTAGGGGTCAGTGTGGGCGTTGGCGTGGGGCTGAGTGTGGGCGTGGGCGTGGACGTTGGCGTCGAGGTCGACGTGGGTGTAGAGGTCACCATAGGGGACGTACGCCGAAGCGCTGGAGACGCCACCTGCTCCCTTACCCGTCCTCGCGTCCCTGCCGGATAAGGGAGTGGAGTGGCGCCGGGAGTCGCGTAGATGAGCCAGGGCGCGCAGGCACTGGCCCCGATTAACACAAAGATCAGCATGAAGAGGAAGGGCGCCATGCGCAGGACACGTCGCCCCATGTTCCCATTTGGATGCAAATGATCAGCCATGTTGTGGTTCCTCCCACGAATCATGCCCCTGGTAAAAGTCGCACTTTTCCTGCAAGACGCACTCCCCACAACGCGGGTTCCGGGCCTTACATACTTCCCGACCGTGACGGATCAGGTTCAAGTGCAGGGGGTAGTACCACTCAGGTCGTACCAGGGTCTCCCAAATGGCACGTATCTGTCGGGTGTTGGCTTTAGGCGGGACCACGCCCAGCCTTTTGCTCACCCGGCTGACATGCGTATCCACCGGGAAAGTCGGACGCTGGAAGTTGAACAGGAGAAGGATCGAGGCGGTCTTGTGGCCGATGCCCTTGATGTCGGTTAGCCAGGCTTCAGCCTCTTCCGTGGACATCTGACCCAGGAAGCCAAGGTCGAAGTCCCCATGCTCGGACCAGAGCTTGCGCAGAATGGCCTGAATGCGTGGGCCCTTCTGGTTTCCCAGCCCCGCGGAACGAACCGCGTCGACAACCTCTTCCACAGGGGCGTCCATGACAGCCTCCCAGCTAGGAAAGCGCTCCTTGAGCTTCTTGTACGCCATGAACGCGTTGTGGTCAGTGCTGTTCTGGGCCAGTGTCGTGATGATAAGCTCATCCAGTGGCGGGAAATGAGGGCGCCAATCAGGCTCGCCGTAGTATTCGAGAAGACGTCGATGAATCCAATGTGCCTTCTCCCGCAACTCGGTCCACCGAGCCTGCACGGCAGGCGGGATGTACCGTTCGTTCTGGGGGATGACGGTGATCGTATCGCGGCTCACGACTTCCACGCTCCTGGCGAGATGTGCGCTATTGTTTGCAGGTATCCTATCCTAAGGGAGAAGGACGGGCAAACGGCGCTTGAAAGAGGGAATCTGCCTGGCAGACGAAAACCGGAAGAGACTTTGACACACACGCTCCCTTGTTGTATCCTTCCAGGCGGAGTATTTGAGAATTATTCGCAACAAGAGCATAAAAAAACCCAAAGGAGAAGGGGCAAAAGGTCATGAGACGCCTCAACACATTGAGCTTTCTGGCGGTCCTTGGACCGGGATTGGTGGTTATGTTCGCCGACACCGATGCCGGGAGCGTGATTACCGCAGCACAAAGCGGAGCGGTGTGGGGATACAAACTACTTTTGCTCCAACTCCTGTTGGTCCCCATTGTCTACATGGTTCAGGAAATGGCGGTCAGATTAGGACTGGCCACCGGCAAAGGACATGGCGAGCTCATCCGTGAGCATTTCGGCAAAGGGTGGGCCTGGCTTTCGGTTTCCACATTGATGGTGGCTTGCCTGGGGGCATTGGTTACCGAGTTCGCCGGAGTAGCCGGTGCAGGGGTGCTCTTTGGAATTCCCCCGTGGCTCAGCGTTAGTACGTCCGTGGTGTTCCTCTCTGTTGTGGCCTGGACCGGATCCTATCGTTCCGTCGAGCGCGTGGCCATCCTCATCGGAAGCTTCGAACTGATTTTCCTGGTGGTCGCCTGGTGGGCTCATCCCAACCCGACGGCCATGCTGGAAGGCCTGGTTCAAATTCCGTGGGCGCAACCTGGATATATGTATCTGGCTGTGGCCAATATTGGGGCAGTCATCATGCCCTGGATGGTATTTTATCATCAGTCCGCCGTGGTAGACAAGGGCTTGAAGATCAATGATCTGGAGGCTTCTCGCCGGGATACAGCCCTCGGGGCGATCATTACCCAACTGGTGATGATCGCAATATTGGTGACCGTGGCCGCCACCATTGGCACCCATCATCCAGGCGAGTCTCTGGACACTGTCCAGCAGATCGCCCAGGCGTTGACACCTTTTCTGGGCCAGACGGCCGGGCGGATCCTATTTGCTCTGGGCATGGTTGGAGCGTCCCTGGTCGCCGCGATTGTTGTCTCGCTGGCCACTGCATGGGGATTGGGCGAAGTCAGCGGCTACAAGCGGTCCCTAGAGCACAAGCCTTCTCAAGCACCCTGGTTTTACGGTGTGTACACGGGCATGCTGGTTGTCGGTGGCCTGATGGTGGTTTCCGGAGTCAACCTGGTCATTCTAAGTGTCGCCGTCCAGGTCATGAACGCAGCGCTGCTTCCAATTGTGTTGGGTTTTCTGTATCTTCTGGCCCTCAAAGCCTTGCCTGAACCGTACCGTCTTCAGGGGCGTTATTCCATCGCTGTTGGGACCGTCGTGGCGATGACCAGCGTTTTGGGGATATACGCCGCAATGACGCCCTTTTTGAGCATGCTTCGCCCATGATCCACCAAGCAGAGGCAAGCTCCCTTCAGCTCCTGGCATGCTCCCTCCGGTAGAGAGGGACGCATTTATACGGTCCTTTCTTTCTTGACAATGTCGGCTTTCCTTGTATACTTTAGCCAGAACGTCGCAGATTATGGACATGTACAGATGGGCAAGAAAATCGTGAGAACACTTCATATGTTGGGCTTCATGGCAGTATGTCTGTGTGCCGAACGGGAGCATAGGTGGCCCCCCGTTCGGCAGGTGCTGCCTGCCTGACGAACGCCCTGCCCAGATACTACCTATGCCCCCGTTGACATGCATCAACGGGGGCTTTTTCTATGCTCTGTACTCCCTTACCGAGGAGGATATCATGTACGTCTACCGAGAGTATTGTTGCCGACGATACGTTTTGAAACCGGAATTCCTTCTCTGGGGGAAGGCCATGTGCTTTGCTTGTTTGCATCTCAAGTGCATCTGTCCGCGGCGGGCTGGCTGGAAATTCCGACCAGGCCCGCGTTGGACAACGAGGAGGTTACGACGCTTATTCTCACCAAGAATACCGCTTGTTCTAGGGAGGCAGGACGATGAACGTATCTACAGCCTACCACCGCCCATCGGTGCGAAACGCGAGCCCTTTACTGGTCCTGGGGGCGCTTCTGGTCATCTCGTCGGCTCTGGCCTTTACCGGAGATGAGCTCTTCATCTTTTGGCTATTCGGTCTGGCGTTTGGGTTCGTATTACAACGCAGTCGCTTCTGCTTTGCCTCCGCGTTTCGCGATGTCTTTCTCTTCGGCCATGCTCGCGTCATGCGCGGCATCCTGGCCGGCATCGCCGTAGCCACAGTAGGCTTCTCGGTCTATATGATGAGACTGGTTCCACAGCCAGGGCTCGGGCTGCTTCCTCCGGACGCCCACGTCAATCCTTTGGGAATCCACACCGTGCTCGGGGGCACGCTCTTTGGACTGGGTATGGTCCTCGCAGGAGGCTGTGTCTCAGGTACCATATACCGCATGGGAGAGGGCTACGTGGGCTCCTGGGTCACCTTCGCTGCCATTCTGGGCGGACTATTCGTCGCCACTCGGACGTGGAACTGGTGGTGGAGTGCCCACATAGGTCGAATGCCTGACGTCTGGCTTCCTCAACGCGTGGGGTACGGCGGTGCCCTGTTCCTTTCCTTGCTGGGACTGCTGACGGTTTACATCCTACTGGAACGATGGGAGCGAAAGCAAGCCGGGGAGGCTTCCTCTATCGCCGATCCTCTTCCCCCACCCATCTCCACGCCTTCCGGGAGAAGCGTTTCTCTTCTACAGAAGGCGTGGCCTGTCGTCCCGGGAGGGCTGATCCTGGGAGCCTTGAATGTCTTCCTCTATGTGTACAAACAACCATGGGGCTTGACCGGTCCCCTCTCTTCCTGGGCGATAGAAATTGCCCGCTCCGTCGGCGTACACACGCCAACGCTGCTGGGAGTCAGCCAAATCTCCGGATGTTCCCTCAAACCGGAGCACAGCGGCTTCCTGGTCCCGGGCAGTGTTCTCAACGTCGGGCTTATCGCCGGAGCGTTCACTTCGGCCATCTTGGCCGGGGAATTCAAACCTCGCCTGCCCAGGAACCCGACCCGTTACGCTCAATCCATCATTGGTGGCTTGCTGATGGGGTACGGCGCCGGCATTGCCTTCGGATGCACCATCGGGGCGTTCTTCTCCGCCATCCCGTCACTGGGCTTGAACGGGTGGGTGTACGGGCTGTCGCTGGCGGGGGGAGCTTATCTTGGGACCCTGATCATTCAACGTCTATGACCCCAAAGGGTTCGACCGGTTAGTCGACACTCTCAGAAAAATGGAAAGTCACTTTCTTTGTGAACCATCCTAATAAGCCCAATAAGGAGAAAAACATCATGCAGAGGATAAAGAGACACAATTCGCTCTATTTCATCTTCGTCTTGTTGTTGGTCATTCTGTCCGCGTGTGCCGGAGTGGTCACCCAAGGGGCGGCCACTCCGCAGGCCGGCCCCCCGTCCTCTGAAGCCTTGGTCAGCGCGGCCTGGCTGAAAGAACATCTGAGCGATCCCGGCATCGTCGTGCTTGATGTCAGCAGCACGGAGGAGGTCTACCGCCAGGGCCACATCCCGGGAGCCCTGTTTGTAGACTGGACGAAAGACTTGACCGACCCTGGCAATGCGGTGAAAGGTCAAATTCTGACGAAAGCGCAAGCCGAGAGGTTGTTCAGCCGCCTGGGGATCAACCCGGACGACACGATTATTCTCTATGGGGATAGGGACAACCTTTTTGCTGCCCGGGCTTTTTGGGTCTTCACCTACTATGGTCACAGACAGGTTCGTTTGTTGAATGGAGGACGAACGGCGTGGGTTCAAAGCGGATCCCCGTTAAGCACAACAATTCCGGACGTCAGGCCGTCCAGGTACACCATCCGGCAAACGCGGACGAATTTGCGGGCAGATGTAGAGACCGTGCAGGCGTTGTTCGATGGCCGGGGCATTGTGCTGGATGTGCGCTCCCCGAAGGAGTACGCGGGGGTGGATGTGCGCGCCCGACGCGGAGGGCACATTCCGGGGGCCATAAACATCAACTGGGTCGCTACTGTCAACGCGGATGGAACGTTCAAGCCCGTCTCGCGCCTGCTTTCCCTTTACCGGGCCGCGGGGGTCCGGCCGGACCGCCCTGTGATAACGTACTGCCAGACGGGCGTACGCGCGGCTCATACGTGGTTCGTCCTGACGTACCTGCTGAATTATCCCCATGTCAAAGTGTACGACGGCAGTTGGGAAGAGTGGGGCAATGCTCCGGGCCTTGCCATCGAACGGTAAAAGTTGGAGGAAAGGGAAAATGACGAAAACAGTGGACGTACGAGGGGAGATCTGCCCTTATCCGATGCTCAAGGCGATGAAAGCCATGCGCACACTTCCGTCTGAAGAAACCACCATAAAGGTGCTGACAGACCACGCGCCGGCGCTCAACACCATCCCCGTACAGGCCCGGAGAATGGGGTTCAACGTGACCATCCGACAAGTGGCCGCCGGGGAATGGCTCGTTGTCCTCGAACGACGCTGAAGCGCCCCGGGGGAAAGGGGACCGCCACATGCGAATCTCACAACAGGCGTTCGTTGAGGGATTGGACAAAGGCCATGTGGTTTTCGAGCTCTTGCCAAAGCTGTTCCGGCGCAGATCCATAGCCCATTCGCCGGGCAAGGAAGAGGTAAGCATCTGAATCGCGCGGGGGCACTGTCAGATCTTTGGCGTGCCCTCGCGCCACCCGCAGGGCTTCGATAAGCCGCCGTAAGAAACGGTGGGCCTCTCGTAATCGGCGAGCATTCTCCTGTGTCAGAATGCCCACGTCGGCCAGTCGGGCCATGGCTTGTGCGGTGTTGGTCGTGCGCAGTTCGGGATAAGGCGCGCCGTAGGTGATTTGCAGGGCCTGCACCAGGTACTCGACGTCCACCAGACCACCGGGGCTGAACTTGACGTTGATCCGCCCTCCTTTTACCAGATGCCGCCACTGGCGTTCCCGCATGGCGCGCATGGCATCCACGTCAAAAGGGGCACCGGTGTAAAGGAGCCGATCACGCAAGGTGACGACCTCCTCGCCCAGGACCATATTCCCGGCCACCGGGCGTAAACGGATAAGCGCCTGGCGTTCATAGGGCCAGGCCGGCCCTCCGGGGCGAAAATAGTCCTCAAACGCGCGCAAGGATACGGCCAGCGGTCCGGCCTTCCCGTACGGCCTCAACTGCAAGTCCATCTCGAAGACACCTTCCCGTTTGGCCCACACAACCTGCAAAAAACGTTGGACTAGCCGCTCGAAAAATTCAGGGGTACCGATGGCCTGGGGCTCTCCTCGGTAGAGGAACATCAACTCTACGTCAGAAGCGAACCCCATCTCGCGCCCTCCCAGTTTGCCCAGACCACACACCACCAAAGGAGCTTCCTCCCCCACCGCGGTCAACGGACGTCCGTACGAGGAAACCAGCTCGTTATACGCCACATCCAGGGCCGCGGCCACCACCACCTCGGCCAGGTCGGAAAGTTCCTCCGCGAATTCGTCGATGTCCGCATGACCGAGGATGTAGCGCATGTCCACGCGAAACATCTCTCGGTCCTTGAACGCGTTGAGGGCCCGCATCCGCTCTTCTGGCTGCACCCGTTCCAAACGACTGCGCATGTCGAACCAAAGCGTAGCCTTGCTCCGACGCTGTATGCGTTTGCCGGCATTCTCCAGGACAGGAAAGAGTTGCTCGTGTTGAATACGCAAGAAATCGTTCCACAAGAAGTCGCTCACGCCCAGAAGACGGGCCAAAGCGTGGAGCACTCCCGGCTTCTGTAAGGAAATCAGTTCTTCTGTCCAGTTCGGGCGCCGGAAGAGATCGCCAAGAAATTGCCGAAAACGGAGTAACGCTGCCTTAGGGTCGGGGCTTCGAGGCAACAGGTGGGTAAACTGTTTTACGAGAACGGTCGCCACTCGCACTTCTTGCTGCCGACGAGGGTCGATCACTTTGCGCCCCCGCTCATCGACAATCCAGAGGACATCCTCCACCCGGGCTCCTTCTGTGCGGACGTCCACCCGGCCGATGTACAGACCCTGCAGGGCCAGGGCATTGGTAAATTCATAGAGGAACCCCACGGTATCGAGCGCGCTAATGCGCAACAACGTATAGCGGGTCGAGGTGGCGTTGTCAATATCGATATCCACCGGATAGAGGACGTCGGCCACATGAGGCAAGTGAGCCAGCGCCTGCGCGAAACGGTCGGCCAGTTCTCCCTGGGCTTGCTCCCACTCGCCAACGTCCAGGTGACGGAGCATTCCTGCCAGTTCCTCGCGATACGCGCGCCAACGCGCCTCGGCCCCGTCGTCACGCACCGACTGGACGATAAACACGTCCACAATTTTTCGCCGGCCATCCTCCGCGCTCGGCGTCCCTCGCTGCCTCTCGTAGGTGAACACGCTGCCTTCGATGATATTGAAGCCGTGCACGAAGAGGAGGCCGGTGATAAGAGAAAGTTCACCCAGGTAATCGTAGGCCACAATGGTGACCTGCCAGCGATCCCCTTCCAGCAGCCGCGCGTCCAACTCCACGGGATTCTCCCGGTTAAGCCGAGCAGCCATGAGTGCATGTCGTTCAATGTCCGCGGCGCTGAAGCGGGCCGAGTACGAGGGAGCCATACGGGACAAATGGACACGCAGCGGGCGAGGAGCCTCTTCTTCCTCCTCGCGATGGCGTTCCGGTTGCAGATAACGACGGTAGAGACGACGGATGGCTGTGCGGTGCTCCTCGTAGCGAAGCACGAGGCGGTCGGCTGCGTCGGGACCGGTATAGCCCAAACGACGGGCCAAGTGACGAAGCCGGTCAGGGTGTTGCGGCAGACGGTGGGTCTGTTGGTTGTGCATGAGCTGAAGATGATGTTCCAATGTGCGCAAGAACGTGTAGCTCTCGTTCAGGGTGCGGTAATCGGACGTGGGAAGGAGGCCGAGGGCATGCAAACGGGCCAGAGCCTTACGCGTGTGGCCCACGTACAGTCCCGGATGGTCTGAACCATAGCGCAATTGGAGGGACTGGACGATGAACTCCACATCCCGGATGGAACCTTCTCCCAGCTTGACCTCGCCCCACATCTCTCCTTTCTGGTGCAGACGGTCCTCGATGCGTTCCTTCATACCCCGCACGGCCTCCTGGATCTCCTCCGGAGAAGAGTGAAAGATCAGACGGGGCAACGCCCGGACCATGGCCGCGCCCAGAGCCCGGTTCCCTGCCACGGGACGGGCTTTGAGGAGGGCCTGGCACTCCCACAGACGTGCGTGACGACGCAGGTATGTCTGATAGCCGGAAACGGATGTCACCAGGGGACCGGTGTGTCCCCAAGGGCGCAAACGCATGTCCACGCGGTAGAGGAAGCCTTCGGGAGTGACCCGGGAAAGAACATCGATCAGCCGGGTGCCCAGAGGCACATAGCGACTGGGGTGTTCCCGGGCCAGGAAGAGCAAATCGACATCGGAACTGTAGTTGAGCTCACGGCCGCCCAGTTTCCCCAACGCCAGAACGACAAACCCGCGCGCGGGAATGCCCGTGCGGCGGACGGCCACGTTCAACGCCGCCCGGATGAGCGCCTCAGCCAAATCTGAAAGCTGGCGTGTGACCCGGTCCAGGCTCCAATAATCCCACACATCATTAGCACCGATGCGCAACAGGTGCCAGCGTTGGAACCGGCGCAGAATGTTCAGCTCCTCCTGGAGATGGTCGGCTCCCCGAAGGGCTGCGTTTGCCTGTGCGGAGAGTTCGGCCGGGGTCAAAGGCTGGGTAAGCGCATCCTTATCGGCCAGGCGCAAGACGTATGCCGGGTGCTGGAGTAAGATTTCGGCCAGGAACTGGCTGGCCGCAAAGAGGGTTACCAATTGCTCCACCAGCCGAGGGCGCTCCAACAGGATGGTCAGAAGCATGTCCTGTTGAGGAAGGGGAACGAGCAAGCGACGGAAGTGGACACGCACTCTTTCCGGGTCGTCCACTTGTTGCAGAGCTGCAAGAAACAAGGGAGAGCGAAGCAAAGAGTCAAGGAGATGGGCGTTATCCCTCATGCATTACTGTCCCAATGTGTCCGGATGATCTATGACCCAATCTGCGCCCTCACGGCGTAGATGTGCCGCTGCCGCGACTTTGTTTTCGTGCACGTAGGTGCAGCCAATAGCCAGGGATGGACGCCAGGCTCTAAGGGCCACGGCCGCGCGCATGTCGTCTCCCGTGTCCCCCACAAAGGCAACGGGAGCTTGCCCGTGTGGGTCGAGCGCAGAGGCGGCCGCGCGCAGGGGCCAGGGATGAGGCTTGCCCAGGAATTCCCTGGTGCCGCGACGGGCCATTTCAGCCACAACTTCATCATGGCTGACCAGGATCTGGAAGTAATCCCACAAGCCCAGGCGCTTGAGCGCATATTCTGCTTCCAGACGAGGCCGACCGGTGACCAGTCCCATGATGTGATGTTCTGCCAAGGTGTCCAACGTGTGAAGGGAGATAATACGCACTTCATCCTCGATGAGACCCGGACCCTGCGCGTACTGTCGGGGCAACGCATACGCCTGGGAGAAGAGACTCGACCCCAGGTAGAGCTCCTGATAAATGCGAAGAACAAGGTTGGTCTCAGGATTCCAGGGGCCGTAGAGAACCAGGTGGGCGTTACGAGAGCCTGCTCGGGCCCGTACCGCGCCCAGGCCCCCTCCCGCCCTACGCACATCCTCTTCCATCCGCAGCAAGGCATCGGCCCCCTCTCGCAGCCGTTCGAGCAGGTCCGGATCTTCTGCCAGAGGACGGACAGACGCCCGCAAGGCAGTGGGGGTGCGTTCATGCGGCTCGGGCACCGGGGGCAGGTGGGCGACCAGGGTATACAACATAGCCGCGACGCTGTTCCAATCGTTGTTGAAGCCCCCCATGCGCTTGACGGCGGCCACGTGGGCCTCGCCGATGAGGTCGTCAGGTACGGGCAGGCCCAACACCCGGCGCAAGTACGTGGACACGGTCATTCGAATCACCCGGTGATACGATGGGCGCACATCGATGAGAACGCCATCAATGTCAAACAAGAGGAGTCGCGGCAGGTTCATAGGCTACAGTCCGGGTGACGCCAACTTCTTGATCTTTTCCAGGGTCTCCCGCCAGGTGACGGGGGAGAGTCCCAGTTTCTGGCGCAACTGTTCCTCCGGCATGCCCCGACGGTAGTCCCGTACTGCACACGTCCAACGCAAACTCTCGAAAGAGACACCCCCTTCGATGTTGGCCTCCTCGGCCACATCGGCCAGAACGTATTCCAGATTGCGTGGGGTCCACTCAAGCAGGCGTTCTTTAGGCTTGTAGATCTCCAGATACTGGTCGAGTACGGAGAGCCAAAAGGGGGGCAGGGCGATATTACGCTCTTTGTGGCGCATACGCGGGTTGTTGTAGCGAATCTCCAAGATCGGATGTCGAGGGTTAGAGCGGTCGATGTGGGTAAGCTTGATGCTCACCGCTTCGCCCTTCTTAATGCCTGTGTGCAAGATGAGAGTCACGAGCAGGTGAGGGCGGGGGTCCGGCTTGAGTCCCCACAGTTTGCTCTCGGTGACCTGCAAAAGCCGGGCGACTTCGTCGTCATGGAGGATGCGCGGCAAGGGGGTTTTGGCACGAATCTGCGGGATCTTAGCCGCCGGATCGTCGGCAATAATCTTCTCTTGAGCCAGGAAGCCGAAAAACACCTTTATCGTCGTGATACGCCGGGCCATAGTCTTGGGTTTGGGAGGAGGGTCCTGCCGTTTGTAGAGGAAGTTGAGAAAACTCTCCAGATCCTCCACTGTGATGGTGCTCACCAGGCGGTCTCCACCCAAATGCTTGATGAGCAAGCGCAAATCGCCCAGAAATGCTTTACGCGTGTTGAGGGCGAAGCCCCGGCGACGCATGTAAGCTTCAAACGCGGGCATGGCCGAATTGAGGGTCAAGGCTTCAGTCAGGGGAGTGCTCACCACTGGCTCAGCACCTTGGGGCTTTTCCTCCGGAGGTTCGAACAGAGCCGGTTGTCCTTGGTCAGCCATCGATATCCTCCTTGTTGGCTTCGGTGTACGTGTACGGATCAAATGTTCTACGTCAATGATTATACGAACGAAATGTGGTTTGTCAAATGTGAGAAATGAAGACGCCGGAGAATCGAGACGGGACCTACTCTACACGGAGGACGACTTCTTCCTTATATCCGGTGATGACCCGGACGTAGCCACGCAACTCCTCGTCGACGGCGGGGTCGCCCGTGTCCACCAGGAGGGGCCGGCCGTGCAACGAGGCCAATTTTCCTGGCGTGGCGACAACAATCAGGTGATCGCGGCCCACAAGCCGGATGACCCGAGGACTTAGTGGTTGGTTGCCTCGTCCCAAGATGTGCCCCTGTCCGCCGATTGGACTGACCACCAGCCACGCCGCCAGCCCCGCCGCGCGGACCTGTTTCAGTACTTCCGCCTCTCTCAAGTCTTTGCCTACCAGCCTCCTGTTACGAACCGCATCCACGCCCAGAAGTGTGGAAGGGAGACCCAAAGCCTCCATAATGGCTCGCGTCGTGGTCCCCGGGCCGATAAGGTAGAGAACGTCCGGCTTCATCTGTTCAATCACGTAGGTCGCGATCCCCTGGCGGGCCATTTGCTCGCCAGGCGGTGTGGCCACTTTGCGCCCTGGAATCCGTTGTCGGTCCAAGGGAGTGACGAGGTAACCGTACAAACGAGCCCGCACTCGTCCGTCTCTAAAGGCTTCCTCGTCGATGTCCATGACCTCCGCCTCGGTCGTGTGAACTACTTTGCCCTCCAGATAACGAACAGCCAATTCTCCGGCAGCTTCCGGTGTTCGCGCGAAAACGCCGGAATGCATCTTGACCCCGGCTGGAATGCCCACGACTACGATATCCATCCCCACAGCTTCATAAATATCCCGGGCAGTACCATCCCCGCCACTGAACAGAAGAACATCGACCCCCTGTCGTTGCAGAGCCCGAGCTGCGGCCTTTGTGTCCTCTGCGGTCGATTCTTCTCCCTCCAAGTGTCCTGCCAGGACCACGCGGAAGCCCAACGAACGGGCCTCACGCGCGCCCATAGGATGAGGATACGTAAACACGGTACACCGTTCGCGCAAGGGCAATAGCACCTTCAAGGCCCTAAGCGCTCGCAACGGGGCCTCGGACACTGCCCCCAGACGCCTGGCCTGGGCGACAATTGCCGGACCGTCGGTCCCCTTCAACCCCACTCGCCCGCCCAGTCCGGCAATAGGGTTAACGATGAGCCCAATCCGATACGCTCTGTCCGATGATCCGGATAAGGTCATGACGCCCATTCGCTCAGGCTCCGGCGTCTGATGCCCGGACGGTATCCTTCTCCTCCCTCGGCTCAAAATAGCCCTTGTATTTCTTCCGGTATCCCCTCCAGGTCAGGGCCCACTTGGCCGGATCCTCGAAGTAGCTGTGGTCGTCCATTTTGCCGACGGTGCTCCTGTGAGGAGCGCTCTTCACCATCTCCGGATTCTCGTAGGCTTCTTGAGCAATGTGTCTCAAGATGGCCACGTACTCGTCCAGCTCCTCCCTGGAATAAGACTCGGTGGGCTCCAGGGTGAAAGGTTCCGGCACCACCCAGGGCTCGTGTGACAACCAGCAATGGGTGCCAAAATCAGCCACTCGGCGCTGCACATCGGTAGTGGAAACGCCCGTATCCCGGGTAAGCTCCGCCCAACTATAGCGTACCTGCTCCAGACGATGCCGGCCTGGAGCAAAGGGCGCCTCCAATCCCCGGATGGTGAGTGCCTGTCGGAGCAGGTAATTATTGTTCAGGACGGCCACACGTGCGACCTCTTTCAACCCTTCTGGCCCCAGGCTTCGAATCCAGGCATAAGCGCGGACAACGGCAGGAACGACCCCGTAGAAGTCCTTAACTTTACCAATGGTGTGAGGGACATCGTAGTCAAGATAGTACTTCCCGGTCGCGTCATCGTATTCCACTAAGGGCACGGGCAGAAACGGCGCCAGAGATTGGGTCACCCCCAGGGCTCCGTCCGCAGGGCCGCCACTCCCATGGGGCGAGGCGAAGGTTTTGTGCAAGTTGAAGAACGCCATGTCGAAGCCGGCCTCTTTGGCGCGGGTGATGCCCAAAATGCCGTTGGCATTGGCCTGGTCATACGCACAGAGCCCGCCTGCCCTGTGGACGATTTCGGTGAACTCACGAATGCGCGGGTTGAAAATACCGGTGTCTTCCGGATTGGTGATGAACAAGGCCGCAGTGCGCTCAGAGACGACCGCACGAAGGGCGTCCACATCCGGAAAGCCCTCTGCGTTTGGGTAGAGGACAATGGCCTTGTACCCCTTGACGCGAGGCGCTGCCGCGTCGGAAGGATGGGAAAACAACGTCGTGATAATCTCGTCACGATGTTCGGCCTCTCCTCGGGATTCAAAATAGGCCCGTACGATACTGGCCATCGTGTAGATGGCATGGGAGCCGCCCCCCGGCTGAAAGGTGAAACGGCCCAGCCCGGATATGGCCTGCAAGAAGCGCCCCAGCGCGTACATAATTTCTAGAATCCCCTGTACCGTGGACTCATCCTGAAGAGGGTGCAGGTCGGCCACACGGGGGGAGGTGACGAATTTCTCATTGATAGGAGGGTTGTATTTCATGGTACACGTGCCCTGTCCCACATCCACGTTCAGATCGCGACCCAATGTCTCTTGGGAGAGGCGTAAGTAGTGCTGGAGCACGCGCGGCTGGGCCATCTCTGGCAATGAGGGCGGCCTGGAGCGTCTCATAGAGACAGGAATTCGCGCTAACACGTCCCCCACAACCGCCCGAACGTTCTCTCCAATGGCGGGGAGGAGAATCCCGCGCTCTCCGGGATGACTCAACTCATAAATAATCGGTTCGTCCCAACGAGCCTGGTGAAATCGTCTGACCGTCTTCTGGACCATAGATATTTTCCTCTTCTCGAAATCAAGGGGTTACTCTGCCTGGACAAAAGGTCTGAGAAGCCTCTCACGCCAGAATGGCGCGTAACGCACTCAATAAGCGTTCGATGTCTTGCTCCGTGTGGACCTCTGTGACGGCGTAGAGTGCGCTCTGTCCCAACTCGGGAAAGGTGGCCGAGAGATCCACGCCGCCAAAGATGCCATGCTGGAGCAGAGCCTTGTTGATCTCCGCGACTGATCGCCCTGTGCCGCCGAAGTCGACGACGAACTCACTGAAGTGTGGAGAAGAGAACACCGTCCCACGCACACCGGGTATTTCCGACAAGCGGGCTGCTGCATACGCGGACATCTGCATGATGACCTCGCCTATCTCCTGCATTCCCTTCGGTCCCATCAAAGCCAGGTAGACACCGGCCGTAATGCCCCACAGGGAAGCCATGGTGCCAACGAACTCTTTGGAGCTCTGGCGGCGGGCAAAGGAGGTGCGTCCCCAGGCCACATCCCCAAATCCCCAGGCCCCATCGACCGTAGGAGCGATGCCAAACAGGCGTGTAGGATACTCGGACACGAACCGTTCTTCATCCGGCGTGGCGATGAAGCCCCCACGTCCACCGCCGTAGAAGAGGTGGATTCCCAGGGACTGAAGTTCGCCACAAACAATGTCCGCGCCGTACTGCGGCGGCGGAGCCAGCACGCCCAGGGAGATAGGGTCGACTCCCACAACGCTAAGGGCACCCACCGCATGGGCCCAATCCGAGATCTGTTGGGCCTGTCCTTCGATAGTGCCCAAATAGGTAGGATTTTCTATATAGACGGCCGCGATCTCAGTGGAAAGGTGTTGCTCCAGGTCCTCCAGATCCAGCAAGCCGGTTCCGCGCTCATATTCCAGGGGGATGACGCTGATGTCCGGGTGAGCATAGTTACGGATGATGGAAAGCCGATCGGGGTTCATTGCCCGGGGGACAAGTACCTTGCGCCGGCCGGTAATTCGACAGGCCATGCGCAGTGATGTCGCTGCCGCCTGGGACCCGTCATAGGTGGGCACACTCACCACATCCATGTCAACCAGCTCACCGACCATGCTGGCATACTCGAACAAGGCCTGATAGCGGCCATGATCCTCGTAAGGACTGCCGGCATAAGCGGTCAAGAATTCCGAGCGCTGGTTGATCACATCGCAAATAGCGGGGACGTAGTGCAGCGCCGCCCCTCCGCCTAGAAAGCAAAGAACCTCCGTGCAGCTCACATTTCTCGCCAACAATCCTTGCATGTGGCGGTTCAACGAGTATTCGTCCGGGAAGGGCTGCGGGATATCCAGTTCCCCCGCGAAGCGCAACGATTCCGGGATAAGCTCGTACAGATCGTCGATACGGGAGACGCCAATGGCATCCAACATCTCCCGTTGAACCGCGGGGACACTGTTGGGAATATACGGGTAAACGAGTTTGTTCTCACGGTCTCGCACCTGGAACCTCCTCGGACCTTTGTCAATGTCTGTTGCGAGGAATGCCTTTGCAGGAACCACGCGACTCGCGGACCGACGCAGAAAAGAGCTCGACCAGGACGTCCCTTTGCAAATGCAGCGCCGTCAGGCTCGCCGACGAAGGCGAGGATCCAACATGTCACGCAGGCCGTCTCCCAGAAAGTTGAAGCCGATGATGACGGTGAACATGGCCAGGCCGGGGAAAGTTGCAATCCACCACTGGGCGAACTTGAGCCGGCCCATGCTGATCATTGCCCCCCACTCCGGGGTCGGAGGCACTGCACCCAGGCCGATGAAACTCAACCCTGCGGCGATGATGATGGCATTTCCTACGTCCAGGGTTGCCTTGACGAGGATGGGCGTGTAGGAATTTGGGATCACATGGCGCAGGAAGATACGCCATCCAGGCACACCAATGGCATGCGCCGCTTCGATGAACTCCATGGCCTTGACGGCGAGTACTTGCCCCCGCATAACCCGGGCGTAGGTAGGCCAGAGAACAACCACAATGGCCAGCATGGCGTTGTTGATGCTCGGACCCAGCGCGGCCGTGATGGCCATGGCCAGGACCAGGGAGGGAAACGCCATGACGGCATCGGCCACGCGCATGACGATTTCATCGAACAGGCCCCCCACATAGCCGGAGATGCCTCCCACAAGCATGCCGACCACACTGCTCAACGCCACTACGATCAACCCGATAGGGATGGAAATACGCGCTCCGTAGAGCACCCGGCTGAAAATATCCCGCCCCAGTTCATCCGTGCCGAACCAATGAATGGCACCGGGCGCCTCGAGCCGATGGGCCAGATCCTGCTGGTCGGTCCCATAAGGAATGATGTGGGGAGCAGTCAGAGCAACAAAGAACCAGAACAACAATATGCAAGCCCCAATGGTCGCCGCATGGTTGTGAAGCCACGTTCGCACCAGACCGCGCACGCGCGCCCATCCTCCTGCCTGCTCGTCCAACGCGAGAATGCCCGTCGATACATAGCTATCAGCCACCGTTCATGCTCCTACCTGAATGCGTGGGTCTATCACCGCGTACAAAATATCCACCAGCAGGTTGACAAATACGTATGTGAAAGCAATGACCAGGGTCACACCCATGATGGCTTGTAAATCCAGGTAGCTGGCGGCCAGGACGGCATACCGCCCCATGCCCGGCCAGGAGAAAATCGTCTCCGTGAGCACCGCTCCCGACATCAAATCTCCAAAAGAGAGGCCGATGATTGTAACGGTGGGGATAAGAGCATTACGCAGCGCATGGCGAAGAATGACCGTCCACTTCCGCAATCCCTTGGCATACGCTGTTCGGACGTAATCTTGCGAAAGGACATCCAACAGGCTGGAACGGGTCATGCGCGAGGCGGATCCCATCGTATAACTTCCCAGGACTAAGGCCGGCAAGAATAGGTGGCGCAACGCGCTCCCCAAAGCGTCCAGCCGCCCGGCCAGTAAGGCATCCACCGTCATCAGCCCCGTCCGTGTCGGCGGCGGCGTGATGTACGGATCCAGACGGCCCGGCCCCGGGAACAAATGCATGTGAAAGTAAAAGGCATCCAGGAGAAGAAGGCCCAGCCAGAAGACAGGCACAGAGACGCCAATGGTGGACAACACGCGGGTCAGGTGATCTGGCCAGCGGTCGCGATAAACAGCGGCGAGCACGCCAAATGGGACCCCCAGGAAGACGGTGAATACCATGGCGCCCAGGGTCAATTCCAGCGTGGCCGGGAAGAACTGAGAGAGATCTTGCAGAATGGGGCGTTGGGTAGCGATGGAGTCGCCAAAGTCCCCGTGCAGGAGATTCCACACGTAAATCAAGTATTGCATGTGCAACGGCTGATTCAGCCCCCACCGCTGCCGATACGCCTGCACGATCGCGGGATTGTTCATGGCCCGCTCAGAAAGGACCATGCCCAACGGGTCCGCAGGAACCAGGTGGGAGACGATGAAGGCCATCAACGTGACGCCGATGAGCAGTGGGACCATGAAGATGATGCGCCGTAAGATGTATTGCCAGAGTCGCATGAGTCCTCCCAACGGGGAAGGGGGCGCAGTGCGGCTGCGCCCCCCGGATGTGTCCTTTGTAAAGGCGGCGACGTGTCGCCCTTACCGACTCATCCTTTGCTGATCTCGTAAAAGTCTACCCACCAGACGGGGTTGAAAACGTATCCCTTGACGTTGGGCCGCACGGCGATGAGCACCTTCGGCTGAATCAGGCCGATGAAGGCAGCGTCATCCAGCATGATCTTCTGTAACTGCAAGTACATCTCGGCCCGCTTCTTGGGATCGGTAATCTTGCCCGCCTTGACGGCCAGTTCTGCCGCTTTCGGATCGTCATAGTATACCCGTTTGGCCGCGGATCCGCCTTTGACGGCAAAGGGGATGGCCCAGCCGTGGGGATCGAGGAAGTCGGGAGTCCACGGAGAGATAGTCATGGCCAACTTACCGGCACGATACGCGGCCAGATGGGCCACTGGCTCGCGCGGTTCCAGCTTGAGCTTGATGCCAACCTGGGCCAGATCGGACTGGATTTTGGCTGCCAGGGTCTCCGCAGCTAGACCGCCGGCAAAGGTCCGGTTAGGGTAGACCATCTTGACGGTGAAGCCGTTGGGATAGCCTGCTTTCGCCATCAGCGCTTTAGCTTTGGCCGGATCGTGCGGATAGCCCAGGTTGGGGTCCGTGCCCAACAGGCCTACCGGGATGATGGTCGGCAAACGAATCGCAGCCCCGCGCATCAGGTCTTTGATGATGCCGTCATAGTCGATGGCATATGCCACGGCCTGTCGTGCCTCTTTGTGGGAGAGGGGTTCTGAGATCTTGGGATTCGTGGTCATGGCCAGGTAAATCATGTCCATGGTATTGCCTTCGACGACCTTGCCCCCGTTCTTCTTGTAGGCCTGAATCGCGTCCACATCCAGGTTCTGGGCAATATCGATATCGCCGCTCCCGATCATCATGCGCTGCGTGGCCGCGTCGCGAACGTCCTTGACGATGACCTTGCTCAACTTGGCCGCGCCACGCCAGTAGTTGGGATTCCGTTCCAAGACGACCTCTACACCACGTGTCCACTTCTTGAGGATGAAAGGACCGGTGCCGGCCGAATTCTGGTTCAGCCAGTCCGTGGCTTTGTCCGTTTTGTCCGCATCGGCCGCTGCCGTGCCCCCATGGGCCTTAACAGCTTCTGAGTCTAAAATGGAGAAGTTGGGCGAAACCAACATGGCCAGAAACGCAGCGTTGGGCTCCTTGAGCACGATTTTGACCGTCTGGTCGTCAACCACATCAATATGGTCAACCACGTCCATCAACCACGCCGGGTTGTCCTTCAGATTGCGTAGACGCTCAAAGGAAAACTTCACATCTTTGGCTGTCATCACATGCCCGGTATGGAATTTGACGTTAGGCCGCAGTTTAAACGTGTACGTGAGTCCGTCGTCAGAGATGGTCCAGCTCTTGGCCAAGTTGGGGACGACCTTGGTGTAGTCAGTACCGGCAAAGGTAACGAGCGTCTCATAAGCCGCGTGGACAATCATGGGCGATGTGATCTCATATTGCCGGTCGGGGTCCAGGGTGCGAATGTCCAGTGAACGAGCAACAATAAGCACATCTTTCCCCGCGCCTGCCGCTGCTTTGGTCGGTGCCGCGGGCTTGGGTGTCGGCGTGGGAGCCTTTTGGGCTGCCGAGGTGGTCGGCACAGGCGTGGGCTGGGCGGCTTTGGGCGTAGCCTGCGCACACCCGACGGCAAGGACCACGAGGACCAGGAGTGCAAGGAATATCCGGAATTTGGATCTCATAGCTCTCCTCCTTATTGCAAACCACATTGTGCACTCAACGTCTGGGGGATGAGTGAGAATAAAAGGGCGTAAACTGAGTGCTTTGTGCCCCTGAAAGCCGGTCACTCCAGGGAAGATCTCCAGTTGTCTGAACGGGATTTCTCTCGGGCAGCTTCACCTCCTCACTAAGAGAGTGGATTGCGAGGGTTGTTGGGTCCACCATTGACCCTTCTGTGCGAGCCGACGCGCATAACCTCCGATGTGCCTACAGCAGATCCCTCCCGCGCAGAGAGAAGTCCCTGATCCGTGTAGACGCAAAAGTATATCATAGGCAGACGGCCGACAGCAAACCTCCGAGGCCCCCTGGGGCCCTCAAGAAGCCGATATGAGGATGTCATGCACTAACGTGAACGGCTGCACGGCTTCGGAACGCACCCGGAAGGCGCGCAGCAAACGCTTCCGTGCCTCCGCCAATCGCGTCTCGTCGTTGGCATGAATGTCACACAAGGGCTCTCCAGCGCGTACCCGGTCCCCCACTTTCTTGTGCAAGGCAACACCCACCGCATGATCGATGGGATCGCCTTTCTTCTCCCGGCCTCCTCCTAACACCATGGTCACCAGTCCCACTTCCAGAGCGTCGATGTCGGCCACATAACCGTCACTTGGACTGAGCAGAGGCTCGACGATGCGGGCGGTGGGTAACAGATCGGGGTTATCCACCTGGGCCGGGTCGCCGCCCTGGGCTACCACGAACTGGCGGAATTTCTCGAAAGCCGATCCGTCGGAGACCACCCGGTCAACCAACGCCCGCGCCTCCTCGCGAGTGGCTGCCTTCCCTCCCAGCCGGATCATCTCTCCGGCCACCGTGTGGACGAGCTCGGTGAAATCGTCCGGTCCCTGCCCATGGAGTGTGTCAATGGCCTCTTTGACCTCCAGGGCGTTCCCGACGGCCCGTCCCAGGGGCTGATTCATGTCACTAATCACCGCGGCCATCCGGCGTCCCAGATGGGCCCCAATGTCCACCATGAGCTGGGCCAGCGTGTGCGCGTCCTCCACCGTCTTCATAAACGCACCTTTCCCCACTTTCACATCCAGGACAATGGCGTCGGAGCCTGTAGCGATTTTTTTGCTCATGATGCTGGAGGCAATCAGGGGAATACTGGGCACCGTGCCGGTCACATCCCGGAGGGCGTAGAGCTTCTTGTCCGCGGGGGCCAGGTCGTGGGTCGGCCCGGCGATGACCAATCCCACCTCCCGAAGCTGACGCTTGAACTCCTCGAAGGTCAGTTCGGCCCGCCAGCCGCGGAATGATTCCAGCTTGTCCAGGGTCCCGCCTGTATGGGCCAGACCACGACCGCTCATCTTGCCCACGGGCAGGCCGGTCGCAGCGACAATCGGGCCCACGGCCAGGCTGGTCTTATCTCCCACCCCACCGCTGGAATGCTTGTCCACGATAAAGGGGGCCACGTCGTGCAGGTCCAGGGTCTCTCCCGAATGGGCCATCACATCGGTCAGGTCTGCAGTTTCTCGCGGTGTCATGCCCTGAAAGTAGACGGCCATGCACCAGGCGCTGGCCTGGTAGTCGGGGATCTGCTCGCTCACGTAGCCTTCGATGAAGAATTCCAGTTCCTCACGGGTGTGAGTACCACCATCTCGTTTCTCGACGATAAGGTCCACCATACGTAGAGGCATAGGCGTACTCCTGATTGAGGATACATTCGTGCGCCGAGATAGTATGAGGGAGCAGAACGCCGTCATCGGACAACGCCCGTCCCTCGCCTGCTAACGAACATACGACACACGCATCTAACCCCATTATGACACGTCTGCTCCGATAAGGAAAAATGAGAGGGATGAGTTGTCAGACAGCCGGGGTGTCCCGTCCGGCCCAGGCGAGGAGCACGGCCGCGACGAGGACCATGAGAGAAAGAAGGCCCAGTTTGAGGAGACGTGAGGAGACGGCCAGTGCGATAGTCCCCATCACGCTGCCCCAAAGAACGTAGAGGAGCACAATACGTCGGGAGGACCATCCACGGTCGTACAGCCGCAAGTGCAGGTGCCCCCGGTCGCCCCGGAACGGGGATTGTCCCATACGCCAGCGACGCCCGATCTGCCAGGCCACATCGGCAATGGGAAGGCCGAGAACCAACAGCACCGTCGCCACCTTGGCCCCGGCCGCGATCCCCAACACGGCCATGATGAATCCGAGGCTGTACGAGCCCACCGAGCCCAGGAACACTCGCGCCGGTGGCCAATTGTAGGGAAGAAACCCGAGCAGCGCGCCGAGTAGAGCCAGAGGCCAAAGGGCCACACTGGTTAGCCCGCGCAGCATCAAATGAATGACCAGGACGACCGCGAACACCCCCGCCACAGACACGGCCAGGCCGTCCACTCCGTCCAACCAGTTGACCGTGTTCATCATGCCCAGAACCCAGAAGAGGGTGAGTCCCCACACGATCGGGTGTGGGAAAACAATTTGGGTGTTGGTGAAGGGGTTGTTCACCCGCTCGATAAAGAGCGTGGACCAGATGGCAATTGCCGCACAAACGATCTGCACTGCGAACTGGCCTGCGGGCGGCAAGTCGCGGATATCGTCCCAGAATCCGCCCACAGCGGCCATCAGGGTGCCAAGAACGATCCCCTTGAACCACACGGGCTGATTGGGATCGGCAATAGCGGGGAATTGTTCGGGAAAGAGGACAGGGAGGAAAATGCCCACGAGAAACGCCACCACCAGGGCCAGTCCTCCCCCGCGAGGAATGACGCCCCGATGCCGCCGTCGCCCCCCCGGTCGGTCCACGATGCGCCAGCGCCGGGCCAGCCGTATGGCTGGTGGGGTCAGGAGGAGCGAAAGCGTAAATGGGATGAGCAAGACGAGGGCATACAATCAGGATTCTCCGCTTACGGGTACATCCGCCCCAGAACCCGCGGGAAAGCGATGGTTTCCCGCACGTGGTGCAACCCACACAACCAGGCGACGGTACGTTCTACCCCCAAGCCAAAGCCGGAATGAGGAACCGAGCCGTAGCGCCGCAAGTCAATATACCACTTGTAGGGTTCCAGGGGCAGGCCGTGTTTCTTGATGGCTTCCACCAATTTGTCCGGGTCGCTCATGCGCTCGCTGCCTCCGATGATCTCCCCGTAGCCCTCGGGGGCCAGCAGGTCGGCGGAGCGGCAGACTTCCGGACGATCCGGTTCCGGCTCCATGTAAAACGCCTTGGCCTCCGTGGGGAAGTGATGCACGAAGACCGGTTTGTCGAACTGAGAAGCGATGTAGGTCTCGTGAGGCGCGCCGAAATCATCTCCCCACTTCATGGACGGCACCGGCTCGTCATTGGGGGGAACCCGCACCCCCGCGGCCGCGGCCTTATTGACCAGTTCCACGGCTTCGTCATAGGAGATGCGTGGGAAAGGGGGAATGACCCGTTCCAGGAAGCGGGTATCCCGTTCCAGCACTTCGAGCTCATTCGCCCGCCGCTCCAGAACCCGTTGCACGATGTAGCTGACGAACTGCTCCTCGATCTCCAGAAGCTCATCGAGATCACACCAGGCGATTTCCGGTTCCACCATCCAAAACTCCTGGAGATGGCGACGGGTTTTGGATTTTTCCGCCCGGAAGGTGGGACCAAAGCAGTACACCCGGCCAAAGGCGAAGATGTTCGCCTCGTTATAGAGCTGGCCGGTTTGGGCCAAGAACGCGGGCCGGCCGTGGAAGTCCGTTTCGAAGAGGGTGGTTGTCCCCTCGGCCGCAGAGGGGGTGAGGATGGGGGTATCAACCCGGAGGAAACCGTGGGAGTCCAACCAATCGCCGATAGCTCGTTCCACTTCGGCCCGAACCCGCATGATGGCCCACTGTCGCGGTGTACGGAGCCAGAGGTGGCGATGATCCAGGAGGAAATCCACCCCGTGTTCTTTGGGCTGAATAGGGAACTCCTCGGCCTGTTGGACCACCCGGAAATCCCGCGCGTCGATCTCGTAGCCTCCGGGCACGCCGGGCGCGCGTTCGTCTTGACGAACGATACCGGCCACGATGACGGAGGATTCCTGGGTGACTTTGCGCGCGACCTGAAATGCCTCGGGGGGCACGTTTTTCTTGAAAACAACGACCTGGACAAATCCGGTCCCGTCACGCAGGCGGATGAACTGGAGCCGTCCCTTATCGGTACGCAGGTACACCCATCCCTGGACGACCACTTCTTCGGCGACATGAGCGGCGATATTCTCTATGCGGATAATCCTAGCCAACATGAGCCTCCTGTGTTACTGCCTGAGCGGCTGTGGGTTTCTCTTGAGGGGGCACTTCTTCTTGCCCACTCCCCCGGGAGAATTCGATCTGAGTAATATTTACGCGTTCAATTTTGGGGCCCTGCATAGCCAGAACGCGGAAACGCAGTCCATCCCATTGTGCCTCCTCGCCCACACGTGGGATGTGTCCAAGCAAGTAGAGGATAAACCCGGCAATGGTCTCATAAAGGTCACTTTCCGGGATATCAACGTCAAGCTCCTCGTTCACCTCATCTACCCGCAGTTGAGCATTCACGTCATACGCTTGCTTGCCGACGGGCCGGATGTCCGGCTCCTCGATGACCCACTCATCAGTTACCCGTCCCAGGATTTCTTCAGCCAATTCTTCCAAAGTGACTAGCCCTGCCGTGCCCCCATACTCGTCGATAACCACGGCCATCTGGATGTTCTTTTCGCGCATTTCCTGAAAAAGGTCGCCAATCCGCCGAGTTTCGGGCACGGCCAGGGGGGGGTGAATGACATTCAAGGAGGTCAGTCGTTTGTCACGTGCCGCCGGGTCATCGGCCAAGGAGGCGAGCACATCCTTGATGGAGACGATGCCGATGATGTGATCGAGATCTTTTTGGTAGACGGGGAAACGGGCATGGCGGTGTTCTTTGAAAATATTCAGGAGATCTCGGACTGTGGCATTCTCCTCCACCCCCACGATCTCCGTGCGCGGGATCATCGCCTCCCGGACCAGTCGTTCGCCAAACTCCAGGACACGGGCCAGGAGCTCTCGTTCTTCTTCTGGAATTAAACCTTGTTCTTCGCTCTGCTGGACCAGGATCTTCAGTTCTTCCAGGCTATAGGCATGGCCGTGACTCGGGACTTCTTGCACGCCGACCAGTCTTAGCACGCCAACGGTGGATCGGTCGAGAAGCCAAATCCAAGGATGGAAGATCCAGGTGAACAGGTGCATGGGGCGGGCCGCCACCAAGGCCATACGCTCCGGATTGCGGATGGTCGAGACCTTAGGGACTTGCTCTCCCAAGACGATGTGCAGGAACGTGATGAAGCCGAAAGAGAAAACCGTGCCCACGGCATGGGCGGTCACGAGGCCAAAAACGCGTCCAACGAGAGTTGTGGTCACCGGCTCGATCAAGGCTGCGATGGTGACATCGCCCACCCAACCGAGGGCCAGGCTGGCAATGGTGATGCCGAGCTGGGCCGCGGCAATGTACAGGTCCGTTTTCTCGACCATGCTAAGAGCAAGGCGGGCCGTTGGATGACCTTCACGAGCCAGTTGTTCCAGGCGGGGACGGCGAGAGGCTACAAGAGAGAACTCTACAGAGACAAAGAAACCGTTCATCGCGACGAGCAAGAACACCGCGATGAGACGGGGGATGAAAAAACTCCATCCCAAAATCGTACTACTGCCACCTTCCAAGTGAACATCCTCCTTCGTCGGGGCAACACATGAGGGGAGGGCGACAGACCTGTCAGCTCCCTGCCGCCTAGCTTCCCGGCATGTTCCCCACGAAAAACAGCCTGAATTCGTTCCAGGCTTATTATACACGATTTTCCTGCCAATTCCATGTCGACGACCATGTTCTGGAGGTGGTCATTGGCAACAGGGGATGAGCCATAACCGTTCAATCAGTTCGCTCGCACAACAGGGGTGGTTCCAGCAGGACAATTGCCACGTTTCTACGCCACGCTAATAGGCACTGTCTTCGTCCTCTCCATTTCCCGGTTTACTTGATTCTGTACAGGGGACGGGAGGGGCCCTGGGATCATGGGCGAAATGTGAGAATAAGTGTGAGAATAGGGTACCCCCCTTCCGGGGTGATCTTCGGTCTTTTCAGAATTCTTACACTGATGGTCAAAGGGTAGGCGGGGGCAGTGCCCTCAACTACCCAACAATTTTCCAACAGCACGAAGGACGGCTTGCTGCCGGAACAACCTCTCCGTGGACTCGCCAAAGGTTAGAACATTGAAAAGCCCTAAGCCAGATCTCGAGACCCTTGACAGGGAGGGGCTTCTCGGCTATAATGTAACCGGTTACATAAGGCGAACGACCTTTTGTGCGAATGTTTCCAAGAAGGAGGTGGTGGGAGGAGAAGGCACACAAGCAGAATTCACAAAGAGGCTTCTACGGTCTTTCTTGCAAAAGGGGAGGATTTGACATGTCCAAAAGATTGTCTGTGTTCTCGATTTTCCTCGTACTGGTCGTAGTCCTGGCCGGATGTGCCCAGGCAACGCCCACAAAAGTACCGGCACCCACTCAGGCACCCGCCGCGACGAAAGCCGTTGCTCCCACGAAAGCTCCTGCACCCACAAAAGCCGCGGCTAAGGCACCGACAGAGATGCACGTGTGGATCACGTGGGGGGACAATCCTGCCCAGCTCCAGTCCCTCTTCAATAAGTACGGCAAAGCCAACGGCATTAAGGTCATTGTTAACGCCCCTGTAGACGAAGATAAGGTCGTTGCCGCCCTCTCAGGTTCTCATCCCCCTGATGTACTCGTGTTGAGCGGTCCTGATAACGTCCCGACGTGGGTGAACGAAGGCCTGTTGACGCCCTTGGACGATATCATTGCCGCGAACAAAATCAATTTGAACGACATGTACGCCGCCATGCTGGCTCAGGGCAAATATTTTGGAAAATACTATGCTCTCCCCTGGGGCTCCGACACTTACGCCCTATACTGGAACAAGGATCTGTTTGAGGCCGCCGGACTCGACCCGAAAAAACCGCCAAAGACCCTGGAGGAGCTCGTCCAGTATGCTGACAAACTGACCAAGGTGGACAAGGACGGGAATATCATCCAAATGGGGTTCGTGCCGGATTACGCCTGGAGTCACATTGAGCAATATGTGCCCATGTTTGGCGGTTACTGGATCAGCAGAGATGGGACCAAAGTCCAACTTGATTCCAAGCCGGTCATCGATGCCCTGAAGTGGGAGCAGTACTTCTACAAGAAGTACGGGCCGGACAAAGTACTCAAATTCGTTTCCTCCCAGGGGGACTACGCCTCGCCGCAGAATGGCTTCATGGCGGGCAAAATTGCCATGACCGTAGACGGGGAATGGTTCATGGGGCCGAATTTCATTGCCGGGCTCAAGCCCGATTTGTGGTATGGCGTTGCCCCATTCCCCTATCCCAAGGCTCATCCTGAAAGGGCCAACACGAACACCGTGGGCGGGACGGTTGTCGTCATTCCGAAAGGGGTTGCCAACCTCGAGGCTTCCGGAAAATTGCTGGCCTGGATGATGACTCCGGATGTGATTGCCGAAGAGATGTCCACCAATTACAACTTGCCGTCCAGCAAGACAGCCGCAAAGGACCCTCGCTTCCATAAGGACAAGAACTTCGAGCTCTTTATGAAACTGGCCCAGGACCCGAATGCCACCACGCAGGTATTTACCCCGGCCAGCACGGAGATCAACACGGAACTGGGGAACATCGAAGAGAAGGTGCTCCACGCCGGCGCCGACCCTGTACCCCTTCTAAAGAAGGCGCAGCAGAAATTGCAACCCATCCTGGAAAAAGCACTGCAGAACAAATAGGTCCCTCTCGTTGGACGCGCTGGCTGAACGACAAGCGACAAGGGTCATCGTTCAGCCAGCCCCCATGAGGACACATTCTAGGTCTGACACAGTGCAACACGAGGCCGGGGAACGCGGAAGGGCATGAACTCAATGAAAGGAAACCCCCAAAAGAGCAGACTCCCCTGGAAAGGATGGGGACCTCGAACGAGAAGGCGATTTATTACCGGGGTGCTTTTCATCTCTCCATGGGCCATTGGATTCTTATTATTTACCTTATACCCCATGCTAGATGCTCTGTACACCAGCTTTACTATCTACCATATTAAAGCGCCATCGGAGTGGGTTGGGCTGGCTCATTACAGAGAGATTTTGCACGATGAGCGCTTCTGGATCGCTCTTTACAATACTACTTATATGGTCGTCATCGGCGTACCTTCCACGCTCATCGGTGCGTTCCTGTGCGCCATCCTTCTCAACCTCAAGTTAAAAGGACAGTCGATCTACCGAGTCATTTACTTCATTCCCTCCATCATTCCTGTGGTCGCAGCCAGCATCCTGTGGGTGTGGATCTACAACACCAACAATGGCATCTTGAACACCGCTCTGCGCTTCATCGGCATCGACGGCCCAAGCTGGCTCACGGATCCACACTGGTCCAAACCGGCGCTGATTATCATGGGGTGGTGGGCCATGGGGAGCACCATTGTCATTTACCTTTCCGGCCTTCAGGATATTCCTGTGACACTCCTGGAAGCCGCCGAGCTCGATGGGGCTTCATGGTTCCAACGACTGTGGCACATTACCGTCCCGATGATCTCCCCTATCACCCTTTTCAACTTGATCCTGGGCGTGATCAACATGTTTCAGTACTTTACCCAGGCTTACGTCTTCGCCACATCGCAAGCCAGCTACGCCGTGTCGTCCAGCAGACCGCTAGGAGCACCGCTGGATTCCACGCTGTTTTACAGTATCTATCTTTACTACAAAGCCTTCATCAATATGAAGTTTGGGTATGCTTCTGCTCTCGCGTGGATACTTTTCTTCATCATTCTTGGTAGTACGCTCTTACTCATGAAAGTAAGCGAACACTGGACATACTACGGTGAAGAACAATAAGGGACAGTTCCATGGTCAACCTCAGATCCTTTTTCATCCGAAAGAAAATCCACAGACGGCGTTTTCTGCAGACACTTCTGGGCCACTTGCTTATCTGGATAGTGGGCAGTTTTTTCTTTGTCCCTATTCTCTGGATGATCTTCACGGCGTTCAAATCGCCGGATGACGTCTTCCGGACGCCACCGACACTCCTTCCTCACAGTGTGAAAATGGTGGCCATTCGGGGAAAGGACTTTCCCCTCTATGAGGTAAGATTCAAGGATGGCCGAATCATGCGCCTGGCCCGCGTTGAAGTCCATGCGGGCGTAGGGACATTCGTCGATCCCACCAATCCGTCCAAACAGTATAAGGTTAGAGCGCGCTTCGGCAAGCCCGTACTTGAAGTGAAATTCCACTGGCATAATTTTGTGGACGCCATGTATCGCAGTGTGCGGCCCGGGCTCGACGTGAACTTTTGGATCTATTTGAAGAACAGTACGCTTTACGCTCTGCTCGCCATTATCGGAACGCTGGTCTCGTCCACACCGGCAGCATATGGATTCGCAAAAATCAAGTGGCCCGGCCGCGATTTCGTGTTCATCATCGTGCTGAGTACGATGATGCTCCCGTTTCAGGTGACCATGATTCCGTTGTTCCTTTTCTTCACGGAGACGCTTCACTGGGGTGATACCCTGCTTCCCCTTGTGGTACCCACGTTCTTCGGCAGCGCGTTCGATATCTTTCTGTTCCGCCAGTTCTTCCGGGGCATTCCCGATTCTATCCTGGACGCAGCACGAGTGGACGGAGCCTCTGAATTCCACATTTTCTACAAAATTATCCTACCGCTGTCTAAACCCGTACTCGCCACTATCACCATCTTTACTTTCTTGTGGGCCTGGAACGACTTCTTGGGGCCTCTGCTCTATTTGAACAACCCGGAGCATTTTACCCTGGCACTCGGCCTTCAGGATTTTCAGGGACAAAGGAACGTGGCCTGGAACCTGCTCATGGCGGCTGCCACTGTGTTTGCGTTGCCGGTCATACTCGTCTTCTTCCTGGCCCAAAGAACCTTCATGGAAGGCATCAAACTCAGTGCGGTGAAAGGTTAACGCATGCTACCCACTAAAATTGTGGTCATTGGAGCAGGCAGTGCTGTATTTGGCCTCAACACGTTGAGCGCGTTGATACGGAGCCGGCGCCTGAGGGGAAGCCACATCGCTCTCGTGGACCGAAACGCGAGGAGCCTGGATATCGTCTATCGGCTTGCCCAACGGCTCAATGATAGCTGGCAGGCCCAAATGACGCTCAGCCAGCACCATCACCACCGTGAGGCGCTCGAGGGCGCCGACTTCGTCGTTCTCTCCATCGAGGTCCCGCCTCGTGAGAAGCTGTGGCAACAGGATTTCCAAATACCCCTGAAGTACGGCGTGCGGCAGCCTTATGCGGAAAACGGAGGGCCGGGGGGATTTGCCCACATCGCGCGAAACATCGGACCGGTGATGGAAATCGTTCGAAATATGGAAGCCGCTTGCCCCGACGCGTGGCTCATCAACTTCACAAATCCCATGATGCGCGTTTGCGACGCCATTGCACGATACAGTTCGATTAAAGTGGTTGGATTGTGCCACCAGATCAAGGTAGGATACGCCATGGTCGGTCTGACTCTGGCGCAGGACCTGAACATAGAGGTCCCCTCCGGCTTTACGAACACCCATACAACCCCCTCCTCCCAGGGCCCGAGGCATGTCGTTGCTCAACAGGCCATGGAGAAAGTTCATATCCTGGCTGCCGGCCTCAATCACTTCACCTGGATGCTCAGCCTACACGACAAACATACCGGTGAGGACCTCTACCCCCTGTTCAGAAAACGATGGGCAGAATTATCTCCGGACTTCGAACCGCTTACTCGACGTGTATTCGACGCTTTCGGCCTGTTCCCACTTCCCGGCGATGAACATCTTTGCGAATACTTACCGTGGGTCAGTGATCCCACCACGCGTCCCTGGGAGAAATACGACCTTCATCTTTACGAATGGGAATTGCACAGCCATTTGCGGGAGCAAAAACTGGCTCAGATGGTCCGGATGGCTGAGGGCGCCGAAAGTATTGAACCGCTTCGCGAGACGGACAGTGAGGGAGCTCTGGAAATAATCGAGAACATCGCCGGTGCAGGCGAACACTTTCATATGGCTGTCAACCTGCCCAACCGAGGCTATATCACAAACCTGCCCGCCGGAGCTATCGTTGAGGTCCCCGGAATCGTGACCGGTGCGGGGGTGCAGGGGATAGGCGTGGGAGAAATGCCTGCGCCTATCGTCGAGTTGCTACGACGCGAAGTCACGGTCGTTCAACGCTCCGTAGATGCCGCCCTTCATGGAGACCGGGAAGCGGCCTTACAGGCTCTCCTCCTCGATCCGGTAATTCGCGACATGGATGTGGCCCGCAAAATTCTCGATGATTATCTCATAACCTATCGAGAATATTTACCACAATTCTGGCAATAGGGAGGATTTATGAAGCTGAAACTGGCATTGATAGGTACTGGCTACATTGCCCGAATCCATGCCAAAGCCGCCCAGAAAATTGAAGGAGTAGACCTGGTGGCGGCCGTCAATCACCGCCAGACCACCCTGGATGCGTTTGCCAGAGACTTTGGGATACCAAGACGGTACACGCGTATCGAGGAACTACTAGATGAGGAAGCCGTTGATGCCGTGATTATCGCAACGCCCAATTTCCTTCACGCACCCCAGGCGATCGCGGCCCTCAAAGCGGGAATTCATGTCATGGTTGAGAAACCCATGGCCATGAACGCGGCTGAGGCAGCGAGTATCGCCGAGGCCGGCATGCAATCGGACGCGTTGCTCATGGTAGCACATTGCTGGCGATTTGACCGGGAAGTACGTTGGCTCAAGGAACAGGTCGATTCTGGGAAATTGGGACGAATCGTGCGCACCACAGGCTATGGAGTTCACGTCCAATGGGGACCCCAAGGATGGTTTGTACAAAAAAACCTCGCCGGGGGCGGAGCTCTGGCCGACATGGGCATCCATGCCCTGGACACGGCTCGGTTCCTTCTGGGCGACCCACAACCGGTCAGCGTTTATGCGCGTGCTGGCACTTATTACGGCGACTATGATGTCGACGACACCGACATCCTGATCGTACAGTGGGAGAATGGCGCCTTTTCGTACGTCGAGGCCGGATGGTGGCAACCTCACAGTGATGGACCAGAAGCCGCAACCCGGCTCTATGGGACAGAGGGATTCGGCTCTGTCTTTCCCACACTCCTGGAGATCCCAAACAAAAAGACAAGACAAATCGATGTCGTAAATCCGGGATTCCAGTTCCCTCGGAAAGAGCACTGTGAACAGGAAATGTATGATGAACAGATGAGATATTTCATTGACTGCATCCGTACGAGCCGAACGCCGGTTCCGGGGGCGGCTGAAGGACTCGTCAACATGCGAATCGTGGATGCGGCTTACGAAAGCGCTCGCACGAACCGGGCGGTCACGATACGTCTCTAACCGACGCAGGATACAGGAGGACGGCGGTTTAATGCTCCTATTGATAAAGAGAAGGAACGTCTACAATGAAGGGATAGCAGCAGGAATCGGGATGTCAATCCAGACGGAGGTGCATCGATGAGTGAGAGATTAGCCATCTTGGGTGGTACACCCGTGAGGCAGGAACCCTATCCCCAATGGCCGATATATGACGAGCGTGACATTGCTGCGATATCGGAGGTTATCCGATCCGGGCGCTGGGGAGGTTATCCCTATCCCGGACGTCAATCCAGAGAATTCGCAGAAAAATTCGCCGAACTCCAGGGAGGGGGGTATCCCGTTTTAATGGCAAACGGGACAGTAACCATAGAAGTCGCAGTACGGGCAGCCGGAATTGGCTGGGGGGATGAAGTCATCGTTCCCGCATGTACGTTCCAGGCTACAGCGGCAGCCCCTATGGCTGCCGGCGCCATCCCCGTCATTGTTGACATCGACCCCCAGACTTACACCATTTCACCCGAGGCGGTGGAGAAGGCAATTACTCCCCGAACGAAAGCCATTGTCCCTGTGCATTTGGGAGCAGAAATGGCAGACATGGATGCCATCATGGCCATCGCCGAAAAGCACCATTTGTTTGTCATTGAGGACGCAGCCCACGCACATGGAGCCAGGTGGAGAGATCGCGGCGCAGGGACAATAGGTGATTTCGGCTCCTTTAGCTTGCAGTCCTCAAAGATACTCACTACAGGTGAAGGAGGCATCCTCCTGTGTCGTACCCCCGAATTGGCCGCCAAAGCCGCCAGCATCATCGATTGCGGAAGGCCACACGACAAGGAAGGTAAACTTTATACCATGGGAACGAACTACCGGATGACTGAACTACAGGCGGCTCTGGGCAACGTAGCTATAGAACGTTTTCCGGCGCAAATGAAACAGCGTTCAGAGATGGCGGACTACATGGATGCCTTATTGGCAGATGTGCCCGGGGTGCGCGTGCTCAAGCGAGATCCGAGGCATACGGTACGTTCTTTCTACCGTTATGTCTTTGCCATCGAGCCGGATGTGTTTGGATTTGCCAGGGACCTGGTCATCGCAGCACTTATCAAGGAGGGAATACCGGCAGAAGATGGGTATCCACCACTGCACCGCTACGACCTGTTTCAACCGCTGAATTCCCGGCTCCCTGTGCCCTCGGCCTTTCCGGACCGGTTCAATTTCAGTGAGATGCACTTCCCCGTGGCCGAACAATGCCAGCGGGAATCCGTCTGGCTAAGCGAGAGCATCTTCCGCGCCGGGCCCAAAGGGGTGGAAGATGTGGTCAAAGCGCTCCGCAAGATCCTGGCACAGGCAAGGGACCTTAAGGAAGCAGAAACGGAACTGCGCCAAAAATGGCCGGACGTGTGAAGTCCGATATAAAATGCGAGATAGGCAACCATTGAGGTTCATACGCTCATGCACCGGGCAAGAGAACCAGGTGAGACATGGTAGGAAAAGCCAAAAAGTCGTCTGTCACCATTCGTGACGTAGCCCAAAAGGCCAACGTATCCGTCGCAACGGTCAGTCGTTACATTAATGGAACTGCACCCGTTTCAGAGAAGGTGGCAAGACGCCTGGAAAAAGTGATGAAGGAACTGAATTATATTCCTCACTCAACCGCGCGCAAACTTGCCACCAGGAAGACATACACCATCGGGCTGCTTCTGACGGACATCAGTGGAGATTTCTTCGCCCCCCTGCTCAGCGGAATAGAATCCGCGGCTCGCGAAAAGGGATACGATTTACTTATTTCCTCTGCTCGAGAATCCTATTCCCAGGTCCGGGCATTGCCCCTCGGACCACACAACTGTGACGGTGTCCTTGGCTTTACCACAAGTCTTGGGGACGATTGTCTCCACTCCTTAGCAAAGCAACAGTTCCCCATTGTACTCATCCACCGCTCTTCTCCTCCCGACCTCAATATCCCCTGCGTAACTGTCGAGAACAAAGCAGCTTCACACGCTATTGTCAGCCATCTTATAGAAGTCCACGGCCGACATAGAATCGTGTTCCTGCGGGGACCGGAAGGGCACGAGGATTCTTATTGGCGCGAGATGGGATATCGCGACGCACTGCAGGATCATGGCCTTCCCTTCGACCCCACGTTGCTTTCCACTGGCGAGTTCTTCCGCCGCCGTGCTTACCAGGCCATTAAGGAGCTCCTCCATGCGGGCGTCCGATTCGATGCTGTTTTCTCGGGCGATGACGAGGCCGCCGTTGGGGTCCTGATTGCCCTGAAGGAAGCCGGGATCCGCGTACCGGAAGACGTGTCCGTTGTGGGCTTCGACGACCAACGGATGTCCCCCTACCTCCAACCTTCTCTTACTACCGTACGGGCGCCCACTGAAGAAGTGGGGAAAGAAGCCGCACGTCAGCTCATCCAACTCATCGAAACAGGAGAAGCAACGCCGCTGACCTTGTTACCAACGGAAATCGTTATTCGCCGTTCTTGTGGCTGTGTGGTCGACGACCGGTCTCCGCTTGACGAGTCAACATGACCCATTGCTATCGGAGGGAACTATCATGAAAGTGACCGTAATAGGAGGCGGCTCCACCTATACCCCTGAGCTTGTGAAGGGATTTCTGGAACATGTACCGGAGTTTCCAATCGAGGAACTCTGGCTCATGGACATAGACCGAGAACGACTACAGATTGTTGGCGGATTCGCAGAGCGGATGGTCCGAGCTCGTGGGATGCCGTTCAAGGTGATCTTGACCACAGACCGTCACGCTGCCATCGAAGGGTCTTCCTACGTGATTACCCAGTTCCGGGTAGGGCAAATGCAAGCCCGTCGCGAGGACGAGTATCTCGGCCGTCGTCATGGACTCATCGGGCAGGAAACCACAGGCGTTGGGGGAATGGCGAAAGCACTTCGTACCATCCCTGTCGTATTGGAAATTGCCGATGATATGCGGAAGTTTGCCCCCAATGCTCTGCTCGTCAACTTTACGAACCCGGCAGGACTGGTGACGCAGGCAATCTCCCAATATGCTCCCGATATCCAGGCTATTGGCGTATGTAATGTGCCCATAACGACGAAAATGGGCATCCTGGAACTCTTGCGGAAAAAGCGGGTCCTGGACATAGAGGCCAACCGGGCTCAACTGCTCACCCTGGGCTTGAACCACCTCTCATGGCACCGGGGGTTTCTGGTGGACGGAGAGGACATCTGGGACACCGTCATGCTCACGTATCTTGAATGGCTGAGGGCGAGACCGGCCGACGAAAGAGAATGGGATCTGAGGACGATAGAGGTCTTGAACATGATCCCGAACTATTATCTTCAGTATTACTATTACACCGCCAAAAAGCTCCGGGAGCAAGAGGCGTGGCCGCCTTCACGCGCTGAAGTGGTGATGCAAGTGGAACGGCAGCTACTCGAGAAATACGCTGAACCGGACAGGGTCGAACCTCCACCGGAGCTCATGAAGCGGGGAGGCGCCTACTATTCCACCATGGCCACCGAACTATTGAATGCCCATTACAACGATCTTGGCACCGTCCATGTAGTAAACATTCGGCAAGAAAGCGCTGTACAGGGTTGGCCGGCCGAGTGGGTACTGGAAATGCCCTGCCGTGTGAGCAGGCAAGGCATCGACCCCTTGCCGACCGATCCTCTCCCTCCGGCAGAGTTTGGACTCCTTGCACATGTCAAAGCATATGAGCTGCTGACTGTAGAAGCATCTGTTCATGGGGACAGAGAAGCCGCGTATCGCGCTCTCTTAGCGCACCCGCTTGGGCCATCGGCCGATGAGATTCAAAACGTCCTTGACGACATGCTGGAAACCCATCGCAAGTACTTGCCACAATTCTGGACATAAAGGTGATCCCCCATGGCCTATTTTTTAGGTGTCGATGTTGGTGGCACAAAAACACATCTGGTACTGGCGGATGAACAAGGGCACGTGCTCGGATTTGGCGCCGCGGGGGGAGGGAATCCCGATTCCGTAGGCTATGGGGGGCTCGCGGCTGCCATTTGCGCGGCTTACAGGAGAGCTATCGACCATTTGACCATCGAGACGTCGGAGATAGCAGGTATTGGATTGGGGGTGGCCGGGTACGACTGGCCTGAGGATCTGGACGAGATCCTCCGTTCACTCGCTCCTCTGCAATTCAACGCCAACACCTCGGTCGTCAATGACACGGTCCTCGGCCTGCTGGCAGGGACAAGAGAAGGGTGGGGAGTTGCTGTCGTCTCCGGGACAGGATGCAATGCCTGGGGACGAAGCAAGGATCGTAAGCGAATTGGGCGAGTCACAGGAGCCGGCACATTGATGGGCGAAGGGGCCGGCGCTTCCGAGCTCCTCGCCAAGACACTCCAGGCGATTGCCCACGCCTGGACCTTGCGCGGGCCCAAGACACTTCTTTCAAAGCTGTTTGTGGAACGGGTAGGCGCAACGGATGTGGAGGACTTCCTGGCAGGCGTGGTCAGGCACCGATATCACCTGGATGGAAGTATGGCACTCCTGGTTTTCGAGGCGGCGCGAAAAGGGGATCTGGTCGCTCTGGACCTCCTTCACTGGGCCGGAACAGAACTCGGTGAATTAGCAAACGCGGTCATTCGGCAAATCGAAATCCAGAACCAGGAGTTCGAAGTGATCCTTGTAGGGAGTATGTACAACGGCAGTCCCATTCTCCAAGAGGAGATGGAAAAGAAGATCAAGCCCCTGGCTCCTGGAGCCCAACTCAAGCGTCTACACGTACTTCCCGTCATGGGAGCCGTCATCCTGGCGATGGAAAGTGTGGGACTTGCCGTAACTGCAAGCATCCGAGACCATCTGGAGGCATCTTTGAGAACGACGACGGCGTTCACGGAGGACATCCGGGCCGAAAAGCCCTCGAGAGAGGAAGATAAGTAAAGCCTCGTGTCAGGCCGTTCTCCTGAGATTCTCACAAGGGAGGCACGCGTTCCAGACGTACCAATGTCCAAAAGGCAAAGGCCAGCACCATCGCCCCCACCAGGTACCCCGTAAAGAGATCTGCCTGGGCGACGAAAACAGCACTCTCTCCCAGGATACCACCCGCCAGATAAAGGACCAAAACAGCCTCTCGCTGTGTCAGGCCCAGCCGTACCAGACGGTGGGATGTGTGATCCTTCCCCGGAGTCGTCAGGGGATTCACTCCTCGTCGCAGACGTGAGAAGAAAACCAGGGTCGTGTCGAAAATCGGGACGCCCAGGACCAATACGGGCACCATCCAGGTCACAATATAGATGTTCTTGGGAAAGCGCAACTTGATGCCCAATGTGGCCAACAGGAATCCCAGGAAAAGGCTGCCTGTATCCCCCATGAAAATGCGGGCAGGATTGAAGTTGTAGAGGAGAAAGCCCAGACAAGCCCCGGTCAGTGCTGCGGCCAATGCTCCTACCAAATACTGACCGCTCATGGCTGCCAGCAAAGTGAATTGCCCCGCTGCAATGGCTGCAATGCCCCCGGCCAGTCCATCCATGTTGTCCAGCAGGTTGAGAGCATTCGTGACGCCCACCATCCAAAAAAGCGTCAATAGGATATTCAGCCACCACACATGAAAAAGACGAACTTGAATGCCCGTCAAAACCAACAGGAGGGCCGCCGCCAACTGGGCCAACAACTTGACGCTTACGGGCAACCGCCAACGGTCATCCCACAACCCTAAAAGGGAGACAAAGGTGGCCCCCACAAAAATGCCGATCACCTGCCGCACATAAAAACGTCGGCCAAACAGGAGTAATGCCAGGACAAAAGCCAGGTAAATGGCCACACCGCCCAGGAGAGGAGTAGCCGTCTGGTGCATCTTTCGTGCCGCCGGACGATCGACCCAGCCTAGCTTCAGAGCCAGACGCTGGGCCACAGGGGTCGCTCCCACGGCCACGAGGAGGGCGCTGACCAAGATTAAGACCATCGGCAGTAAGTTCAATGAGCTCATGGCGTCGACGGCTGCTTTCCTTGCAACTGCTGGATGAGCGCCTGAATGCCCGCACGTTCTTGTTTGGGGGCCACCTCCAGGGCCATGCGAGCATAGCGCAGCGCGTCAGCATCGTCCCCCTTTTGCCGATAGAGCAGGGCCAGGTTCCGTAGAGAGGCCGCGTCGCGAGGCCGAATCCGTAAAACTTGCAGATTGTACTCGATGGCCTTGTCTATGTCGCCCTTGCGGGCATACGCATAACCCATACCACTCAGGATTTGTGGGTCATTCGGATGACGCTGTAAGGCTTGACGATAGTACGCAATGGCTTTGTCCCACTGCTGTTTGTTCCGATAATAGTCGGCCAGGTAGAGATAAGTCAGGTAATAGGTCTTATCCAGTGTCAGAGAATGATGAAGCTGGTCTAGGGCCTCTGATTCCCGCCCTGCCTGGAGCAATGCGACCGCGTATTCATCCCGCAAGCGAGCGTTGTTCGGGCTAAGAGAGACGGCCTGAGCAAAATAAGTGGTGGCCTTCTCCACGTAAGCCCGCCGCTGTTGAGTATCCCTCGTCATGGCAGCACGGGCAATGTAGAATCGCCCCAGATTCGCCGTATGATCGGTGTTCAATGGGTTCAAGTCACGGGCCCGCAACAGCACTTGCTCCGCCTCTTTCAGGAGTTGTTCCCGTTCTCGAACATCAGCCGTGCGTTGAGCATGGTCCAGAAGGGTCTTTCCGTAGAACAGGTCGTAGTAATCCTCATGAGGCGCCAATGCCGCCACCTTGCGATAGATTGTCTCGGCCTGAGCGTACCGCCCGGCATTGCCGAAAGCCTTGGCCTGTTTGAAATAGATGTCCGCCTGAACGGGCTGCAGACTGGGGCCAAAACCCACGTAGAGGCTCAACCCTAGACCTGCAAGAGCCACAACTATCACCCAAGAACGCCTCACCCCCAGCGCAACGGACTCACCCGCCCCCGCCAATATCCATCCTCCCACCACGACAGTCAAAAAAAGGACGATGTAATACGGCACCGGATACGAGGCCATGTGATCGGCCAATTGAACGATGACCTCGGGCCGACGTGAGGCCAGAACTTGCAGGCGAGCAGCCTGAGCCTGAAAACGCGCCTGGATAAGCGCCATGACCAAAAAGCCGCCCCAGGCGCTCAACGTCTGGATCCCCGTTCCCCCCAGCCAGGCCGAAGCGCGCTGAAGGCCACGGCCACGCGCCACTTCTCCCGTCAGCAGGAGGGCGAGCACCAGCCAGGTAAAGAGCAGCATGTAGAACTGATGAGGGTTCGGGAGGCGTACCCCTCGGCTGACTCGGGTAAACAAGCTGTTGGCAATGATCTGGCCCACATTGTCGGTCAGATAGGCGCCGGCCGGCAAGTTGATGATGAACTCATAAGCGAGAGTGATGAAGATGAACGCCAGGAAAAGCATATAAACCCGAAACGTGGCATCGTGCCACAAGGAAGGCTCACGCTGCGGAACGGGGGCAGGACGATGTTGACGCTTGCGCCGTTTCTTGCGCCGGGGTTGGGGGACTGGTGTCGGGCGGGGAACCTTCACCTCTGGGGTCAAGGAGAGGCGACCGGTGCCCAGTGCAACCAGAATAGCGGCTAGCGTCCAGAAATACGTCCGGGTGCTGACAATGGCAATACCGAAGTTGACTTCCACATAGTGGGCAGAAATAGTTGCCAGGATGGCCAGTAAGAGCAAGTAGCGTTCCCGCTCCTGCTCGGGCACCGCGGGCAGATGGCGGCTGAAGCCGATGAACGTCACATAGACCACCAGGCCAACTATGAAACCAAAAGGCAATGCCACACCAAACAAGCGCCAGCTACCGTCCAAGATGCGGGCCAGGAGCGCGCTTAAGAGGCCGAACGTGAACCAGGAACCAATGAACAGCCAAACATCCCGACGCCGTCGAATGAGGCCCAACCAGGAAAGAGTGTAGTAGAAAATGCTAACAAAAAGCCAGACGTAGGCCGAAAACCCCAAAAGGCCTGTTCGAATCAAGCTGTCGAACGTTTCGTTGTGTGAGCGATCGGGAGATGCATTACGTCTCTCCAAGTGCCCAAGCTCCGGCTGATAAAAACGGTTGTAGACGACCCACATGGACTCTGGCCCGTAGCCGACCAGCGGACGGATCGGGTTGATGGGATCGGAATGCATGTCCGGAGGCACGTTGAGGGGTTTGTGTGGCAGGATGAGTTTGACGGCTCCTTCCCAAATGAGGACACGCACGCGGCCGGTAGGATTTCTGCGGCTCACATCCAGAATCTCACCAAACCGTCCTACATAACGCACGTGGCGCAAAGGTTCCAGGGGGGAATGAGGCAAATTGAACACGACCAGAAAGCCGGCGCCCAGCAAGGCCACGCCCACAAGGCTCGCGGCCAGAAGACGGTAATAGCGGGGGCGAAACGCCAGGAACCCCAGAAGAGCGAACAGATAAAGACCGGCCAGGAAGCCCAATAGGGGCCCGCGGCTGACACTGAAAATGAGGGCGATGACCTGGACGGCCAGGATAAAAAGGTAAAGCCCACCCAAGATCGCGTCTCCGTACCCCTGGTCTCCATTCGTGTCTGTCAGGATACCGGCGAAGGAACGAATAACCCTATACAGAGTGAGGAACGACACCATAATGAAATAGGCCGCGATGAAAATGGCATTACCCATGTGTCCGGCAATGCGCGTTTGTACATCGCCCCCCCAGGGCAAAGGATCCACTCCGTAGTGCTGGAGAATGCCGTAAAGAGCGATAGGAACGCTGGTCGCCACGATGACCGTAATCATGCGTTCCAATTGCTCGCGCTGACGAAGCTGACTCAGGGTGACCAGAAAAATCACAATATAGCTGTACGTGGTCCATGTCCCCTGAAGACGTTGGTAGGATCCAAATACACTGACATAAGGCGTCATGGAGAGGAATGTACTGATTGCATAAGAGAAAAGCACCAATAGAGTGGGCGCCATCAGGGGAACCCCGAGAACACGGCGCCATGTGTCCTTCCAGGGCTCTCCCGGCCGCCGCAGGGTCCAGCCCGTGTCCAGGGCCCATACCAGCCAGGCTGAGCCCATGATGACGGCCAACCAGCGCACCAGCACGATTTTATCAGGCTCGAACACGCGGTCCGACTGAACGTCAAAATAGAGAGGTGCGACTATCAGGGCTGCCAGCCAGCCCGCTTCCATGATGCCGCGCGCAAGGCGGGCCAAGCGAGATGTCATGATACACCCTCGTCTAAGAAGGTTGGAATCACCTATGTACGTTATCTTAACGCATCTACAGGAGTTTGGCAATGTCTCCTGGTGCGATTTTTCAGCATTTTTCAGAGGTTTGTCGCTGCCAAGCCCAGTACCATAAGGCGTGGAAAGAGGACGTTTGTCCCTCGGGGGGCGATTGTCCTCCTTCCTCAGGGTATGTTATGATGGAAAGGGTGAGGCCATGAGCAACTCGATGGAGAGCACAAAGACAACCATCGGCGATTGGCGACGGACATTGTACATCATTGCCGTTGCCCAATTCCTGGCAGGGGTCGGCTTCTCTGTCGTCTTCCCGTTGTTACCCCTATACGTGCAACACCTGAAAAGCACCACAGGGCTTCATGTGGAAACGTTGGCCGGCCTGGTTTTCTCCGCTCAGGCATTAACGATGATGGTCGCCTCTCCTGTGTGGGGGGCACTTGCCGACCGCCTGGGTCGAAAGATGATGGTGCTGCGAGCAACATTTGGCGGTGCGGTCCTCTTGACCGCTATGGGATTTGCCCGCTCCGCCGAAGACTTGGTCGCTCTACGGGCGTTACAAGGCCTTGTCACAGGAACAGTTTCAGCCAACAATGCGCTGGTCGCGTCCATCACCCCTCGCGAGCACGCAGGATACGCGCTTGGCGTCTTGCAAGTGGCGCTCTGGGCAGGCGTGGCCGCAGGACCATTGGCCGGAGGAGTGCTCGCGGACACCTTCGGCTATCGAATCGTCTTTTTCGTCACCGGGGTGCTCCTGCTGATCTCCGGGTTGACTATTCTTCTGGGCGTAGACGATGACCGGGAACGCACACGTCGGCAGGCACAAAGCAGGCAAGTCAGTATTTGGCAAGAATGGCGGCACTTGCTCACCACACGGGGGGTCGTCATCGTGTACACCCTGCGCTTTCTGGTCCGATTGGGGCAATCTTTGACGACACCGGTTTTGCCTTTGCTCATCCAGACGCTCACGACCAGCGGAGCCGCGACGGCTACTGGCGGGGTTACGGGGGGACGCTCTCTTATGGGGACACTCGGGGCCGGTTGGCTCGGCCGGATCGGCGATCGCATGGGTCATCGCACCATTCTATTCATGGGGGGTGGACTCGTGGGTACGGCCCTCATCTTGCATGCCTGGGCCACATCTGTCTGGCACGTCTTGATCCTGCAGGCAATGGCCGGGCTCGCTTTCGGTGGGATGACGCCGGCCCTTAGCGCCCTACTGGCCCACTACAGTGTCGAAGGGGAAGAGGGTGCAGCCTACGGCCTCGACAGTTCCGTGGTCGCAGCAGCTCGAACGATTGCCCCTATGGTCGGGGCTGGCGTCGCAACAGCCTACGGCTTGCGGGCTCCCTTTGTTCTAGGGGGGCTGGTGTACATAACCATGGTTCTCTTCTTCACGTCTCTCCTGCCCCAAAAACAAGCAACGGCCTGATGCAGTATCAGTCCAACACTTGCAGACGAGAAGGGCCGCAAAAGCGCGTTGGTCTTCTGTTCGGACGCGCCGCTTGCAGCCTTAGCGGCCGCACAGAGAATCTTTCTTACGGAGGCAGGGTGAAGTATTGCAAGAAGATAGGAACGTTTCGCAAGGAGAAAGGCGCATCATGAGCCCGGGTTGGCATGTGGGCACATCGGGGTGGGTGTACCCTCATTGGCGAGGTCGATTCTACCCGACCGAATTACCCCAACGGTCGTGGTTGGCCTACTACGCGCGGCACTTCGACACGGTGGAAATCAACAACACGTTCTACCGTCTGCCTTCCGAGGCCGCGTTTGACGCGTGGCGCCAGCAGGCCCCGCCCGAGTTCCTTTACGCGATAAAGGCCAGCCGCTACATCACCCACGTTCGACGTTTGCGGAACTGTGCGGAGCCCCTAAAGCGCTTACTGACCCGGGCGGGGCGTTTGGGGCCCCACCTGGGACCGGTCCTCTACCAGATGCCCCCGCGTTGGAAGCCCAACCTTCCCCGCCTGGCTGAATTTCTCTTGCTCTTGCCCTCAAACCGCCCCCAAGTATTCGAATTTCGCGACCCAAGATGGTTCATCCCTGAAGTCTTTGCACTCCTGCGGAAACACCAGGCAGGCTTCTGCATCTATCACATGCCAGACCAGGAAACCCCCTTGGAAGTCACCGCGGCTACAGTCTACATTCGCTTCCACGGCGCGGGGGCCCTCTACGCGGGAAGTTACCCCGACGACGTGCTGGCCCAATGGGCCCACCGCATCCGAAGCTGGGTCAGCGAGGGGCATGAGGTCTACGCGTACTTCAACAATGACGCCTTTGCTCACGCGGTGCGCAACGCACTGACGCTAAAACAGATGCTTCGAAAATCCGGTTGATCCCTACGGCCTTGAACATCCCCGTGGAACGCTTTGGGAACGCCCCTCATGATAGCATGAACGTACGGATGGCATTTCCAGCCCTCCAACAGCCCATTTCTTTGTAGATATAGAGAGGAGCGTCATCATGAAGGAAATCCGTTGTCGGGACCTGGGATTCGATTGCGAAGGCGTCGTTAGAGCGGAAACAGAAGAAAGCCTGCTGAAGCAAGTGGCCGCCCATGCAGAATCCGTACATCACTTGCAAGTGACCCCGGAGATCGTGGTTGAAGTCAAGAAGCAAATTCGGGACGTATGAAACACACGTTTGCCGAACGGGGGAACGCACTTCTTTGCCCCTGAGGTTCATATCTGTTTGGCAAAGAGGCCTTCTCTCGTCCGGCCCGCATCGACATCCTAAAAAGGAGAACTTATGTCCAGGGAACGTGGATTGGAAAAGCACTTCGAAGCCATTCTCGGCAGAGAGCTAGTCGGGCCTGAAACGGGAGTTGTTGTGGTACGCACGCGTGTCGGGCTCTTCACCAGAGAGGAAGGACATACCACATCCCGAGAGATCGGAACAACTGGGACCAGCACGAAGTCATGTTCGCCCGCTCACGTCATAGACATCGACGGCATCGCCCAGACAGATAAGACTGGAAAGGTGCAATTCAGCCTGAGCGATTTTCACTGTTTCTCAGACCATGACAACGCTGTAGAGCTTCAACACCCCTTTACCATCCTCCTGACCCCCCGCACATCGGCCCCTGTATTTGCCACAGTGACGGCGGAGCGACGGAACCAGGGAACAGATGTGACGATTACAATCGCTACGTGGGACGCGAACGGGGCACCTGCCCCGCATGTCCTCGTAAACTGGCGATGCCGTTCCGCCTACATTCTCCACCCAATTATAGACTGATGCCCCGGCACCCCTCCAGGTGTAAGCCTGCTCGCCCCTTCACGTCCCCGTAGCCAGAACTTTTCCCTGTCCCCGTCAATGAGATGAGTGAAGACACATACCCTGTAAGGAGAGCGAGAGTGAAAAGAGACGACGAATCCTACCGCATAGCCGCGGCACAAATCACCCCTGTGTTCCTCAATCGGGAGCAAACCGTCAGAAAGGCTTGTGCGACAATAGCCGCCGCGGCCGAGCAGAATGTCCGACTCCTCCTCTTCCCCGAGGCCTTCATACCTGCATATCCCGATTGGATCTGGCTTCTCAACGGCAGGGACAGCCGTGAGCTTGACGAACTTTACGTGATCCTGGTGGAGAATGCCGTCACCGTCCCGGACGAGACCACAGCGCGGCTTTGCAGAGCAGCAAAAGATGCAGGGGTTTCCGTGGTGATAGGGATCAATGAACGGAATCGTGAAGCCAGCAATGGCAGCCTGTACAATACGCTCCTTTACATCGATGATCGGGGAGAAATACTGGGAAAACACCGCAAACTGGTGCCTACCGGGGCCGAGCGGGGCATCTGGGCACAAGGGGACGGACACACGCTACAAGCGTACCAGACGCCCCTGGGCATTGTGGGTGGCTTGATCTGCTGGGAAAATTATATGCCCCTGGCACGTCAGGCCATGTATGCCCAAGGCGTTCAGCTTTACATGGCCCCCACATGGGACCAGGGTGCAATGTGGCTCACGACTCTCAAGCACATTGCGCGCGAGGGGGGGATGTACGTCATCGGTTGTTGCATGCCCTTACACCTGCGGGATATTCCAGACGACTACGGATTCCGATCCCGTTATCCCGAAGGAACCGAATGGGTCAACAGGGGTCATAGTTGCATTATTGCACCTGACGGGACGCTCATAGCAGGTCCGGCCGAGAATGAGGAAGTCGTGCTCTGGGCAGATATCGACATCACCCGTATTGTGGCCGCAAAACGTATGTTTGACGTCACGGGTCATTATGCCCGGCCGGACGTTTTCCAGTTTGGGGTCTCGGCCTCCCCGGCTCTTACCTGAAAGCACCGAGAGGGGGATGGGCGTCGTCCCCCTCTTGATGTGTGAGTGAAAAATTCCCCTTGCTTGTCGGGATGGTTCGGAATTCAGTTGACACATTCATATCGGAATTTCGGCCCTTGCTCCCCTCGCGGTGCGCTAAATGTGAAGCCCGGGGTGGGTGAGGACAGTGCCCCGCCCGTCTTCATCCAAGTGCCAACAAAACTACTCACCAAATTGAACCCTCTCTACTTGTCATGGCTGAATGTTCTGGTTCATGCGAAAGAGATTGCCCGGATCGTATCGGCGTTTGAGTTCCACCAATCGCGCCCAGGTTGCGGGTGGATAGGCATCACGCACACGGTCGGGCCCCTCATCGCTGAGAAAATTGACGTAAACGCCGTCGGCGAAACGGTTTGTGGCCTTGTGCAGAGCACGAGCCCAGGCGATATGCCTTTCATCGTCCGCGGGGTCTGTCCAACGGGCATGGATGTTGAGAATAAAGGGGGCTTTACGGTGAGCGTAAGCGGTGGCGTCATTGGACACACGACTGGCGGCACCTTCCATGTGAGGGATGAAGATCTCACACTGAGGTGAGGGCATCCGTTGGGCAAAATCGAGCACAATATCGATCACCTTAGATGAAATCTCCTTGAGGTGGTGGGACTTCCAGTAGTTGCGGGCCCCATGTGTGTTCAACCCATCAAAGGCTGATTGCCAGGCCGTCCAGGGGTTTGTGCCGATAAACTCCCCATGAGGATGACCAAAGTCGCGAATAGGCTGGATGAGGCGCTCGCCCTCCATTGGATCTCCCGTGTAAACGTGAGGGACCAGTATCATGAGCTGGCCATGCACAGCTTCGTCCAGGAATGGCAGGGGCGGTGCATGACGGATGACCATCCATACGGTCATCTCATCGGGCAACGTACGCACGTATTCAGCATGGAATTGCATGTAGGCCCTGGCATCCTCGAAGCGGTGCGCCACAATGCCGGAAAACACTTCGGGGCCCAAAGGCGCGGCGTGAAACTCGAACGACGAGACCACCCCGAAATTACCTCCTCCCCCGCGCAGGCCCCAAAACAGGTCGGGATGTTGCGTCTCACTGACAGTAAGAACGCGCCCTTCCGCAGTAACAACCTCAGCCGAGAGCAGGTTATCTATGGAGAGGCCATACTTGCGGCTGATCCAACCAAATCCGCCCCCCAGAGTTAATCCCGCCACACCTGTGTGAGAAACGATGCCGCCCGAGACGGCCAAGCCGTGCTTCTGCGTTTCGATGTCGATGTCGCTAAGCAAGCAGCCCGCGTCCGCACGCACCGTGCGCGTCGTCGGATCCACCTGTACTGAGCGCATCAGCGATAGGTCCAGCATAACCCCGCCGTCGCAAACGGCATTGCCGGCGACATTGTGGCCACCTCCCTTGACGGCCAGAGGCAGGCCCCGTTCACGGGCAAGGTTCACGCCCAAAGCTATGTCATTCGCACCCAGGCAGCGAATGATCAGGCCCGGCCGACGGTCAATCATGCCATTCCAGAGTGAACGGGCTTCCTCGTAGCCCTCTTCCCCCGGCATCAACAACATTCCTCGTAGTTTGTTGCGCAGCACGGCGGCCTCCTCCGCGGTGACGGTCGGGAGCGCCGATGGATAACCTCTCATGGTTCGTCCTCCTGAATAGGTTGGACTCTGTGTGTCCAAAGCCCGGTTGTGGAAGTCCTCATCTAATCTCCTGATTTATTCTCGCATTTGCCTCGTTCCTGAACCGTTCCCTGCTCCTTCCACAGTCGTTCCACCGCTTCCATTTCCACAAGGGGCAGCCCTGCTGTTGCCCAGGCGACCACTCGATTCTCGATTTCCACGGCCTCCTCACGCCGACCTTGCTCCCGCAAGAGCCCGACCAGCTCTCGGGCCGCGTCCAGCGCGTTTATGCGATTATCCTGTGTCCGTGCGGTGACGATGGCTCGTTGCCAGGCCCTTTCGGCCGCGGCGGGCCGGTCAGAACGCAAAATCCGTCCCTCGATGAGGGCCACAGACGCGTCTGACCACCCCTCGCCCGACGTCTGTCCTTCCTGCACTTCCTCCAGGAGGGCGAGACCTTGTCTGATCGCACCCTGTCGTGCCAGTGCCTCCGCGATCAGCGCACGATAGTAGGCGCAGCCCACTTCAGAGCCCGTCGCCCGGAACAAGCTCACACCCTCACGCATAGTTTGTAAGCCGTCCTGCACGAAACCTTTACGGCACAAGGCCCAGCCCAGCAAAACCTTACTCTGAGTGGCAAAATAGGGGAACTGGTATTCCTCAGAAAACGAGATAGATCTGCCCGCCGCATGCAGAGTCGCGTCGACATCGCCCCGCAGATTCTGCAGCCAGGCAAACCAATGCAGCGCATAGGAGCGACTGAAGGGATGATCTAACTCGCGAGCAATCGCCAGGGCCTCGCGAGCGCTCTCCTGGGAGCGAAGGGGATGCGCCAAATGCCACAACACCACAGCCAGTCGAATGCGACAGATGACCGATGGGTCCTGGGCATAATCACTGATATGCGTCAGATGATTCTTCGACTCATAGAGGGTGATGGCCTCTTCCAGATGTTCCTTCGCCTTGAGGAAACGTCCTCCCCAATGATAGCTCACACTCAACACATAATGGGCCTCCACTCGAGCGACTGTATCGTCCTCTCGTTGAGCCTGCGTCAGCAATTGTCGCCCCAGCTCCTCGGCTTGACCGATCTGGCCGGCAACCAATTTGCTAATGGCCAGCATCCGCAACTGGGGAGAGGACAGTCCCTGCCCGAGACGGCGAGAGAGGCGCCGCACCTGCTCACCCGCGGCTTGCACCTGCGGCGCCCCGTATCCTCTCCTTTGCACCAGACTGGGCGAAAGGGCTTGCAACAAGCTCAACATCTGTCGGTCCCGTTCCTCCCCGTCGAAATGCACCTCGCAGATGTGCAGACCAAGTTGAAGGTGCTGTTCAGCTTTACGATTGGCGTAAAGCCGTTGAGCGGCCAGACCCGCGGCCAGATGATAGGCCACCGCACGCGCATGAAATCCAGCTTCTTCCCAATGATAAGCCAGCCGGGCATTGTATGGGGCCAATGCACCAGCATGGGCTTCTTCCAGGGCCTGGGCTATGCGACGATGTAAGGCCACCCGCCGGGCGCTGACGATGTCGGCCCACACCACGTCACGGATGATGCCATGGCTAAAGTCGTAGACCATAGGGGCTCGCTCACGGATGAGCCGTTGTTTCAGCAATTCCTCCAGGCTGACAAGGAGGGTTTCGTCCGTCTCGCCACAAGCGTGACTGAGGGTTTCGTAGGTAAATTTACGGCCGATGACCGCAGCAAGTGTTAGCAGGCTGCGCGCGGGTCCACTAAGGCGAGACAGTCGTTCCTGGATGACGGCCTGCACGCGGCGAGGGAGGGTTTCGTACATCCCGGCCACACGAATATCACCGCCGCCAAGAGGTGCTTGCGCAGACGCTCGTACCATTTCCACGATGAAGAGAGGGTTCCCCTCAGTACGGCGATACAGTACCTCGGCCGCTTCATCGCCCAGTGGCCGGCCCGCCACATATTGAGCCAGAGAGACCGTTTGTGCTTGATCCAAAGGGGCCAGATCCAACTCAGTGATATCTTTGCGGTGGCGTAGGGCGAGCAGAAAGGAGAGCAACGTCGCGTTGGCGTGTAATGCCTCCTTGCGCAGCGTGGCCAGAATCAAAATCTTGGCCGAAGGGTGAAAGCGTTGAAGATAATACAACCAATCTAGCGTATCGGAATCGCACCACTGGATGTTGTCCACGTAAAGAATCATCGGCTGCGGCACGGCCAGCACGGCCCGGGTAACGGCCGAGAAAAGCCGCTGACGTTGCCAACTTTCGGTCAAAGGCGATGGGGGCGAGAGACCAGGCAGTCTGGTCTGGAGATCAGGCAGCAAGCGCAAGACCTCAGTCTGCCACACCGCGGGAAGGCTCAGTAATGCTTCGTAGACCGGAGGGGCCAGGAGCCACTCTATCACCGGTCCGTAAGCCAGACGTCCTTCGGCCTTGTAGCAACTGGCCCCGACGGTTACATAGCCCTGACGTTGCACATAAGTCAGTACCTCTTCGGCCAGTCGCGTCTTGCCCACGCCGGCCTCGCCGTTGATAGTGAGTACGTGAATCCCCCCTGAGACGACGTTCTCCCAGGCGTCGACGATCACGGCCAGATCATCCCCCCTGCCCACCAGGGGAATCTCAGGCTCTGAGGCGAACTTCGTTTCCTGATTTTCGTTCGATTGAAGCAGCCGGTCCCGCAACGCGGTAGTGGCAGGATCCGGCTCCAGACCCAATCCCTCCTGCAACACCTGCAGGCAGCGGAGGTAAACTTGTGCAACTTTCGTACGTTCACCACAAAGCGCGTGTAGACGCATCAGTTGGCGGTAACCTTCTTCGTCAAATTCATCCAAAATCAGCAGGCGTCTGGCATGCATCACGGCTGTGTGGTAGTCCCCCCGGCGTTCCAACAATTGCACTAGTCTTGCCAACGCCCGAATGACCCCCCGGCGGAGCGCCTCGCGCTCGGGTTCGACCCAGACATCATAACATTCGGGCATGAGATCACCGCGATAGAGCTCCACGGCTCGTGCCAGTGCGGTCTCCTCCGCCTTCCTATCCTGCTTCTCTTCTGCGCGTCGAGCCCGCTCGGTCTCGGCCCGAAACATTTGCACATCTATGTCGAGACTCACTCCTTCCCGCCAGCGCAACAAGTGGTCGAGATCCAGATAGCCTTCTACGGCCGGAAAAATCACCCGCATCCGATGCAGCAACTTCCGCAAATTCGTCCGCGCCTGTTGCTCGCTGGATTCCGGCCAGAAGAGGAAAGCCAGGCGTCGACGAGAAGGGGGGGCCTCGGGATGCAGAGCCAGATAGCCAAGTAAAGCCTGCATTCGCGGCGCGCGAATGGGGATTGGACGCTCGCCGTGCAGCAGGCGGAAGGCCCCCAGGAGGGACAACTTCAGTCGGGGCATCCGTGTTGATCTTGAAACCATGGAGACACTCTCCAGGAAATATGCGTAAGAACCAGGAGTCAAAAGGGAGGACACGAAACATTGCCACAAACGTCAAGGATATGGACCGGTAAATCGCCTTCTCCCCGATTCGTTCGATCAGGCAATGTCCACCCGTCCGCCCAGGGCTGCGTGGGACCAGGCCCGCTTGAAGCGGAAGGCCGGGTTGACCAACGGCAATCATGAGTGGGGCAAACCTAACAAGAGCATATCACACATCCTACAGTTCTCCAAGTTGAAGGTAAGCCCTCTTACTTCTTCCCCCCGAGTCCGGCCCTATACTTGAGGAGGGAAGGACGGCACTTTTACTTTTCGCGTGCCCGCGAAACACACGCCGCTCCCCGGAAAGGAGTCCATAAATCATCATGCGTAACGACCACGAAACCATTGTCGTGTACGGTACCACCTGGTGCCCTGATTGCAAACGGGCCAAGCAGTTCCTGGGAGAACAGCACATCCACTACCGCTGGGTGAACATTGAACAAGATCCTGAAGCCATGATGTACGTGGAGGAGATCAACCGCGGCAAGCGCAGCGTGCCCACCATCGTCTTCCCCGACGGAACTTTACTGGTGGAACCTTCGAATGCTCAGATGGCCGCCACTTTAGGCCTGACACGTCGCGCCCGTCGCACATTTTATGATGTCATTATTATGGGAGGAGGGCCCGCCGGCCTGACGGCCGCCCTCTACGCGGCCCGTGAAGGACTGGACACCCTCGTTATCGAAAAGGGAGCCCCGGGAGGCCAGGTCGGCATCACGCAGGTCATCGACAATTTCCCCGGCTTCGACAAGGGCATCACCGGGGAGGAGTTCGCCCGCCGCCTCACCAACCAGGCCCGACGATTTGGTGTGGAGATCCTCCAGGCCCAGGAGGTCACCGGTCTGCGCTGTAACGGGCTCTACCGTGAGGTGTTGACCGCAGATGGATCCTGCTACGCGGCCCACGCCCTCCTCCTCGCGACCGGCGCTCGCTACCGCCGCCTTCATGTTCCAGGCGAGGAAGAGCTCATCGGCGTAAACATTCACTTCTGCGCCACCTGCGATGGGGCCTTCTACAAGGGCCGGGAGGTGCTGGTGGTTGGCGGGGGCAACAGTGCTTTCGAGGAAGGCCTGTTTCTTACCCGATTCGCCACCCGGGTGACGCTTATTACCCGGGGAACACGGCCAAAAGCCAGCCGCGTCTTTCAAGAAAAAGTGGCTGAACACAAGCAGATGAGCGTGTTGACCAACCGCACTGTACAGAGATTCCTCACCCGTGGTGGACATCTGGCCGGGGTGCGGGTGCTGGACCAAGCGGCCAACCGGGTGGAGACCTGGCATCCGGACGGAGTCTTCGTCTTCATCGGGATGACGCCCAACAGCGAATTTCTGCCTCCAGACATCGCGCGAGACCGGCAGGGGTTTGTGCTTACAAACGCCACCTTGGAAACCACGGTGAAGGGGGTCTTTGCAGCCGGAGATGTACGGGCGGGCGCCACCGCCCAGGCTGCTTCCGCGGCCGGTGAAGGGGCCACCGCGGCGCTGATGATACGCCAGTATTTGCAGGCCCTGGGGGAGCGATGAGATGACCCTCCACTATTGGTTCATGTTTCCCGTCTCTATTCTCATCGCCACCGTTGCCATGGCCTCCGGTGTGGGCGGGGCTACTTTCTTCGCGCCCCTTTTCATCATCGGGCTGGGCCTCCCCCCCGATGTCGCCATCGGCATTGCCCTGATCACGGAAGTGTTCGGATTCGCCAGCGGCCTGCTTGCGTACGCGCGCAAGCAACTGATCGATTATCCTCTAGGTATCAGCCTGCTGCTGGCCACCGTCCCTCTGGCCTTAGTGGGCACTTGGGTGGCCGGCCATGTCGAACCCGATTTGCTCAAAGTGGCCCTGGGCGTGGGATTGTTCGCCGTGGCGCTCAGTTTTCTCCGGAGTCCGGACCCGGAGGATATTCTGCTCCTGGACCAGGCCATCGAACGAAGATACGGGGGCGAGAAAGCGGAGACCTGCCTGATCGCCGCAGATGGGGAACGCATATGCTACACCGTGTGCAACCGCAATGAAGGCCGCCTCATCAGCGGAATCGGGGGCTTGTTCGTGGGCATGATTTCCACTGGTCTGGGGGAACTGAACAGTTACTTCCTTCTCCAGCGTTGCCGCGTGCCCAGTAAGGTCTCCGTAGCAACCAGCATCTTTGTCGTAGCTCTCACGGCCCTGACCGCGTCTCTGGGGCATTTCGCTCACTTTGTGCAGGTGGGCGGAACCATGTTGACCGATGTGGTGAGTGTAGCCGCATTCACGGTGCCCGGCGTCATCCTGGGAGGCCAGTTCGGGTCCCGGGTAGCCAGCCGTATTCCCCAACACCGGCTGGAACGGGGGCTGGGTGTGCTCTTCATCTTCATTGCCGCGCTGACGCTGGGGGAAGTCATCCTCTGACGCCACCGTGGTGACACCGCCGGTCCCCACAGAGGGTGGGGAGGCAAAGGCTTCCCCGCCGACGGAACACCTTTGCACCGGACTGGCCGGCACACCTTGGAATTTCCAGGCGTTCCGGGACCGTATGATGTCAACCATGCCCGCTTTTGGACACTACTTGCCGCGAGAATGGATTTCCGCTAAGATAGGGGGCACACATTCGCAAGGAGCAGAGGCTTGACAACGCCTGTTCTGGAATTACGAGACATCACCAAGCAGTTTCCCGGCGTTCTGGCAAATGACCACATCCACCTTACCCTGGAACAGGGAGAGATCCATGCTCTCTTAGGGGAAAACGGCGCCGGTAAAACCACCCTCATGAATATCCTTTACGGACTTTACAGCGCAGACGAGGGCGAGATCCGCGTACGTGGTCGGAACGTCGATATTCATATGCCCAGCGACGCCATCGCCCTGGGCATTGGGATGGTCCACCAACATTTCATGCTGGTACCGGTCATGACCGTCACCGAGAACATCATGCTGGGTGCGGAATCCACTCGCTTTGGTCCCTTCCTGGACATTCGTACGGCCCGGCAACGAATTCAAGACCTTTCCCAACGCTACGGGCTGAATGTTGATCCAGACGCGTACATCAAGGATCTTCCCGTCGGCATCCAGCAGCGGGTGGAGATTCTCAAACTCCTCTACCGCAAAGCAGATATCCTCATTTTGGATGAGCCGACGGCCGTTCTCACCCCCCAGGAGGTGGAAGAGCTGTTCGAGATCATCCGCTCCCTGGTCGCCCAGGGCAACAGCATCATTTTTATCTCTCACAAGCTGAAAGAGGTGATGACCATTGCCGACCGCATCACCGTCTTGCGCCGCGGTCGTGTGGTGGGTACCACACGGCCTTCGGAAACGAGCGAGGAAGAGCTGGCCGCCATGATGGTGGGCCGTGAGGTCCAATTGATTGTGGAGAAGAAGCCTGCCCGGCCGGGAGACGTGGTTCTTTCTCTGGAGAACTTGCAGGTATTAGATGAACGTGGGGAAGCGGCTGTGCGAGGGGTCACCCTGGAAGTGCGTTCCGGCGAGATAGTGGGCATCGCGGGCGTACAGGGGAACGGTCAGACGGAACTGGTAGAAGCCATCACGGGATTACGGGCGCCCATTGGGGGACACATCCGCATCAAGGGAAAGGATACGACCTGGGCCGGCTCACGAAACTTCTTGGAACAGGGTGCAGCCCACGTGCCCGAGGATCGTCAGAGGGACGGCCTGGTGCTTTCCTACCCGGTACGGGACAACCTGATCCTGAACGTCTATTACCGTCCCCCTTTTGCGCATGGCTTCCTCGTTCGTGAGGCTCCCATCGAGGAGCATGCCCGCCGGCTGGTCCGGGAATTTGACATCCGCACGCCCAGCATCTACACCCCCGTCGCGAACCTTTCGGGGGGAAACCAGCAAAAAGTGATCGTGGCCCGCGAGTTCTCACGCCCCATCGATTTGCTGGTCGCCTCACAACCTACTCGAGGCCTGGACGTGGGCTCCATCGAATACATTCATAAGCGCCTGGTACAGAAGCGGGACGAGGGCTGTGCGGTTCTCCTGGTCTCCTCAGAGTTGGACGAAATCATGGCCCTCTCCGACCGCATTGCCATCATGTACGAAGGCCGCATCATTGATGTACTGCCGGCCCAGGAAGCGACTCGCGAACAACTGGGCCTGCTGATGGCCGGCATCCGACCCGATGAACAGGGGGAGGCAGGGGAAAAAGCGTGAGTACACAAGAACAACGCCCGGAGGCAGAACAGCCTGACGTGAGGGATAGTACTCTCACGCCGGGGGGAGGAGAAGGACCGTCGATTCTCAAGGAAGAGTCTCGCTGGAAGCAACTCCTGGGAGTCGTCCTCCTGCCGTTTCTGGCTATTGTTACGGCTCTCGTTATCAGCAGCATCTTCATCATTATCGCCGACGCGAAAGTACTGGCTGCCTGGAGGGAGTTCTTCCAAGCCCCCAGCGTCGCGCTCAGCCTTAGTCTGGCCAAACTCAAGCTCGCATATGGAGCCCTCCTCCAGGGCGGGCTGGGGGACCCCGCAGCCATTTGGAAGGGGCTTCGGGTGTGGCAAACAACCGGCGATCGGGCTCCGTTCATCAAGTCCCTGGAGGCCATCGACCGCACGCTGGTCTATAGCACGCCCTACATCTTCGCCGGTCTGGCGGTTGCCCTGGGATTTCGCAGTGGTCTGTTCAACATCGGTGTGGAGGGACAACTTTTCATTGGCGCCATGGCCGCCACGTACATCGGCTACAGCATCAAAGGGCTTCCTATGCTGATTCATCTTCCCCTGGCCCTCCTGGCCGGGGCGCTAGCCGGTGCTATTTGGTCCGCCATTGCCGGTTTTCTCAAGGCTTACACAGGCGCTCACGAGGTCGTTACGACCATCATGCTCAACTACGTAGCCTTCCGCCTCTCCGACTACATGCTGACCGGCCCTATGAAGCGCTCCGGGTTCAACCCCGTAAGTCCGCCTATCGAGAAATCGGCCTGGCTCCCAAAACTGGCTCCGGACCCCTTGCGCTTTCATGCCGGATTCTTCCTGGCCCTGATCGCCGCCTACCTGGTCTACTGGTTTCTCTGGAAAACGACCTGGGGCTTCGAGATGCGCACCGTGGGCTCTAATCCCAGTGCGGCTCGCTACGCGGGCATTTCTGTCGCTAATAACTTTATCCTCGCCATGGCTCTGAGCGGCGCGCTGGGTGGTCTGGCAGGGACCAACGAGATCTTGGGAGTCAACCATTTCATGGCCGAGGCGTTCTCCTCCGGCTATGGGTTTGATTCCATCGCGCTGGCTTTGCTGGGCAAGAGCCATCCTGTCGGTGTAGTCCTGGCATCTCTCCTCTGGGGATTCCTGAAGGCCGGGGCAACCCGCATGCAATCCGCGGCCGGAGTTCCCATCGACATTGTGCAGATTGTCCAGGGGATGGTCATCGTCTTCGTGGCCGCCCCTGAGCTGGTGCGGATGATCTGGCGCATCAAGCTCCTGGCCGAGGAGGGAGAGACCATCTTTACCCGAGGATGGGGGGCCTGAGACAAGACTCCGAAGGGACATGCCTGCCGACGTTGCAGGCTTGAGTAACACGTCAGTAAGGAGGATAGTGTGGCACCGACATCGCTTGATTGGGGAACATTTCGACATCGCTATTTGCGCCAGGAACAGATTCTCGGCGTCCTCTACCTGCTTTTCGCCCTCCTCATCTGGTGGCTTTTCTGGCCCCACATCGCAGCGGGTAGCAAAGCAACCTTTGGTCTGAACCTGAGCACTGCTGTCGAAACGCCAAAAGTTCCGGCGCTGGTCATTCCGGCACGGACCGCTGTGTTGCTCCTGGGACTGCTTTCCGCGTTCGTCGGCGGTTACCAGCTCGCCAAGGGATTCGAAGAACCGCAAGCATTGCTGGGTGTCATCCTCGTCATTTTCCTGTTTGCTTTCCTGGTCTGGGCTACGGCAGGCAAATCTTTCAACCTGACGGGGATGCTCGCCAGTACGGTCCTACGCGCTGCGCCCATTGCTTTTGGCGCCTTAAGCGGCGTCTGGTGCGAACGCACAGCCGTGATCAACATTGGTATCGAGGGCATGATGCTCAGCGCGGCCTTTACCAGTGTCGTCGCTGCCAGCGCAACCCACAACCCCTGGATCGGCTTGCTGGTGGCCATGCTCACAGGCGGCGTGCTGGGCTGGATCCTGGCCGTCCTCGCTATTCGCTTTCGCGTGGACCAGATCATTGCCGGCACGGCCATCAACATTCTTGCCGTCGGACTGACCAGTTTCCTCAGCCACTCCTGGCTGGCACACCAGCAAAGTCTGAACGCGGCCCCTAATTTCCGACCTTTGCCTATCCCCGGATTGGCTACCATTCCCGTCTTGGGTCCAATCTTGTTCCAGGCCAATGCTATCATCTACCTACTCTTCGCCCTCATTATCATCACGCACCTTGTCCTTTTTCACACCCGCTGGGGCCTGCGCATGCGCGCGGTCGGGGAACACCCTAAAGCAGCCGACACGCTGGGCATCAATGTCTACCTGACGCGCTATGTGGCCGTCACCATTGGCGGTATTATTGCCGGCATGGGAGGAGCCTATTTCACGCTGGGCTCCGTCGGCCGCTTCGACGAGGAAATGACCGCAGGGAAAGGGTTTATCGGCCTGGCGGCCATGATTTTCGGCAAGTGGAATCCCATCGGAGGCTTCATCGCTTCGCTCATCTTCGGCCTTGCAGACGCTTTGCAGGTGAAAATGGCCATCTTGCGAGTCCCTATCCCCTCCCAGTTCTTGCTCATGGCCCCGTACATCGTGACCATTATCGTCCTTTCCGGCGTGGTAGGCCGTGCGATACCTCCTGCCGCCGACGGCCAACCTTATGTGAAAGAGTAGTCCCATCGCTGTGACCCAACACACCCCCCCCAAACCAACCGGGCCGAACACCTTCGGGCATCGGCGGAAGCCCCTGGGATCCGGCAAGTTGTGCTCCCCGCAAATTCGCATATAATGAAAGAGGACAATGCTCACACATCACAGCCGACGAGGAAAAAGGATGCAGCATGGTTCACACCATTTGGATTGTGCCTCCCACTGGTCCTGCCTTTGCCCAATTACGCCCCGGCTTCATCGAAGAAGCCTTCAGGCTACGCCCTCTGCCCAGGACCTCTCTGCTACCGAACGATGACCCCCTCGTACTGCTGGCCGATTTAACCGGCACGCCGCGGCGAGTGTTGGACAGGCTGCGCCACACGTTGACGTCCAGGCCTGACGCTCCCTTCTTTCTCCTGTTAGTCGATGATCGCAGTCTGGACGACATTATCACCCTGACAAGCCTGGGCGACTGTACCTTGTGGCATATCTCTGAACCTCCGGCCGTCTTCATCGAACGCGCCAGGGCTATTTGGACCCGTCATCGAGAACGTCAGCGCGTCCAACGGTTCAATGCCGTGATCCCTCTTTATCACATTGCCCAGTTCTTCGCTGACGCGACCGATCTGGACAAGCTCTTGCAGCGTGTTCTGGAAACGGCCTTGCACGAGACTGAGGCAGACCGGGGGTCCATCATGCTGTTGGAAGAAGAAGCCCAGGTTCTGTATGTCGCTGCCGCTGTGGGCTTGCCGGAAGAAGTCCTACACCACCATCGCCAGAAAGTAGGAGAGGGCATCGCGGGGTGGGTGGCCCAACACCATCAGCCGCTCATTCTTACCGAAGGGGAGATTCCTCCCTTCGCGTTGTCCTGGTTACGGGGACGCAATGCCTATTCCTCTATCAGCGTTCCCATGATCCATCAAGGCAAGACCGTAGGAGTGCTCAACCTGACCAAAGCACCGGGCAAGATTCCCTTCCGGGAAGGAGACGTGGAGTTCATCACTATCCTGGCCTCCCAGGCAGCCACAGCCATTCGTAATGCCCGCCTTTTCAGCCAGGTTCAGGCAGCATTGGACGAACTGCGCCAGCTCGATCGCCTGCGTACCCAGATCATCGACATCGCTGCCCATGAACTTCGCACGCCGGTGGCCGTTATCAAAGGCTACATAGAACTCCTGGAAGAAACAGCGGATGACGAGTTAGCCCGCTATCTGGCCCCTATCCACCGCAATGTACGCCGTCTGGAGTCCTTGGTCCGAGACTTGTTCGAACTCTCCACCGTCCGGGCCTTGGGACGCACGCCCCAGCCCAGGTCCGTAGAAACCGCGGCCTGGGTGCTCCCCTGGCTCGAACGCTACCGGGAGAGGGCCGGCGAAAAACACATCACCCTTTCCAGCGCCATTGCTCCCGACGCCGAAACCGCATGGTTCGATCAGGAACATGTTGCAGCTATCCTGCACCACTTGCTCACCAACGCCATCAAATTCACTCCAGAAGAAGGCACCATCGAAGTACGTCTGGAAAAAGAGAACGCCCGATTCCTTATCCATGTCGACGACTCCGGTCCGGGCATCCCGGAATCGGAACGGGAGCGCATTTTTCGCGACTTTTACCAAGTGGAGGACGTCAGCACGCGAGAGCACGAAGGGCTAGGCATCGGCCTGACGCTGGCGCGGACACTCGCCTCCGCACACAATATCCGTATTTGCGTAGATGATAGTCCCCTGGGTGGAGCACGTTTTACCTTGGTCATCCCTCAACCCGTTGAAAATTGACAGCAATTTGTCAGCTTTTCCCCTTCCATCCGCCCCCGTGACAGGCTATAATAGGAATGTCAGGTTCATCGACCAGGGACCGGGAACGGTGAAAACCATCCGACCGTCAACCCGTGAGGAGGCACTGTAGCCGAACCGGTCGGACTTTGAACGATCCCGCAAAATCGACTCATGTTTACATCAGCTCAGGAGAGAGCCAATATGCGTACACCGACACCCGCCGGGAACGAGAACCACACCCTGAAAAAGCTAAAACACCAACCGTTGATGTTCACTATGATGGCTGTCCTAGCCTTCCTATTCCTTTTTGCGGTTACTCAGGCAGGAGCAAGTACGGCACCAGACTCTGTCTCTCTAGACGTATCTAAAGTTCTGGTGACCTCCTCCCCCTTTGCCCCGGGCACAACCGCTGTATTTAATATCACCATCGAGAATACCGGCCCCACCACTATAGAGCAGATTCCTTTAACCGACACATTTGATGATACCCGCTACCAATTCATCTCTGCTTCGCCGGTAGCGCCTTCAAGCCAGGCGGGCAATACGCTCACCTGGAACGACTTGACTACAAATTTTGGAAATCTTCTGCCAGGACAGAAAATCAACTTGACGGTGAGCTTTAAGGTATTGGACAAAGCAGGCACGGCCTGCAACACTGCTGTGGTGGATGGAGCGAAGGCCGCGCTGAATATCAGCGTACCACGTGCCGAAAGCCAGGCCTGTGGTGTCGTAGAAGTGACCCCAACCCCGACCCCAACTCCAAGCCCGACGGCCACGGTCCCTCCTACGGCAACCCCAACTCCAAGCCCAACGGCCACGGTCCCTCCTACGGCAACCCCAACCCCAACCCCAAGCCCAACGGCCACGAATACACCGCCTGGTCAGCAATACGGCTGTGTCGAGGGCTACAAGGTGGACGATTTGCACGTAGGGCTACCTTTGTGGGTTATTCACGCCCGACCTGCAGGAAAACAGAATCCTGTCTACACAGCTATCACTGACGGCACGGGCTACTTCCGCTTCGACAACCTGCCGGTGGGCACCTATACTTTTTGGGAAGAAATGCAGGAACGTTGGGTGCCGGTCACCGCGCCTCAGTTCGATGCCCCTGTCAATCCGGGTCCTGATTGCACCCACATCCGTTTCAAGAACCGACAGGCAACGCCGACCCCGACCCCGACACCGACGCCAACCCAAGGAGGCGGCGAGGAACAGGGAGGCACAGATACGCCAACCCCCACGCCGAGTTACACGCCAACCCCCACGTGGACGGTGACTCCCACGCGTGGCGTGACGTCGACACCAACCGCCACAACCACCCGATGCTTCACCTCTCTAGGCGGTGTGATCTTCAACGACCTCAACAAAGATGGCATTTATCAGTATGGCGTCGAACCGACTATAGGCCACGTGACCATTCTCATCTCCGGAGCAACCAACCGGACCACACAAGCAAATGGCAATGGGTGGTGGCAGGTGGGAGGTCTCCCGCTAGGCAACTACCACGTAAGTGTCATCGCGCCTGCAGGATACACCGTGACCAGCGTGACGCCACTGAACACATCGCTAATTTCTCCCTGCCAGCAAAACCTGTTCCTGAACTTTGGTCTGGCCACTGGCACCTCCGTCACACCCACGCCAACACCCACGGCAACTGCCACACCCGTGGGCCAGACAGGCTTGATTTGCGGTGATGTTTTCCTGGATACCAACGAAAGTCACGTCTTCGATGCCGGCGACTTGCCGCTTAACCACATCCTCGTCCGCTTGTACGACGGCGCGGACCACCTGATCCGCACGGAGAACACCAATGCAACCGGACGCTACTGCTTCTACGGTTTGGCAGCGGGCACGTATAAACCGAAAGTGAATGAGGCGGATGCAGATCTGCCGCCAGGGGCCCAGCTCGATACCCCACCCAACCCGCGCCTCGTTATCCTCCCAACGGGGGGGACCGCGGAAGAAGACTTCGGATTTCGCGTGCCCGGTGGAACGACCGGCACAAACTTGAAAGTGACCAAGCAGCTCGTGTTCCCTTCCAGTGGCACAGCTCAACCTGGCGATACGGTCACGTTCCAGATCGAAGTGCGCAATATCGGCAGTGTGGCCTTGACTAAAATTCCGCTGCTCGACCTCTACGATGAACAATGCTTCCAGTACCTGCCCAAGACGGCTTCTCCCGCCGAGCAGTCCAGCAGCCCAGGCCGGATCGAGTGGCTCGACCTGGTACTTTCCTTTGGACGCTATCTGCAACCGGGAGAAGCCTTTACAGTGACTGTGCCGTTGCGAATCACCGGGAACGGCGGGGAGTGCGTAAACCGGGCCATCGTCGATGGTGCTGAATCCTTCGGCAATCCTGTCCCGGGGGACCAGGATACCGCCGGCGTCAACATTGCTTCAGAAGGATTGCTGGGCGATCAGGTCTGGCTTGACTGCAACGGGAACCGACTCCAAGACAACGGTGAAGCCGGCATTGGAAATGTGCGCCTGTACCTTTACAAGGACAACGGCAACGGTGTCTTCGAACCGGGGACGGGAGACTCCCTGTCCGATCAGACAACGACAGACACCAGTGGAAATTACCAGTTCGTCCATGTAGCCGGTGGGAGTTACTGGGTCTTGCTGGACGAGACAACCGTGCCCGGACTGGTGCGCACGACTGCAACCAACCCGACCTTGGTCAACTTGCCGGACGGCACAACGAATCTGGGCCTGGACTTCGGCTATGCCCGCCCGATCACCATCCAAGGCGTTCTCTGGCTGGACAGCAACGGCGACGGCGTCCGAGACACAACGGAGACGCTGGGCATCGGCGGCGTACCGGTTACAGCAACGAATAGCTTCGGCGAGCAGTGGACAGAATACAGCGATTATCAGGGAGTGTACACCTTCTCCGACTTGCCCCCCGGAGAGTACACGGTCGAGGCAGCACCTATGAACGGCATGGGCAACTCCACTCCTCGCGTCCACACCGTGGGCCTGAGCTGCGGCCAAATCTCCGGCAGTCTGGACGTAGGGTACACGCTGCCAACGGCTGTGCAAATGAGCAGCTTCCAGGCAATGAGCGGGTGGGACTTCATCACACTGGAGTGGACCACTCTCTCCAATGACGACCTGAAAGGCTTCTACATTTACAAGTCCTTGCTGCCGAACCGAGGATACGAGCTCATCACGCCCTATCTTGTCCGTCCTGCTGAGGACGATGGCCACAACGCGCGTTTTCGCTACGAGGACCATGCAGTGAAACCAGGGCGCACGTATTACTATCGACTTCTGTCCATGCCTGATGGCACCTGGATTGGGCCGCTGAGTGCCCGGACCAAAGGACGTCAGGACATGACCCACCAGATTTACCTGAGCTTCATCAGCCGCTAATGCCTTGTCAATCCTGTTTTAGTGGGAACGGGTGGGCGAAGGAGATTCGCCCACCCGTGATGACGCGGACGGCAGGCTTCCTCTCTGAATGACTGTCCATCGAAATCGGCAAGATGTCTCCTTGCCTCTCATCGGCCGCCCAGGATGGTTCAACTATCGAGGGGGGCGAGGCCAGTTTGGCAGGAGGTAGTTGATCCTTCTCTTGGGCGGGGGCGGGGCCAGAAGATACACATCGACCCAATTGTTCCACAGTACCAGATTCCAATCGTCGTAGCCCAGATCGATGCGCCGCCCTAAGATACGGCTGCCAGTGTCTGCCGCCAATCCCACGCCGTAGCCGGGCACATAGACTTTCGACCCCAAGGGAATAACCCTCGGATCCACCGCAACCAGGCCTTTCCGCATCGTGAACCCCAGGCGAGTCACCCCATACCAGGGTCGCGAGGGGTCGACGCCGGCCGTCGAGGCGCTGTAGGACGTGGCCAGCAGGCGCACCCGCCGCCAATAGGTGATGGTGCCATCCGGCGTCTTCAACGTTCGCGTGATAATTTTGCGCCCATAGGCAATAACGTGGGTGATGGGTGTCTGAGCCACCCATGCGTCCTCCAGGACCCGGCTAACCTGGAGGCCATCCTGCATGACGACTCGAAATCGCCGCCGGAAGATCCCAGGACGCCCCGCGGTGACCAGGCGCCGATGGTCAATCTCCAGCGCATCGTCGGGCACATAGGAGGTCTCGTAAGGAATACGTTCGTCCTCCACTTGAACGAATTCAGACACCCGCGTGACCTTGACGCGCATGTTGGGATAAACCGAGGCGGTCAGGGCCGGTTGCACCCGATCCATTGCTTTGAGGAAGATACCTTGTTCCGCCAGCAGGTCTGCCACCCGCCGGGCTCGTGTGCGCGTCTGAAGGGTTTGCCCATCCACTTCGATGACCACAGGCGTCGACCGCAGCAAAGTAATTCTCATGTACGCGCTCACCGGCTCACCAAGCGCTGGCCGCACCTCGTCCCCCAGGTAAACCTCCACACCAGCCTGATGAAGCGCACGCCCCACCGTTGGAGCTGTCGTGTAAATGGTAAATGTCATGCCATCATCATCAACCAACAAGGGGATCGCTCGTTTCAAAGTAATCTCAAGGGGGCGAACCGGCCATTGCCAGGACGGCTTGCCCGCTATCGGTTCGCGAACGATTGCAGGCAGAGCTGCTTTCAGGGAGGAGAGATGTCCATCCAGACGTACCTCGTCTCCAGGACGAACGGTCACGCCAGCCGCCTTCAGCGCCTCCCCTAATGACCGAGCTCGCACGTAGACAAGTCGTCGCCGTCCGGCGATGTCGAGGATGATGGGCCGTGCCCGCCGGACCACGATGTGCATGTGATCCCGAAGGGGGGTCCCCCTCGCCGGCTCGACCTCATCTTGCGGCCGTAAAGTCAGACCCAGTTCTGTCAGGGCCTGGGCCACCGTATGCACTCGTGTTCTCGAGGAAATGGGGACACCATCGACGTCCACCGTGATCGGCCGCGCAGGCACGAGCCATAGGTAGAAACCGCCTAAGAGAATCAAGGTGATCATTCCACCAACGATACCGGCGTACCGCCGCGGGGAGGGTGCCTCACGGGAAATATCGGTGGCCATCGTCCTCCTCGTTCGGCCTTCTTCTAGCCACGGGGACGCCGGGCCACAATACTGGAGACAGCGCGGTGTCCCACCGTCGCCATGTGCTCACTCCCCAATTCCCGATAGGCCAAAATCTCCCAGTCTTTCAACCGTTCCCACAGCTCCCCGGGCTTCAGGAGATACCGATCCGCGACCTCGGGGCGCGTCATTTTCCACCAAATATTGAACGTCTCGTAGATCAAATAGCCCCCTGGTCTAACGGCCTCCCGTAAGGCCGGCACGATGGTCGGTTCCCAGTAATAAAAGCCGATAACCACCTTGTAATACGCCCGGGGAAAAGGAAAATGGGTTAGGTCCGCGAGAACGAAATGGACCCGCTCTTCCAAACCGCCCATCCACACACGTTCGCGGGCCGTGTGTAGGGCCACAGCACTGAAGTCAATCCCATGGACTCGCAAACCACGGCGGGCCAGGAAAACGCTGTCACGCCCCATACCACAAGCCACGTCCAGGGCGCGTCCTTCACTGGGCAAACGCCATGCCTGATCGACAAGCCAGGAATGAGGCGTCTCCTTGCGTGGACCGCCCCCTTCCCGATAACGGCGTTCCCAGCGAGAACGCGTATTCGTTGCTTCCGGCGGGGTTCCGATGATGCGCAGGTGGTTGTGCTCGGACATGGTGCGTCTTGACTCCTTTTCCTCTCTCGGGTAGCCGCTGTCAAGGGACGAGGTGAATGGCGCTCGGGCCGTCGGCGATGATCTCCGGCGCTCCCCGGTACATTTTTACTCTCCCGTGCACACGGATCCGTTTCCCCTTGTAGTACGTCGCGGGCGGCGCTGGAAATCGAGCATAATTTCTGGCGAAGATGACGATGCTCAGTCCGTCACGATGGGACGTCATATCCAAAAACGTGACTTTGCCTGTATCGTGCGTGCGCCGTACGACGCCCTCGACTGTGACCGTCTGGCCCACGTGCGCCCCCGCCTCTTCGGGAGGAAGAACCCCTGTCGTGGGTGGAGCAGGCGAAGGACGACTTGTTTGCCCAACCGGCGCTGCGGCCCGCCAGTCCGCGTCCAACATCTGCCGCAGCGACCGTATCACTTCCGGCGAGTGAACCACCGCGCCCAACTCGCGGTTCAAGTCCATAGAGGTCATCGTCAGGTTGATAGAGCCGACCAGGGCACTGCTGTCATCCGCCAGAATCACTTTGGCATGCACATACGGGGTGTCCAGAAAACCCACCTTCGCCCCTTGGGCCACCATCTGTCGAATGTGCCTCCACTCCACTGCCTCGCTGTTCCCCGGCCTCGATCGGACAAGGCGGACACGCACGCCCCGTTTCAAGGCCTCACTCAGCGCGTGCACAACCTGGGTGTCCCGCAAATCTGGCTCCTCCAGGTCGAGACGCCGATGTGCGCCGGCAATCAGGTGCAATATGGTCTCACGGGCGTTTACGGGACTCCACACCAGGTTGGGATGAGCCGGCAGGTGAGGGGTCGTCCGTTTCCAATCCGCGTCGAAAACCTGCTCCATCTCCTGAATCCAGTCCGACCGCGTGAAAATCAAACCATATTCTCGATTCCGGTGGAACGAGGTGTGGGTCAGGTTGAGAGTCATGATGACTCCTCTGGTCCCGTCCACCACCAGGCTTTTCTCGTGGGTGTAACGAAAGGCCGGACTGGAAAAGCGCACGTCGACGCCGGCCGCTCGCAGACGTTCCGCCATGCGGTGGTTGGAGGCTCCGCCTCCGTAGGGCTTTCCTTCCATCAAAACGCGGACATGGACGCCATGGCCAGCCGCCTGCTCCAGGGCACGGGCTACAGTCTCATCTGTGAAAAGGTAGATGACCAGATCGATGCGAGAGCGAGCCTTGCGAATCGCAGAGAGGAGAGGAGTGCGGCCGGCGTCCGGTTCCACAAACAGGCGCAGCGTCGACGGACTCGCGGGCACGGGTGACGCCGGCCGGCAGCCCGCCAGGCCCAGGAAAAGCGCAAGAACCAATATCCACGCAAATCTACGGTGCGAGCGAGAGGAAAAAGAGAAGGGTCGGCTCATACGCCTGTACTCCGCGCCACGCGTTCAAACACATCCAGGGCTTCTTCGATGTCTGCAGCGTCAATGCCGTAGTGGGTGACGGCGCGAATACGATGCGGTCCTGTCGCCAACACCAGGATCCCGGCCTCCTTGCTTCGGGCCTCGATGGTCTGAGCGGCAGCTCCGTTGACCACATCAAAATAGACGATATTCGTGTGCACGCGCGCCAGGTTTACCTCGAAGCCGGGAATTTGGGCCAGACCTTCAGCCAGGCGACGCGCGTTGGCGTGATCCTCGGCCAGGCGGTCGACCATTTCCGTCAGGGCAACGATGCCCGCTGCTGCCAGGACACCCGCCTGGCGCATCCCGCCTCCCAGGACTTTGCGTGCCCGTCTGGCCCTGGCAATGAACGCCTTGCTGCCGCAGACTACAGAGCCGATCGGAGCACTCAGCCCCTTGCTCAGACAGAAGGTTACCGAGTCGGCAGGAGCCACGAGCTCCTGTACGTCGACCCCCAGGGCGATGGCTGCGTTGAAGATGCGCGCACCGTCAACATGAACTTGCAAGCCGTGGTCATGGGCAATTTCTGCGGCCTGCCGCACATATTCCGGTGTCAGGGGAGAACCATAGCAGCGATTGTGCGTGTTCTCCAGGACGAGCAAGCGAGAGCGGGGAAAATGGTCATTCACCGGTCGTATCGCGGCCACAACATCATCCAGGTCAAGCGTCCCGTCTGGCCGGTTCAGAAGGACCCGAGGATGAATGCCCCCCAATTGAGCCATCCCGCCCTGTTCGTAAAGATACGTGTGAGAAAGATGCCCCACGATGGCTTCATCCCCGCGACCACAATGGGCCAACAGGGAAACGATGTTCCCCTGGGTGCCAGATGTTACGAACAAAGCCGCCTCTTTGCCCATGAGACGGGCAGCCATCGCTTGCAGGCGGTTCACAGTGGGATCTTCGCCAAAGACATCGTCTCCCACCTCGGCTTCCATCATGGCCCGGCGCATCGCCGGAGTCGGTTGAGTGACCGTATCTGAGCGCAGGTCAATCGTGTGCATTGTTCCTCCTCGTGTCGGTCCAGGTGGTGGCAAGAAGCGCCTGCTCACGAGGTCTCATAGACCTCGGGGTTGACCACATGGGGCAAACGCTCCCCGCGTAACCCGGCCAACAGGTTCTCTGCGGCCATGATCGCCATACGACGACGCGTGGCATGGGTAGCACTGCCGACGTGCGGCAGGACGATACAGTTCGGTAGTGTGAGCAGCGGATCCTGGGGGGGAATAGGTTCAGGCTCCGTCACGTCCAACCCGGCACCGGCAATCCAGCCCGCACGCAGGGCCCGATAAAGGGCCTTCGGGTCCACAATGCCCCCGCGAGCGGTATTGACCAGCACAGCCGTAGGTTTCATTGCCCGCAACTCTGACTCGCCGATGAGATGGAAAGTTTCGGACGTCAGCGGGGTGTGAATGCTGAGGATATCTGACTCCCGCAAGAGAGTCGGCATGTCAACGTAGACGAGCCCCAGGGCCGCCTCGGCCTCCTCGTGTCGGCGACGGCTGGTGTAGAGGACGCGCATGCCGAAACCTTGAGCGCGCCGGGCCACAGCCGCGCCAATGCGTCCCAGGCCCAGGATACCCAGCGTGGCCCCATAGACATCGTACCCGAGAAGCAAGTTCGGGCTCCATGTCTGCCATTTGCCCGCGCGCACATACTCAGCCGCCTCCATCAGGCGTCTTGCCGTCGCCAGGATAAGGGCGAACGCCAGGTCCGCAGTCGTGTCGGTGAGAACACCCGGCGTGTGCCCCACAGGAATCCGCCGTTGGGTACAGGCAGTCACATCAATGTTATCATAGCCCACGGCCATGTTGCTGACCACACGCAGTCGGGGCGCGTGCTCCAGAAGATCGGCGTCCACCCGGTCTGTCAGCATGGCATACAGGCCTTCTGCTTCTGCAACCCGCCGCAGCAACTCCTGGCGAGGCATGGGTCGATCCTCTTCCCAAAGGTCCACCTCGCAGACGGCCGTCAGTTTTCGGAGAGCATCTTCGTGAACCTGTCGGGTGACCAAGATCTTCGCTTTCGGCATAAGCACCCCTCGCTGAGAAATAAAACTATAGCGTCCGGCAGGAATTCCCGCTGTGGGCGGGGCGTCAGCCGACTGGCTGACAAATCCGCACCCGGGATTATACTACGACAGTGAGGGGAAAGATAAACTGTGGCCATCCCGGCGTGGGCCGCCCCACCATGCGCGTTCGATCCGTTTTCCCTTTGAGCCCAAAGCTCTTATAATGCCCGGGAAGGCGTATTCATCCGCAGAGACTGTCCACACCAGATCCGCCCCGACGCGGGCGTTCGTGGAGGGAACTATGACCCAACCGACCTTCAAAACGTCCATCCAGGACCTGTACCCGGATCCACTGGCATATTGTTATGGGTGCGGCCGCAACAATGACCGAGGATACCATCTGAAAACTTACTGGGCCGAGGATTCCCCCGATGAGACCGTGGCCCACTTCACTCCTCGCCCGTATCATATTGCTATTCCCGGCTATGTTTACGGCGGACTTTTAGCTTCGCTCATTGACTGTCATGGCACAGGGTCGGCAGCCGCCTTTGCCGCTCGCGCGCGGGGGCAAGAGTCGGAGCCCCCACGATTCGTCACTGCGTCCCTGCATGTCGATTACCTGAAACCCACCCCGCTGGGCCCTGAGCTGGAACTGCGAGGACGAGCCCGGGAGATCAAGGAGCGTAAAGTCGTGGTGGAAGTCCGTCTGTACGCGCAAGGCGATCTGTGCGTCCGGGGAGAAGTTGTCTGTGTACAGGTCCCAGAGCGCTACTTGCAGGAACTTCTTGGGGATGAAGAAGCCACTTACAAGTCCACGTCTGTCGAGGATCGACCATGAACACCTGGTACGAATACGCCGGCAACATCCACATGCACACGACCTACAGTGACGGCACCGGCTCGTTCGATGACCTGGCCCAGGCTGCACGACAAGCGGGCCTGGACTTCATCATCGTCACCGACCACAACATCCTGGTCAAGGGAGAAGAAGGATACCGGCACCGCGTTTTGGTCCTGGTCGGAGAAGAAGTCAATCGCGAGCAGAGCCACGAGAACCACCTGCTCTGCCTGGGCATCCACCAGGAGGTGAGTGCCCTGCGGGATGATCCCCAGGCCCTTATCGACGCGGTCAATGCCCAGGGGGGGCTGAGCTTCCTCGCCCATCCCATAGAACGGTCCAGCCGCCTGGTACCGGATACTTACCCCTGGACGGATTGGAGCGTGCGCGGGTTTACCGGCATCGAGCTGTGGAATTACATGTCCAGTTTTATGGAATTTGCCACCAATCCCCTGCAAGGGCTGCTCCTATCGACCAAGCCTCAGTACTACCCGCAAGGGCCCCTGCCAGAAGTTCTGGCCCTCTGGGATGATTTGCTTACCGAGGGATCCGTCGTGGCCATCGGGGGGTCAGACGCGCACGCGCAAGTCTATCACCTCGGTTTCATCCGGCGGCGGATCTTTCCCTACGAGTTCCTCTTTCGAGGGGTCAACACCCACATTCTGACGCCGGAGGCGTTCAATGGGCAGTTGGCCCACGATGCTGCTTTGGTGTACGGCGCTCTGCGCCGGGGCCACGCCTGGGTCGCTTATGATCTGGTGCGGTCGACAGCCCATTTCCGCTTCTGGGCTACTGTAGGGGAGAGCCGGGTCATCCAGGGAGATCGTGTTCCTCTAAGTGAGGGACTCTGTCTTCATGTGGTTCTGCCGACCAGGGCCCGAATCCTTCTGCGCAAGGACGGCGAAGTCGTCGAGGATGTACGGGGCCAAACCTTGCGCCGCGAAGTCCAGGAGGCGGGAATCTACCGCGTCGAAGTGTGGAAGAAGGCCTGGGGAAAGGAACGCGGTTGGATTTTCTCGAATCCGATATATGTCGTGAGTAAGTGATCACGATCAAGAAGAGCCTCTCGAGGGAGAGGTGAACTATCACCACCCTCTCGGGAGGCCCGATCTCTACTAGAAGCCACGCGAACCGGTGAGAATGGCCTCTTGCACCTCGGCAATAGCCTTCTTGATGTTGATCTCGCGCGGGCATGCCTGTACGCAATTGAAAATGCTGCGGCATCGCCACACGCCATCCCGGTCGGCCAGAATGCGCAAGCGCTCCCTCCACCCCTGATCGCGACTGTCGAAGATGAAACGGTGAGCTTGAACGATTGCCGCTGGTCCCACATAATTCCTGTTCGCCCAAAAGGAAGGACAGGAAGTTGTGCAAGCCGCGCAGAGGATGCACTTTGTCGTGTCGTCAAAGCGGGCGCGATCTTCCTGTGATTGATAGCGTTCTCGCGCTGGCGGCGGGTCGTCGTTGATGAAATAGGGGAGGATGGAGCGATACTTCTCAAAAAAGGGTTCCATATCCACGACCAGGTCCTTGATGACCCGGAAACCGCGAATGGGCTCTAATGTCACCGTCGACCCCGCGTTTTTCATCAGCACTTTGCAGGCCAGTGCGTTGCGGCCGTTGATAACCATAGCATCGGACCCGCACACGCCGTGAACGCAGGAGCGGCGCACGGCCAGCGTCCCATCCTGATACCACTTGATCTTATGCAGCACATCGATCACCCGGTCGGTGGGCTCTGCCTCGACTTTGAATTCCTCCCAGTGCGGTTTCCTGTCTACGTCCGGGTTGTATCGTAAGATTCGAATCCTGGCTTCGAATGTATCGGCCATTGTTGCCTCCTTACGCGTCGAAAACGAGGGCTCATTATAAACCCGCCCTCCGTTCTTGTTCTCTCCGAATCAGTAAACCCGTTCTTTAGGTTGCCATTTGGTGATGACCACCGGCTTGTAATCCAGGCGAATGGAGCCGTCCTCTGTACGATAGGCCAATGTATGTTTCAGCCAGTTGGCATCGTCTCGCTTGGGATAATCCTCCCGGTAGTGCGCGCCGCGGCTTTCGGTGCGCGCCAGAGCACTGGTCGTCGTCACCTCGGCAATCGTAAGGAGATTCCCCACTTCCCAGGATTCGATGAGATCCTGGTTGAAGGTCTTTCCCTTGTCGTCGATGGAGATGTGTTGGAAACGCTCCTTCAGTTCCTGGATCTTCTCCAGGGCCTCGGAGAGCAATTCTTCGGTGCGGAAAACGCCCACATTCTTCATCATCGTCTGGCGTAGTTCGTCGCGAATGTGCCCCGCCTTCTCCTTGCCCTTGCTGTTGAGCAATCGCTCCAGCATCGCCTGAGTCGGCTCGAACGTCTCCTGGGGAAGCGGAACCCAGTCATTCTTCTGGGCGAATTCGGCCATACGAATGCCGGCCAGCTTGCCGAAGACGACGATGTCCAGGAGACTGTTGGTGCCCAGGCGGTTGGCCCCATGAACAGAGACGCAAGCGGACTCGCCGGCGGCGAAAAAGCCGGGCAGGACGGTTCCTTGAGCATCGATGACCACCTCGCCATGAATGTTCGTCGGAATGCCGCCCATGGCGTAGTGGGCCGTCGGCTGCACAGGCATCGGCTCTCTTACAGGGTCAACGCCCAGGTACGTCTTGCAAAAGTCAATGATGTCCGGCAATTTCTTCAGCAGGTAATCAGCCGTGACATGTCTTGGCTTCCCGTCCGGTCCCATGACCCCGTCCTCGGCGAAGTACTTGTTTACGGTCTCCGGCCGCACATCCAGGTAGACATAATCCTGACCGTTAATGCCGCGCCCTTCGCGTACTTCCAGGTAGATGGCCCGGGAAACGACATCACGCGAGGCCAAGTCCTTCACATGAGGCGCGTAGCGGGGCATGAAGCGCTCTCCTTTGCCGTTGATGAGCACACCGCCCTCGCCGCGAACCCCCTCGGTGATGAGGATCCCCAGTTTGTAGATCCCCGTCGGGTGGAACTGGAAAAATTCCATGTCCTGCAAGGGAATGCCTCGGCGCAAGGCGATGGACGGCCCATCACCCGTCAAAGTCACCGCGTTGCTGGTGACAGACCAGACTCGCCCCCACCCGCCCGTGGCGAAGAGCACACTCTTGGCATGGAAGACATGCAACTCTCCCGTCGCGATTTCATAAGCGACGACGCCGGCCACCCGACCTTCGTTGAGGAGAAGGTCCATGACCTGAAATTCGTCGAAGAACTTGACACCATTCTTGACACACTGCTGGTAGAGAGTCTGCAGGATCATGTGACCAGTTCGATCGGCTGCGTGACAGGCACGCATCACCGGCTGGCCCGTCGCATTGTTCGTGTGCCCGCCGAAGCGTCGCTGGGCAATTTTGCCTTCAGGGGTGCGGTCGAAGGGCAGGCCCATATGCTCCAGCTCATACACGATCTCGGGCGCCATGTTCGTCATCAGTTCGGCCGCGTCCTGATCGGCCAGATAATCGGAGCCCTTCACCGTGTCATAGGCGTGCCACTCAGGATGATCCTCTTCCAGGTTTCCCAACGCCGCCCCAATTCCTCCCTGGGCGGCGCCGGTGTGGGAGCGTGTGGGATATAGCTTGCTGATAACAGCGGTATCCGACCCGCGGGACGCGTACAGGGCCGCCATTAGCCCTGCTCCGCCCGCCCCGACAATGACGGTTTCAAATGTATGTACTCGCACGGTCAACCTCCTTCGTGTCTATCGATCGACTTCAAAAACGGGAATCCGGAGATGGGCGCGGTGGCCCCATGGCTCTAAGCCGTCATGGGTTTAAACGTGAAGATGATGAAGCCACCGGCAATGAGCAGAAAAGCGTACAGGACCCACAAAAACGCGTTGATGGCCAGTCGCCATCCGCGGTCGTGCACGTAATCCTCTACAATCCAACGTAGGCCGTTCATCCCATGGGTAAAGGCGAACACGAGCAGGCTCATGTCAAAAACGCGCCAAAACGGGCCCATGGGGCCTGTCCACCGCCCCACAATCGTTTGATAGTTGATATTGTCAAGACCGATGTACAAGTGCATCCACAACAAATGGAAGAGGACGATGAACAGCATCACCACACCGGAAACCCGCATAAAGAACCACGACCACATGGCAAATCCCGCGCCGGGCCGGGGACGTCCACCAACAGAGCTGGGCAATGTCATCTCTCACCTCCTAGAACATGGCCACGATGTTGATCAGCGTCACAAGGATGCTGATGATCAGCGCCGCGTACCAAAACGGTTTGTGATATACCGTCATCTTGCTGGGCCAGAAATCAATGAGGATCAGGCGCAAGCCGTTCAACGCATGGTAGGTCACACCGAAGACCAGCAAGACAATAAAGGGGCGCATGAACACGCTGTGGTAAATGAAAAGCAGTTTTTCGAACGCGGCCGGACCAAACGCCGTGAGGAAAATATCAGTGATGTGGAGCGCCAGGAAAAAAACAATGCCAATGCCGGCCAGGCGGTGCAGCAGCCAGGCCCACTGTCCCACACCACCGCGGTACTTGATACCTCTCCACGCCGACTCAATCACACTCATGGATCACCTCCTGAGAGCAGATGACATAAAGCCGCACCACATGATGGGGGATGATTCAAAATCCAGCCGACGCTCTCTGGCCGAACAGGTGGACATCCGAGACGCTTGCCCGCCGGCCTGGAGCACGTCGACTTTTACTTAGAGACCAAGATGAACCATCCCTACGTTTGTAGAACGCGCGACAAAAACCGTGACGCGTGAGAGGAAACCTCTCACTTGTCACGGTCGTACCCTATTTCTTTGTTACATGTTCTCCACGATGGCCTCGGCAAACTCCGATGTCTTGAGCAGAGTAGCGCCTTCCATCTGGCGGTGCAAATCGTACGTCACTCGCTTCTGCTGGATGGCGCCGGAGATCCCTTTCCAAATCAGCTCAGCGGCTTCCTCCCACCCCATATACTCCAGCATCATCTTGCCCGAGAGGATGAGAGAACCGGGGTTGACTTTGTCCTGGCCCGCGTACTTGGGGGCGGTGCCATGGGTGGCCTCGAAGATGGCGATGAAGTCGCCGATGTTGGCCCCTGGCGCCAGCCCCAGGCCCCCCACCTGAGCCGCGGCGGCGTCGCTGATGTAATCTCCATTTAAATTCAACGTGGCAATGATGTCGTACTCGTTCGTCCGGGTCAAGATTTGTTGGAACATGTTGTCCGCGATGCGGTCCTTGATCAGGATCTTCCCCTTGGGCATCTCGCCGCCAAAGGAATCCCAGAGTTCGGCTTCGGTAACAATCACATCCGCGAACTCGTCCCTGGCCACCTGGTACCCCCAGTCACGGAAAGCGCCTTCGGTGAACTTCATGATGTTTCCCTTGTGCATGAAGGTCACACTCTTACGATTGCGGTCGAGAGCATACTGAATGGCTTTTCGCACCAACCGCTTGGAGCCAAACTCTGTGACCGGCTTGATGCCGATGGCCGCCTTCTCGCTGATCCGAGTCTTCAAATTGGCGTTCATGAAGGCCACGAGCCGTCTGGACTCATCCGACTCCGCTGGCCATTCGATGCCGGCATACACATCTTCCGTGTTCTCGCGAAAGATGACCATGTTCATGCGTTCAGGATGCTTCACCGGACTGGGAGTCCCGGGCACCCAGCGCACGGGCCGGACGCAGGCGTAGAGGTCCAACACCTGACGCAACGTCACATTGAGGCTGCGAAAACCGCCACCAATGGGCGTGGTCAGAGGCCCCTTGATCCCCACAATGAAATCGCGCATGGCCTGAAACGTCTCCTCAGGCAAGTACTCGCCGTAGAGGGTATGTGCTTTCTCCCCGGCGTAGATCTCCACCCAGACCAGTCGGCGCTGGCCGCCATAGGCCTTCTCCACAGCCGCATCAAGGACGCGACGCATGGCCGGTGTAATGTCCACGCCGATGCCGTCCCCCTCCATGAAGCACACATAGGGCTTATCCGGCACGACCAACTTGCCATCCTCGACTCGAATCTTCTCGCCACCCGGCGGTACCACAATGTGTTTGTAGCTCACGGCACTCCTCCTCACATGAGTAAATGGATTCTAAGCGAGACGGCCAGGGCCGAAGGATTACGAATCGACTTCATTAGGTCTCGGAACCGCGGAAAGCTTCAGCTCAACCCGGCACGCACCCGCCAGATCGATTCGTAGACATCGACTTCCTGACCGTGAACATCTGCGGCCTCGTCCGTACACAGCCAGACGATAAGCCGGGCCGGGTATTCCGGTGACATGAGCAAGCCTTCTTCTTTCAGACGTCGAAAACGCAACAGGTTGGAGCGGCCGAAATCCTCCTCGCGAGCGTTGCGGATACGGCGCTGCATTTCTGTATCGATCACACCGGGCCGCACGGTGTTTACCCGAACACCGCTCTCCTTGACTTCCGCAGCGATGACACGCGTGAGGTGATGCAACCCGGCTTTGGCGGCACAATAAGCGGTCCATGAGGTGATGACATTATGAGCGGCCCCACTCCCCACATTCACGATCACCCCTCGACCGGCCTCAAGCATCACCGGCAAGAGGGCTCGCGTCATGAAGAATGGCCCCTTGAGGTTCACATCCAGGTTGTACGACCACACGTCGGGGTCGACACGAGTGAGGGGAGCAATGGGGTCAATGACCCCCGCATTGTTGATGAGGATATCGACACGCCCCCAGCGGTCCAGCACCTGAGTAACCGCCCGTTGGACCTGATCCCAGAAAGCAACATCCACAACCAGGGGGAGACTTTCTCGACCCAGCGATCGCACTTCATTCGCGGTCGCCTCTACCTGAGCTTTGGTACGGGCCAGGACGGCCACGTGGGCACCCTCTCGTGCCAGAAGCAAGGCTGTAGCCCGCCCCAGTCCCCGTCCACCTCCGGTGACAACGGCTACTCGGTTGGCTAACCGCCCCATATCGGCCTCCTGCGCTGGCTGCCTGCCTAAATGATGCCCTTCATCGCGCATTTAAGTATGCCACCATTTTTGTTTTAGGGAGAAATCGCCGGAGCTTTGTAGCGCTCCATGTCGCGCGTACCTTTGTCCTTTTCGAATGCCTCCGTCCCGAACCGGACTCACTGCGCCTCTTGAAGCTCCCCCGGGGTGAGAGCCAGGCGAAGCGTTGGCCAGGGTAGGGCGCAAGGACTTTTGGTCCCGGCACTAAAGGCCTGTATAATCCGCTAAGATGTCAGACAAGAAACATGACTTGTCCGGGCCCTGTTCATCCCCTGCTGCACCTCAATGCCCGGATGAACTTCTCGACCAACACAGGAGGCGTACATGAGTAACGAGCAAACCGAGACACCCCAAGTCGTTCGTGGCCTGGAAGGCATTTATGTGGCAACCACGGAGATCTCGCGCGTTGACGGGGAAAACGGCCGTCTTTATTACCGCGGGTATGACATCCAGGACCTGGAAGCTAACGGTGATTTCGAGAGAACAGCCTACCTCCTTTGGTATGGCCGGCTTCCCCACGACCAGGAGCACGAGAATTTCCGCAGACATCTGGTCAACTACCGATTTCTGCCGGAGAATTTGATCAAAATGCTTCCTCTCTTTCCCCAGGGAACACTCCCCATCACGGCCATCCGCACGTTTGTCTCCGCCCTTTCTGCCTGGGACCCGTGGGCAGAAGACAATTCCCGTGAGGCAGAGCTGGAAAACGCCATGCGTCTGACCTCCGGTATTGCTGTCCTGACGGCCAAAGTACACCGCGTCAGCATCGGCCGTGAGATCGTGGAACCTCGCCTGGACCTTGACCACGCGTCGAATTTCCTCTACATGTTCAACGGCGAGGACCCCACGCCCGAGGCAGCCCAGGCCATGAATTCCTTCTTGACCCTGTACGCGGATCACGGCTTCAACGCATCCACATTCACGGCTCGCGTCACCGCCTCGACCCTCAGCGACATGTACTCCGCGGTGACAGCGGCCTTGGGCGCGCTCAAGGGGCCATTGCACGGGGGAGCTATGGCCGCAGCCATGCGCCAGTTTCAAGAGATCGGGGATCCGGATCGGGTCGACGCGTGGTTCGAGCAGGCAATGGCGGAGAAACGCCGTATCATGGGAATCGGCCATCGCGTCTACAAGACCTTGGATCCACGTGCCCGCATCCTGCGCCGACGGGCGCAGGCCCTTGCCGCCCAGTCCAACGAGCCTCACTGGTTCGAAATCGCGGAACGTCTGGCCCAGCGTGCCTCGGAACACCCTTACTTCCAAGAACGACGTCTCTACCCCAATGTGGACTATTACGGGTCCCTGGTGGTGTACTATTTGGGCATTCCCGTGAACATGGACACCATCATGTTTGCTCTCAGTCGCATCAGCGGCTGGGCCGCCCATGTCCTGGAACAACACGCGGACAATCGCCTCATTCGCCCACGGGCCCTGTACGTCGGCCCTGACCCCCGGCCGTACGTGCCCCCCAGGGCTGACCTCCCGTCCCACCGGTTTGCCTGACCTTGCCCGCCGGCCTATAATGCACGCACTCAACGGCCGGCGGCGGGGCTTCTACCCACCTGCCCCGGTTTGTACGGTCACAAAATCACAAGGAGGAACATACCTATGGGATTTCTAAAGCGCCTGTTCGGCGCACGCGACGAGGAAGAAGCGCTCAGCGAGGAAACGCCCTCCCCAGCGACCGACGAATTCGACGAACTGCCGGGGGAAGCCCCGGCCCCGCCCGGACGTGAGCCCCTGTTCCGTATCGAGGTCGACCGGCAGGCCTGCACGGGCATGGCGGAATGCATCCGCATCGCGCCCGAGGTATTCATGCTGGACGAGGAGAACATCGCGGTCGTGGTGGACGCCAGCGCGTCGACCCGCGCCGACTTGCTGCAAGCAGCTCGGGAGTGCCCTACCCAGGCCATCAAGCTCTACGAGCTGGACGGCCGGCAGATTTACCCCGACTGGATGTAGCCCCAAGCCCCAGGCCGAGGAATACTCACCCTGCTCCTGGCTCGGCCCCCTCTAGTTCTGCAAAAGGGGCCGGGTCGTTTCTCGCTCTTCCAGGCGTAACGGCAAGACATGCTTTTGAGGAACCTCGCCTCCTTGAAGGCGCGTAAGAAGCAAACGAGCTGCCTCCCATCCCGATTCGTACAAAGGCTGGTGAATCGTCGTCAACCCCAGGTACTCGGAGACCTCCAGGTCGTCGTAGCCCACCAGAGAAAGATCTTCGGGAATGCGGACGCCCATGGCCTTGGCCGCGGCCAGAACCCCCAACGCTTGCGTATCGCTGGCCGCGAACAGAGCGGTCGGTGGCTCCGGCAGATGCAAGAGACGCTGGGCCAACGCATAGGCCACCTGACGGCTGTGTTCCCCTGTCACCACGTATTCGTCCCGCAGAGGGATGCCGACCTCTGCCAGGGCATGAGCGTAGCCGAGATATCGATAGTAACTGGACGTGAAGCGGAAGGGATTAGGGTAGACGTCCCCCAGAAAAGCAATGCGCCGATGTCCAAGGCGCATCAAATATTCCGTTGCCATACGCCCGCCGGCAACGTCGTCGACGGCAACACTGGGCAAGGCGGAGTGGACCGTGTCCACAAGGATGACGGGCACCCCTGAAGCCTGAAAGGTGCGAACATCCTCGTCATGGGGCATCAGCGAGATGATAATAAGCCCGTCCACCCGCTCCCGGCGGGGGACTTCTCGGAAGTAGCGATCCCGGTGCTGGGGTGTCTCCACGTTGTAGATGACGAGGTCATACTCGGTGCTCTCCACCCCCATGATGATGCCCCTCAAGCGTTCGGTCACAGATGGGTTGGTGATGAAAGGGACGATAACACCGATAGTGAGTGTTTTGCGCAGGGAGAGACGTCGGGCGCTTGGATTGGGACGATAGTTCAGCGTCCGTACCGCCTCCAGTACCCGTTTCCGGGTTTCAGGGCGCACAGAGGGATGGTTGTTGAGAACCCGGGAAACGGTTCCGACGCCGACCCCGGCCAATCGGGCCACATCGCGAATGGTAGCACTGCTCTTGTCGCCATCGCTGGTCACAAGTTCACCTCCTCCCTGCGATTGTACCCCTTCCACCGGGGATAAGCCAGTTTTCATCTCAGAGCCGTGGGCGCGGGCGCCCGAAATCCGCCGATACTGACGAAAGAACCACCTCAAGGACCGGGTATGAGCAGTCATTGTCCAACCAGGCCTCGTCAGAATGGCGGAAAGTTCCGATTTTTCTTCACCATTGTCCCTTGACAGGGGAGGGTTCCTGTGCTATTATGGAATCGGTTCCAGATAATCCCTACGACACGTCCTGGGAAGCCCCAATCCGCCCCCCTCTATCGGGGAGATTCAGGCCCTGAAGGCCGAATTTCTCACCTGGAAGGTCGCGGCTAGGGGTCAAAAGGAACACCGTCAGTGAATCGGTTCCAAAACCGCACCCGTGCCGTGGTGCCGTTCAGGTGGAGATTCCATGCCAGCACGCGAGACAATCGCACTTGCATCAGCCCGGCGCCCTTTCGACCTTCTCTGTGTGGGGGAAATCGTCATCGACCTGCGCAGCGAAACCCCCACTCCCTCTCTCCGAGAAGCTGATACGTTCCGACGCTTCCTCGGGGGCGCCCCGGTGAACGTGGCCCGCAATGCCCGCCGCCTGGGAGGACGTGTGGCTCTCGTCGGCGCCTTGGGAGAAGATGAGTTGGGCGACTGGGCCTCGAATCGCCTGCAGCAGGAGGAGATCGACATCACACAAGTGGTCCGTTCCCCTCGGCCGACAACCCTGATCCTCATCACAAGGCACACGGCCACCCCGCATTTCCTGGCCTACCGGGGCGCGGATGCCGATCTCTTCCCCTCCCAGGGGATGCTTGCCCTGGCAGCCCAAGCTCGCGTGGTGCACACCACCGCCTTCGCTCTCTCACAGGCCCCCAGTCGAAACACGGTCTTACGGGTCCTTCAGGCTGCTCGAGACCATCACTGTCTGGTGTCATTCGACCCTAATTTTCACCCCTTGCTTTGTGACGACCGGGACGCGACTCTGGAAGCCTTGGCCCAGGCGGTCTCGCTGGCGCACATCGTGAAGCCTTCTGGCGACGACTGCTATCGCCTCTTTGGGGACGTCTCCCCTGACGCCTGTGTTCACCATTTTCTGGACTGGGGCGCGACGCACGTGTTTATGACCCATGGGCCCCAGGGAGTACTGTGGGTCTCCCAGGCCGGCGATCATGTCCACATTCCTGCCTCATCCGTGCCCGTCGCGGATGTGACCGGCGCCGGAGACGCCTTCTGGGCCGGCCTGCTCATGGGGGTGCTGGACGGACTGCCCTTTCCGGACGCGGCCCTCATCGGCCAACAGGTGGCCGAACGGACCATCCAGTCCCTGGAAAGCGTCGTCCCCCCGACCGACCGTCGACGGTTGTATCAAACTCTTGGGCATCAGCAAAGGAGGTGAGAGCCTACCGACCAAGCCCGACTCGTATCCCCCAACGTCCGTTGCGAGATCACAGAAAGGAGTCCTATCATGTGGAAACGAATGTTGTTCGTGTTGACCGTTATGGCCTCGCTGTTCGCCATTGCCGCCTGCGCCCAGCCCACTCCGAAGGTCGTCAAGGAAACGGTCGTCGTCACCAAACAAGTGGAGAAGGTCGTCACCAAAGAAGTGCAAAAAGTGGTGACCAAGGAAGTAGAAAAGGTGGTCACCAAAGAGGTAGAAAAAGTCGTCACCGTTGAGGTACAACCGCCAAAGAAGGTTGTCGTCTGGTTCCATTCCGGTCGCGGGGAGGAACGAGCCGTCCTGGAAGCCCAGATCAAGGCCTTCAACAGCGCTCAGAAGACTTACCGGGTGGAAGCCGTACAATTGCCAGAGGGATCCTACAACGAGCAGGTGAACGCGGTGGCCCTGACCGGTCAGTGGCCTGACCTGCTCGATTTCGATGGCCCTTACATGGCCAATTACACCTGGTCCAAATACCTGCAACCCCTGGACGGATTCGTCAGCAACGATCTGCGCAAAGATCTGTTGCCTTCCATCATCGCCCAGGGGACGTACCCTCCCGACGGAAAACTCTATTGCATCGGCACGTTCGACTCAGGGCTGGCCATTTGGGGCAACAAGAGTTACCTGCAGAAAGCCGGCGTGCGCATCCCCACCAGCGTCAATGACGCCTGGACCGGGGCCGAGTTTGAGGACGCGCTGGCCAAGTTGCAGGCGCTGCCCGAGGTCAAGTGGGCCCTGGATATGAAGCTCAACTACGGCCGCGGTGAGTGGTACACGTACGGATTCTCGCCCATCATGCAAAGCATGGGCGGTGATTTGATCGATCGCTCCACCTGGAAGAGCACGGGCACCCTGAACGGAGCGGCTTCCGTCAAGGCCATGACCATGTTCCAGACTTGGATCAAGAAGGGATATGTGGTCCCGGCAGACGCTGGTGACGCCGCGTTCTACGGGGACAAGACGGCTGCCCTGGCCTGGGTAGGCCACTGGATGTGGGGCCCCCACAAGAAGGGGTTGGGGGACAATCTGGTCCTCTTGCCCATGCCTAAATTCGGCGACAAAGCCGCCACGGGCATGGGATCCTGGTGTTGGGGCATCCCCTCCGCGGCCAAGGATCCGAAAGGGGCCTGGGAATTCCTTTCCTTCTTGCTGCAACCTGACCAGATCCTGAAGATGACAAACGCCAATGGGGCTGTGCCCTCCCGCAAGTCGGCCCTGGCCAAGTCGGACTTGTTTGGCAAGGGCGGGCCATTGAACATCTTCGTGCAGCAACTGGAGACCATCGCTGTGCCGAGGCCCCAGCACCCGGCCTATCCCACCATCACCTCGGCTTACGCCGAAGCAGTGGACAACATCATCTCAGGCGCGAACGTGCAATCTGAACTGGACAAGGCAGCCAAGAAGATCGATCAGGATATTCAAGACAATGACGGATATCCTCCTTTTGGCGGCAAATGAGTCCGGCTCGCGGGGGGACGTGTGTCCCCCCGCTTCGTACTCCTCGTTCCCGGAGGCTTCTATGCGCAGATCGTCCACATCCCAGAGTGTGAGCCGTGATACGCTCGTGGCCTGGCTGTTCATGGCTCCGGCCCTCATCCTCCTCCTGGTGTTTCTCATTCTGCCTTTCTTCATGGCCTTTGGACTGGCTTTCACCAACCAGCGCTTGGTGCCGGGCCCCCTCCCCACCCGTTTCATTGGCTGGCGGAATTTTCAGCGCCTGCTCACGGACGACACGTTCCACCATGCGTTGCGGAACAACTTCCTCTTCGTTCTCATTGTGGTCCCCTTGCAAAGTAGCCTGGCTCTCTTCCTGGCCACACTGGTCAACAGTCGGCGCCGCTTCATCACCTTCTTCCGGGCCAGCTATTTCGTGCCCACGGTGACGACCATGGTTGTGGTAGCCGTCATCTGGGGATTCCTCCTGGCCCAGCAAGGACCTATCAATGCCATCCTGCGTCTTCTGACATGGGGACATTTGGGGCCTTACAAGTGGATCGAAGACCCTCACTTGGCCCTGCCGGCCATCATCATGCTCTCCATTTGGCAGGGAGTGGGCTTCCAGATGATCATCTACCTGGCAGGACTCCAGGGCATTCCTCCGGACCTGTATGAGGCCGCGGCCATTGACGGGGCCGGTCTGTGGCAACGTTTCCGCTACATCACCTTTCCCAACTTGCGAAACACCCACATCTTCGTGCTCGTCACAACCACTATTCTCGCTTTCAAACTGTTTACCCAGGTGGAGGTACTGACCCACGGCGGGCCGCTGGATGCTACGCAAACTATCGTGCGGCTCATGTACGTCATTGGATTCCGAGAGCTGAAGGTCGGTTACGCTTCGGCCATTACTGTTGTCTTCGTCCTCATTGTGCTCATCGTGTCCCTGGTCCAGCGCCAGATCCTGGTGGAAGAACGGGAGGTCGCGTGATGTTGAACGCCGAACGTCGTTGGGGAATGCGCCGAGTCCGTTGGCTAACGGGCGGTTTGCACCTGATACTCCTGCTCTTTTTCGCCTTCATCTTCCTCTCGCCCCTGTGGATCATGTGGGTCTCCTCCCTGAAGGCGGATGAATTCCGATTGCTGACAGAAATGGGAAGTTGGCGCATCTTCGTCCCCTCCCATCCATCCCTGCAGAACTATTTCGACGTCTTTCACCGTATGCCTTTTCAGCGCTTCTTCCTCAACTCCCTTGTCATCGTCACCAGCATCGTCGCTGCCGGTTCCCTCGTGAACAGTATGGCGGGGTATGCTCTGGCACGGCTGCGCTGGCTGGGGCGGGGCCTGATCCTGGGGATCATTGTCTCCTTGATGATCATCCCCTTCGAAGGCGTTGCCATCCCCTTACTTTTGATCGTCAATCGTCTGGGATGGATCGATTCTTACAAGGTGCAAATCATTCCTTTCATCGCTCACCCTTTTTCCATCTACCTCTTCTACCAGTTCTTCATCGGTATTCCCAAAGACTTCGACGAGGCAGCTCTGGTGGATGGGGCGAGCCGACTGCGCATTTACTGGAACATCATCCTTCCCCTCTCCAAACCTGTCCTGGCCACCGTGGCCATCCTCCAATTTTTGGAATACTGGGGCGCTTTCCTCTGGCCCTTGATGGTGACCCGGGGATTCGAGTATCGGCCGTTGACCGTCGGGATGCAAACCTTTTTCGGCCAGTGGCCCCGCGAGTGGGGCGATATCATGGCCTTTGCCACCATGATGACAGTTCCTACCCTGCTCCTCTTCGTGGCCTTTCAACGCTGGTTCATTCAAAGTGTGGCCTCCACGGGCGTGAAGGGCTGAGGGAAACCATGCATATCGGCCTCCTGAATCCCCAAGGCAACTTTGACCCCAAAGACAGCTACTGGACCCAACACCCGGATTTTGGTGGTCAACTGGTCTACGTGAAAAACGTAGCCATCGAGCTGGCACGCCGGGGGCACCGGGTGGATATTCTCACTCGGCAAATCATCGATCCTGCCTGGCCCGAATTTCGCGACCCATTGGACGCGTATCCCGGAGTGGACGGGGTCCGCATTGTACGACTGCCCGCAGGCCCGAAAAAATTCCTGCCCAAAGAGGCCCTGTGGCCGTACATCGGTCAGGATTGGGTCCCGGCCATCCTCGCTTTTTACCACCGAGAAGGCCGATTGCCAGACCTCTTCAGCAGCCATTACGGCGATGGAGGGTTGGCCGGGGTGCTCATCGAAGCGGAAACCCACATCCCTTTTACATTCACCGCTCACTCCCTGGGGGCTCAGAAAATGGAAAAACTGGGAGTGACGCGGGAGAATCTGGCCCATTGGGATGCCATTTACCATTTCCGAGAACGTCTCGTTGCAGAACGACTGAGCATGAATCGTTCAGATGTGAATATCGCCAGTACCCGCCTGGAACGTTTCGAACAGTACGGACATCGGGCTTACCAAGGGGCGGTTGATGTCCAAGATGATCGACGCTTTGAGATCATCCCCCCGGGGGTGAACCTGGACATTTTCGACGCCGAGACCAGAGCGATGAATGAGGACCAGGTGTACGCGACCGTGGCAGCCTACCTGCGCCGAGATCTCGCGCCCGACCGTCTGCAGCTTCCCGCCATCGTGGCATCCAGTCGCCTGGACCCAAAAAAGAATCATGTGGCCCTGGTTCGAGCCTACGCCCAGAGCCGCCGCCTCCAAGATCACGCCAACCTGGTCCTGATCACAGCCGGCCTGGAGGATCCTCTCCGTGACGACAACGGCGCCTCGCCCACAGAACGAGCTATTTTGCGTCAGATCCGCGGGTTCCTGAACGAGACCGGCCTCTGGGGCAATGTGAGCGCCTTTGCCCTGCGCGGACAGCCGGCGCTCGCCGCGGCCTATCGTTATTTTGCCCGCCAACATTCCGTGTTCGCTCTGACTGCTCTTTACGAGCCCTTCGGCCTGGCTCCACTGGAAGCCGCTGTGGCCGGACTTCCCCTGGTGGTCACTCGTAACGGAGGCCCGGCGGAGAGTCTGCGCGAAGGGAAAAAGGAGTTCGCCGTGCTGGTGGACCCAGAGGATCCGGCCGATATTGCCCGAGGTCTGGAACACCTCATCCTCTCGGCGGATGCCTGGTCCACTTTTGCCCGCAAGGGGCGGCTCCGAGTACTCCACCGATATACCTGGTCGCACACGGCCCGTGGCTACGAGAGGATCTTGCGAGAAATCCTCCGGGCCCCTCACGCGCGACGCGCGTTCCCTTTACTCCCCATCCCCGCTTACTTTCGTGCTCCTAGGTCGCAACACAAAATTCCTTTGGAAGAACTGGTTTCTCTGTACTTCGGTGAGTAGAGAAGGACGCAGAAACACGGCTATTCGGACTCCATTGGCAATGTCTCCCAGAATAACCGCAACAGGAATCCGCTCGCATCGGAAGACAGAACGATGGCCGGATTGGTCCTTCGGCGCCCGCAAGTGCCGAGCTGCGTGTGTTTCCCCTTCCTATTTTGCCTGCCCTGGAGCCCATGTTATCCTATGGGATTGGTAACCGTACAGGCGGGTACCTTCTAATAATGAATCAAGGCCGATCTACGGCTCACCCGGGAGGACTTCATGTGCCGAAAAATCTGGCGACGGCTCCCTGGCTCCATCTTTTGGGGGCTTGCCGTCTGGGCGCTGATCACGACTCTGGCTCTGGCCCAGGGAGCCCAGTCGCTTATCACCGCCCCGCAGAACAACGAGACCATACGGGGTCAGGTCCGAATCGCGGGCGTGGCCGTCCATCCCCAATTCCAACGCTACGAGCTCTACTATGCGCCCTGGCCCCCGCCCCCCACCGACCGAGGGTGGATCCTGATCGGTGAGCCCCACTACAACGCCCAACCCAACGGCCTCTTGGGCTTGTGGGACACCCGGGCAGTGCCCGATGGCCCCTACGCGCTCAAACTGCGAGTGGTCAAGGTCGACGGCAACTACATCGATTCCCCGATCATCCAGGTTCAGGTTGCGAACACCCAACCGACTCCGACCCCCACGGCGACCGTTACGCCCACGCCCCGAGCCACACCCACGCCGGCGCCCACGCCCACGCCCCCCCTAGTGGCCCTACCGAAAATCCCTACTCCCACGCCAGAGCCTTCTTCCACACCGACCCCGGGAGTCGCGGGCAAGAGCGATAAGGGCACCGGTCGTGGCCTGTTCTCCCAGGTGTCCGCCGTTCTCAATCCCGCCGCGCTTCAAAACGCGGCCTGGAAAGGCGTCCGCTACACTTTGCTGGTGTTTGGCTTATGGATCAGCTATGAGCTGGTCAAGCGTATTATCTTGTGGCTGTGGGTGCACATTCGGCCGTGATGGCAGGCTGGATTCGGTAAGGGTGATCATGAAACTCGTTTTCGGTTTGGGAAACCCGGGGAAAGAATACGAACGCTCCCGGCACAATATCGGCTTTCAAATCCTGGACGTGCTCGCCGGGCGCTATCAGATAACGTTCTCCCCGCACAAGTATCGGTCTCTGGCGGCACGGATAGGCGTGGGTGAGGAAAGGGTGTTGCTCGTCAAGCCCCTTACCTACATGAACCTGAGCGGCGAGGCCGTGGCTCCTATCGTCCGCTTTTACAAAGTTCCATTGGCAGACTGCCTGGTCATTTACGATGACCTGGACCTGCCTTTTGGTCGTCTGCGCCTGCGGCCCAAAGGGGGATCCGGCGGTCACAAAGGACTGAAATCCATCATCCAGCACCTGGGGACGGATGAGTTCCCCCGGCTGCGGGTGGGCATCGGGCGTCCTCCCGGACGCATGGACCCGGCCGACTTCGTGTTGAGTCCCTTCACCCCCGCGGAGGAAGAGGTCATGGCCATCGTACGCGAGGAGGCCGCCGATGCCGTCAACTTGTGGATCCGAGAAGGAATGGAACGAGCCATGAACCATGTGAACAGCGCAGAACCTGCTCGGAAGTAGAATCCGCTCGTTGCCGGAGAGCATAGGAACAATGCTCACAGCCAGAGACGTGGCCCAACCAGAAGACAGGAGGCAGAACGGCCTGCACCTGAGAGGACTGCTCCGACTTCTCCAGGGACAGGAGCCCTACCGTCGCGTCCTGGCCCGGACGCCCGAACCGGGCCAAACATCTCCCCTGGGCGTGCCCTTCGGTGCACGCGCCTTTGTCGCCGCGGCACTGGCGCTGCATCTCAATCGTCCCCTCTTGCTCCTGACGGCCCAAAGCCGCCGTGCCCGGGAACTCGCCGACGTGCTCGCGACCTGGCTGGGCACTCCAGACCGAGTTCACTTGTTTGCCGATCCCGAACCCATGCCCTACGAACGGATGGTCTGGAGCCGCGATACTCGCCGACAACGGCTGGCTGCGTTGGCCGCGCTGGCCCGATGGCGCAAAGGTCATCCGGCCCCGGTGGTGGTCGCCTCGGTGCGTGCCCTGATGTGGAAGACCTTGCCCGCTCGCGAAATGCACCTTTCTGTGCGCACGCTCCACGTTGGGGACGCCATTACGATGCACCGCCTTAGTGACCTCTTGCTTTCTCTGGGATACACCCCCGTTTCTGTGGTGGACACGCCAGGCACGTTCTCGCACCGCGGCGGCATTCTTGACTTGTTTCCCACAGGCGCACGCCACCCGGTGCGGATAGATTTTTTCGGAGATGAGATCGACAGCCTGCGCTATTTCGACCCTGAAACCCAGCGCACCCTGACCGATCGCCCTCGCCCTCGCGCCGTTGTCCTAACACCCGCGTCGGAAGCACTGTTACGTTACGCTCCCCGGGCCGCGCAACGACTACAGGACTTGGACCTGAGCACCTGCCACACAGCCCTGACCACGACCATCCAGGAAGAAATCCGGAAATTGGAACAGGGCACAAATTTCCAACACCTGGAATTCTACCTGCCCTACTTTTACTCCCGCCCCGCGACCCTGCTTGAACACGTGCCGACGGGAGGAATTGTGCTCGTGGAGGATGAGGAGGAGTTGCGCAGCACGTGGCAGCATCTGGACGAGCAGGCGGAACAGGTACGACGAGACGCGCTCGCCACTCGTGAAATCCCGGCGAACTTACGCGCTCCCCACTTCACCTGGGAACAAGTTGTCCCTTTCTTGCAAGCACAACCGATTTGGGTGCTCGGTCAAGGGGCCTTATTCGGGCCCCCGAAGGAAGAGACGCCCCTACGCGACCTGTTCGAAGCGGCTCCTTACTTCGGGGGGAAGGTTCGTCGCCTGCTGGCCCGTGTACTCGACGCGTATCGATCGGGAGACCACATCATCTTGCTCTCCCGGCAGGCTCGACGCCTGGCCGAACTCCTGACCAGCGCAGGGTACCCGATTGCTCCTCAGGCTGATCTCGAAAGCATGCCCCAACAGCCTGGCATTACCCTGGTGCAGGGCGTCCTGCCCGGTGGCTTTCTCCTGCACCTCCATCCAGATCCTTCAGAGTCCGACACTCAGCCTGGACGGGTCTGGTTCCTCACGGACATGGAGTTGTTCGGCTTCCGCAAAGCCGCTCGGCGTCTGGTTCAAGCTCGTCCAACTTCCCCCGATCCTTTCTTCACCGATGTCAAGCGCGGTGACTTCGTCGTCCACATCGACCATGGAATCGGCATCTTTCGGGGCCTTGTGCACCTGGACATAGATGGAGAAACGCGGGAATACCTGCAAGTGGACTATGCCCAGGGGGACAAGCTCTACGTGCCCGTTCATCAGGCAGACCGTTTGGCTCGCTACGTCGGACCTCGAGGGACGCCCCCGGTGCTGAATCGCCTGGGCACTGCGGATTGGGACCTGGTGAAACGTCGAGCAAAGCGAGCAATTGCCGACATTGCTGAAGAGTTACTGGAGCTGTACGCCTTGCGGGAGACCGTGCGGGGCCACGCGTTCAGCCCTGACAGCCCTTGGCAGCAGGAGTTAGAAGCAGCTTTCCCGTACGAGGAGACAGAAGACCAAGTGCGCGCTGTAGAAGAGGTGAAGCGCGACATGGAACGTCCGCGTCCCATGGACCGCCTGATCGTGGGAGACGTGGGGTTCGGCAAAACGGAGATCGCCGTACGTGCGGCTTTTAAGGCCGTGATGGACGGCAAACAGGTCGCCGTGCTGGTGCCGACGACCGTACTGGCTCAGCAGCATTACACCACCTTTCGCCAACGGCTGGCCCCTTTCCCTGTGAACGTGGCCATGCTCTCTCGCTTCCTCACCCGCTCTCAGCAGCAAAAGGTCGTCGAAGGCTTGAAGAACGGGAGTGTGGATATCGTCATCGGTACCCATCGACTTCTTTCTCGGGACGTGGCTTTCAAGGACCTGGGGCTGCTCATCGTGGACGAGGAACAACGTTTCGGCGTCGCCCACAAAGAACGATTGAAGCGATTGCGGGCCCACGTGGACGTGCTCACCCTGACGGCGACTCCCATCCCGCGCACGCTACACATGAGCCTGACTGGCATCCGTGATTTGAGCACCATTGACACCCCACCGGAGGAGCGACTGCCCATCAAAACCACTGTGGCTGAATATGACGAGCACCTGGTTCGGCAAGCCATTCTGCGCGAGCTCGACCGCGGGGGCCAGGTCTATTGGGTACACAATCGTGTGGTCGGCATCGAGGTTGCCGCCCAGAAGGTTCAGCACATTGTGCCCGAAGCGCGTGTGGCTGTTGCCCACGGCCAAATGCCCGGGCGCGAGCTGGAGCGCACTATGCTCGCCTTCGCCGACGGCGAGATCGATGTCCTGGTGTGTACCACGATCATCGAAAACGGCCTCGACATCCCCAGGGCCAACACGATCATCATCAACCACGCCGACCGGTTCGGCCTGGCCCAGCTCTACCAACTGCGTGGTCGCGTCGGACGCGGGGCCATACGTGCTTATGCCTACCTGCTCTACGACAAGGGACGCCACCTTTCCCCCGAGGCCCGTAGGCGACTGGAAGCCATTTACGAAGCCTCAGAATTGGGCGCGGGATTTCGTGTGGCCATGCAAGATCTGGAACTGCGTGGCGCCGGAGAGTTGTTAGGAGCACGCCAGCATGGACACATTGCTGCCATTGGCTTCGACCTTTACGCGCGTCTGCTCGCCAAGACGATACAGGAACTCAAGGAGCGAGGAGAAATGGACCTTCCCGAGACCTCACCGTCGTCCAGCGCTCTCCAGCCCCAGGGGGATCCTCTGCCACCGGCCGTGCAGATGGATCTTCCTCTTTCCGCCTACTTGCCGGAGAGCTACGTCTCGGACGAGCCCCTGCGCTTGCAGCTCTACCGACGCATCGCCGAGTTGAATTCTCCAGAGGCGATCGAGACCATGAAGCAAGAGCTGCGCGACCGTTTCGGCCCAGTGCCCGAGCCCGTGGAGCAGTTGCTTTACGTGGTTCGGATGCGAATGCTGGCCCGTCAGGCCGGGGTTGAGCGCATCGGTCGGCAAGAAGGCATGCTCGTCCTGTACGGAAAGGCCATCGAGGCGGTCGATCGGCTCACGTTGCAAAATCGGCTGGACGATGGCGTGCGCGTGGGGAAACGCAGTGTGTACATTCCCATGGATGCACACTGGCCAACCCGTCTGGAACGGGCGCTGGAAGTCCTCTCCCGGCGCTGAGGCTAAGAGTCGGCAGACCAATGTGTGACTGGGGCTTATCAATGCTGAAGCCCGGCAACTTCCAACTGCTGGGGCCAGAGCATTGATAAGCCCTGACGTGTGGCCAGGCTGTTTGGCCATTGCCCAAAAGGAGGGTATGATGGTGGAAAGGACGAAGAGAAAAGACACGACAACCGATAACAGGATGGACGGAGAACGCGCTCAAACAATGATTCTCAGTATTATCGCGGCACAACCCGGAGGGGAAGATTCTGCCCCTCGAGGCCCATCCTGTTCCGAATGTTCGTTTGAGATCTGAGGAGATTTGAGGGGTCACGATGAGAGAAATGCAAAGGATACCGCAGTATCGATATTTCCCCTTGATAGATGGTTCAGAATGGGTCTACGCGGAGCTGGGAGGCTCCGGGCTAATGTATGTCCAACTGGAGATAGGAGCATCCAGGGGGTATGGCCACGATCTGTACTTCCACCACACAACCGTGGGGAATGACGAATACGCCTGGACACGCCACATGCGATTGCGTCAGGACGAGATCTACCTGGTCGACCGCTTCGGAGAGGAGGAGGGTCCGCTTTTGCGCCTTCCTATGAGCGTAGAACAAAACTGGGCCTATCCGGCCGGTCATCAGATGGTAGTGCGCTGCTTCATGGTGGATATGGGTGACGTTCACGTACCCGCAGGGACCTTTCCCGAGACGTTGAAGGTAGAATACGTCTATTCCAGCGGCTTCAATGAGGCTGAGTTTTATGCCCCGGGAGTGGGATTACTCGGCTACGTGGAGCGCTACGAAGAGGAGGACAAGACCTACCGGCTCCTCTACTATCAAGCCGGCGACGGGAGCACCATCGTCGGCACTCGACCCGACGGATTGAAGACGATGTCCCGAATCCGGACGAATGAATAGGCCGGTTTAGGGAATCCCCGGCTGGTCGGACCCTCTGCCGTCTGACGGCAGAGGCAAAGGGAGGGGGACGGTCGAGAGGGCTTCGCATGAGTGCCTGGCGGCTGTTTTACCATATTGTCTGGTACACGGAGGAAAGCACTTCCCTCCTGGAAGGAGAAGTAAAGGGGATTGCCTTTGGGGCTATCCAGCGCCGGGCCTATGAACTGGGGGTGACGGTTCACGCCCTGGGAGGAACCAGCAATCACCTGCACCTGGTGCTGACCATTCCACCTCAACTGGCCGTTGGTGATTGCATCCAGGAACTCAAGCGGGCCAGCCGGCAGGCCGTGAATCAACGCCTGGGTTTACTCACGCGCCTGCGCTGGCAACGTGAGTACGGCGTATTCACGTTCGGCGAGCGATCCCTTCCCTCTGTGGTTGACTACGTTCTTCGACAGGAGGCCATCCACCGCGGCGGTGAGCTGAAACGCTATTATGAACAGGTGGACGATGGGAGCTGAACCTTCGACAGGAAAGGAATATCCTTCGCGGCGGAGAAGCATGCTCCGATGGTCACGTGGAGTCTTTCTCCTGGTTTTTTTCGCCCTGTTTCTGTTCCGGCTTGACGCTCAATCCCTCTGGTACGACGAGGCTGTCAGTGCACGGTTGGCCGCGATGTCTGCCCCCGATCTGGTGCGCTGGACGGCCAACGACATCCAACCCCCGCTCTATTACCTGCTCTTACATCTCTGGACCTCCCTGGCCGGGAACAGCGAATGGGCATTGCGGTTTGTCTCCGCCTGGTGGGGCCTCCTCGCGGTTGCCCTGGCTTACGTGCTGGCCCACCGCCTGACCCATTCAGAAATAGCCAGCCTGGGAGCCATGTGTCTCCTGGGTTTCGCCCCCTGGTTGCTGTATTATAGCCAGGAGGCGCGCATGTACACGATGCTCGTCACTCTGGGAATGCTTTGGGTGGTCCCGCTGCTCCAAAGTCGATTGCGCACTCGCGACGGATTTCTCGTGGGAGTACTGGCGCTGGTTTTGATGTATACCCACTACTTCAGTCTGTTCCTCATTGCCGGCTTGGCCTTCTGGCACCTTCTCACCCCCGGCTCCCGCCGTGAACGCATGCGATTCTGGGGTATAGTACTTGCCGTCCTTTTCCTGGGATATTTGCCCTGGGCCCCTTTCCTCTGGCATCGTTTTCGCGTGGACGCGTCTTATTGGACAGGTACTCTCAAACTGGGCGAAGCATTACGTCACTGGGCCATCCACATGAGCCTGGGCGCGCCCGAGACCTTCCTCGAACCCGCTGCCGTACGAGAACTTCCCTTCTTTGCCCTTTGGACTCTATTGGCGATACTTTCCTGGATAGTGCCCACTTGCGGGGAGAGCCCACGGAGGAAAGAGGCAGGTCGGGCACTGGCCTTGCTTCTGGTCTGGCTTCTCCTCCCCTCAGGATTCATTTTGGCGCTGGCCTACCGCACTCCCAAATTTAACCCCCGTTATCTGATGCTCGTGTACCCCGCCTGGGGACTCTTGCTCGCGACTGGCCCGGCCCGATGGCATTGCCGACCGGAGGCGAAGATCCGGGCCGATCATCGCTTGCGTGAGGGGATGATCCTGCTCTTCTACCTTCTTCCCTTGTTCCTGTTCGCCCGTGCAGACATGGCCTGGTTTCGCGACCCGGCCTTCACCAAGCCCGATTTTCGCGAGGCCATCGCCTACATTCAGAAACATCGCCGTCCGGGTGAGATCTTGTTTCTCGTCTCAGGACATATGAGCCCACTGGTCGACTATTATGCCCCCGGCACTTCTTATGTGCGTCTGCCGGACGAGGATGTGCTGGACGTGAATCGGGTGTTGGACTTCAGTATCGCTCCCAGGATCAACCGGGCCATCGCGGGGGCCCCGGGTGTCTGGCTGCTCCTCTGGCAGAACAAGGTCGTGGACCCCATGGGCATTGTCCCCTATCTTTTGCAGCATGCAGGCCGAGAGGATCCCGCCGTTCCTAACGCATTTTGGCACGTGCGCGTGCGTCACTTTCACCTCCCTCCGGCTGCCCACGTGCCGGAAATCCCGCCCATTTCCCACGCCGTGCGAGCAAACTGGGGCGGAGAGGTTGAGTTTCTGGGAATCGAGCTGCAAAATTCCGACAATATGACCCTTTTCTTCCGCCCTCTCCGCCCCATTCGAGATGATCTGCGGCTCCACGTCGAAGTCTGGGATTCAGAGAGGCATCTCTGGGGACAGTCGGACACTCGACCCGGCCCGTACCTGTACCCCACGTTTCGCTGGCATCCAGGACAGATCGTCATGGGCATCCATCCCATCCCTGTGGTGAAGGGCACACCGGCCGGGACATACACGTTACGTTTTCGACTTTACAGTCAGAAGCACCTTTCTGGCCTCCCCCTTCTGGACATACTGGGAAACCCCGAGGGAACAGATGTCATCGTACCCCACATCACGGTCCTCGAAACTCGCTCCATCCACGGCTCTGAGGAAACATTTCCTCCGCTTCCCCCTAACATCACAAAAGAGAAGACATTCGCGCGCAACCTTTCGTCAGCCACAACGACCGAGCTGACTCCTGTAGCCGTCCGTCTATGGCCACGCCCACCATGGGAACCCGGCATGCGCGTCCACGTGCAGCTCCGCTGGCGATCCATACGACCGCCTCGCACTAACGACCACTATCGTTTGACTCTGACGAGGGGGGCGAAGCAAGTCTTGCTGGCTCAAGGGGATTTGGCTGCGGTGGACACTCCCCAGGATGGGTGGCCGACCCGGGGAGGATTCTTCTCGCAAATTGCTGCACGTTTGCCGAAAGACGCAGAGGCAGGAACGTGGGAGTTAATCCTGCGCTTGGGGAATCGGGAGAATGTACTGAGTTCAGTAGACATTAAACCTTCACAACGACACTTCACTCTGCCCCCGGTCGCCTCACCGGTAAATGCGGATTTCGGCCGAGTTATCCGACTTGTTGGAGTGGACCTACCCTCGCATTGGAAATCAGGCGCCTCACTGCCCGTAACCGTTACGTGGCAGGCGTTGACGGAGATGGAGCGTTCGTACACCGCCTTCGTTCATCTCTTGGGACCGGGAGGACGCGTGCTTTCCCAGGAGGACCACGTTCCGGAGCGGGGACGCCATCCAACGGATGAATGGCTGGCCGGGGAGGTTATTCGTGACCGCTTTGACCTGCCTCTGCCGGCCCACCTGCCCGCCCAGGGGATGATCCTGGAAATCGGGCTCTACGACGCATCTGCGTCGGGCATGCCGCGCCTACGTGTTACTCAGGGCCCGGCAAAAGGACAAACGGTGGTCAGGCTACCACTGAAGTAATTAGCGCTCCCCAGGCGGTGTCCCGGCCTGCTATTTGCCCCATCACCGCCCACCCTCTTTCGCCGACGTGGAGGGGACAGTAATCGGCTGTTGCGGCGCTTTCAGAGAATTAAGTAGCGCCTCGGCCTGGTGGCGTCCCTCCCCATCCTTGGACAGTTTGAGGAACACGGCCAAATCCGTTGCTGCCTTCTCCTTTTTATCCAGTTCAATGTAGGCCACAGCCCGGTTGAAATAAGGAGCGGGCACATTGGGATCCAGTTCGATGCACTTTGTGAAATCGGCGATGGCCTTGTCCACCTGTTTCTTCTGGAAATAGGCCACCCCGCGGTTGAAGTGAGCCGCCAGGGAATTGGGGGCCAGTTCAAGGGCTTTTTGCAGGTCCTTCAAAGCCAGGTCGACCATGTCCATACTCAGATACGCCTGGCCGCGATTGATATAATTTGCCGCGTGTTTCGGGTCCAACTGAATGGCCTTGGAAAAATCCTTGACAGCCGTCGAGGGTCGGTCCTGCGTCAAGTAGAGACTGCCGCGGGCCGCGTACGCCTCGGCCATATGCGGATTGGCCTTGATGGCCTTGGTCAGATCGTCGATGCCGGCCGAGATATCCCCCTGTTCTGAACGTATGATTCCACGGTAGTAGTACGCTTCATATGCTTTTCCCGGATTAGCAGCAATTGCCACATTTAGTCCTTTGAGCGCTTCATCCACGTGACCCTGCTTGGCTTGGTCCAGGGCCATGCGCACAAAATCATCCTCTACCTGATGCCGCGACATGGGCGTCGCAGGCGCGCCTGACTGAGCCGTCGCCCGTCCGCCCAGATATCCCCGACTTTGAACGAACCACAAAGCGCCCAGAACCATGATAAAGCTCAGCACACCGGCCGTCATTGGCCACACGTATCGACGAATCGTTCCAGCGTTCATCGGTCTCATCCTCACCTTTTCTTAAAGAGATCACAGGCTCGTAAAGGAATTCGCAGCGGCGGGAACCGTCGCAGTCCCCGCCGCTCGTTTCTCACCATAATCCAATACTACGCCTTGCGGATGCCAAAAGCCACTCCTACTCCAACGACCAGGCCGGCTGCCAGGGCGATAATGATGTACGCCCACGGCGTCGGGGCCGAAGCTGGGGCTGGCTTCTTCTCCATTTGCTTTTGAGCCAGTTTGCTTTCCAGTTCGGATACCTTGGCCTTGGCCACTTCGGCCTCGGAAATGGCTTTCTTGCCGCTAACCGCATCCCGAACCAGTTGGTTCATCATGCGGATGTGTTCTTGGTCCGACTTGACCCGGCCGTACGTGGCAATGACCTGGTCGGTCCAGAACTGCGTGTCGGCCATGTTCTGGTGGCAGCCCATGCACACGCCCACACGTTCCATGCGGGTGCGCTGGTCCTGCGTCAGAGGGCCGGATTTAGGCCAGTGAGAACCGACGGTCATCAATTGCTTACCTGTCTTCGGGTCCACGATCTGGCTCCAGTCCATAGGCAGGTCAGGGATGGCCTCCATCTGGTTTTTGACATTGGCCGGGATGATCTTCCCGTCCGCGGTCTGCAGGTCGATAACCCGAGGCTTGGTGTACCCCTTTAGGAATTTGCCCCCTTGGACCCCGTAGCCCAACGCTTTCGGGTCACTGTGGCAGGACTCGCACGTTCGTGCCTTGCGGCCTGCGGTGTGCGGCTGGGCGGGGGCCATGTCCATGGCACGCTGTCCCTGGGGTCCGCCCCCTTCCTCGCCGGCAGGCGTACGGGCGATAACATTGTGTGCCAACGTCTTGCCATCGGGACCGATCACCGTGTAGACCACCTGGCAGCCCGGAATCAGAGGAGTCACACGCCCTTCACCGTTAATCCCCAAAATGGGATCTTCCCAACGTAGGTAGCCCCGGCTCTCTTTGACTTTACCCGGCAAAGAGAGGGAACGGTCGATCTCCCCCGTCTCCTTGTACTTGCGTCCAACGGCCAGCCAGTCCACATTCTTCACACCACCGGAATAATTCACGGACACATGGCAGCCATAGCACTGAGGCGCCCAATCGGAGTGACAAGCGTAACACTCCATCTTGTCCAGATGCGCCTTTACCTTATCCATGGCCACCTCACCATCCTTGCTCTTCCAAGTCCCCGCTTTCTTGATATTCTTCAGCAAGGGAACTTTGAAATCGAGCCCAGACGCGGAGTGCAAGATGACTTCATTCCCCCGGCGAACCACGTTGCCGAAGGGGTTGCCACGAGCCGTCAGGAGATACCCATCCTCCGGGTCGTACACCGTCCCATAGGTCAGATTGCTCGGCAGCTTCTTGGCCGTGCCGCGCGGCTCTTTGGCAATCTTCCCCATCTGGTCAGGGGTCAGGAGTTCATCGTCATACCCCAGGGGCAATTCCCAGGGATATTTGTCCGGCGTGCCGTGGCAATCCGCGCACTCGATTTCCACCTGGGCCAGTGTGGTGCCAAAGATGTTGCCATCGCCATGCATGTCGATGCTGGTGTGGCAGTCCTGGCACAACATGCCGCCCTTCGGATTTCCCGGACGACTCTGAATCTCGTGATGCAGGTCCTCCTTGATGAAAAGGTATTTCTTGGTATGCAATTTAGGTTGCATGCCGCCCTTTTCGTTGAAGGGGGTCCCGTAAGGGAACTCCATGATACCCTCGTAACTCACGCCGATGCGCTTCCCCCGATTATGGCAGGAGTTGCAGGTCTCGATGGGGATACCGCTGTACACCGTGTCGTGGACTTTGACTTTCGCATCCCGGGTGGCTTGAATGCGATGCACCAGCAAGTGCCCCGGCTTGTCCTTGGGGATGGTGGGGTCATTACCCTCATAGAATCCCTCGTTGGAATAAGGGATATGGCAGGCAGAACACCCGGTTCCCCGATAGTCCCCCCTCTTCAGGCGAGGAGGACCACCGACATGACATCGCTGGCACTGATTACGCTGGTAGGTGAACACCGCCAGCGAAGGATCTTTGACGATCTCGTCGACAGTGGGCAAGGGCAGTCCATCCACGTGGACGGGGAATTGATCGGGGTAGGCGCTGGTCAGTTTCTTCATGTACGCCTTGTACGCATCCGTTCCGAACATGGGTGTCTGCCCGTCGGTGTCGTCTAATGTGTAGTTGGCGTACTTGGTCTTGCGACCTTCCCCATACTTGCCCTTCACCCCCCAGGCCCACAAGTTCCCCTGGATCTTCCCTGCCTCCGTATTCATCAGGGAAAGGCGGAGACTGTAGCCGTACCCGGGATGGCACTTGCCGCAGGTTTTGTCCACAATCCAGGGATTACCCGGGTCACGGTAGAAGGACCCTTTGGGCCCATGAGCTTCCTCTGCCGTGGTCGCTTTCGGGTTTCCGCCATGGCAAACGGTACATTCGCCAATGGCTTTGATCTGCTTCATCATGTCACTGTTGGGGTCGCGAATATCCTCGATCCCTTTGTGGCACCCTGCATTGGTACAATTCTCCTTGGGGCCCTGAGCTGCCGGCGCCGGATGGCTATTTGCCGGTGCCGCGGCCTGGGCGTTGCCACCCGGCCACAGGCCTGCGGCTGCGATCAGGGCAACCAGGATGAGGACAGCAATGAAGGCTTTTCTCATACACCACCTCCTCCTCTGGTTAGAACAGCAAAGGCGTGTATACCGCGGACGTCTCGCGTATTGGGCTACCATGCTTTATCCTACCAGGAAAACGGGGAGGAGACATCCTTCTCCTGCGTGATTTCGCCATCACCCAGGAGGATGATCTTGAGAAAAGGCGGCATTGAGAAGAAGAGTTTACTTGTCCAACCCGTGGCGAACGGCCCAAACGGCCGCCTGAGTTCGATCGGAGACTCCCAATTTCTGGAAAATGTGGCGGATGTGTGTTTTGACCGTGTTCACCGTAATGGAGAGCGTGCGTCCAATGTCTTCATTGCTCAGGCCAGCCACAATCAGGCCCAGAATCGCCTTTTCCTGCTCGGTTAGGGGCTCAATGAGGTCGTCCTCCATAGGGGTGGGCGTGGCCACCCGAGCCGCCACGCTGCGCAAAGCCATCTGCAAGAGGTCGTAATCCAGCAGTTGTTCACCGGAAACCGCAGCGCGGATGGCCCGCACGATCTGCTCCGGATCGGCCTCTTTAGTCAGGTAGCCGGCAGCTCCGGCAGTAACAGCACGCGCCAGATAACCGGGATTGGCATAAGTAGTCAGCATGATTACGCGCACATCGGGATAAGTAGCTTTGATGGTCTCCAGCGCCTGAAGGCCATCTCCATCGGGCATGCGGATATCCAACAGGACCACATCGGGATGATACTTGCGGACATTCTCCACCGTTTCACGGCCGCTGGCTGCCTCAGCCACGACATGGAAGCCTGCCCGTTCGACCACAGCTCGCACCCCTTCGCGCACGATTTGATGATCGTCGGCAATCAGAACACGCACTTTTCTCTCCATTTCCCTTGACCTCCTCACGATCATCCGGTCCTGTCCTGGGGCGACATTTCCACCTTCCATTCTACCCATCTGCTGCCCCCTTCTCCAAAATGGGCAAGAGGACACGAACCACTGTACCCTCCCCCGGTCGGCTCCGAATGTCACAGGTACCTCCCAGGAGATGGGCTCGCTCTTTCATGCCCAGAATTCCGAACACGTGCACCCCTTCTCCAAGCGCGTCCACGTCGAAACCAATGCCATCATCCTCGATCACCAGCACCAGGGTCGAATCCCGCAGGCGAACCTGGAGACGCACATGTCTTGCTCGAGCATACTTACGGGCATTGTTCAGAGCCTCCTGCCCGATGCGGAATGCCGTCATTTCCACCGCGGAGGGCAACCGTGGGAAATCCGGAGGCGCGTCCACTTCAACCCCCCACTCCGCCTCGCTGCCCAACTCCTGAGCGTAATACTCCAGGGCCGGGACCAGCCCCAGGTCGTCTAGAAGTCCGGGACGCAACCCCTCAATGACCCGCCGCGCCTCGACAATGGCCGCGGTGAGGTGGGAGGCCGCCTTTTCCAGGGCCTCGCGAGCATCAAGACAGGAGGGAGTAGACATGCCCATGAAATTCAGCAATTGAAGGCGAGCCCCAACCAGTCGTTGTACCAGTCCATCGTGGATGTCGTAGGCGACAATGCGGCGTTCCTCTTCTTGGGCCGTGATGAGTTGTTCCACCAAAGATTGCAGGCGGGCCCGATGTTCCGCCAATGTGCCGTAAAGGTGGGCATTTTCCAGGGCGATGGAGGCCTGCACGGCCAGCGTCGCCAACAGGTTGCCCGTGGAGGATGTGGCCAGCGTCGGACTGTAACCGTAAAGTTCCACCACGCCTACGCCGTGTGTGCGGCACTCGATGAATGCCATACACAGGTAGGCAGAACGACCATCTTGCAAAGGAATATGCACAGCTTGCCAGGAACGATGCGTTTGGACTTGCCCTCGTACTTTCTCAATGGCATCCAGACGACTCAGGATGTCCCAACGTTCATCCCCTCGTCGACGGACAAGGTCATTCCCCTCATGGTTCAGGCGCGCTACGGCATATTCAATGGGAAAGAGATCGTCCACCGCGTCCAGGAGCGTGTCCAGAACAGCGCCATGGTCCAGTTGAGCCGCAATGCGCTGTCCCAGGAAGGTGAGACGGCCCAACCGGGTCATATTTTCCTCCAGGCGACGAGCCATGTCGTTGAACGCTCGCGTAAGCTCGCCAATCTCATCATAGCCGGGAACCCGGACCGGCACATAAGGTTCACCGCGCCCAAATCGTCGCACTCGTTCGGTCAGGAGGAGGACAGGCGCGGCGATACCCCGTCCTAACAAGGCCGCCATGGTCACCCCGGCCAGGATGGCGATCAGCAGGATGCCGACCGCGGTGACACGAAAGGTGCCAACGGACGCGAAGAGCACGTTTTGAGGAACGGCGTGCAGCAACACCCAGTAATAATGTCGGTCGGGCTTGTTGGGGAAAATAGGTTGGTGCACGATGAGCGTGGAGGCATCCTCGACCATGCCGGATGTGTTGGAGAGGATCTCCGGCCAGGCCCGTGGGTAATCCCGATGCAGGCGGTATCCCGTGCCCAAGTCCCACGGATGTCCCCACATGCGACGGCGGTCAGGATGGGCCAAATAGTAGCCATCACGGTCGACCAGGGCCAAGATTCCTGCTCCGCCGGATTCGGAGACATAGCGCAGGAACTCTTCCGCATAGAGGTTGACGATGAGAATGCCAGCGCGACGCCCATCTGTGTAGAAAAGCGGAGTTGCATAGCGAATGACGGGCGTGTGGGGAATCTCCAGTCGTCCGTATTCCCGGTTCAAATCCACAGGAGACACGTAGAGCTGGCCCTTTTGCAACCGTATGGCCTCACGAAAGTAGTAACGATGCGCTTTTTGTTGCAGTTGCGTCGGCGGGACAATCTCCACGACGCCCTGACGGGCGTTGATGCGCACCACTTCCAGGCCATCTTCGTTGATGTAGCGAATCTGGTAATAAGAGGGATGCGTGGTGGCAAAAGCGGCAAATTCAGCATTGAGCGCACTTCTGGCCCCCCGGATGCCAGTCTGATCCTGAGCCTGCCGGGCCGCCAGCATAGCCTTCATTTCTGGCACCTGGGAAAGGTAAAGGACGTCGTCACGCACCCCTACCAAATAGGCCTCAATGCGACTCGCTCGCTGTTCCAGGTCCAGCTGGATACTCTCGATCGCCTCCTCTTGAAGCACCTGGCTGGTGAACCAATTGCCATACAAGGCCGTGCTCAACAATGGGATCAGAATAGCAATCAGGGAAGCGACGATCAGCTTGCGCTCGACCCGGTTGAAGATGCGAGTTTCGATGAACGTACGTATCCGTTGCATCCGAGGCGACACTCTCTCGAATCAAAGCTGCTTGTGCAGCCACCAGAAGACCCGATGGACCCACCCATCGGCCACCCGGGCATAGAAGGCGATAGGGCCCACCCAGCCTGCCTCAGCACACGATTCTCCCCTCGCTTTCATGTCGGCCAGGCAACGGTACAACAGCACTCGGCCGACGCCCAACCCGCGAAGGGACTCTTCGGTTCCCATGGGACCGAAGCCGTTCTCAAACATAGTCACGTTATAGGCGGCAAACGCCCGGATTTGCTCATCCTGTACGGCCACGAACGCGGAGATGGGATCATTCTGGAAGGCGTCCATACCCTCGAACACCCAGGTCGGGCTCCAGTGAGAGGCCAACCAGGCATGGAACGCGTCCCGGTCCTCCGCCCGCAGCCGCCGGATCGTGATACCCCGCCCGGCCAACCGAGCCTCATCTGCGCTCGTGTCCCAGGGATGGGCATTCAAGTCGATGCACATGTTGACGGCTTCTCCCTGATGCTGAAAGCCGTGGTGTTCCAGGAAACAATAGGCTGCCGTGTAGCGAACGTCCAGGCCCGGCCAGAAGTAGTTGGGGGTGCTGTTGCCCACGTGCAACATGCCGATGCCGTCGGCGGCCAGGCGGGACTCCAGAATCTCGAGCAAATGGGATGCAAGCCCTTGACGACGGCTCTCCGGGCGTACTGCGAAAAGACGCAGCCATGCGGCCCGTCCGATGCCGAAAGAGCGCACTCCTCCCATCATGGCCCCCAACAGCCGGTTTCCCTCCCAGGCCAAAAGCTGATATGCAGGCGTCCGTTCCGGCTCGTGAAGCAGGCGGCGCTCGAGAATCGAAAGAGTAAATGTGTCAAAAGGCAGGGCTACCCGGCAGAGATCGAGCAGCGCAGGCAAATCGGCAGGCTGAAGTTCCGTCACGTTCATACGGGCCTCGGCATCACCCCGGCTTACGCGTTTCCTCCGGGTTGGGTATACTTGGCCTAGTTATACCAAAGACCGGAGGGCATTCCAAACACGCGGCCCGAGTAAGAGGGGTCTCACGACCATGTCCTTAAGCTCATCGGACGAGTGACGCATGACACATCGGACGTCTAAATCACTGACATCCCTCCTCACAGCCGGCCTCGACCGGGTCTACACCGCGGCCGCGGTCCAGGTTCGCTACCGAGGCCGTGTCTTGTACCAGCGCGCGGTTGGCCGACCCAATCCAGAGGCCTCCGGCGCGCGTACACACCTGAGCACTCTGTTCGACCTGGCTTCGCTCACCAAGCTCTTCACGGCAACAGTGTTTCTCACCTTGGTGGAGGAGAAACGCGTGAGCCTGGACACGCGCGTGTCCGAGGTTCTGCCCGAGTTCACTGGCACCCGCCCTATCCGACCTTACGAACATCCCCTGAAGCCGGGGGAATGGGTGACCATCGAGGCGTCAGACCAACACGCAGACGCAGGGCATGTGACTTTTCGCCACATTCTCGCCCATACGGCCGGATTGCCCGCGTGGCGCCCTTTGTTCCGCCTTCCCCGGGAATCCATCCGTCCGACTGTGCTGAACACGTTTTTCGCCTGCCGACCCGGTACCCATGTGGTCTACTCAGATCTGGGATTCATGCTCCTGGGTTGGGCCGTAGAAGCCCTGAGCGGCCTGCCGTTGGACCAGGCCATCCGACATCGAGTGAGCCTTCCCTTAAAGCTCCCTACGTTGGCATTCCGTCCGGCCAGTCGCGCCCCTTTCACCCCCGATATTGCTGCCACCGAAGTGTGCGCCCAACGTGGCCGTCGGGTTTGGGGCGAAGTCCACGACGAAAACGCCTGGACCCTGGGAGGGATCTCCGGACACGCAGGGCTGTTTGCCACCGTAACAGATGTGGGTGCTTTCGGCCAGGCCTGGCTGGACCGACTGCGGGGGCAGGGGGCATTGCCCCTCTCTACTGAGCAAGTCCAAGAAGCCGTGCGGGAGCAGGCTCGAGAAGGAGATGTACGCCGCGGTCTGGGCTGGGCCCTACGGTCCTCCAATCCCGACGGATTCAGCTACCCTCTCGGGGACCGTTCCTTCGGACACACGGGATTTACCGGAACCTCGCTTTACATCGACCCGGAGCGGGAAGCGGTCATCACGGCCTTGACGAACCGGGTCTACTTCGGCCGGGATGCGGAGGGCATCACCGCCTGGCGCCGTGATCTCCATACGACCGTGATCTCCCTGATAGACGGAGAGGCGGAGCAGGATGACGGGGAAGGATAGAAAGCGCTCAAGCGGAAGAGAAACGTGATGAGCAGGACGAACGACAAAGGAGAGCCTGTTTCTTCCTTTATACTTCCCTTACTGGCCAGCCTCAATCGTGTCGGGGCGGCGGTCAGTCGGATCAGCGCCGGTGAAACTGTCGACGTGGACGCCACCCTGCGCCTGATCATAGAGAGCGCGGTCCGAGTCGTCCCGGGAGCTTCGGCCATCCTTTATCCTTTCGACGAAGCGGGCAAAGGATTCGACCTGCAGGCGCGAGTGGTTGCGGGGGAGCCGAACCCGGCCCTTCTCGACGATGTTCCCCGAGCCAACGGAATGGGCATGAAAGCTATCCGCGAACGTCGGCGCATCTTGTCCTACGAAGAGACGGCAGTGGAGGTGCATCCCGCCAAACGGCAGGCCGGCGTCAAAAGCGTGGTTTGCTTTCCTCTCATTGCCGCGGACCAGCCACTGGGGGCATTCTACGTCACCCTCAAAGAAAGCCGAGCTTTCACCTCTTTGGAACTCTTGCTGCTGGAAAACTTTGCCAATCATGCCACTGTCGCCATGCACCACGCGCGTCGTTTGGCCAATGTACATCGCGACTTGCAGCGTAAGCGCGACGAGCTCAGTCGGTTGCGCCGGGCTGGACTGCTCATATCGTCGCGGCTGCGCCTCCAGGACACTCTGGAAGCCATCCTCCGCATGGCGCTGGAGGTCACCGGGGCTCGGTATGGCATCCTGCGCCTGGTAGATGAGCAGAGCAAAGCCCTGGTCACCAAAGCGTTTGCCGGAGAACGTCTGAGCCGACCCGCGGTCGAATCCCTCCCCATCAACGCCACCAGCATCACCGGCTGGGTGGGCAAATACCGTCAACCACTGCGCATCGACGATGTACGTCTTTCTCCCTGGTCGCGCATTTACTATCCCCTGGACTATGATCTGGAAATGCGTTCAGAACTGGCTGTGCCGTTGATCGGGGCAAACGGACGGTTGGAAGGGGTGGTCAACCTGGAGAGCCCACGAGTAGCGGCGTTCAGCGAGGAAGACAGTCACCTGTTGCAATCACTGGCCACCCAGGCTGTCATCGCCATCCAGGAGGCTCGTCTCCTCGACGCGCTCCAGGACATCACTTGGAGTCTCCTTACCGAACCCCTGGATCGCGTCCTGCAACAACTTGCCATGCAAGCCCGTAAGCTTCTGAATGTGGTGGCCAGTGCTATCTGGCTCTTGCAGGGAGATGCTCTCACCTTGGTCGTGGGGAGCGGCAACCAGCCGACAGGCGATATCGTGCCCCGGGAGGGGAGCCTGGCCGGTGAGGCCGTACGCAGGCGGCGTCCGGTCACCTCTGAGGATGTGCGCCGAGACCCCCGCTTCTACCGCCCGGAGCTGGCTACAGAACGGGGATGGGCCAGCGCCTTGGTCGTACCGATGCTCATCGGCGATGACGTGAGCGATGAGATGGAAGCCGTCGGTGCGTTCAGCGTTTACAGCGCCACGTCTAATCCCATTCCTTTCGACCGCTCCGAGTGGGATAAGAAGGTGTTGAGCATTCTGGCCCACTACGCAGCTCTGGCCGTACACAATGCCCGGCGCCAGAAGGAGCTCCAGGAAGTGCAGAAACAACGGGCTGTGGCCGAAACCTTCGCAGCCCTCGGAGACATCGCAGCCAACGTACTCCACCATTTGAACAATAAGGTGGGGACAATCCCCGTGCGGGTCCAGGGCATCGAAGATAAATGCGCCGACCTCGTCGAAACTCATCCCTATTTGGCTCAAAATCTGACCGCTATCGAGGAAAGCGCCCGCGCCGCCCTGGATGAAGTTCGCGAGAGCTTGAGCCTCCTCCACCCCATCCGGCGAGGGCCGGTTAATGTCCACGCGTGTGTCCAGGATGCGCTGGCCGCGGTGTCCCCTCCGGAAGGGATTCACGTCGCCCTCACAGGCCTGGACATCCTCCCTCCGGTGGTGGCAGGACACCGCAGCCTGGTCCTGGTATTCGTCAATCTGTTTCAAAACGCGATCGAAGCAATGGGAGAGGAGGGGACACTGCGCGTGCGCGGTCAACGGGAAGAGTCCCAAGTTCATATAATCGTCGAGGATACAGGCCCCGGCATCCCTCCGACCTTACGTGAACGAGTTTTCGATTTCAACGTCTCTCCCCAGGGACAACCACACCGGCTGGGGTTCGGACTCTGGTGGGTGAAAACCCTCATGGCGCGACTGGGCGGCAGTGTAAACGTAGAAAGCGTCCCCGATGAGGGCACAACGTTTCACCTCTTCCTGCCCATCCATGAGGAGAGTTAAGGAACACTCGACAACTTAAGGAAGCTGTCGGCAAGCTCAATGTAAAGGAGTCCTGTCGCTGGACAGGCTTTCACCTCCTCAACCTTGCGGTCAAACACCGTTTGTCGCCTCTCGTCTAAATACCTGCGGTACCCACGGCAAGGGAGCAATTTTGCCGCAACACAAGTCTATGCTACACTGATTTTAGAATCTACCAGCCTGAGTTACCGGCATTATGCAGGAACAAGCATCCATGATTACGACAAACACGAAGCATCATGGCCGTAGAAAGTAAGCAGCACGGCGAACGCCGTGGCCGTTGCTGCTGCTCCAGACGAGTCGACCGGGCTCGTCTTTTTTGTTGCCTGGGCCAGGGTCGCAAGGATACCCAGTAAGAGGACGTAGAGATGGATTGGAGAAAGCACACCATTGGCAGTAATGGTGGGCAGAGGCCGCCGGGATGGCCCCTCCCCCACGGTATTATCGACCGCTTCTGGCATGAAGCGGCACACCTACGGCAGGTCGCGGAGATCTTGCGCCAGCTTTTCCGCCGTTGGGGGTATGCCGAGTACATTCCGCCGACATTCGAATATGCAGAATCCTTGAGCACCGGGACCGGAGGCCCTTTGCAGGAACAAATGTACCGCTTCTTCGACCGCGATGGCAAAATGCTGGCCCTGCGCCCGGATATGACCATCCCAACAGCCCGACTTGTGGGAAGTAAGCTCTTCGACCAGCCCTTCCCCCAGCGCTTCTTCTACAGTGGACAGGTCTTTCGCTACGACGAGCCTCGCGCCGGCCTGCAGCGAGAGTTCTACCAGGCGGGCGTCGAGCTTCTTGGCGCCGATGGACCCGAGGCTGACGCAGAAATCCTGGCGCTGGCTGTGGAATCCTTACGCGTGCTGAGGCTGAAAGGATTCCGCCTGGTTTTGGGACAGATGAGGTTCTTCCGAGGACTTCTGCAAGCACTGGACCTGAACGCCCAGGATGAAGAGATGCTTCGTTCTGCCCTGGACCGCAAGAGCGCCCCTGAGCTCCTGACCCTGGTCAAACGCTGGGGAATTCACGGCCGTCTGCGGGAGGCTCTCCTGCAATTGCCCCGCCTCCACGGCGCCAACGGGGTCCTGGCCCGGGCGGAGCGCCTTACTCTTAACGAAGAAATGCGAGCAGCCACTACAAACTTGCGAGCTATCGAGCGGGTGTTGAAGAGCTATCGGGTCATCTCCCATGTGGTCCTCGACCTGGCCGAAGTCCGGGGAATGGAGTATTACACCGGCATCACTTTCGAAGGATTCGTGCCCGGCCTGGGAGTCGCTCTTCTGAGCGGAGGGCGTTACAATCATTTGGTGGAGAAGTTCGGCCCTCCACGGCCGGCCGTGGGCTTCGCCGTGACACTAGACCGGGCCTTGCGCGCCCGAGAAGCCCAGGGAAAAGCCCGCGTCCGCTGGGCCCCCGACGTGGTTCTGGGCGGATGCCAGACTGCCACAATTCTGGACGAGGTCCAAGAGCTGCGTGCCACCGGCCTGAGCGTCTCCTGGCACTACCTGGCCCACACCGCGGAGGAACTCTGGGCCTATGCCCGACAGATGGAAATTCCTTACGCGGTGTGGTGCGACGGTCGAGAGACTCTTTTGAACGAGGCCTCAGAAGGAACGTGGCATGCTGCTCCCGACTGGCATCGGCGTATCCTGGCGCAGCGAACAGCCTCCAGCCAGAAGGAGAAGGGGACTGCCGACACGACCTCGGAAGGAGAAGTTCGGTAAGAAACGGGAAGGAATACATGGAACAAATTCGTATGGCCCTGGCCAAGGGCCGGTTGGAAAAAGAGGCGCGGGAACTTCTGATCAAAGCAGGGCTTCTCCCGACTCGACCGAACGGCAGCAAGCGGGCGCTTGTCCTGCCGGGGACAGAACCCGGGCTGGATTTTTTGCTGGCCAAGCCCGTAGACGTGCCCGTCTATGTGGAACACGGCGTCGCCGACCTGGGCATCGTGGGGCTAGACATCCTGCGGGAAGGAGAGTACGATGTGTACGAACCCCTCCCTCTGCCCTTCGGCTATTGTCGACTCAGCGTAGCTGTTCCCCAGGACCGGGTAGAGACATACCACTCATTGCGTCTGAACCCCAACCCTCGCGTCGCGACCAAGTACCCCCACCTGGCCCTGCAGTATTTCCACGCGCGGGGGGTCTCTCCGGAGATCATTCCGCTCAGCGGATCGGTGGAATTAGGACCTCTGGTTGGGCTTTCCGACGTCATCGTGGACTTGGTACAGACAGGGCGCACCTTGCAGGAGAATGGACTGGTCGAAGTACGCGTCATCATGGAGTCCCAGGCGGTACTCATTGCCAATCGAGCCAGCTATCGACTGAAGGGGAAGCGCATCGGCGATATCATCAGACGACTTCGGGCTCTTTTGTAGCCGATGGGGGCCCGGCCGTGCCTTTTTCCTCAGAACGCTTAACAGTCAAACCAGATGCCTTCCCAAAAGAGATTCAGACATCCCCCCGAGGGCCCGTGGAAAAGAAAGGACCGGCTTCACCATGCGCGAACAGGGACAGATGAAGAACCAGAACTGATAGTAGGAGGTCGCATGCCTGCAATCCGTATTTTTACCGTAGAAGAAGCAAAGAAGACAATTCTCAAACGCCGCCACTGGGACGAATGGCCCATCCCGGAAAGGGTCCGTTCCGGGATTCGCGCGGTCTTCGGTCGCGACTTGACCCCGGAAGAGGCCGTACGCCGGATCATCCGAGAGGTGCGCGAGGGGGGAGACAAAGCATTGGGCCGGTGGACCCAAAAGGCCGACAGGGTCACTCCTGCTTATCTCGAAGTCCCACTGGAGGAGATTGAACAGGCGTACGAGCGTGTCTCACCGGACGTGGTCAGCGCGTTGGAATTCGCGGCCGAACGCATCGAGCATTTTCACCGCAAACAACCACTGACGAGCTGGCTGGACTGGCAAGTCGAAGGGGGGCTGGGGCAAATGGTGCGCCCCCTCAAGCGGGTCGGGTTGTACGTGCCTGGCGGCACCGCACCTTTGCCCTCGACCGTCCTTATGACAGCCATCCCGGCCCAAGTTGCCAATGTGGAAGAAATCGTCATGTGTACGCCCCCGCGCCGGCAAGACGGCCGCGTGGCTCCGGTCACCCTCGTTGCGGCGGACATTGCCGGAGTGGACCGCATCTTCGCGGTTGGGGGGGCTCAGGCCATCGCGGCCATGGCGTACGGGACCGAGACCCTCCCACGTGTGGACAAGATTGTGGGGCCGGGCAACCTGTTCGTCACCCTGGCTAAGAAGCAAGTCTTTGGCGATGTGGGGATTGAGGGACTGTTGGGCCCCACGGAGACCGTCATCATCGCGGACGAGACCGCCAACCCCTCGTGGGTGGCGGCCGACCTTCTGGCCCAGGCGGAACATGATGTGCTGGCTTCCGCCATCCTCCTGACCCCAAATCGCACCTTTGCAAGCTTTGTGCAGCAAGAGGTGGAGAAACAATTGCAGGCTCTGACTCGCGCCGAGATCATTCGCGAGTCGCTCCAGCAGCGAGGCGGAATCGTGGTCACCGAAGGCCTGGCCGAAGCTATCGAAATCGCCAACGCGTTTGCACCGGAACATCTTTGTCTCTCCCTGGTCGACCCCTGGGACCTGATCGGGGCCGTACGCAACGCGGGAGGTGTGTTCGTAGGGGAGCACGCGTTCGAAGTGCTGGGTGATTATGTGGCCGGCCCTTCTCATTCCATGCCCACGGGGGGCTCGGCTCGCTTCGCCAGCCCGGTCAACGTGCTGGATTTCGTCAAGATCACCTCGGTCGTTGCCGTCAATCAGGGAGGGATGGAGGATATTGCCGAAGCAGCCCAAATTTTGGCCGAGGCCGAGGGGCTGACGGCTCATGCCAATGCAGTTCAGGTACGTCGCGCCTCCCGACCCGAGGCATGAGATTCGAGGAGGAGTCATGATTCGTTCGTCCTATGAGGAACTCATCCGCCCTGATGTGCGGGAGATGGAGCCTTACACCCCCATATTGCCCTTCGAGGTACTGAGCAAACGCCTCGGCCGTCGGCCGGAGAGCATCATCAAGCTGGACGCAAACGAAAATCTCTATGGCCCTTCACCGCTCGTGCGCGAGCGTCTGGCCGACTTTCCTTATTACCACATCTATCCGGACCCGCAGCAGGAACAACTACGCGCCGCTCTCGCCGACTACGTGGGCATCCCTGCAAAGCACATTTTACCCGGGCACGGGGCGGATGAACTCATCGACCTGCTCTCTCGACTTTTTCTGCGTCCGGGCGACATCGTGATCAACGCGCCTCCCACCTTTGGCATGTACGAGTTCGACGCCCACATCAACATGGGCACGGTCATCCAGGTGCGACGAGATGCCCGCTTTCAGGTCGATGTGGAGGGTATCATCCAGGCCGTGACCCGAGAGAATCGGCCCGGCCTCTCACGCGTCAAGCTCCTCTTCCTGACATCCCCCAACAATCCGGATGGGGGACTCCTCTCCGCAGAGGCGTTGGAGGAGCTGTTGAACCTCCCGCTGCTGGTGGTCGTGGACGAGGCTTACATCGAGTTTGCCGGGCACCCGTCCCTGGCCTCCCGCGTGCCGGAACGAGAAAATCTGGTGGTCTTGCGCACGTTCTCCAAATGGGCGGGCATCGCCGGCCTGCGCCTGGGATACGGTCTCTTCCCCGAGTGGCTCATGCCCCACCTGTGGCGGTTCAAACAGCCATACAATGTCAATGTTGCCGCGACCGTGGCCGGGCTAGCCGCCCTAGAAGATCGGGCTTACTACGCTCAAACTACGTCGGCTATTGTCAGTGAACGTGAACGTCTGTATCAGGCCCTTCTCCGCATCCCTTACCTGCATCCCTATCCCAGCCGGGCAAACTTTATCCTCTGCCGAGTAGAGGGGATGGAAGCCCGCGAACTCAAGGAGCAACTGGCCCGAGAAGGCATCCTGGTCCGTTACTTCCACAAGCCGGGGCTCGAGAACTGCATCCGCATTAGTGCGGGCAAACCAGAACACACCGACAGGCTGCTTGCAGCCCTGGCAAACGCAAGAGCGTAGGGGCCAGGAGTCATCATCCCCGTTTCAAGCCGATTTCCCTCCGGCGTTGGAAGAAGGGAGGTCGAGAGGAGGCAGAGTCCTCCTCCCGTTATCCCCTCTTCCGCTCAAGCCCGGATCTCCTGGCGTTGGAAGAGCACGTAACCCAGAGCGAAAAGGAGAATTGTCGCCGCGATCAGCCCCGTCATCTGGGGCCAGATGAGCAGAAGGCTCTGGTTGAGGGGCAAGGGTGTGCCCAGAATAGCGCCCGAGAGCTGGATTGGGGAGATTAGGCCCAGGGCGCGGACGGTGGGACGAAGCAGGGCAATAGCCACTTCGCCATACAAGGTGTTCGGTGACAGACGAGTGAGGAAAAGTTCCGTTCGCAATTGGGCCACCTGTTCCTCCGGGAAGCCGTAGCGAATGGGACTGATGACCTGAGCCAACACCCCGGCCAGCATCCCCCAAAACACCGTGAAGAACAACCAAACGGCAATCGCAGCCAATGCAGCCGTGGCCGGCTGCCTGAATTCGATAGAGAACACCATGGCCAGGGCCAACCAAATTCCACCGTAGAAGATCGTCGCCACCAGGAACCACAGCGCCCGAGCCACTTCCTCGCCGTTGGGGGGAAGGCCCAGACGCACGATTCCCAGGCCGAAAATAAGCAGCCAGATGGCGGTAAGCACCAGAGCCAGAGTAAAGAGATGGGCCAGGAACTTGCCGAAAAGCAGCGCGTCACGGTAGATGGGTTGGGCCAACACACGGGACATCGTGCGTTGGTTGAACTCCCCGTTGACCGCGTCAAAGCCCAAAGCAATGGCCACCAGGGGAACAAGGAACCCCAAAAAGCCCACGAACGCGGGCAAAGGACTGCGGCCCAGGGTGAAGAGTCGCAAGAAGAGGAATTGGTCCTCACTCACCGTTTCCATGATGCTCTGGATGGCTCCATAGATGGCGCCCACCGCGGTGAGAGCAATCAACAGTTCCAGGATGTGCATGCGCGCGCTGGTGAGATCATCGGCCATTTCCTTGGCCACGACGGCCCACATGCCGGTCCAGGGCGAGCCTTCCCTTCCACGCTCACGCCGCAACGCTTGCTGGCTCATGATTCACCTCCCGGAAATATCGGGCATAGATCTCCTCCAAGTTGGGCTCCTCCAGGGCTAGGGCGAACAAGCGTCCCCCCGCCTCAACTACAGCCTGCGCAGCTTCAGGGCGCACATCGCGGCGGGCCACAAGTTCGTAAGAATGCGTGTCCACTTGTTTGACCTCCTGAACGTCTGGAACACGATGAAGGGATTCCAGAAGTTTTTCGGCAGGGCCGTCGGATGTCACACGGACTCGATAGCCCGCGCCCAACACTCGCTGGGCTAATTCGCGAACAGAGCCTTCCAGGACCATCTTGCCCTGACTAAAGAGCCCAACCCGATCACACACGGCTTGCACCTGGTAGAGCAAGTGGGAGGCCAGGAGCACACTGATGCCCTCCTCCCGCAAACCACGAACGATGTCCAGGAACTCACGGGCCGCCTGAGGATCTAGCCCCTGTGTCGGTTCGTCGAGAATAACCAATCGTGGACGCTTGATCAGGATTTCGGCCACGCCCAGACGCTGGCGCATTCCTCGGGAAAACGTGCGCACCCGGTGATTGGCCACCTGGGAGAGCCCCATACGTTCCAAGGCCTCGTCTATCCGACGGTACGCTTCCTTCCTCGGAATGCCGTTGAGCTTAGCGATGTAAATCAGGTTCTCCCAAGCGCTGAGCTCGTCATAAAAGCCCACCTGATCGGGCAGATAGCCGACACGTGCCTTGACACTGAGAGGCCGACGCGCCGGGTCAACGCCCAGAACGCGTACCTGGCCCGACGTGGGTTCAGTCAGCCCCAGGAGCATCAAGATAGTCGTCGTCTTGCCGGAACCGTTCGGGCCCAACATCCCAAAGACGTGCCCCTCGCGGACCCGCAAGTTTAATCCATCGACGGCTAGAGTGCCATCGTACTCCTTCGTCAGATCCTTGGTTTCGATCACATAGTCAGCCATTGGATGCCTCCAACCCGGCCTTTGACCCCTGATGAGGCTTCGGCACGACTATCGTCGTCCAAAGCGGATCACGGCCAGACCGACAATCAGGACGGCGATGGCGATCAGAGCAATGCCGACCACTCCCCACAGAGTGGAGGTAAGGACGGTGATACGAAAGTCCGTGGAATCGGACACGCCGCCGTCCGCATTGGCGCGGATGGTAACCATGTAATCCCCGGCCACAGCCTTGTCCGCCGGACGAATCTTGGCGGTGACTTGAACCTGTTTGCCTGCAGGAATCTCGGGAATCTGTTTGGGGTCAAAATTGACCTTCCATCCGGCCGGTTCAGAAGCGTACAGGGAGACGTTGTGGGCCGCTGCCGTGCCTGAATTCTGGACGATGATCTTGACAGGCGTCTCTTTGCCGATGTAGGCATTGGCGGACAGGCGGCCGCCCGTCGTTGTCACTGAGAGCTGAGGCTGGCCAGTCACCTCAACCGCCAGGTCGACGGTAGCCTGGGCGCTCCCCCCCACCGCACGCACTCGAATGGGATAGCGGCCGGCTGCAATTTGATGGGGCACGGTGACTTCGATGGTCAGACGCTTCGAATCCCCTGCCTTGACGGGCAAACTGGTCACTTCCTGGGACCCATAGGAAGGCTTGAAGGTCACCTGGAATCCTTCCGGCGCGTCCGCCGTCAGATTGACCGTCAAATCCTGATCCCCGTCGTTGTACAACGTGCCGTCGAAGCGGAAGTTCGTGGTTGGACTACCGCGCAGCACGGGGAGTTCCACATTGAAGCGGAGCTTGGGCGGCAGCTTGGATTTCACAGTCAGCTCGATGGGGAGTTCAGCACGGACTTCCCCACTGGTCGCCACGACCTGAATGGTGTACGTCCCAGACTTCACACTGGCGGGTTGTTCCAGCCGCAAGCTGACCGACGCACTTTGATCCGGCTCCACGTAAACAGCCTTCACAATGCGTCCCAACCCCCGGAAACTCGCTTTCCATCCCTTGGGGACATTGTTGGCGTTCAACTTCACGATCAGGGGATCCTTACCGTTGTTCTTCAACGTCAGATCAATGGTGACGGTCTTGCCTGCTTCGACCACTTGGGCGGGATAACGGGTATAAACCGAGAGAGGGGATGAAGAAGATGAAGCACTTTGGGCCACGACTGGGGATTGCACCCCCAACAACACCACGAGCGAGATGACCGCGAACATCCATCCAATTCGTCGCATGGCTCTACCTCCCGATAATGGATTGATAATCTATCGGAGCGAGCGCATCCGGGGTTTCACCTCGCCGCGCTCGTGTCCACGCCGTTCACACGGGCACAACCGACTATTGTATACTCATCGCGCATTATGGCAATTTTGACCCGACATTTTGGTCGCGCCCGGATCGCACGCATGAACGACAACGGGCTGATACCAGATAATATATCCCCGAGCCTCCTTGACCCTGCCGACCCCGGGGATCGTCCCGTACACACCGGGGCCCACGAATCTTCGACGAGCACGGAATCTCTGCCGGGTGGCAGAAAGCACTGCTGTTCAACCTATACGTCCCCAAAAGGCCAAATAGTTTTGCCCAACGGGAGATCGAAACGCGGTTTATTGCTCTCCATTAACCTCCATGAGGAGCCGTGACTTGCTCCCTGAACGTCGAAAAAGCTCCCGAGACGTTCTGAGCTTTCAATTGGCTTCAGAAGTTCCCGACGCCGAAATGGGGGCACCGAGAGAAGACGATAGACCCGTCAAATGAATCACCGCAGGCATGATCTTCGGCCGATTCCCAGCGGAGAAGAGGGGGCACAGAGCATCGGCTCCTGGCCGGACGCGAGGGCTATCCTTGCCCGCTCGCCATCCATCGAAACGAGCTGGACGAACCCCTATTCCGAGGCTTTGGGCAGGAGCGCCGTGGCCAACACCTGGTCTACATGGTCCACAAAGATAATCTCAATCCCCTTGCGGGTGCGTTTGGGCACCTCTATCAAATCTTTCTCGTTCTTCTTAGGGATAATCACCCTCTTGATGCCGGCGCGATGAGCTGCAATGATTTTTTCCTTCAAGCCGCCGATGGGAAGCACCCGCCCGCGCAGGGTAATCTCGCCGGTCATAGCCACGTCAGGCCGCACAGGCCGCCCGGTGAGTGCGGAGACCAGGGCCGTGAGGATGGTCACTCCAGCGCTGGGGCCATCCTTGGGCACCGCGCCCTCAGGCACATGGATATGAATGTCCAATTTATCAAAATCCACGTCCCCATATCCAAAATCCGTCGCATGGGCACGCGCGTACGAAACCGCGGCCTGGGCCGATTCCTGCATGACATCCCCCAGTTGCCCGGTCAGAGTCAACATCCCCTTTCCGTCCATGAGCATCGCTTCTACCAGGGTGATGTCTCCTCCTCCTTCTGTCCAGGAAAGACCCGTCGCTACGCCGACTTGTGGTTCCTGCTCTGCCTGATTGTAGATGTTTTGCGGCGGTCCCAGGTACTTCTCCAACATGGTCGGCGTAATCCGGCGCGGCGGATGCTTGCCCTCAGCGATACGCCGAACCACCTTGCGGCAAATCTTGGCAATGGCCCGATCGAGATTGCGAACGCCCGCCTCATAGGTGTACTCTCGGATGATGCGCAACACCGTGACCTTGGGGAATTCCAGATCATACGAGCTTAACCCGTGTGCCTCCAACTGTCGCGGGATAAGGAAGCGCCGCGCGATCTCTACCTTCTCGCTTTCCACGTACCCCGGGAACTCGATAATCTCCATCCGATCCAGAAGTGCGGGGGGGATGCTATAGAGAGTATTGGCCGTGGTGATGAACATCACCCGGCTCAGGTCGTAAGGAATGTCCAGATAATGGTCCAAAAACGCGTGGTTCTGTTCCGGGTCCAACACCTCCAGAAGCGCGGCCGCGGGATCCCCCCGGAAATCCACCCCCAGTTTGTCGATCTCGTCCAACATGAATAAGGGATTACAGGACTTGGCGGTACGCATGGTCTGGAGGATACGACCCGGCATGGCCCCGATGTACGTGCGACGGTGGCCACGAATCTCCGCCTCATCCCGCACACCGCCCAGAGAGAGACGGACGAACTTCCGGCCCAGAGCTTTGGCGATGGACTTCCCCATGCTCGTCTTGCCCGTCCCCGGAGGTCCCACAAAGCAGAGAATCGGTTGACGCATCTTGTCAGGGGCCAGCTTGCGCACGGCAATGTGCTCGAGGATACGTTCTTTGGCTTTCTCCAGGCCATAATGCTCTTCATCCAGGATTTGCGCTGCTCGCGCGATATCCATGTTGTCTTCGGTCATGTCGTGCCAGGGCAGGCCCAACACCCAGTCGAGATACGTGCGTATGATAGCCACCTCGGGTGCAGCCGCAGGCATGGCCGCGAGACGACTGACCTCACGCTCGGCCTTCTCCCGTGCTTCCTCGGGCAACCCGGCCTCCGCAATTCGCTTCTTCAGGTCGTTGATATCCCGCTGCAAGTCGTCCAGCTCGCCCAACTCGGCCTGAATGGCGCGCATCTGCTCCCGCAGGAGCCACTCACGTTGGTTCTTCTCCATCTCCTGCTGCACCTGGGCATGGATTTCGCTCTCCAGTTCCAGCACATCCAGCTCCTTGCCCAGGAGCAGACTGACTTTCTGCAGTCGTTCGATCGGGTCGATGGTCTCCAGGACCTCTTGCCGGTCCTCCAGGTTCAGATCGAGGACGTGCGCCACCAGATCGGCCAGCCACCCCGGCTCGTCCACGTTCATGGCCGCGATGTAAGCGTCCTCGGACAGATTAGGGTTGAGTTCTACACAACGGTCGAAGAGGGTGAGCACCACCCGCATCAGCGCTTCGACAGCAATGCCCTCGGGTTTTCCCTCGACGATGGGCACAGCCCGGGCCCGAATGTAAGGATGCATTTGTGTGAACTCGAGGATGCGAACGCGCTGCACGCCCTGAGCCAGGATGCTGGTTGTCCCGTCGGGCAATCGCAGACTGCGTCCGATGGACACATCCGTTCCCACGGTGTAGAGATCCTCCTCCTTGGGCGTCTCCACCTCGGAATCGCGTTGGGCCACAATCAGCAACGGTACATCGCGAGTCAACGCCTCATCCACGGCGCGCAAGGAGATGTCCCGTCCGATGAAAAGGGGCATAACCATGTGGGGGAAAATGACCGTATCTCGGGAGGCGAGGACGATATACTCTTCCTCTTCTCCCTCCACCGGCTCAGGGCCGGAAATGCGATGCCGTTCTGCCTTGAAGCGAGCGATGACGTCAACCAGATTTTCTTCAAATGTGAAATCTTCCAACCAATCTTCCTTTCTCATACGTGGTCACCACCGGAAAAATGGGGTGTGTCAACCGGACCTCGTACCCTGCGAAAACCCAACGTCTGTGCTCATTCAGAACCATCTTAGGGAGACATTGGTCCAGGACGAGGCACTTACTTGCATTGTAATCCTTGCTTATTACTTACGCAAAGTGCCCGTGGACGGTTCCGCCAGCGTCCGTCGCATCAAGGGGAAATCGCTCTCGTACGCCCAATCCCCTACAGGCAGACGACCGTACACATGAGCCCACACTTCGCGCACAGCAGCGGCCAGATAGATGGAGCCGCAGGCACAGATCAAATCGTTGGGGCCGGCCATGCGCAGAGTCGTGGACAGGGCTTCTTCCACCAGCGGGTACGTGAAGACATCCGGTCCAGAACCAGTCGGCAAGTGTTCCAAAATTTGGTCCGGCGTGGCCGCTCGCGGATGTTCCGAGCGGGTAATGTGCAAGGTCTCCGCGTAGGGCCAGAGGAGATCCAACAACTCTGGAATGCGTTTGTCCGCGGAAACGCCGAAAATCACGTGCAAGTTTTCATGGGGGAGCCAGCGATAGATGCCATCCAACAGGCGCAGGGTGGACTCCACTGTGTGAGCCCCATCCAGGAGCAAGATGGGTTGCCGCTGCAAGACTTCCATGCGCGCGGGCCAATGCGTGTATCGGATGCCGCGACGAATGTGGCCCTCCTCGATGGGCCAGCCTTGTTCGCGCAAGTAGTGCAAGGCGATGACGGCCATGGCTGCATTGAGTCCCTGGTGCATGCCTCGCAGCCCTACGTCCACGTGCTCGTAGCTCACCTGGTCCGACCACACACTGATGGTAAGACCCGCGGGCGTCACTCGCTCAACCCGATAGTCCCATTGGCGCCCAACGAGCACCAGGGGAGCCTGCCGTTCTCGGGCCAACCGTTCCAGCACCCGGATGGCCTCCTCCTTCTGAGGAGCCACGATGACAGGGACGCCCTCCTTGATGATCCCTCCCTTCTCACGCGCAATATCCGCCAGTGTGTCGCCCAAAATAGCCGTGTGTTCCAAGCCCAACGAGGTGATGAGGGTCAGGTCGGGCCGCAGCACATTGGTCGAATCGAGCCGTCCTCCCAGACCCACTTCGACAACCGCGATGGGCACTTCCTCCACGGAGAAGTACCAAAATCCCAGGGCCGTCAACAGCTCAAAGAGGGTAGGTCTGAAGGGAAGGGAAGGGACGACGGTCTGCAGCCGATGAACTCCCTCGACCCATCGAGAAGGGGACATGAGCGGGCCATCCACCCGCATCCGCTCGCGAAAAGTGTGCAAGTGGGGAGATGTATAAAGCCCGGGGCGCAAGCCCGCTTGTCGTAGCACACTCTCGATCATTGCCGCGGTGGAGCCTTTTCCTTTGGTACCGGCAATGTGGACAGAGGCAAAGTCCTCGTGAGGTCGCCCTATCGCCTCCAGCAACGTCTCCATGTGAGACAAATTCCATACCCGTTCGCTGTAGGGGACACGGCGGGCCGCTTCCATGTTGGTAAAGCTCAGCAGGTAGTGCAATGCGTCCGCATAATCCATCAATGAGCTCTCTCCTGAGCAAAAATGCGGGTTACGCACCGGACCGTTTTCCCACCGCGCGTAACCCGTCTCGATTGTACCCGGGATCGGGGCGGAGCACAAGCACGCGCGTCCAGATGCGTAGAAACACGGCCCAGGGGCGATACACGGTCCGGGTGGGTGCGGTCTACCAGCGCCGTTCAACACCGAGCCTCCTTCAACCGGCAGGAATCCCTGGCCGCGCGGCTGCAAATTGAGGGAGACCGGTAACGTCAGGTACAATAGAGTGAGATCGCGAGGACGAGGACAATTTCTATGGACGATCCAAAACGCGTGCTTATCGTTTGCACAGGGAATGTGTGCCGTTCGCCGATGGCATGGGGCCTCTTACAGGACAAATTAGCCAAACGAGGCCTGCAAGAGAGGATCCAGGTCGAGACTGCCGGCACCTTCGCCCTGGAGGGAAAGCCCCCGACGCCGGAAGGTCAGGCCGTACTGGCCGAGCGAGGCATCGATATTTCCACTCACCGGGCCAGGACCGTAAACGTGGGCATGCTACGGGCGGCAGACCTGGTCATCGTGATGGCAGAAGAGCACCGCAAGAGCCTTTTTTACCATGACCCGGCCTCTCTCCATAAAATCCTGCTCCTAAGCGAGCTGGCCGGTGACCATCGGGATATCGAGGACCCCTATGGCCGTTCCAGGGACGCCTACGAGGCGACCGCGGAGATCATCGACCGCTACCTGGAAACGGGGCTGGAAGCCATGCTCCGGCGCCTGGGGATAGAGGAAAATCAGCCCCTGGAGGAAGCCGAGGAAAGGTCATGACCGGGCAGGCGTCAGCGCTTCTTTGGTATGCCCAAGAGTCCAGTAAGTCACGAACGTGTACCAGGCCAACAGAGCGGCCAGCTTCGCTCCATAGTAGCCATCCCGGTATCCCCGCAGGGTCACGAAGCGACGCCAGAACTCGCGAAGGGGCATCGTGAGGTACGTATACGGTCGAGGCCGGACCCCCTGCTTGCGCAGGACGCGAGCCTCCAGCATGGCATAGCGCCGTTGCTTCATGTGGAACTGTGCCCAGCTCTCGTAGTTATAATGGATCAGATGCTCTCGGAGGTAGCCGGCCTCTCCTTGCAAGCGCACCACTTCGTGGACTTCCCGGGCCGGATCGTAGCGCGCGCGATCAGTGCGCAGCAGACGGAGCTGGTAGTCTGGATACCAGCCGCCCCCGCGAATCCGTCGATTGACAATGTAATTGTACCGAGGAACCCACCATCCCGCGCGGTCCTCATCCCGGATAACCCGAAGCACCTCCGCAGCAAGTTCAGGGGTCACCCGTTCGTCCGCATCCACAAAGAAGACCCAGGGGGTTGTGACCACGTCCAGGGCCGAATTGCGCTGATTGGCATAGTTGTCGAATGTCCGCTCCAATACGCTGGCCCCTTCCTCACGGGCCAGGTCCGGCGTGCCGTCCTCACTGAAGCTGTCCGAAATGATGATATTTTTCGCGACTTGCCGGGCCGCGCGGATACAGGCCCGGATGTGGCGAGCCTCGTTCAACGTCAAAATGACAACGGTGATCTCTTCACGGGCGTCCATGCGAATACGACCTCACGTCTTGAACCTTGCCTTGCAGCAGAGCCTCCACCTGAGCGTAGGCGCGCCATCGTGCAAAACGTTCATCCGGCGGCAGGTGCCGTTCACTCCAACGGCGCTTGTAGAGGCCCAACCGAATAATGCCATGCACTGCCCGGTTGAACAAAGGGCCGTGATAGAGGCGAAAATAGCGCAGTCGACTCTCCCACAGGGCCACAAAAGCCCGTTCCCGAAACCGTCGACTGCTCTGTCCTTCGTGATGGACCACGTGAGCTTGTGGATCCAGGCGAATTTCCCAGCCTGCCGCACGAATGCGGCGGGCCCAATCCATCTCCTCGGCGTAGAGCCAATATCCTTCGTCGAACGCCCCCACCTCCCGGATGACCGCCGATCGCACCACCATAGCCGCGCCCAGCACGAAGTCCACCGGAAACGCCGTCCGACCCCGATAGAGAACTTCTGCATACCGTCCGTTAAGGCGAGTGTCGTACAGTCGGGGGTGAAGGGGGAAAAATTCGAAAGCCACCTGGCACAGGCCTGGGAAACGGAACGCGCTGTGCTGATGCCGTCCGTTTCCATACGTCAGATGAGGGCCAACCAGACCCGTGCGCGGGTTGGCAAATAGCGTCTCCAGCAGACGGCGCGGGGCCCCGTCCACGACCTCAGTATCGGGGTTGAGGAAGAAAACGGCATCGGGAGGGCCGGAAGAGGAGGATTTCTGCCCAAAAAGGCGTTGGGCCAGGGGAAGGGAACGGAAGTAGAGGGCCGGATTGCTCTGGGCGGGAAGCAGCCCCTGGGCGAACAGGGCCAGGTTGTTGGCCGCGCCAAAGCCGATGTTCTCCTGCAGAGGAATCGTGTGAACCCAGGGAAAATCCGCCTGGAGCATCTGCTCGCTGCCATCGCTGGACGCGTTGTCCACTACCCATACCTCCCAGTCCAGGTCCCGGGCGTGAGACAGGCTGGCCTGGAGAGATAGGAGGGCCTTGCGAAGCAGCTCGCGCACGTTCCAGTTCACGATGACCACACTTAGATTCATAAGGGCGTACCCGTATTCAACGTCCGTTGGCGGTGCCGTACGTTACCGGTCTCCTCCTTGGAAGGGGAGTAACAGGCGGACCCGGTGCCATCTGGAGCAGAGCATCTCACGGAATGTCGATGTGAAACGTGTGAGGATCCACCCGATTGTTGAAAGGCAAAATTCCAACATCCTCGTGGATCAGGCCGGACCAGAACACAATGCTATTCCGAGGGGGTGCGTAGTTGATGGTGATCGTCCCATAGACCAGACCGCGCTTGCCCGGCATCAGATAGCACTGTTTCTGACCATCGACGAGACGACATTCCAGATCCTGAGGGCGGCCAATGGCCCAACGGAAGGGATAGTCTTGCCCACCGTTGGTCTGGAAATCGATGCCAAAACGCCACACCCCCGCCTGCTCATGCCAGGCCCGCTTCCCCTCGCGCACAGCCAACGTATTGAAGTTTTCGTTCAAATTATAATGGGTGCCCGGCGGCGGACCGGAGGTACGAATGGGCACGTTGCTGTAATTCTCCACCGTCGCTGTGAAGATCAGCGTATCGCCCACAGCGAGGAAGCGGTCGCCGTCGCGGGCATCTTTCATCGTCACGTCTGCGTTGAGGATGTCCGCGCGCGGGACCCCTCCGTTGACGATCGTTAGCGTTGTCGTCACCAGCGTGGTATTCCCGGCGGCATCACTGGCCCGGGCCACCACCTGGTATTCACCGTCAGGCGGCGGCTCCACATCATTGTCCACCCCTCCGTCATAGTCGATGTAGTGCAGTCCCTTTTGGGTAGGCTTGATGTTCCGCTCCGTCTCAGCCAGGATCCAGGGGATCGTCCGCGGCAGCAGAGCGTTGTCCCATGCGGGCAGCAAGGAGACCACCAGATCACTCACGTTCTCACTCAAGTAGTACGTGATCCCCACACGGTCATTGATGCCATCCTGATTGGGTGTGAACACCTTGGGACTCACGGCAAAATTCCGCAACTCGGGGATCGTGTTGTCCGGATCTTCGATGGTTATCTGGCCCTGACGACGGTCTTTGTTCCCGCGATCATCTTCAGCCTCAAGGACCCAGGTATATGTCCCCGCGGGAAGGACACGACTGACCACCGTCTGTCGGCCATACGGCGTTTCCTTGACCTGCGTTCCCTCGATGACCCCGCCCCAGAGGACCGCGTACGGACCTCGGGCCCGCCGTCTGTGCTTGCGGAAGTAATAACGATGGCCGTTACGATCCAGGAAATAAATGGAAATATAAGCATTCCGCCCCAGGGTATACGTGATCCGGGTCACATCCTCATGCCGGTCCGCGTTGGGCGAAATGACCGTCGGCGAGACCGAGACCTGAGAGAGCAAGGGGCGGAAGGGGACCACACATCCAGCCAGCATGAGGACCCCGATCGCTAGGGCCCATGGGAACAGCCATTTTCCTATGAATCTCATGGATTTCTATCTCCACTCACACGGACTACGATGGTACACATTCGACCCTCGATGTCAACCCACGATATCTAACTCGCGATCCACCTATCGCGCAAATCCTCACTGCCAGGGCGGCAGGACATCTACGGGTCCGTAAAGGATACGCGATCCGTCGACCCGGGCACCGCCGACCCGGGCCGGCAGCGGATCCACGCGCTGCAACGTCCTCGGGTGATAAAGGCCCATCTCCAGTGCATAACGACCGGGGGGCAGATCTCTGGGAACCCGCAGCAAGAATGCCTGACGCACGACCTCTCCTACCTGCCAGCGCCACACAGGGTAGGCATACCCGCCCAGAAGACGATCGGAAAGTGCGAATGCCTTCTGGCCGTTGTTCGAAACCAAATGGACGAAGCCGGTCAGTCCATCAGAAAGAGGCCGACCGGGCCGGAAAAACGCCACCACATAGAGACTCTCGCCCGCGGCAACCCGCACCCCCTTCTGGGGCTCACGACGCACTTTCAGACAAAAATCCACCGACGTGTGAGGCGGGAATAGCCGCACAGCATTGAACCCGACCAGCTCCAGACCATTGCGGAAATGGATGCCGGTCGAATAGCGGGGAGTGGGCCTCGTGGGCAAATGAAGCGGCCTGGGAACCAGATAAAGCCCCACATCCACCGCGGGGGAAAGTGCCGGTGTGATGAGGGGGCACATATAGCTCTGCATCAGCCCGTAGACAAAGCGCTGGGGATCGGCCAGGTCCTCCTGCCAGAAAATACTCCAGAGGCGCGGATGGTGAGCTGTGACGCGGTTAAACACCGGAGCCACATCCTGCCAATGCAATGGTTTCCCCAGGTCCAGCAACAGACGTGGGGGCAGAGGGTAAAGAACGACGTCGTTCCGTCGCAGGTAATAGCGTACGATGGGCTCCATGTGGCCTCCGACCAAGAGGACGGCATCACCCGGCTGGGCTTTCTGCTGCACGAATCCGACCGAATCTCGAAAATTGGGACGGGCGGCTTCGGGGCGCATGGTGAGTTCGCGCACCTGCCAGCTCGCCAAACCATGACCGGTGATGAGCAAGGCCAGGAACGTGCCGGCCATACAAGCCACGAGGGGATCTTTCAGGTCGCGAGTCCATTGGGCCAGAGTCACGACGGGCAAGAGGACCAACAACAGCCAGAACGGGAGCGTATAGATGACATAACGAGGCGCGTACTTGGGTACAAAATACGCCAAGGTCAGCGTCAGCAGGAGAGGCAGCCAGAGACTGAGGATAAGCCACCGCCCCGACCGCCACCTCCAGGCCCATGCGCTCCCCACTAACGCCAATCCCCAAAGAAAAAAAGTGATACGAGGCACGTACAGGGGCATCAGCGCCGGGGGGAGCGGGTAGAAGGCCAACGCCTGTGCCGTCGCCTCAACCACCCGTGGGACGTCCAGATAGCCCCAATACCAATACGTCCGATTCGTTTGCAACTGTCCCAGGGTGGGAAGCACCCAGGGCAGGAAGAGTCCGCCTCCCAGAAGGAAGGGCCACAACACGCGTCCTGTCAGGCGCAGATCCCGACCTCTTCTCCATTGCTGCCCGGCCAACAGCAGACCATGGGCGAGGAGAAGGAAAACAAGGAATGGATGAACGTAAAGGGAGAGTCCCGAGATGGCCCCATAGGTGATTCCGTCCCGGCGTCGACGCTGCTGCTCCCAGCGCCAGCCCGCATAGACCAGCCAGAGTGCGAGTGCAGAGACCCAGGTATAGGAGCGAACCTCCTGCGAGTACCAGATGTGAAATGGACTCCAGGCCAGAAAGAGGGCGGCCAGCAAGCCGGCGCCTGACCAGCGCCACCGCCGCGTGACAGCCACCACGCCGGCCACCGTGAGGACCCCTCCTATGACCGAGAAAAAGCGCAGCGCGTAAGCACTTTCTCCGGCCAGGCGCATCCATACCCCCAAGGCCAGAAAATAGAGAGGCGGATGCTCCGTTCCGGCCACGCCTCGAAGCATCTGCCAGAGAGGTTCGCGCGCGAACCACCAGGAAAGTCCTTCATCATGCCACAACGATTGGGTGTCGATTTGCCAGACGCGAAGCCCGAAAGCGGCAAGCACAATGCCCAAAGCAACGGCACGGGTCAACAAACGCCAGCGCCAATCCAGCGCGGATATGGCCAGGTGCGATTCACTTGTGTGCATGAACACGCCTCTATCACGAGTTGGTTCTTTTAGGCGCTCCCAAAGGCCCCTACAGGTCAGACTGGCGCACGAACTTGCGGGGGCCGGGACCGACGATATTCGCGAGGCAAGGCGGACCGCGAAGCTGCCCCCCTGCTCTCTTCGATATGCCGGCCGACCGGCTCAGTCTCTCACAACACCCTCTTTTTGACAAATCTCTCCGGATGTGATATAAGTAGGTGACCGTCGTTGACGAGAACATGGGACATGAAGGGGAAGCCAAGGAGGTGAGACACAACTTGACCATCTGCACGGGGACATAGCGCCAGGACTCCGGTCGTGATCGGAGTTGACGAGGACGGAGGTTCCTCGCCGCAGGGCGAGGCTAACCCGGGCCAACCGGGGAAAATCGAGAGATCGGCGGATGCCTCCGAGGGGGTGCCTCCCCCCTGACCGTCCCCTTATGCAAGTGCTCTGGCAAACCTCCCGGGAGACCGGGAGAACAACACGGAGCACAGAGGCTGGCAGGCTCACCCTGCCGTGACATCCATGTGCGCAGGCGAGCAACCACACTGTTTTGCTCCGGGTGAAACGCGCGTCCAAGACGTCATCCGGGGGAAGAGGGACCCTCCAGGCGCGAGGTATCCCCAGTTCATCGGCTCCGGATACACCAGCACGCCTGGGGGCTGCTGCCCGCCTGCCGAAGACATCGTGGGAGGGGACACCATGTGTGGTATCGTTGGTTACGTAGGTCCACAAGAAGCCGCTCACATCATCCTGGAAGGATTGCACCGGTTAGAGTATCGCGGTTATGACTCGGCCGGTCTGGCCGTCCTAAACGCCAACGGTCACATCGACATTCGCAGAGAAGTGGGCAAGCTGAAAAACCTGGATCGGCTGCTGGCACAAGCCCCTGTGGCCGGCCATACGGGCATTGGGCACACCCGCTGGGCCACCCACGGAAAGCCCAGCCGACGGAATGCCCACCCCCATAGTGATCCTGATGGTGACGTGGTCGTCGTCCACAACGGCATTGTGGAAAACTTCCTCCCCCTGCGTGAAGAGCTGGAGGCAGAGGGGGTCCGGTTCGCGTCGGAGACCGACACGGAAGTGATCGTCCACCTGATCGACCGCCTGATGCACGCCGGGCTGCCCATGAAAGAGGCCGTACGACAGGCCTTGCGGCGCATCGAGGGGGCGAGTGCCGTTGTCGTGCTTTCCCGCCAGCAGCCCAATACTCTGATGGCCGCGCGGCTGGGCAATGCGGGGGGAGTCGTCATTGGACTGGGGGAAGGGGAGAACTACGTTGCTTCCGACATTCCCGCCATCCTCCCCTATACCCGACGCATGGTCTTCCTGGAAAATCGACAGGTCGCCGTGGTCCGTCCTGACGCGGTCGATTATTTCCACCTGGATACTGGGGAGCCATTCATCCCATCTGTTCACACCGTATCTTGGGATCCCCTGGCCGCGGCCAAGGGAGAGTATCGCCATTTCATGCAAAAGGAGATCTTCGAACAGCCCCAGGCTATTACAGACACGTTGCGCGGGCGGTTGAATTTCACGACCGGAAAGGTCACCCTGGAAGATCTGAGCATCTCCCCCGAGACGGCCCGACGCATCTCTCGCATTCACACGGTTGCCTGCGGCACCTCCTACTACGCGGGGCTGGTGGGGAAATTTCTCCTCGAATCCATTGCCCGCATTCCTGTCGAGGTGGACTACGGGTCCGAGTTCCGCTACAGGGATCCGCTCCTGGCGCCAACGGACGTCGTCCTGGCCATCACCCAGTCTGGGGAGACGGTGGACACGCTGGCCGCGCTGGAGGAAGCGCGGCGCAAACGCGTGGTCACGTGGGCCATCGTCAACGCCATTGGCAGTCAGGCCGCGCGGGTCAGTGACGGACGGATCTACATGCAGGCCGGCCCTGAAATTGGCGTGGCGTCCACCAAAGCCTTCACCACTTCCGTCGTCGACCAATACCTGTTGGCCCTCTACCTGGCCCAGCAGAAAGGTCTCCTCCAACCCCGGGAGGCGCTGGCCCACGCCCGCACTCTGGCCCGATTGCCCAAACTCATCGGCGACACCCTGGCAGCCGCCGACAAGGCCACACGAGCGCTGGCCAGTCGCTACTATCAAGTCCACCATTTCCTCTACTTGGGGCGGAGACTTCAATACCCCATTGCCCTGGAAGGCGCCCTGAAACTGAAGGAAATCTCCTATATTCATGCTGAAGGATATCCGGCCGGCGAGATGAAGCACGGGCCTATTGCCCTCATCGACGAGAATATGCCTGTGGTCACCCTGGCCCCTCACGACCACGTGTACGAGAAAATGGTCAGCCAGGTGGAACAAGTGAAGGCGCGAGATGGCGTCGTGATCGCTATCGTAACCGAAGGAGACGAGTTGGTCACTTCCAAAGCGGACGAGGTGATTGCCGTCCCGCGCGCGCCCGAAGTCGTCCTGCCTGTGTTGACGGTCATTCCCTGTCAACTCCTGGCCTATCACATCGCTGTACGGCGCGGAAACGATGTGGACCAACCGCGCAATCTGGCCAAATCGGTCACGGTGGAATAGGCCGCGTGCAAGCAGGCCCTGAGACCCGGGATCCCGTTGGTCCTTACGGGCTCTTCCCCGGATCCGGCTGCCGGGTTTTTCCGGCAGAGGATAAGGCACAACGGCGTGCCGCGGGGCGGGGGCCTCTGGCGGATCACAACGGTGTGAACTCCACCAGGGGACCTCGCTCATTTTTCTCCTACCGATGCGGGCGCAAGTAATGCCAGAGCCAGAGCACTCAGATACGCCAGATCGGGCAAACTCCAGAAAGCATCGACCAGACCAAAGGCAAGCCCTCCCCACAGAGAAGCACGGGCGGCTCGCCTCAGAGGTGAGGCGAGATCGTTATGGCCCACGCCAGGGCGAGAAAAAGACCAGAGCACCCGGATCAGCACGATGGTCAGGAAAAGCGCCGCCGGCAGTCCCAACGCCAATGCGGTGCTAAGAAAGACATCGTGAGCGTGGTAAAGGTGAGGCTCTTTCCATGCCGTCGGCAGGGCGTAGCGGGGATACATCCAGGGGAATTGCCCCGGACCCACACCCGTCCAGGGGGCGTCGGCCAGAAGGCGAACGCTCCCTTGCCAGATGAGAACACGTCGGCCCAGGGTTTCCCATCCCCGCAGCAGAACGAAAGCCACACCAATGAGGAGCGTTGTGATCATGATCATCCAACCGCCGCGAGCACGGTTGGAGCCGTAAAAGACCATGACGAGCGCAGGTACTCCAAGAACCCAGGCACCCCGGGATCCGGTCAAGAAAAGAACCAGCAGCAGCAGCCCCGCCGGAATGCCCCGGCCTAAAGGAGAGCCCGAGATCTTCCTGGAGACCTGAGTTCCCCAGAGAAGAGGCGCGAGGGAAGGGGAGGCCAGGGGGAGAAGGGTGAAAGGTAGAACACGCACAAGAACCAACGCTAGATGATTAGGAGAGCCAAAAAAGGCGCGAATTCGGGGCCAGGAGCCGGCCCACACCACCTGTCCCTGAAAAGCGCCGGTAAGAGCCACGATAGCCAGCACAACGGTGCCCCACATCAACGCTCGAACCGCCCGAACGCGTGCGGAAACCGGGCTGTGGCGCAGCAAAAGGTAGAGGAGAAGAGGGAAGAGAATCGTTCCTCGCACAGCAACCCACAGGGCCGGCACGTCGGCTACCCACATGATCTGAAAGAGAAACAGGGCCAGGAAGAAGGCTCCTCCCCAGAGGAGAACCCCTTCGCTGCCCCTCGAACGCCGAGCAGAAGCGACGCGCAGGGGAGGCATTCCTCGCATCCAGGCTATCCCCTTGCTGATCAAAATAGCCAGAAGCGGGATCTCTGGCAGCACGAGGACAACGCCGTTCAGGTGTACGAGTCGGGCCGTGAACGGGATGAAGGCCACAGTCAGAAGGAGCGATCTCGTTTCCCAGGGAGAAAGTGGTGTCGCCGTCAGGCCGATGTTGAATCGTCGTCGCCGCAAGGCCCAGGCCGGCAAAAGGAGTCCCCCTCCCAGGATACCAAGGAGGACCCGGACGGCAAGGGGCTCCGGAGTTCTCACAGGCGTCACTGCCAAAACCGGCCAGACGGGATCGCCGGGACCACTGATGAGGGTCAGGTGATGGGAAGCAAAGGGTAAGTGATCTGCGGCGATGATGTCGAGCGTTGCCACCTCGGGGCTGTAAAGATTGAGGTAGGCGCGACCATCTGGGGTGTGAGGGAGGGAAGGGGCCGGACGGCCGTCGATTTCAACCCACAAGGTGTGCCAGCGAGGCCCCGTCTGCACGGTCAGGCGGACGCCGGTACCGCGGAACACAAAGGTGCGGCGCCTACCTCGCCTTCCCGGAAGCTCGGGGACTGGCCGGCCTTCCGGGAACACTCGCGCCTTGAGACGCGAGGAAGGTTGCTGTCTCTGAGCCTGAACCAGGGCCTGCCACACCGGCCTGGGCATCCCCGTGGGGGTCCAAAGGGCAAATCCCCAAAGCGGATCGTCAGGAGGTGCGTCCGGCCGGGCATGAGCCCAGATCAACACCTGGAGCCAGGGGGCGTGGCGCGCAACCCAGCGCATCGCGTGCCGCGCGTTCTGGGCCTGCCGGGTCGGAGAGACCGCGCCCCAAGGCGTTGGTCGGCCGTCCCGCGGAGCGTTCCAACCGAAAGCTGTGGCCCAGATGGGCACATTCGTCAGGCCGTATCGGTCGAGGAGTGTGCGTGCCTCTTCTACCCGACGAAAGTTCAGTCGGGCCGGTGAAGGGGGCGCTTCCGGTCCCTCATTGAAGCCATAGGGCTCCCAGGCCAGGACGTCGAACCAAGTACCAGCACCGAGGGAGAGCATCGCCTGCAAATAAGCGAGGTCATTGCGGTTGACACGTCCCGGGTCCAGGGTGGGGGCGAGGCCTGCCGAGATGATAAGTGCTTGAGCGTCGACGCGCTTGATGGCTATGGCCGCAACCTGAAGAAGCCGTACATATCCCATAGGATCGGCTTCCCGGTGCCCCCAATGAGGAGCAATGTTGGGCTCATCCCAGATCTGGTAAGCGTCCACGTAGGCCCCATAGCGGGTTGCCATCTGAGTCAGGAAAGGAACGATAGCCTCCGCATGAGCGGGGGGAGCCCAGGGAAGGGTTTGGTCCTCAGGAGCACGCGCCCACGCGGGGCTGGTGTCGATGACGAGGATGGGCACAAGGCCGTGGGTCCGCAGTTGCCGCATTCGTCGGTCCCAGCGTTGCCATCGATACTCTCCTGGCCGCGGCTCGATGTCCTTCCAAAACACTTTGACCCGTATCAGGCGCATACCCGAAGCTTGCAGTTGTTCCAGGAAGGCGGTGTCATCGAGGGCAGACGGCGGCAGGTTGATGCCCACCGGTCCCAGGGTCGGGGGAGGGAGGGGAGGACGCCCCGGGTAAGTCCCTCGGGTCAGGTAGCGGAAGGGGAGGGGAGAGTTCAACGCGCTCAACAGGGCAAGAAAGCCCAACACGATGAGGAGAGCAGAGAGTAAGACGACCGCCGCTTCGCGTCGGATGCGGTCAGTCGAGACTTGAGTGGTGCACCGTTCGTCCAAGGGCCGTCCATGTGATCGTCGCTTGCCGGGTTGTCACGCCTGGCCATTATATCACAGTTAGAGGGCGAAGGCCGTGGCCCTCGCCCATCCTTCGTCCTCTGAATCAGGCAACGCCTTTGCCCTCCCTCCCGCCGGAGATGAGGCAGGGGCTGCCTTTTCCGCGATCACTCCTCGTCCCACACTCCCAGGCTCACATACTTGGCTCCGGAATCCGGGAGAACGGTGACAATGACCCCTTCGTCCAACTCCTCTGCCAGACGCAGGGAAGCCAGGACCGCTGCCCCGGCCGAAAGGCCCACGAACCAGCCTTCTTCCCGGGCCAAACGCCGGGCCATCTTCCACACATCCTCGGCTTCTACCCGGATGATGCGATCGGGCAACGCCGGATCCCAAATGCCGGGCACGATGGATGTGTCCAGATGCTTCAATCCCTCGATGACCTGGAGCTCGTCATGGGGCTGGATGCCCACCAAGGTAATGTCCGGATTCATTTCCTTGAGAAAACGGCCGACCCCGATGAAAGTGCCCGTTGTCCCCAGACCGGCCACGAAGTGGGTCACACGCCCTTGGGTCTGCGTCCAGATCTCCGGACCGGTCGTCTCGTAATGGGCTCGCCAGTTAGCCGGATTGTTGTACTGATCTGCATAAAAATAACGCTCCGGGTGGCGGGCCACCTGCTCCCGGACCAGGCGAATGGCCCCGTCCGCGCCCTCCAACGGGTCGGATTCGATGATCTCGGCGCCGTAGGCACGGGCCAGACGTTTGCGCTCCACGGTCACGTTCGCGGGCATAACCAGGGTGACACGATACCCTTTTGCCGCTCCAACCAGGGCATAACCAATACCGGTGTTGCCCGACGTCGCGTCGATGATGATTTTGTCCGGCGTTAGCAAACCGGTCCGTTCTCCTTCCTCGATGATACGCAAAGCCGGTCGGTCCTTGATAGAGCCTCCGGGATTGAACCACTCGGCCTTGGCGTAGATCGCTACCCGTGAGTTGGCCGGGGCCAGATGTTGCAAGCGCAATAAGGGCGTGTTCCCTATCTGCCCCAGAATATGGCCAGTCTGGCGGGAAGCCGACCGAACATCGCTAAATGCCAGTGGCTCAATTTTGAGCATTTGCGTCAGCATGATAACCTCCTCAGACAGGCACTTCCATGCCGCGATGTCCGTTGCCCGCAGGACGCGGCGCAGGCACACCGCAGAATTGCTCGTAATCGATGAGCTCCCGAATGCTCGGATGTTCCCCGCACACCGGGCATTCAGGGTTGCGTTGTACTTTCAGGACACGGAACTCCTGGGCCAGAGCATCATACATCAACAAGCGCCCAATCAGAGGCTCCCCGATTCCCAGGATGAGCTTGATGGCCTCGATGGCCTGCAAGGTCCCGATGACCCCGGGCAGAACACCCAGCACTCCTGCTTCCGCACAGGAAGGGACCTCGCCGGGGGGCGGGGGATCGGGGTACAGGCAGCGATAGCACGGTCCCCCTTCAACGCCCAGCTCGGGTATTGCCGGCTGGTACACGGTCACCTGACCCTCGAACATGAAGATGCTGGCATCTACCAACGGCTTGCGCAGTAACACGCAGGCGTCGTTGACCAGGTAACGGGTGGGAAAGTTGTCTGAGCCGTTGATAACGATATCGTACTCGCGAATGATGTCCAGAGCGTTCCCTGAGTAGAGGGGTTCGGCATAGGTCACGATGTGGACATCGGGGTTCAGGGCCCGCAGTCGTTCCGCGGCAACTTCCACCTTAGGCCGTCCAACGTCCGCGGTGGTGTAGAGGACCTGACGCTGAAGGTTGCTCAGATCCACGCGATCATGGTCGATAATGCCGATGGTCCCCACCCCCGCGGCCGCCAGATAGAGGGCCGCTGGAGATCCGAGGCCTCCTCCTCCGACCAGGAGCACTTTGGCTTCGAGAAGCCGGGCCTGCCCCTTCTCCCCCACATCGGGCAGAATGAAATGGCGACTGTAGCGCTCACGTTGTTCCTGCGTAAAGATGTGGGGCTGTTCCACGGGAAGGCCGGCCTCTTTCCAGGCCTCGAAGCCACCGGCCAGGGAGTAAACCCGGGTATAGCCCATGTCCTGGAGGGCTTTGGCGGCCAGAGCCGAGCGCACACCTCCGGCGCAGTAGATGACGATAGGCTGATCGGCCTCGTAAGCCAACTCGTCAATCCAGAGCTCGAGGAAGCCACGGGAAATGATCTCCGCGTTGGGGATGTGCCCTTGCTCGACCTCGTACGGTTCCCGGATGTCGATAACCAACCAGTCGGGGTTTTGCTGCAGCGCTTTCCGCAGATCTTCTGGTGAGATCTCCTTGATTTGGGCCATGACCTGCTGCAATAACTGCTCACGGGTCAAACGCACCGGCTTCACCCGTCCGTTCCCCTGTTGGCCACCGGCCATGGCCGGAACGATGGAAATCTTCTGTTCTTTGGAGACAGGCGTGTCCAGCCCTTGCAGAGTCCGGATCTCCGAGTCCCCCACAAAGACGTTGATAAAACGCTTGACCTGACCGTTCTCATCGAACAGACGCTCGCCAATGCCCGGATATTGTGTGTCCAAATTGCGCAAAACCTCTCCCGCGGTAGTACCGGGCACTTCCACTTTGCTTTTGCCCCCTGTAAGTCGTCGCAAGGGAGTTGGAATATATACTGTAGCCATATAAGCCTCCTCAACGTCCTGGTTGAATGTTGCAAAGAAAAAAGCTCACCGTCATGTTCTGGCGGTGAGCCTCGTCGTCAAAAGCCGTGCTTCTTTGTTATTTATGAAACAGCCGCGTGGGCTGTGCACATTACACCATCACACGTTGTACCACCGCACACGGGGACGCGCGACTCACCGATCCGCCTCCGTTGCGGGTGCAACCGGCCTCCGCGCCGATCACACCCGCCCCATACAGGAGCAGGTGAGCAGACAACGTAATTGCATAGCCGTCACCACGTGTGTGTACTTCATAGTGCCCACAGTATAAGTCATCCCTACCAACATTGTCAAGTTTATCGGACAACGAAAATAGAGCTGCACCCTTCCTACCTGGGCCGGTGGACGGATGGCGAGGGAAGGCAAGACACCGCCTTCGTCTGCCCGCTTGCACATTTCAAAGACGGGGCAGTCCTGGGTAAAATAGCAGAAAGCACGGGGTGCCCTGCACCCGAGGATCTCATGCCGTTAGAGTCCGGTCGGATAGAGGGGGACGTTCATGATACCACACCGCGAATTCATCCAGCGTCAAGAACGAGCGCGCACATTGGCCCGCCGTTTGGGCGTGGAGGCCCTTATTGTGGTCGGCCGCGCCTTCTATGACCGGCCCGGTAACCTGGCCTATCTCACTCACTACTTTCCACCCGAACCCACCATGGTGTTTGGGGATGGTGTGCGAGGGGCCGGTCACGGCCTTTTCGTCCTCCCTGTGACGGGTGATTCCATTCTCCTAACGACGGGCGCGGTGCCCGAAGGCGTGGTCGTCGACGACGTACGGCCCTCCCCGGATTTGGGCAGGGGACTGGCCGCCGCGCTGGAGGAACGGCGTTTGACCCATGCACGCATCGGCATTGTCGGCGCGGACATCATGCCCCTGACCATGTACCAGGACCTGCGCCAGCACTTGCCCACGGTCGAGTGGATCTCCATAGACCCCGCGCTGGACGAGCTACGTCGCTTGAAGAGCCCCGCAGAGCAGGAATTACTGCGCGCAGCCGTGAAATTGGCGGACAAGGCCCACAGCGCCGCGCTGGCCCAGGTTCAAGGGGGCGCTACAGAGGCGGAGGTGTCCGCGGTGGGCATGGCCGCGGCTATGCGCGGCGGGGCGGACTTCGTGCGCTATGTTCGCGTCCACGCGGGTGTGGACAGTGCCATTCCCTTCCGCTGGCCCCAGGCCCGCCAGGAACCCTTACACGCAGGGGACATGGTCACCCTGGATGTCATCGGCGCCCGGCGCGGGTACGGCTTCGACATTCTGCGTACCACCGTGGTGGGAGAGGCCGATAGGAAACAGCGCCAGGTGTTGAACGCGGTATTGGCCGCAGTGGAGGCCATGCTGGGAAGCCTGCGCGCGGGGGTCACGGTAGACGCGCTGGTGAGGGCGGGCCTCCAGATGCTGGAGACGCAGGGGTACGGTCCGTATGCACGCTCCTTTCTAGGTCACGGTATCGGCCTGGAGACAGTAGAACTTCCCTATCTTGTCCCAGAGAATAGAACAGTCCTCCGGGCGGGGGAGGTGTTGTGCATTGAACCGTCAATTGTCATTCCCGGCTGGGGAGGTGCCAGCATCGAAAATCAGGTCATTGTCACAGAAGAGGGCTACGAGTTGCTCGATCATACTCCACGGCGCCAGTGGTAAGGAAAGGGCTATCCGTTTCCGACTCCAATACTTACTCCAATGCTCGTGGAAGACGCACAGCGGGAAAGCGAGAACGTCACTCCAGAGGTCCGTTGCTGCTTCGGCTCGATCATCACTGCTTTCTTGGTTTTTCAACTTTCAGTATAATGATCCGTAATCGCGTTCGCCAACCCTTTTTCGTGCCATTCACTTGTCCAGGAGCATAATCATGTCCGTCAAAGACTTCACCCTCGACCTCTCTCAACTCGAATTCGTGCACAGTGGCCTGTCCCGACCCGAAAGCGTCATCGCCGAGCCTGACGGCACCCTGTGGACTTCCGACAACCGCGGCGGCCTCACCCGAATCAGCCCCGACGGCTCGATGGAGACGATAGGCCACATTGGTGGCGACACCAACGGTATTGCCATGGACCGGGATGGGAATTTCTACATTGCCCACATCGAGCACGGAAAACTCTACAAAATGGACCGTCGAGGAAACCACACCGTCGTGCTCGACACCATCGATGGCGAGCCCCTGGGTGCGGTCAACTTCGTCTGCATTGACAGCCAAGATCGGCTTTGGGTCTCCGTCTCCACTCGATCCATCCCCTGGTTCATTGCCGCGGCCGCTCCCCGGCCCGATGGCTACATCATCCTCATCGACGAGAAGGGCCCACGCATCGTGGCCGACGGCCTCTATTTCACGAACGAAGTGCGGCTGGACGCTCAAGAGCAGTTCCTCTATGTGTCAGAGACCATGGGCAACCGTGTCCTCCGTTATCCGGTGCACCCAGACGGTCGCCTGGGAGAGGCGGAAGTGTTCGGGCCCAGCGAGTTTCCTCCAGGAGGATACCCCGATGGCATCACTCTCGACGCGGAAGGCAATGTATGGGTCGTCCACATCATCCGCAATGGCCTGGGCGTTATTACACCTGATGGCGACTACCACGTCGTGTTTGAAGACCCGAACCTACCCGCCATCGAAAATGCAATCGAGCTCATCACGAGGAACGCCCTCACTCCCGAGGCCATGTTCGCGTGCGTGGGGCCTACCCTCCAATTCCCCACCAGCCTGACGTTCGCCGGACCCGACCTCAAGACCGCTTACATGGGTTCCCTGGCCATGCCACATCTGGTCAAATTCCGGTCACCTGTCGCCGGACAACGTTGGACCTGAGTTCGGGCACGCCGGCGGAGGATCACTGTCTCAGACCGGGGTTCAGCCCGGGAGAAGGGGAGGGAGAGCCCGTACGAATTGTGCGGGGGCACTCTGCCGGGGGCCGCTGCGTCCCCCAGCAGAGTGCTCATCGCGCACTTTCAAGGGCATGAGCCTGAGCATTTTTCGTAGGGCGACCGGTGTGACACCCTCCTCTCCGGCGTGCAAGGAGACACGTTAGGCTTGTCGAGAGTGCCTGAAAATAGCTAACCCGACCCTGGAGCCCAGCCGGCGCCCCCTTCGAAAAATCAGGGAGCGATAGAATACCGAAAGGAGACGAAGATGCCCCAATGTACGCAGTGCGGTGCCAATCTCTCTCCCCGAGAGCGGGTATGTTCCTACTGCGGTACGCCCAATCCGGCTTACGAGCCCCCCACGGACAGGGTCAACCGCTTGCTGGAAGACGGTTTGAGGGCTTATCAGCAAGAGCAATACGCGGTGGCGATAGAAAACTACCGTCGGGCCATCGAACAGGACCCCGATGTGTTCAATGCCTATTTCTACCTGGCCGCGAGTCTGGCGGCATTAGGCCGGAATAAGGAAGCGGCTGACGCGATGAAGAAGGCGCGTCGAACACGACCGGGGAGTGCGACCACAGACTACAATTTGGGGCTATTGTACAGGCAGATGGGGAAGACAAAAGAAGCACGCCATTATTTCGAGGAGGCGCTGAGGAAAGTCGACACCGATCCTGCCTTACAGAATCGGGGCGAAGTGAAGCGAAAGATAGAGAAACAATTGAGCGAGCTCAAACGCTGGACGTTATGGTGAGGAGTCAAAGGAGGAGATGCCGGGGACATTAGACCGCGACCCGTCGCTTTAAGTCCAGCAACGGCTGCCAGAACACCTGCTCCCCGGTCTGTTGCACCAGGTGCAGACTTTCATCAACCAGCGCGCGGGCTTCCTCCACGCGTCCTGCCCGAATGTACGCCTTAATCAACGGAAGGGCCTGGCAGGTCAGGCCGCACACCACGCCCATGGCCTTCCACGCAGTCAGACCCGCCCGCATCTCCTCAATCCCCGCGTCCAACTGCCCGCGCGCCGCGTGCACCCATCCCAGGAACACCTGTCCCCAAGGGTGCACGCTGGCCAATGTTTCTTGAGCCATCAAAGGCATCAATTCGGCCTCGTAGTGGGCTGCTTCTTCCGGCTGATGGCAAAGCCAATAGAACCCATACGCGCCTACCGTGAGTGCGAAAATGAGCGAGAGTGGGTGCTCTATCTCGCGAGCCAGGTCCAACGCGGCCTGCATGTGGCCCTGCCCCGCCTCGGGGTGGCCCGTAAGCGTCTCGACCCACGCCAGCCACACATGACACACCACTCCTAAGTCCACGGCCGTCAGGGGCGTGAGTGTGCTCAATTCTGGATCGTGGTGTTGGAGCGCCTGGGTCAGGTGGTGACGTGCCGCGTCCAATTTCCCCAGAAAGAAGTACGTCTCACCCAACGTCCAGTGAGCCAGCGCCAGGTCGGAGTTCATTTCATTTCGCGTGGCCAACGCCAACAGCCGTTCGCCCAACTGTAAGGAGAGCGCGTGCCGGCCGCGGGCCCGCAGCATGCCGGCCTGGACGAAAAGAGCTTGCACCAGAACATTCTCGTCTCCCATCTGGCGGGCGAGGTCGTAGGCCCTCTGACTTGCCAGCGCACGCTCGGGAGTCCCCCAGCCCTGCATGGCCAACAACGAGGTGCTCATGGCCATTTGCAGCACCATCTCTTCTTCCGTTCGCTCAGGCGATTCAGGCACATTCTGCAAGAGGGCCAAACCGTGCCCGTATAGGACTATGGCCTCGGTCGGGGCGAAGAGCTGCATGGCGCGCCGGCCGGCCAGCCGATAATATCTGGCTGCTTCCAGGAATGACCGGGCGGCCTCGAAATGACGGGCCACCTGCAAGGCCACACTCTCACGTTGACCGCTGTACTGGCTTTCCAGGACACGAGCGATTTTTCCGTGCCACAGAGTCCGTTCGGCCTCCGCAACCTGGTCGTAGAGATAGTTCTGGAAAAGAATGTGCCGGAAGTGATACGTGCAAAGCATCTTCTGTCCCACCCAGGAGTATCCTCGGAACTGAACCAGGCGCCGGGGCGGAGAAGCCAGCGTGGCCAGCGTACGGCGCACTTCGGATAAAGACCACTTCAGCACATCGGCCAACAACTCGGCGGTGAAATTCTCTCCCGCCACGCTGGCGGCCAAAAGAAGGCGACGCCAGCGCGCGGGCAAGCGCGCTGTTTGTTCAGCAATGATGGCCTCGACACGTGAGGGCAATGGTTCCCGCCCCAGATCGGCCCGGCTGCGCCAGTACCCCTCCGAGTCGCGAAACAGGTCGCCTCGTTCCTGCAGAGCCCGCAACAGTTCCACAGTGAAGAGCGCGTTGCCACCCGTGTACCGCCAAACGTGCTCGCGAAATTCCTCTCCCAGGTGATTGGGCTCCGTGTCCAGGTAGGCATCGACGAATTCTCGGCCAGGACTCTGGTCCAGGTCGATGAGCACACCTCCCCGTCGACGCTGCAGTTCGTGAACGATCAGGGTCAGAGGATGGGGATGTTCCTGCGTTCTCTCTCCTGTTCTGGACAATAAGACGTCCTCGCTGCGGAACATGCCCAGCAGAAAGATGCGGCTGTCGCGCAACCGACGGATCAAATGGAAGAGCAGGGAAAAACTTTCCGCGTCCGCCCACTGCAAATCATCTATCATGAGCAGTAAAGGGGCGTGCTCAGAAAGCCGAATGACCAAGTGAGTAAACTGGCTGAAAGCATAGGACTGAGAGGTAAGGGAAGCTGAGCCAGAGGTGTGGACACCATACCGGCGCAGCTCGTGCAAAATGGCTTGCTTGCGAGCGCTCTGGGGAAGGAAGGCTTCCGTCTGCATGGTGAGAATGGTCGCCAGACCCAGCCCTTCGATCAAGGCGGGGGCCACTTCCACCAACAAGGGAATGGTCGTGGAGACCAGATGCTGAATGCGACGTGTGTAGGTTTCTCCCATCTCGCTGCCCAGGTGCAGGGCCTCGGGAACGCCTACCAGGGCCAGGAGGATATCCCGAAACGGCAGGAAGGGGTCTCCCCGGCCGACCAACGCGTTGCTCTCGCCTCGCACGACAAGCGTGTCCTTATATTCTATCAACACACGGCGTCCGAAGGCCGCGGCCAGCGTACTTTTGCCACTGCCTGCCTCGCCGGTAATGAACGCGAACTGAGGCTGCCCGGAACGTGCTGCCTGCAGGAACCCATCGAGCCGGGTCAGCTCGTGCTCACGGGCCACAAAATCCGGTTGTGAGGGGGCGACTCTGGTCGGGGGTGAAGGAGCACGTCGTGAGGATACACCCAGGGACGAGAGAGGGGGAAAATCTCCCTTTCGGATGGCATCAACCAGAGCCACTGTTTCGGACGTGGGTTCCACACCCAACTCACGCTTTAGCAAAGCACGACACGTCTCGTACTGGGCCAGGGCCGCGGAACGCCGGCCGTCCAAAGCCAAAAGGCGAATCAACTGATGATGTGCTTCCTCGTTCCACGGCGCGTGCTGGATCCACTGTCGCACGTACCCGCTCGCCCGATCATACTCCCCTTTTCGTTCATAGGCCCAGGCCAAGTGGCGCAAGATCTGCAACACACTGTGTTCGAATTCCTCCCGGCGTAGCAACAACCATTCCTCCCAGGGGGCACTGCGACGGAGGCGAAATCCCTCCAGGAATTCTCCCCGGTACAGAGCCAGTGCGGCTTGCCAGGGACCAATGGCCTCATCCTGGGATGTGGCCAGGTGCGCCAGGGCGAGATGACGACGGAAGGCCACCACATCGACCACGATGTCCGCGTCCGGACTGAGTTGGACGGTATAACGGTCCACCAGGAGGAAAGGGACGCGCGCGCGTGTATCCCCCAGACAGCGACGCAAGTTGGCGATGGCGTGGCGGAGGTTGCGTAAAGCCGCTGCATCGTTCATCTGTGGCCAGAGCAGGGTGGCCACCTCTATTCGATGGTGAGGACGCACACCCTCGGTGCCCAGGAATGCCAGCAACGCCCGAACCTTGTTGGACTCGAAATCCAATAGGGGGGTGTTCCCCAGGGTGGCCTGAAAGGATCCGAAAAACGTCAAATGCAACTGGACCACTATTTTTCTCCGGGGTACGTACGCCGGTCGGAAAAGCACACCATCAAAATAATTGTACTATAGTTATTCGTGGGATACAAACAGCCGCGTCCTGTCATCCAAAATGTTACCGGAAGGTGCCATGGAAGGAGAGGAGCGGATGACAATGGACGAGCGGCACAAGTACCTACGGCGGATGCAAAAGCGGTATCGGAGGGCGGGACCCAAGGGCCGAGGGGAGCTATTGGACGAGATGGAAGCAGTGACCGGACTGCACCGAAAATCATCGGACGTTGGCCCGCGATCACTTGGGCCACGAGCATCTGGACACGACAGCCCATCTCCAGGCACTCAGCAGACTGTACAATCGCTTGTGGCTGTACGACAACCTTTTTCAACCCGTACAGCAAATGAGCGCAAAGGAGATGTATGGCAACGCCCAGGGAGAACGTCAGGTGCGTCGCACTTTTGACGATGCGTTACCTCCACTGGACAGGCTCCTGCGGGCGCAGGTTTTGCCCAAGGAGAAAGCCAAAGGGCTATTACGATGGCGAGATGCTATCAACCTTATGCGTTTGCGAGAGAGTATCTACGCCAGCATCGAAGCCTTGTTCGCCCTGCCGCTGGCCAATGACGCTCGCCAGGACGTGCGGGAAAGTTTGTTTGTGCCTGAAGGAGATGATTTCTTGACCCAAACCCGGGTACCTGAAGGAGACATACCTCGGTGGGAACAGATGGCCACACATCCATGAGGACAAAGGGGTGTGGACAGTGCCGGTAAGGGAACAAAGAGGTCTCTTTGCCCCTTCCCCTTGGACAACGATTTGCGTTGCCCCACCCCCTACGACGATGCAGCTCGGTAACATTATCATTTGATTTGACACGACCCCTCTCTTCTCTCCCCTGGCCGACGGCGGGAGCGCCTGAGCGGTGTGTTCGGACTCTCCCGTTGTCGGTCAATATGGTGTTCGAGAGTACACCACCTGAGACGCGTCTTCCTCCTCCTTCCCCGGGGGCCTCACCGATCGCCGGGGAAGGACGTTCCATCAGAAGAATCTCACGCAAACTCTGGTCAGGGTTGAAGCTGTGTATCATCCAGCACCCGCACCCAGGGCATACGGGACGCCACCGCGCTAGCCAGTCGCCGGTCCGCGGTCCAGAACTCCGCGTTCAGCCGTTCAGCAAGGGCCAGGTAGTGCGCATCGTAGGCAGCAGGGAGGCCTAGCCGTTCCGCCAGGGCGAGAGCCTGGCGATGCAGGTCGGCGTTGCCGTAGAGGGTGATGTCCAGACTCAGTGCGATGTCGAGGAGGTCGGCTACCTCGGCAGGGGACAGAAGGCCGGCGCGCTCGTAGCGGTGCAACGCGTTGCCCACCTCGTAGTAGAGGAGTGTGGGCGCGACCAGCCGCCGTCCGACCCGATGCCACTCCACCCACAGCGCATCCGTAATGGCTGCGGTCTCCTCGCTGACCAGAAAGCGCATCACGAAACTGGCGTCAAGGCAAATGGGCGAGTTGGGCACTTCGTTCCTCCCTCATCTCCCGTATGACCTCTTCCGGCGGGGGCAGAAGCGCACCGCGGCGGCGGGCATGGATGCGTCTACGCGTCGCGCGCAGGCGCTCCAGCACCTCCTTCCAGGTGGGCGGCGTCTGCGCCGCCTGCAGTCGGTTGTATTCCTCCACGGAAAGGACCACCACGTAGGGCCTGCCCCCCCGTTCGACCAGGATGGGCTCTCTTCGCTCCACGGCATGACGCATGATTTCGCCGAAGTGGATGCGGGCCTGAGTGGCACTAACCACACGAAGCATGAGTCACCTCCAGACCTTCAATTAATCAACCCGTTACTCAATTTCCATTCTACCTGCCGACGGCGGTTTCGGCAAGGAAGTTCCCCCATTGGCCGCTGGCGGGAGCGTATGAGTTTGTGGCTCGGACTTTTCCGTCATCGGCCAATGCTGTAGGGGTATACTGAGCTTTGCAACCCCATTCATGGAGAGAGGGATACTGGTAACAACTCGTCTTCCTGTATCCCTCATCTTCACACCTTGTTTTGGGCGTTTCGTGGTCCAAAGAATGGGGCCCATCTTACACAGCGAAAGTATACCACACCCCCTAGACGCATCAAGGACCATTGCACCTACTAAACTGAAGTACACTCGCCCTTCGCGGTAACATTATCATTTGATTTGACACGACAGCAGAGCGGATTTTACCGGGCCCGTGATGGCCTCACGCTGACCCCCCTCGAGGGGACAAAATACACGATTCCCACACGTTTGCTCCCTATAATGAAGAATACCCCACTCATTCATTGCATGTCGAGCACATTTCCTGGCTCTGGGAGACCATCGTGGCTTACCTGGCGTACATGCTTCGCCTGTGGTCCAGTGAACAGGGCGAACGGCGCGTCTGGCGAGTTTCACTGCAGAGTGCACACAGCGCAGAGCGACACGCGTTCGCGGACATCGAGGCGTTGTTCGCGTTCTTGCGCCAACAGACGGAACGTCTGGACGCTCTCGAAGCCACGGCCAAAGACCCGCCGGACATGCGGGAAAATGAGGAATAGAAGGGAGAAATCCATGAATACCCCTCGCTGGAAGCGCGTAACACAGACGTTGTTCACCACCCTCATTGTGCTTATTCAGTTCCTGTCCCCTTTGCGTGTTCTGGCCCAGCCACCGGCCCAACCCCCACTGCCCGTGAGGAATGCGCCATTGGCTGTCCCCCACACGTCTCCTTCAGCGACCCCTTCGCCGCAGGACGCCGAATCTCAGGCCGTGACGGCCCTGGACGCCATGCTCAACTTGCCCCCAGATACGCCCGCGGATCAGGTCGAGGAGCGCAAGGCACAATTCCGCACAGCCTTGACCCGCTACGCGTCCGCGGTGCCCCCGGTACCGAATGCCACGACGGACACAGCGGGCCGCGACGCGTTTCTCTGGTACCTGGAAGGTCGGCCGGACGCTGCAGCCAAGGCTCCGTTTGCCTCTACCGCGCCACGGGAGCGGACATCCTGGCTGCTGCTGGGTAAGCCGGGCGTGCACGACAAGGCCCGATTCGAGAACACCTTTAGCCACCTGGTGAACGCCGGCACGCGCCCTTCCTCCCCGCAACGCCAAAACGTGGAATCCGTCGTCGTGCCAGTGCGACCCGCCGCGCCCGCGGCCATTGCCGCGACCACGCCGTGGAACACGAATCTGGTCCAGAATGGGGGATTCGAGAGTGGCCTCTACGCCTGGACAGAGGTCAACGTCAACAGCAATGCGCATGCTGTGGCCGGTAGACCCACAGCGAGCACATTTCCGACCGGATGCGCCAGCGGAAACATAGCCTTAGCTCAAGTGTACAATAAGAATACGGAGAGCACAGGGACCGTTGCGCGGATTGAGCAAACGCGTGACATTAGCGACATTCAAACGAGCATTGACACGGGTCGTGTCAACTTCTCCTTCAGCGCCTGTCTCGGCGGATATCAGGCCGACAACGATTACAGTAAGGTGCACCTTGTGTTTTATGACCAAAGCGGCAATCAGACAGGCGAGTGGGTATTGACAGGCCCCAGTGCCGGCAATCGTGGTAACGTAACGAAGTCCGTACTCAGGAGCGCCTCTGGTTCCATTCCTCAAAACTCGCGAAGCATGAAAGTGTGGGTTGACTTTATCAACCCCGACTACCGCAACACGGAAACATGGATAAATGGCGACACCGATAACGTAAACGTCACCCTGACGCCGAAGGTCGACCTCTCTGTGCAGAATCCATCCCACAGTCCTAACCCCATCAACGCCGGCCAGACGTTTACCATGTCCGTCCAGGTGCACAACGGCGGCAGCGGCTACTCGCCTTCCAGATCCCGTCTTACCATCTCGAACTTGCCCCCGAACCTGACCCTCACCACCTCGCAGCCGTCGGGCTGCACCCTTTCCGGGGCGAGCGTCACGTGCAACCTGACCACCCTTGATTACGGCAGCAGCACGAACGTCAACCTCACCTTCCGGGCCGGAAACAACACCTTTGCCACGTACAGCAATATCTTGGCAGTCGTGGCCAGCACGGAATCATGGGCCCCGTCTCATCCCGACATCCAGCCCGGCAACAACCAGGCCCTTTTCTCCCCCCTGACCATCCAGCCCAATGCAGACCTCGCTGTGCAGGTCGGTGTGCCTACCGCGGCCACCCGTCCCCCCACGAGCGACGCAAGTTACGATGTGAAGTTCACCGTCACAAACAACGGCCCTTCCCTGGCCACCCATGTGACCATGACCTCGACCTTTGCCACCGGGGTAAAACTCACGGGTGTTTCCTCCGGCGCTTCGGCCACGTGTACCGCCAGTGGCTCACCCTCTACCCACGTCACCCTGTCCTGTAGCATCCCCAGTCTTGCTTCCCTCCATCAGGTCCAAATCAACGCCACAGCCAGCATGTCCTTCCCCGCCGGGACGAGCGTCTCCATTACCGGACACGTCCGCGGGGACGGCAACGACCCCGACAACCGCAACAACTCGGCCACAGGAACGACGTACTTGACGTCCTGGGACACGGCCATCGGCGCGTCTGGCCTGGGCGGGACGGTGCACGCACTGATCATGTCCGGTAGCATCCTCTACGCAGGCGGCGCATTCGGCGTCAAACGGTGGACAGGCACCGTGTGGACGCCTGTGGGATCGTTGGGGGACACCACATACGCACTTGCCATCGTCGGTAGCACCCTCTACGCGGGCGGCACCTTCGGCGTCAAGCGCTGGACGGGGAGTACCTGGGCCAGCGAGAGCGGGCCCTCGGGAACCGTGCGCGCCCTTCTGGCCTCCGGCAGCACTCTCTAGGCGGGCGGAGACAGTGGCGTCTGGAAGAAAAACGGTTCCTGGACATCCCTGAACACCCTGGCCAACGTCAAGGCTCTGGCTTCGATGGGAGGCACCCTCTACGCGGGCGGTGCCTTCGGTGTCAAGAAGTGGACGGGAAGCACCTGGCAGGCGTTACCTGGTATAGGGGGCACGGTCTATGCCCTCGCCGCTGCGGGCAACACCCTCTACGCGGGCGGATCTTTTTACGGCTACCTGGCCCGCTACGACGACACGGGCTGGCACCCGGTCTCCGGCCTCAACAGTACCGTGTATGCCCTGGCCGCCAACGGTCCCGAACTCTTTGTCGGCGGCCGTTTCAGCGACGCGGGTAGCAACGTTAGCGCCGATTACGTGGCCCGCTGGAACGGCGTCAACACCTGGACCGCGCTCAGCAGTGGCACGAACGGCGCGGTGCGCAGCCTGACGCTCGGCGGCACCAATGTGTACGCCGGCGGCGACTTCACCCGGGTGGACGGCACTCACGTCATCGGCAATCATGTCGGCCGCTGGAGCGTGCTCACGACCGGCCTGACGTTGCAAAAGACAGCCAGCGCCACAACCGTCTACGCCAACGACCTCGTGACTTACACGCTGTCCATTCACCACGTGGGCACCGCTCCTGCCACCGCCGTCGTCGTGCGCGACCACCTGCCCGCGGGATTCACCGTCGACTCGGTCACCCCGACCGGGTGCACGACCAGTGGTCGCGACGTCACCTGTGCCCTGGGGACGCTCGCCTCCGGCCACTGGACCAGTGTCCGCATTCGCGCCCGCGCGCCGACGACAGGTGGCACCTACCGCAACATGGCCGTCGTCGGCTCGAACACCCCCGAGATCGCCAACGGCAACGACAACGCGGACGCGGTCGACGTCGCCGTCACCGCGCTGGCCGACCTGGCCCTGACCAAGACGGCCACCCCTAACCCCGTCGTTGCCGGGACTCGCCTCACCTACACTCTGCAGACCACGAACAACGGCCCCTCTCAGGCGACCTCTGTCCAACTCACCGATACCCTGCCTCCCACCATTACTGTGGTCTCCATGACCCCCGGCAGTCCCACATGCGCGCAGGCAGGAACCCAAATCACCTGTAATTTTGGGAATATGAACAAGGGAGACACGCGTTCGCTGACCATCATCGCGGACGTGCCCGCGGACATGCCCGACGGTACCATCTTGACCAACCGGGCCCAGGTCACCTCCGCCGTGGCCGATACCACCACCACCAACAACTCCGCCTCCACCCAGACCACCGTCCAATCTGACGCCGACCTGAATATGGTCAAACACGCTGCCAGCATCGTCTACGTCAAGGACACCCTCACTTACGAACTCCTCGTCACCAATCACGGGCCCTCCCAGGCCACAGACGTGAGAATCATCGACCCACTCCCCACGGGCACCAACGTCCTCAGCATGAGCCCCAACTGCACCAAAACCGAGGACACAGTAACGTGCCCGGTAGGTACGCTGGCCGTCAATGCCACCAGTCCCGCCTACACCATCACTGTGGGGCTCGATCCCAATCTGGCCGACGGCACCATCCTGGCGAACACGGCCACCGCATCCGCCAGCAGTGGTGACAGCAACAGCACCAACGATAGCGCCACCGCACAAACGACCGTCAGCACGAACCCCACCCCTTTCCAGGCGGACATGAGCCTGACCAAGAAAGGCCCCAAGACCATGGACGCCGGAAGCCGCCTCTGGTACGTGCTCACCGTCAGGAACAACGGCAGCCTGGACGCTACCCACGTTGTCGTCACCGATACTCTCCCCGCGAACACCTTCTTCCATGCCGATGGGTCGGACACGCGTTGCAGCGAAAGCGGAGGTATCGTCACCTGCAGCCTCGGCGCCATGGCTGCTTACGCCACGGACCAGATCACCCTTTATGCCGACACCCTGCCCTGGCAGAGTGCGGGCACCGTTTACGTGAACCAGGCCCGGGTCAACGCGGACCAGCCTGATTGGCTGCTCTACAACAATGCCGCTGAGGTGCGCACCGCCGTCACCCGCCATGCCGACCTCCAGGTCACCAAGGCCGCCAGTCCCGAGTCTCTCGTCGGCGGCAACATCGCCTACACCATTACCCTGCACAACGCAGGCCCCTCCACCGCCCTGAACGCTCAAATAGTGGACACCCTGCCCGCAGACGTGAGCGTTACCAGCATCACCCCATCTGCGGGCACGTGCACCCAGGCGGGCAACACGCTCACCTGCACCATCGGGGACATGGCCCGCGGGCAGACGATCACCGTCCTGGTGACAACGGCCGCAACCGCGGAAGGCACCCTGACGAACCGCGTCAGCGCCTCCTCTTCCACTCCCGACTCGAACATAGGGAACAACGCGGCTCAGGCCAGTACGAAGGTCACCGGCGGTGGCCCTGCGACCCACACCATCGGCCAGGTCGCGGTCACGGCCAACGGCTTCGCGCCCCTGGGCGGGAACCGGGAACAGGCCGTGGGCACCATTCTGCTGGGCAACCACTATCGCCTGGACAACGCCCTCATCGTCCTCGACTACAACACAAGTACCATCAGCGGCCACGGCACTCTAGTTCTGGTGAAACCGATGCTCAGCCGGGCGGCCATGATGCTGGAACAGGGCGACCTCTCCCTGTTCACGGGCAACCTCAACGTGAACGGCAATACCGGTGTCCTGACGCCTGCAGGCGGGGCGACGTACGCCTTCCAGGATGTGCGGGGGTTCGCCCTGGACGGTGCTCCGACCCAGTTCCAGACCGACCTCCTGGGCGGCAACACGACCATGCATGTGGCCCTCGTGGTCCGGCCTCCGGGCCTGAACACCACCCTGGGCGCGAACGTCACCGTCGCACCCGGCCCTACCATGACCGGCAGCCTGAGTCCTTTCACCCTCACCCTGGCCTCCACCACGCTGGCAGTCACGCGCGCCACCCTCGGCCAGGACGGCATCACGGTCCAGCAGGGTACCCTCACCCTGCCCAGTCAGTGGGGCGGGGGGGCGACGGCCTTCAATGGACTGATCATCACCCCGAATAGCCTCTACTTCTCCGGCGGCAACATCGCCCTGCCCGACATCGTCTTCGGGCCCCACCTGAAACTAACCAACTTGAACGGGTCCTTCGCCTTCGCCTTCGGTGCTTTCGTGCTCAGCGCCAACGGCCAGGTGCTCGTCAACATCCCCAACAACATTGCCCGCGTCGATGCCCACGACATCTTCCTGGACGGCAACGGCAACCTCTCCGGCAGTGTGGACTGGCTGCAACTGAAGATATCCGGCGGCCCCCTGGACATGAAGGATGTGCAGGTCAACAACGATGGCTTGCTCGCGCCCACCGGTAAGTGGACCATGCCGAACAGTTTCGGTGGTGGCAGCCGCATCGTTTACCTGACCGACATCCCCATCACTGGCGACGGCATCGTCCTCGGCAAGAGCGCAGTCCTCACCCTACCCGACGTGAAACTGGGCAACAAGGTCTCCTTCACCGGCATGCAGGGCCAGTTCATCAAACAGAACAACCGCATCCGGCTGGACATTTCCGGTACACTCAACCTTTACCTGCCCCAGAATAACGAAAGCACCTCTTTCTCCGCCAGTCTCGACAATCAAGGCAATTTCAGCGGGCTCGTCAACGAACTCACCCTCAAACTCGCCGCCGCGGAGATGAAACTGACCAAGGTGCAGATCACCTCTGATGGTCTCAAGGTGAAACGGGGGACCATCACCCTCCCAGAAGACATGGGTGGCGTCCAAGGCATCGTCAACGACGTCACCATCGACAGTTCCGGCCTCAGCATTGGCGGTGGGGGCGTGGGCATCCCCCTGCCCGACTTCAGCGTGAGCAGCGTTTTCAGTGTCACCCAGTCCATGTTGACGTTCGAGGTGGCATCGAACAACACGTACAAAGTGACGGTCAAGGGCACCATTCGCCTCGCCGTCAAGAGCCTGAACGCGGAGGCCACGACCAGCATCAGCCTCGATAGCCAGGGGAATGTGAACGGCTCTATCCAGAGCCTCACCATCAACATCGCCGGCCTTGGCCTGGGCATGCAAAAGGTCACCATCGACAAAACCGGCTTCTTTGCGTCCAAGGCCTCGTTGGAGGTACCAAAGGCCTGGGGCGGCCTCACCGCAGAAGTGTACAACATCCGCATCGACAAGTCCGGGGTAAGTGTCGGCGGCGGTAAGTTCAAGTTGCCCGACATCAAGGTCGGCAAGGTGACCCTGGCTGGACTGGAAGGCTCCTTCATGGAGGCTCCGGGTGGCTACGAGATCGGCGCCGGTGGTACCTTCGTCATCCCCGGCCTGGGCGGTGGCTCCAGTTGTGGCATCAGCGTTAGTGTCACCCTCTTCGTGGACAAGCAGGGACGCACCGTCGCCCGCATCCAACCTGCTCAGACCGCATCCGTCCTACCTTCCCTCCTGAACCAGACCGTGCGCACCGGGACCATGCGCAACACCGGCTTCTTGCCCGAGGACGCCGAAGCCATCCAGGGCCTGGCCCTGCGCAACGTCAGCGTGGGCCTGACCGGGTGCAGCATCCCCATTGGCAACACCGGTCTCTATCTCACCCGCGTCAGTGGCAGCCTGACCCTGAACCAGGGCACCACCCGCATTGACCTGGGTGTGACCGTAGCCGGCGGACCGGAACTCCTCGGCGTGCGGGCCATTGAGGGCAGTGTGGACCTCGGTCTCCAGTTCAATCCCTTCCAAATGGACATGGTGGGCGGCATCAGCCTCTTTTCCATCTTCAAACTGGCGCAGATGAGCGCTACCCTGCGGCCGAACTACTTCAGCGCCAGCCTGCACATTGTGCAAATCTGGCCTCCCTTCGAGGGCAACGCCAGTCTCACCATATGGACGGACGGCGGTTTCCACCTGGTGGGCCATGCCACTTTGACGCTTGGCTTCAGCAAAGGCGCACTGGGCCGGGGGTGCGTGCCCGTCATCGAATGGCCTTGTATCGACCTGCCCCCCTTCGACTTGCGCCTCGCCGAGGTGGGCGCGGACTTCGGCGAGTTCGTCAAGGACAACGGCACCACCTGGGGCCTTAAGGCCTGGGTTACCGTCGGCGTCTTCGCTCTGCACCTGACGGTTACTCTCGGTGTGTACTTCGACACCAGCGGCCACTTCGCTTTGGGCAACGTGGACAAGTACCAGACCGTCACACCGCCCAGTGTCATGCTTGCCCGCGCCCTCTGGAACGACATCCAAAATGGACGGCGACCTCTCGCCTCTCTTTCCAAGGAGGAGCGCAAGATACTGCGCACATACACGTTCAAGCAAGATGACATCTACGTGGCCGTGCCCGTGGCCGCGCCCACCGACATGCTCATCCTCTTCTCCCGCGAGACTCAGCGACCCGGCTTCAGCCTCATACGCCCCGACGGCCTCGAAATCACGCCGAACAGCGCTCCACCCAACGTGGGCTTCGAGGATAACGTGATTACCGGTAAAGACGCCAGCGGTCACGAACGCAGCGCTACCCAGACTACCGTCGTCGTCAAGGCCGCCCGGCCCGGTATCTGGCGCATCAAGTTGAGCGGCCCCATGACCCAAAACGACACCTACGTCCTCCAGGTGAACGGCATCGACCCCGCGCCCGTCCTGCGCAACATCACCGTCACCCCCGCGGGCAACAACACGGCTGCCCTGGGCTGGTCCCTGGTCTCCAACGACATCACCACCACCCTCAACATCTACGCCAACTCCGGACCCATCACCACCACCCAGGTGGTCACCGACAGTCAGGGCCTCACCAAGACCATCACCATTCCCTTCTTCGGCGGCGTGCCCATCGCCACGTCCGTCCAGACCCCCTTGGATGGCACCCCCGCCTCCCTCAACATGGACCTGAGCCATTTGGAGTCCGGCACCTACCACATCTGGTTCGACGCCAACGACGGCCGCAACCCGCCCATCCGCACGTACGCGGACACGACCGTCGAGGTTCGTCACGACTGGCAGCCCACCTGGACCGCAGGCGTGCACGCGACGACGACCTACCGCCAGGCCACCATCGCCTGGGAGCGCAGTCCCAACCCGGACGTGGATGGCTACCGCCTGCGTATCAACGGCCTCCTGGCCCACTTCCGGGCTCGCGGCCTGCGTGTGGCTCGCGCCCTCAACACGCCACCTGAAATCGATGTGGGGGATGTTATCTCCTACACCCTCTACAACCTGGCTCCCGACCAACCCTACTACATCACCGTCCTCGCCGTGGACAAGGACACGGGCCGGGTCGCCCCCTCCGAGGAAATCGCGGTCGTCCCGCAAAGCGCGACGTTCGATGTAGGAGCCAGCCGCACGGACATCACCCTGCGCGGCGGGGAGAGCACCCGCTTCATTCTCCACGTCAGCACACCGCTATCGACTTATCCCTCCACCGTCAGCATAGCCCAGGGCGCACACCCCGACGGACTCCTGCTCACCCCGGCAACCACCGTCGTCACTCCAACGACCGCAGGCGTCTCCGTACCCGTCACCGTGACGGCTACGGCAGATGTGCCCAACGGCACCTATGACCTTGCCCTGGTGGCCACCGGCGGTGGCATGGAGCGCGCGCTCCCGGTCCGGGTCACCGTCGAGAGCCCCGACTTCAACCTGGCCGCCACGCCGGCGACCATCACCCTCCCGCCGGGAGGCACGGCGCAGGTGACTATCTCCGCTCAGAGCCAGAACGGCGAAACGCGGCCCGTCCTCCTCACTCTGGACCCAACCTCCTTCCCGGCCTGGCTGGAGTATCATCTTGCTGCGTCCACCCTGCCCATGGCCGGTAGCGTCACCCTCGTCTTCACCGACACCCGGCACCTGAGGGGCGGCGACTACACCCTCGATGTCCAGGGCCGCGTTGGCAACCGGGGCCACGACCTGCACATCCCACTCACCGTCGCCAAGCCCAACGTCTCCCTGGCCGCGGTCATGGCTCGCAAGGTGGCCCTGCCCGGCGAAACCGTCACCTACACCCTCAACCTGACGGGTGGGCCCACGGGCACGGCCGTCCAACTCCACCTCGCCAACCCGGTGCCGAACACCACCTGGGGCTTCCTCGCCCAGGCAGGCGATACGCCGACACCATCTCTCACTACCCAGGTGCCGGGCCGGGCCCTGCTGGTGATGCACATCCCCGCCGACATGGCCCTGGGCATGTATCGGCCCGAGGCGCGGGCCACAGGCGACGGCTGGGAAACCGTCCTGCCCCTGCAACTGTGGGTGCAGAATAACAACACCGGCGCCGACGTGGGCGTCGTTCACACCGCCTTCCCCGACCTGCTTGCCGGCGCGGCCAACCCTTACACGCTGACCGTCACCAACTACGGTCCTCAGGTGGCGACGGACGTGGTCATCACCGCCTCGGTCGGCAACGCCACCTTGGTGGATGCGACCCCGGCTCAGGGCTCGTGCACGACGGCCGATGCCACAGTCACCTGTCACCTGGGTGACCTGGCCCGCGATGCCCAGGCCACTATCCGGGTCATGGCCCAACCCGCGGCCACTCTGGCCGACGGCACGGTCATGACCGCCACGGCCGAGGTGAGCACCGGGGCCGGCGACATCGCCCCGGGCAACAACCACGACGCCCGAAACGCGCTCGTGCGCACTCAGGCCGACCTGGCCCTGAGCGTCGATGCGCCCACGACGGTGCCCGCAGGCACGGAATTCACTTATCGTCTTACCGTGCGCAACCAGGGGCCAGCGGACGCAAACGACGTCGCCTTCGAGGATACCTTGCCCGCGGCTGTGGACATGCTCTCCGCCCACAGCGGCCAGGGGACGTGCACGGTGAAGGGGCAATCCGCCCTCTGCCACCTGGGTACCCTCCCGGCCGGAGCCAGTACCGACGTCTCCCTGCAGGTCCGTGTGAAGGGCGGGGCCGACGGCACCCTGGCGAACAACGCCAGCGTGAACAGCACCACGGTCGACCCGGCGCAGGTGAACAACGCCCTGCACACGAAGACCCCCATCACCCGCCGCGCCGACCTGCTCCTCGAGGCCAGCGCCGCCCCTAGCCCGGCCATGGCCGGACGTGACCTCACCTACACCTTCCTGGTCACCAACCACGGCCCCTCGAACATCTCGGACGCGCAGGTCACCGTCGCCCTGCCCGCCGGCGTTACCTTCCTCTCCGGCGTGCCCGACTGCACGGCCTCTGGCGGCACGGTCACCTGCACTCTGGGCGACCTGCTCAGCGGCGAACATCGCCTCGTCACCCTGGACGTGCACGTGGCGCCGAACCAAACCAACATCCTCTCGCTCCAGGCCCGGGTTCACAGCGCGGCCGACGACCCCAACCCGGACAACAATGGGGCCACTCTCAGCACCGCGGTCACCGCCCTGGCCGACCTGGCCCTGAGTGTCACCGCCGCACCCAACCCCGCCCAGGCCGGCGGCGACATCCTCTACACCGTCCTCGTCACCAACATCGGCCCCTCCCAGGCCGCGGATGTGGTCGTGACCGATACCCTCCCCCGGCAGGTGCAAGCCCAGATCGTGAGCGCCAGCCAGGGCACGTGCACAACAGACGCAGGCCAGGTCACATGCCGTCTGGACGCGCTGGCCCCCGGCCAGGCCGTAGCAGTCGGAATCCGGGTTAGAATCCCCTTCCTCCTGGCCGAAGTCCAGGTGAAGAACGTCGCCCGGGTTTCGGCCACCACCAGCGACAACGCAATCGAGAACAACGAGGACGCGGTCGTTACCCTGGTCCAGGTGGGGCCCACCTTCCGCACCTTCCTCCCCCTGGCCACACGAGGATACCCACAGTAGACCGCGAGGACGAATCGATGGCGCTTTGAATTCTCTCTTGCAAAGATGTTCTTGGCGTGACATGGTCAAACTTATCGTAACCGGTTTGTGGGTGGGCAAGGGCAGCGCCTTTGCCCACTCTGACCATCCGGCCAAATAACGCCGGACCAGGGCAAGCGCTTAACGTACCGGAACCGATCTTCAACGGGTTCTCTGGCCATGCCACATCTGGTCAAATTTCGCTCACCTGTCACCGGACGGGGCGAGGTCTAAATTACAATCCCGACTTCGGAAGCCGGACGCTGCCCCGATTAAACGTTGGAGGCCGAATCGTATGGGGGAATTTGCTGCCCATCTCCTGGTGGGTGGTCCTTCTCATGACGCCGTTTTCATGCAGGCGTGCGCGTTCGCCATGTGGCCACTGCCCTCATTCGGATCCGGGCGATGCCTGCCGGCTTGCCCGACCTTTCCACCCCACGCCTACATTCGACCCCGTGGCAAAAGTCCACTGCGGTCTATGCCTTCACACTTTGTTCATAACCCCCACAAACTCTCTTCATATTCCCGCATTACACTGACGCTAGAGAGGCGTTTCAATAACGCACGGTATCCGGTTGAAGCGTTATTGGGTCATTGATATAAGGAGGTGATATTATGTGCTGTGGTTGGGGAGGATGGATGGGAGGATGGGGCGGCTTCGGTATCCTGGGTTGGTTTGTGGGCCTCATCTTCAGCCTGATACTCATTGTTCTCGTTATCGTAGGCATTGTCTGGCTGATTCGGCAACTATCGCGTTCGGGCAGGGGAAATCCACCCATATCGACCAGCAGAGGGGGCCCGTTCCCCCCAGGGAGGACCTGTCCAACGTGTGGGCGTCCCATGGCAGCCGACTGGACTGTGTGTCCATATGATGGGACTCCGCTTACTTAGGAGAGCTTCTATGAATACCGGGATACAAAGTGAACAGGTCAAAGCATTCCGGCATTTACCAGGTTGGATCCGACCCGGTAGATGCTCCTGTACCATCAACCATGCGACCGCGCACACCACAGTAGTGGCCAATTTTTTGAGGTAGGATAGTATCATGGCACAAAAAATTCTCGTCATTGAAGATGAAAAACAATTGCTGCGAGCCCTGCGCGGATACCTGGAACAGGCAGGGTTTGAGGTGCTTACGGCCCTCGACGGCCGCACAGGCTATTTCATGGCTCGCCAGGAAAAACCCGATCTTATTGTCCTTGACCTCATGCTTCCAGAAATGGACGGACTGGACGTCTGTCGCGCCCTCCGACGCGACTCGGATCCTACCGTGGCCGATGTGCCCATCATTATGCTTACAGCGCGGGTTGAAGAGACTGACCGGGTGTTGGGCCTGGAGTTAGGTGCGGACGATTACATGACTAAACCGTTTAGCCCGCGAGAGTTGGTCGCCCGCGTCCGAGCGATGCTCCGTCGCCTCAAGCCGGTCGGCGAAGGACGGGCCCAAGTCCCGGCCATACGGCGTGCCGGTGAACTCACCCTGGACCCCACACGGCGTGAAGTGCGTTTAGGGGAGAAGTCTGTCGACCTGACGCCGACGGAATATGACATCCTTTATCTTCTGATGAGCAACCCCGGCCGTCCCTTTTCGCGCGCGGACATCCTGGAGCGGGTACAGGGCATCGCCTTTGAGGGATACGACCGCAGTGTGGACGTACACATCAAAAACCTGCGGCGAAAACTCGGGGACGATCCTCGCCATCCTCGTTACATCCAAACCGTGTACGGCGTGGGATATAAGTTCGTAGGAGATAGCAAATGACGCCTTGGAAGACATCCGCTTGTCTCCTCCTCCTCACCCATCCACAGGAAAAGTGACCATGTGGCGTAAAATTTGGGGAGCGTCTCTTTGGGTCAAATTGACAGCCGCCTTTGCCCTGGTGATATTGATCGGCGCTCTGGGGGTGGTCTTCTTCATCAATCTGATCACAGCACATGAGTTCGAACTGTATGTGACTCGTGACAGTGCCCGCTGGGCCCAATGGCTGGCTCCCCAACTGGCGGCTTATTATGCCTCCAACGGGTCCTGGAACGGCGTAGATCGCATTATCATCGGCGGTGGCGGGATGCCGATGATGATGGGAATGGACAGAAAAGGAATAGAGCAGATGCGCCGTCAGATGAGGTCCGAGATGCCCATGATGTCCAATGTGGACATGTGGACGGGCATGGGCCTTCGGATCATTGTGGCGGACGCACAGCACAAAGTCATCACAGATACGCAAGGCAAACTCACAGGCAAGACCTTGTCCCAAAGTGCTCGCAACCAGGCTCTTCCCATCGTTGTCGAGGGACAACCTGTCGGCTTCGTGCTCGCCGCTCCTCTGGTTACAACCAACACGCCGGAAGGTCTGTTTTTGCAATCCGTAACCCGTGCCGTCTTGCTGGTGGCCATAGGGATGAGCATCCTGGCCCTCGGCATTGCCGCTTTTATCGCCCGGGAGATTACGGCTCCCCTGCGGCGGTTGACTGTCGCCGCCTATCGGGTGGCCCGGGGGGACCTTTCGGTGCGTGTTCCCATTCGGGGAGACGATGATCTGGCCCGCGTCAGTGTGGCGTTCAACCGCATGGCTGTAGCCCTGGAAGAACAACAACGTCTTCGCCGCCGCCTCATGAATGACATCGCACATGAGTTACGTACGCCCCTTAGCGTCATTCAAGCCCATGCAGAAGCTCTGATGGACGGTGTGTTCCCACCCACTCCAGACAATGTCCGCCCTATTCATGAGCAAACCTTGCTGTTGCGACGTTTAGTGAACGACCTGCGAGAACTGGCTCTGGCAGAAGCCGGTGAGCTTAGAATGTCTCAAGCGCCATTGGACCTGGCCACGATTGTTCGGCACGCCGCAAACAGTATGCGGCCGGCCGCAGAGCAAAAGGATATTAGGCTGGAAGTTGATATTGTCGGAGCGCCTTTGCAGATCATCGGCGATGCCCAGCGGCTGGAACAGGTGCTCCTGAACCTACTGAGCAACGCTGTACGTCATACGCCTGCCCGTGGAACAGTCACTGTGCGCGCCTGGAAAGAAGATGAAAGTGTCCATGTCCAGGTACGCGACACCGGTCCGGGGATCGCCCCCGAAGACATCCCTCATGTCTTCGAGCGTTTCTGGCGCGGCGACAAATCCCGTACACGGGGAACCGGAGGAACAGGGCTCGGTCTAGCCATTGCCCGTAATTGGGTGGAGGCTCACGGGGGACGCATCTGGGTGGAAAGTCAACCCGGCAGGGGCGCCACGTTCACCTTCGTGATTCCCCTGGCAAGCGGGGTTGGTTAAAACAACCGTCCGACCTTCCGCCATGGGAGCGGACCAACCGCTTTCTTCTGCCGTAGAGGCAGCCCTGTGAAGGGCACAGAGAGACTTAACGGCTCATGCGAGGCTCTCCCTACGATGTCATTGTGTGCGATCTCTTCAACATACACACCCCCGATCACGAGACGATCGTGGCAGGTTTCCCCACCCGGGAACTGGCTATCCAATATGCCCGCCGTCGCACCTGGAGCTCGGTTGATGACATGCGAGAGCCAGGCCGCCTGGTAGAGCACATCCGTAACCAATGGCTGGCGTTGGGGGAAGATTGCCGTGTAGTCGGTCCGGGAGGAGGGCATGCCCGCTTGGCTGTCCATTTGTTGCCCCGGGATGAGCACATCACCATACATCAAATTATTCGCTCCATCGTCCCGGACATCGTGTGGAAAGGACTGGAAACGCGGCGACAGCGGTACATCACGTCCGCGTACTCCGAGGGGAGGGAATGACCCATACCGGCCCGATCCCGGAGAATTTACGTGCTGAACCAAGATGCCGCAGTGCGTAAGCAGGCGTATATTGAGCCCTATCAGGAGCAGAGGCTGAAGCGCTTCTCGCAACAGGAAGGGGTGCCCGAGGCGGAGATCATTCGTCGCGCCATCGATGAGTACCCACGTGGACGCCGTCATCTGGTGCGTGACCTGCGGGCATGGGAACAAGAGCGTGCCTTCATTGAACACTTGATCGCCCTTGGCCCTGCAGAAAGACAGCGCACCTGGCGGCGGAGGACCTGCATGAACGCTAAGGTGTTCATGGACACCCATGTGCTAGTTTGTACGCGTATGAGCGGAGCGCTATTGGAGGTGGACAGGATGTGATAAAATAAAAGTAATGAAAGTTCCCCACGTGCCAGCGAACCCGGCGGACAGTTCCCGGGGAAGGGCAAGATGGTTGCGCCGTTACTGAAGACGAAACTGCACATCCCCCCGCCGCGCCCCGACATGGTTCCACGCTCGCGCTTGCATGAGCAGTTGAACGCCGGCCTCCACGGCAAACTGATCCTCCTTTCGGCACCTGCCGGCTTCGGCAAGACAACGCTGTTAAGCAAGTGGGTAACCGCCCTACTGTCCTCTGCGGCCTGGCTTTCGTTGGACGAGGGAGACAACGACCCGGCCCGCTTTTGGACCTACGTCATCACGGCCCTGCAGACGGTTTGTGATGGCGTAGGGGTAGCCACACTGACAATGCTGGCGTCCCCGCGACCGCCGCCCATTGAACCGCTGCTGACCGACCTCATCAACGAAGTGGCTGAAGTCCGGCATCCCCTTATCCTCGCGCTGGACGATTACCACCTCATCACGGCCCAGCCCATCCACGACTCCCTTACCTTCTTGCTGGAGCACATGCCTGCTCACATGCATCTGGTTATCGCTACCCGCCGGGATCCGCCCCTGCCTCTGGCACGATGGCGCGGCCGAGGACAACTGCGCGAACTGCGCGCAGCCGACCTGCGTTTCACGCTGGATGAAGCGGCCACCTTCCTCAACGGCGTCATGGGCCTGGATCTGTCGGTCGAGGACATTGCTGCCCTGGAAGTTCGCACGGAGGGCTGGATCGCGGGACTACAGATGGCGGCCCTCTCGATGCGCGGGCAGCAGGACGTCAGGGCGTTTATCAACGCACTCAGCGGTAGCCATCGTTTTATCCTGGATTACCTGGTGGAAGAGGTGCTCGACCGACAACCGGACGAGGTGCGGGAATTTCTGCTCAAGACCTCCATTCTGGAGCGGATGAGTGGTTCCCTGTGCGATGCCTTGCTGGAGATTGGGGATTGGAGAGTCGAGGTTGAGCCATCTGATAGCCAATCCCCAATCTCCAATGCCCAATCTCCGCCCTCTACCATCCGACACCCCAGCCAGGAGATGCTGGAATACCTTGAGCGGGCTAACCTTTTTCTCATCCCCTTAGATGAGGAGCGACACTGGTACCGTTACCATCACCTGTTCGCCGATTTACTTCGCGACCGATTGGCTCAGACATATCCCGAAGAAGTGTCTCGTCTGCACCAACGGGCCAGCGAATGGTTTGAGCGGGAGGGGTTCATCGAGGAGACAATCGCCCATGCCTTTGCCGCCCCGGATAACGAGCGAGTAGTACGCTTAATTGAAAAGTACGGCCGAGGTATGCTCCGCCGGGGCAAGTACAACGCCCTGGCCTCATGGCTCGAATCCCTGCCTGATGCTTTGGTGCGACAGCGTCCCTGGTTGTGCGTTTTCGAATCGTGGACGCGACACTGGACGGGAACCAGGGAAGGCGGAGAAGAACTCCTAAGAAATGCCGAACAAGTACTTGACCGGTCGTCGTTAGTGAGCGAAGCAGAGAAAGGCATTCTTCTCGGTTACGTTGCCACGGTCCGAGCCCATTATGCCATCATTAAGGATGAAATTCCCCGCGCGCTGGAACAGGCTCAGAAGGCCCTGGAGTTGCTGCCAGAAGATGATTACTTCGCGCGCGGCTCCGCGACCGTCGCGTTAGGTGGCGCCTATGAGGGGATGGGAGATGTCTTAAGCGCGGAGCGGACGTTCGCCGAGTGCGCAGCGAACGCAGCCAAGGACGGTTACTCTTATCGAGCCGCCTCTGCGATGTGTTACATGGGGGTGGAACAGGTCAAACAGGCGCGGCTGTATCAGGCTGAGGAAGCCTTTCGCGAGGCGTTGGTGTTGTCCCAAGGGCCTGGGGGGAGGCGGATCCTCTATGCGGGGCATCCACTGGTTAAACTGGGCGAATTGGCGTGTGAGTGGAACGACCTGGAATCAGCCCATCGCTATGTTGATGAAGGCATGGCGTTGTGTACCCAGTTGGGCCAGGTGGACTGGATGGCCGAAGCGTATGTTGCCCTGGCGCGCGTCCAACTGGCTCGACGAGACATCGCCGGCGTGAGGGATACCCTGCGGCGGGAAGGCCGGCTACTGCAGATGACGAACCTGGACCCCTGGATCGCCTGTTGGGTGGACGATTGTCAGATACGGTTGTGGCTAATGACGGGACAACTGGATGAAGCCATCCGCTGGGCGCAGACAAGCGGGCTGAGCGTGGACGATGCGTTCAGTTATCACCACGACCTGCACCATATCAACCTGGCGCGAGTGCTGGTCGCCTGGGGGATACATCAGCCGTCCGGCCCGCACCTGGACGACGCGCTGCGGTTGTTGGCCCGGCTGCAGGACGCGGCAGAGGCCGCAGGCTGGGTTCACACTATCATCAACATCTTAGTCATGCGGGCACTGGCCCTGCAGGCGCGCGGGGATGGCGACGGAGCCCTGGCCTCGCTGGCCGAGGCGTTGGCCCTGGCAGAGCCATCGGGCTATGTGCGCACCTTCATCGACGAGGGCGCGCCCATGGGCGACCTGCTGCGGCAGGCCCTCGTGCGGGGGATCGCCGTGGAGTATGTGAGCACACTGGTGGCCGCGTTGGACGGGGAGTGCAAGCCCTCTCCGCCATCGTTGGTCGAGCCCCTCAGCGAGCGAGAACTGGAGGTGCTGCGCCTTCTGACCACGCGCCTGTCCAGCACGGAAATCGGCCGGGAGCTTTATATCTCCACTAACACCGTTCGCACGCACATCAAGCACATCTACGGCAAGTTGGGCGTCCATCGGCGACAGGAAGCCATCCAGCGGGCGAGGGAACTGGGCCTCCTGTAGGTCCACGGGCCCTATACTTCTTTTTGGAGAGCTTTCCGTTGGCCACTCCAGCTTAAACCTCCTGAATTCGTCGTCACGGTACTCCTCAATCACCTACACGAATCACCCACCTTGGGCGATGACCGATCACCCGGTTGACCGCTATCCTGTGTGTAGACGCAAACGGTAGCCCCGGCTGGGCACACAGAGGATCGGGTGAGGCCCAAGCCAAGAAGACCTTGTCGATGACCGATCCCGAAAGGAGAGGCGCAAGATGATATTCAATCCATTCCTCGCTCAGCAGTTGGGAAAGGAGTACTTGAAGGAGAGGCGCCGCGAGGCAGAGCGGGAGCGGCAGATCCGGGCTGCACTCATGGCGGCCCGGGCGGAGAAGTCTCCATCAAGCGGCCTTGTTGGCCGGCTGCAACGTCTGGTGCTGGTCCTAACTTTTATCCATCGCGCTGAGCCTGAATCGACAGAAACGAGGTGACTCGTTCACGATGACCGCCCATGTGGTGGGAATCCGCATGATTCACGCGAGATGGCTCCAACCTTCTTTCAGGCCGTCGTCCCCTCAGGCGGAACGCCGGCTGAAAAGTGAGGCGTCACGTCCGTCCCCGATTTCTCCTTCCGGGTCTCAGGTAGAACCTGGTAGTAGCCGTTGTGGCATATCACGTGCAAAGGAAGGCCGAAGAGCTCACTCAGCCACCGGTCGTTGAGAACCTCTGCTTTTCGTCCTTCTGCCAGTACGCGTCCCCGCTTCAGGAGCACGATGTAATCCACTTCGGGCGGGATCTCCTCCAGACGGTGGGTCACCAGGAGCAACGTCCTGCCCTTCCTGAGCAGCCGGCGTACTGCGTCCATCACGTACAGGCGACCCGGCAGGTCGAGGCCGTTGGTCGGCTCGTCCAAGACGAGGACATCGGGGTTATGGACCAGGGCGCGAGCCAGGCGGTCTATTTACATCTATGTCGTCAATTGGCGATTTGTCAGTCAATCAGCACATTATCATTTGATTTGACACGACGACCCTCCGAAGGCTACGAAAGACCGAGCGCTTTGATTGCTGCGGTTAACGGGTCATTGTAGAAGATAGGATCGATTTTCTCCAGCACATCTGGCGGGACCGCGGCCAGGTGGCGCGCGTTGGCCATGGGCAGCAGCACACGCCGGGCGCCGTTTTCCATGGCAATCTGCAGCGGCTCGGTCAGGGAACGCACGGGCAGAATGTTGCCCTGGATGGTCATCTCGCCCAGCACGACCAGGCCCGGCAGCACAGGCTTGTTCTGAATCACCGAGTAAAGGGCCACGAAGAAGGCTACGCCCCCCTCACTTCCCTCTTTCTGGCTCATCAGGTCCACTACCTGCACGTGGAAGTCGTAACTCTCGATGTCGCGCTCCACGCCCAGTTGGCGCTTATTGGCCCTGATATAGTGGAACGCGGTGGTGATCGATTCTTTCATGGCCCGGTCGCGGGTGCCGGTGACGGTTAACTTACCGGTTCCGGACATGCGTGTCACTTCGATGCGGTGTAGCGCTACCTTTTCGCCGCCCGTCAGGGCCGCGGTGTACACTGTACCCGGAGGTAGCGGGTCGGCGGAGATCAGGCCCTGCCCTGTCTCCTCAGGCACGCCAACGAAGAACTCCTCCCGCGTCTCGTTGTCAATGTACGAGAATGACGTCTGGTAGTACTCAAACGCGCCCATACGCTTAAGTTGCTCTTTGACACGACGACGACCTTCCATGGCAAAGCGCAGGTATTCTTCCAACTCTTCGCGGGTAAATTCCTCATGAGGGTGCAAAAGTTTCAGGTAGGCAGAAACCATCTTGCGCACGGCCTTCACGTCGCGAGCGTTTAGGTGGCTGCCAAAGGAGAAATAACGATTGACCACATCGGTGTAGTTGAAGCGGCGCAGTTCGTGCAAGGCCTCAGCCAGATAATCCACCACGAAACCGTAGTGATTGGTGAACATCTCAGGCTGCAGTTTGGGCACTTCCCAGCCGGGGATGTAGTGGTGAACGCGGTCCAGGAGGGCCATGTCCTGCATCTCCTCGGGAAAGGGCTGGAAGAGATGGCCCGTGCGCAACAGCACCTCCAAGGGAATGTTGATGTTGCCCAGGAAGACGATGCCCGCCTCGGCGACCAGTTCCTCCCGCCCGCGACTAAAAGATCCGCTTTCCATGTAGTCCTTGAGGATTTGCAAGGCAGTCACGTCGTTGAAGCGGATGCCTGACACCTCGTCGAAAGCCACTGTATCCCACATGCCTACCAGACCCATGCGTCGGGTCGCCATGTTGTAGAACAGGTTCGCCACTGTCGTCTTGCCGCCCGAAACCAGAATGGCATACGGTGTGACCTCACGGTAGACGAAGGACTTACCCGTGCCCCGGGGACCCAGTTCCACCAGGTTGACGTTGCGTTCCACCATGGGGGCGAGCCGGGTGAGGATGTGCATTTTCAGGCGCCAGTCCATTCCCTGTGGCTCCAGCCCAATGGAACGAATGAGGAGGTCCAGCCACTCTGCAGTGGTGAACTCAGCCCGGCGACGTCGGTAGTCTTCTAGATCGAAAGAGGCCAGTTGGATGGGCTTCAACTCGCGAATGAAGAAGGGGCGAATGACGCCCCCGCGCTGTTCTTCGGGAAAGTACTCGAGTTCGATCTCAGCCCACACGCCGCCTTCCAGAAGTCGGTCGTACTGCCGCACGTAGCCCTGGGGAATGTGCACGTAGCGGTGGTTGAAGTTCACCAGTTCGGCCCAGTACTTATCCTCGGTTTCCAATAGGCGTACTTTCACCTTGTCGATAATGCGGTAACGCCCCTCTTCCTTGACCAGGGCCTGTACTTTGTTGGCCTCGTCCGGGCGCACGAACTGTTGGGCCAGTGTCGTGTTCACCAAACGCAATCCGGTCTCAATGGCGACCGGATCATCGGTGGCGCAGTATTGCCCCAATAGGAACTCGAGGACATACACAGGCACATTGGCGCCCACTTTCACTTGGCGGACCAAGTCCTTGCGCACCACGCGCCCGGCGAAGATCTGGCTTGCCTTTTCGTCCAAGACATCCGAGGTAATCACTCTCTCCGTCATCGCTTTTGTGTACTCCTTTCGCTCCCTAACCTCAACGAATGGCGATATCAATGGGCAAGGAGATGGGACCCGCCAGCCGCGCGCCGGTGTCCGCGTCCACAAGGGCCAGTTCCAGGGTGCCCGAGTCAGGGAGCTCGGACAGAACAAGGGTGACCTGGCAGGGCGGGTAGGGCATGCCAGGCTCCGGCTCTTCAATCGTAAGAACGTCCAGCATCTCGCTGTACACACATCCGTTGGCAAGAATCTGAGGTACAAGTGGTTTGTTATTAACGAGTACTTCCAGACGCACGCGTTGGGACGGGCGGAAGAGTTCCTGGGCCTCAGCGCGGACGGTGACACGGAAAAGCTTGCTGGTCACACGATCACCTGCCGGTTCCAGATACCAGACGATGCGACCTCGAACCTCTTCGCCTGCTGCCTGCAGCCGTATGTGCAACAGGGGAACGACCAGTTCCTGCAAGGAGATACCACCGTGGTAGTAATGTGCGTGTCCTCCCGCGGCCCGAAACACGCTGACCCCGCGCGGAAAGGCAAACTCCAGCCCGCCGGTCAGCCCTAAATCCGCGGCCGTAAAGTAAGCGTAGGCGCGACCCCGCGCACCGTCGCGACCAATCCAGTAGCGCCGTCCCACCTTGACCGTCTCTCCCGCGGGGGGATCCACCTTGTCCCCCTCCTCCACGGCGTCGCCAAAGAGAAGGAAACCGTGGTCAGCGGTGACAATAACGTGGGCAAAGCCGGCGTCGGCCAGGCGGCGCAGCGCGCGCCACAGGTCGCGAAACACGCGGCGGAACTGGTCATAGGCGTCTGTGGGACTCATGTTTTCGGCCACCTGGTCAATTTCCTGAGAAGTAACCAAGAGGAAGTCCACCTGCTTGAGGTCCTCGAGCGCCCGGTCGGAGATGCTGCGGAGGTTTTCCAATTTTTGGTGGGCAAACCGCTGTATCTTGATGGCCTTGAGCCGTTCTTCCAGGAAGCGGATGCGTTCATCACGAGTGTGCAAGGGGCGCCCGTCTACCTCAGCCACGATCTGGCCCCGATCCTCGGTCAGGCCCAGGCTACCCTCCGCGGCAGGGAGCAGCGCGGCCATGCCCAGCACGGTAATAGCAGGCAGGGAGCCCAGCGTGGGCCGCAGGTCATGCTGACGGATGAAGGCGTCGCCGCTGTCGCCCTTTGCCAGTAGTTCAACCAGCAGTTCGTAGCGCAGCGCGTCCACCAGGATATAGGCCACACGCTGTTTCTCTTGCAGGAGGGGAAGGACGACCTGGCGGAACAGTTCTCGCTGCAAGGGTACGGTTTCCACGTGTTCTATGCCTTTTCGCTCCCACGTGGTCACCAGGCGTTCGGCCATGCGGTGGACGGCGTCGCGGTAGGATCGGCGCACTGCGCTCTCGAGACGGGTAAATGCGCGGTGTGGTGGAAGGTCGAGCAAGGCCTCACGGGACACCTCAAAGTGGCGGTACACCTGGTCCAGCCGGTACCAGCCCCTCTCCCGGTCGGCATACTGGAGGATAAGCTCCTCTACCTGCCAGGCTCGACCCTTACGCAGGGTGTGCTGCACCGCCGCGGCCACGTCCAAAACAGCACCGGCGTGCAAGAGGGCCTGCCAGCGTCGACGGAGATCCGGATCGTAGTCAGGCCAGAAGCCCCGGCTACGCACTTGCGCGAGGTCGCGCACGCGCTCGCGAGCAGCCGGATCGTCAACCGCGTCGGCCAGAGCGTCGGCCAGGCGGTCGAGCAGGATGTTGTCCACCTCGGGAAAGGTCTCCACCGGGGCCAGGTGCTCGGTCTCCAGGTTGGTTAAGGGCAGGGCAATATCTTCGGCGACCTGGTGGGCCCACTGCCGGTAAGCTTGGGCCAGGTTACGGTCGCGCCGCCAGCGCTGCACTGTGTTCACCGCCAGTGCGCGTGCCTGGGCCGTGGTGACCACCGGCAGCCCTTGCCACACGGTTTCTTCAGCCGTTCCACTGCTGACGGCTGCCTCGGTGATGAGCAGATGAGCCACGACATATCGGCGCAGGCCGGTCACATTGCCGGATGGGATTTGGGAGAGACCAAAGTGTTCCCGCAAGAAGGTTTCCAGGTCGGGCAGGAGACCTCGCTTCTCAAGTACTTGGTCCTGCGTCTCATCGGTTAGGAAGGCTAGGGTGATTTCTTCGGGAGTCTGGGCTCGGTACAAGGTGCTCAGGCTGAAAGGGACTTCGGGCGGGCGGACGAGGTTATCCAGGTCTTTCAGGCCTAGCTTGCCCGCAGCCACGTCAGCCACGACCTGTTCGACCACGGACACGGGAAGGTGGGCCTTCAGGGCTTCCCGCGCCAACGCGGCCAGGCTGGTGTCCCTGGGCAGGTCGCTGCGGGGGTCGGGCCGCGCGCCGGGCGCGAGCACCACGCCTGTGGTTTCCAGTTCGACCAGGGCGTGTTGGGTGTCCTGGCGCGGCATGGGCAGATAAATCAGCACCGGTGGGAGTGTTTCCCCCAAGCGTTCGGAGGTGCTTCCGGCTTCCAGGGCAGCATCGGCCTCGCGACGGAGGCGCAGGTAGGCGCCCTGGTAGCGCAAGACCTGCACGCCCTCCCACTCCTCCTCCAGCAAGGAGCGATAAATACCCTCAGGGTCGTACCAGACGACAATGCGATGTGTGTCCAGATGCTGGCGGATGACGTCACGGATGAAATCGCTTACCTGGCCCATGATGTGCTCCTCAGGACTGCGGTTTGGTGGGCTCTTCCTCGTTCTTCCCGACGTCGCCTATCCAATGAGCCCAGGTATGGCCCTGTTGGCGCAACGCGCGCACCAGGCGGTTATCCGCACTCCAGAACTCAGCCCCACGCGCTTCGGCCAGGGCAACATAAAAGGCGTCATAGGCTCGCTTCTGCTGCAATTGCCCGGCCCAGACCAGCGCGCCGGAGGCCAAGTGAGCGTCAGGGACAAAGGTTATGGGTAGCCGCAAGAGATGCTCTAACGCCTGTTCTGCCTCCGCAGGTGTGAGAATGCTCTCCCACACGGCTCGTCGGAGGCCCGACGTCACTTCGGCTACCCACAGGTGTGGAGCCAGGAGCGGGCGCGGGGTGGCGACCCAGCGCTGCCAGAACCGTTTGCCATGTTCCCGGTAGGGATGAGGGAGGACAACCACCAACGCTATGCCGGCATCAACGACCAGCGAAGAGTTCGGAAAGGCGAGCATCGTCGTGTTCCTCTCGGTCACGTTGGAGCCAATCTTCCGGCAGGGGCTGAGGATGGCGGGCCTGAACTGCGTCGCCCAGTGCAAACAGGGCCTGCAGCGCGGTGCGGGCCTGGCGCTCGCGCTCTGTTTCCTGGGCCAGCGCCTGGTCCAGTAGTTCCCGAATGACCTGGCTGACGCTCACGCGGCGCCCTTGTTGCAGGCTGCGGGCACGGGCCAGGTGCTGCAACTGTCGGTACTGTTCAGGCTCCAGGAGCACCTGAGCCCGGTGAAAACGTCCCATCGGTATCCTCCTTATCGTCACCATGTACTACACACTATTATACACATTATGAGCCATCTCTACGAATCCGCAGGCCGGACTTGAGGCGCAATGTGGGCCCAGGGGTACGTACCAGCCTGCAGGTCCTTCCAGGCCCGGGCCGCATCAGGCCAGGGGAGCAGCCCGTGGTACAGTGCGGCGTTGAGCAGCACGCCGAACTCACTCAATCTCCACCTCCTCCCCTTGTTCGATGCGTTCCAGCAAAGCCTGACGCAGGGTCTCCAGCAGGGTGTCTACATCCTCCACTGTACGGAGGACCGTAAACGGCCCCAGGTCGCGCAAGCGCAGACGCACCACGGTGGAGGCTTCTATTTCAGGCGGGATGCGCTCGCGCAGGGCCTGGCGCACTTCCTCCAGGTAGCCTTCCACCGCGCGCCGGTCGGAGCGCATGGTCGGGATGCGGGCATGGCAATGGCGACACACGCCGGTCTCCTCGTCGTATTCCAGGGTGGCGCACGCGCGCTGAACCAAAGGATGGATGACCTGCTCCCGCTCGGCAATGGCCACCTGTTCCCACTCCGGCCACTGTTGTACCTGTTCCAGGGCTTCCTGATAGGCGCTTCCCCGGCGCAGGTGCAGGTCCTTGTACAGGCGCCGATAGGCGGCAGCCGCCTCGTCCGCGGCCGCGATAACATCGCTCACTCGATCGGGGAGGTCAGGTCCCGCCAAAATCTCCTGGGCGCGAGTGACTCGTTCTACAACACCGGAGTCGGTCACTAACTCCGCGATGTCAGGCCAGAATTGCAGGAGAATGTCTCGCGCGTGGAGGAGAGCCCTCAGGTTTTTGTCTTCGAGGATAGGACGAACTCGCTGGTAGGCTTTCAGCGCGTCTTTCAGGTCTTGACCTTCCTCGGCCAGCATGCGAACTACTTCCTCGCTTTCAGCCTTGCTGAGATCATCGGTGATGCGAAGGAAGGCGTCGATGGGTTCCAGCAGGACAGGGAATCCTCCGTCCCGGGCCCGTGTCTGCATCACCCGCGCTTCGTTGAACTGTTCTTCGGCCCAGGTGCGAGCGGTTTCGTGGATAACGGCTTCCTCAGGCGAGATGTCCTGCCCCAGGATGTCGCCCAGGGTTTTGGCCGCGCGCACCAGGGTACGAATGTCCATTTGCTGGCGGAGGCGGAAGGTGGCGGCGCGAAACTCTCGCATCCCTGCGAAGATACGCCGCACCTGAGGGTCATCGGCTTGACGGTGACGTCGCCCTTGGGCCACCACTTCCACTTGGCCCACACGCAGGAGCAAGGCCAGCACGGCCTGTACCAGTTCTGTCCGCCAGCCATAAGGGGGGCCGCTGAAGTGCTCCTCCAATTTCTTGCCGGTGACACTGTGACCGTACTCCTGTTCCTGGCGGATGTACGCGAGGATGGCCGCGGCCACCGGAGCATCCACGTCGACGATGTAACCGTCTGGCCCCTCTACTATCACGCCCAGCGCGTCATCTCCGGTGTAAAAGACGGGGGGCAAATAACGAAAATCTGCCGACAGAACCTTTTGGGCGGATTTTGGTGGTAAAGAGACACTGCCTTCCTCCAGGCGGTTGTACAGTTCGGGTACCACCCAATCCACGAGGCCCCGGACAACGTCCCGCCACTGTCGGGCGCGGAATTCGGCCGCGGTGCGGGCCTGGCCCCGGAACACGCCTACGCCCTGGAGCAGGGCCTCCCGCAAGTAGCGTTCGACCTCGGTTTGCCACCGCTGGCGGTTGCGTTTCTCATTTTCCAGGTTGCCCCTTTGTTCCTCACTTCCCCGTCCCTGGGCGATGATCTGGTCGTACTTGTTGATCATGAACGTGGAGCGCCCGAGTTCTTGTAGCGCGTTGTCCAAGGCTGGGGTGCGAGGGAAGAGCCAGTGGATTTCATGGCGCTGGGCCGTGGCGCGGGTGTCCCGCCGACTGGTCTCGACGCGTCGGGACAGGTCCTGTGCGTCGTCGGCCAGGAAGAGATGCAATTCCAGGTCGCCCTTGCGGCTAACCTGGTGCCCCTGAAACGTCACTCGAAAGGTGAAATTGCGCAAGTTTCGATACGTTATATTCCGCAGGCCAGGCTCCTCCCACAGGCGTTCCAGGATGTGACGCAACAAATCAAGTTCCTGGGAAGGGGATACCTTGATTTCCCCGCGTTCGGTCTCCCAGGTCTTCTCCGCGAGGGTGAGCAATTTCCATCCCCCTTCGGCCTGGCGGACAAAGCGGGCTTCCTCCAGATGGTGGAGGGCTTCTTTGACGTCGGTTAGGTGAAGGTCATCGCCTAGCCGCGCGTAGAGCAGGGCTGCGATGTTACGCGCGGTGCGGGGCAGGTGCTGAACCTGTTCGATGAGGGCCAGGACCCGAGCCACCCGGCCTTCCCATGAATCCGCGCCAAACCTCTGATCGATGTCGTGGATGTCCCGTTGTTTCTCCGAGGAAATGTTGTGGGCCACCAGTTCATACACCTTGTCCAGGGTGACCAGGGTGCCGATGGATGCGTTGGCCAGGTTTGTGCGCTCGTTGACCAGCATTTCGTAGGCTTGCTTGATGATGGTACGGTTGCTGCCCCCCAGATGACGCACGCCGCCGCTTTGCAGTCGCAGCGCGGACATGATATCGATGGACAAGCCGATAAGATGGGGGAGGTAGGGGTACGTTTCGATAAATGCTTCCTTTTCCACAGGGCGGAAGCGATTGCTCTGTTCCAGCGCGGTGTGGCTGTTGAGGGTCCCGCGGTGGCGTTCGAAGAGGTCCCCCAGGAAGGGAATGGCCTCGGGTTTCTTGGCGAGGACGCGACGAGCGGCAACTTCTTGGATGTCCTGGGGCCCCAGGTCGACGTGGTAGCGGAAGGAGTCCTGCAGTTTGGCCAAATCAATGCGCTTGTCGCCGATGGCGTCCACCACCTCGTTCAGTTTCTCCTGGGAGGTGACCACGATCCACACGGGCGCGGGGGCTTCGCCGCGCACCACACGGTTGCGCCCTGCAGCGCCGAACTCGCGTACCACGCCCTGGAGGTCCAGGATTTTGTCGCCACTGCGGGCCACATACTGGCCCACCTCGTCAATGATGAAGAAGACGGCCTTGCCCGGCCGACGTCGAGCGGCCAGGTCAAAGGTGCGCTCGATGAGCAGGTGCACGGTGACGTCCACAGGACGGGCCCGGGCGACCTCGGCCCAACTTTCGGGTCGCGGGTAAGTTGTCGGGTCCATCCGGTGCAGCGCGACGCTGGCCCGGTTGACGGCTTGGGCGCCGGCGCGCACCGTGCGCCAGATGGCGTAGTCCTCGGCAGAGACCTGGCCCTCCAGAGTGAGAGGAAGGGACGCATTCGCGCGCGGTGCGGAACCGCCCTTCTCCCGCTGAAGCGCGGCGATGGTTTTCACGAACTCACCCAATCTCCCCTCGGCTTCCAGTTCGATTTCCAGTTCCGCGAGTTCGTAGCGGCGGTGGGCGTAGTCCAATTGGTGCAGGAGGACACGGTACATGATCTCTGCCAAACGCTCGGTCTCTCGCTGTACGGCGCGATCCGCGGAGACATCGAACATGATGACCTCGAAGGCCACGCGCTGGGTGAGGTTGCGAATGAGGTCGGGCAGGGTGGCATCGTCGGGCGCGGCCTCGCGCACGCGACGGATAAAGATGTCTGATGCCGGTTCTCCTTTGACCGTGGGGTTGGCCAGGAGATAGCCCAGGTTCTTGACGAACGCGGACTTACCGGAACCGAAGAAGCCGGAGACCCACACGCCGATGCCTTCAGTGGGATTGAAAATTGATTCGTTAATGGCTCGCAAGAGGTCGGTGTAGTAGCGGCGCAGGTTGTCCGTAATGACGTACTCGGTCAATTCGGTGTAGACGACGTCTTCGTCGGTCTGGCTGAGTTTGATGACCTCTTCAATGGGCTTGCTGAGGTCACGAGCCAAGACATCGCGGATACGCCTGAATCGGGTCATGGACTGCCTCCTCCTTGATTGTGTTGCCTTGCCCTCATCCCTCACCCCACCTCGCTCACGCTCGGCACCCCTCTCCCCTCTCCCAACCTTGGGAGAGGGGAGAGGAGCTGGGGGAGTAGGGTGAGGGCCTTCTCCTCCTCACAATCCATGCGCGATGGCCAGCGATTTGTCTCGCTTTGCTTTCTCCTGCACGCGGTCGGGCCAGTAGCGCATGGCCATGTGGGCCCAGTCGTACTCACCGGCCTCCAGGGCGTGCCAGGTGATTTCCAGTTCGCTCATCCGGCGGCCAGCCACCTTCTTCTTGCGCGGCCAGGGGACCAGTTCGTGCAACGGTGCTAAGTTGATAAGCACGCCGTCGTCCAGGTTGGACTCGTAGCCGCGCTGGAGGACGCGCTCCAGGGCCTCGGCGAAGGCGGCCAGGTCGTCCAGCGCGGCCTGCAGGGCCTCGGC